>WSNO01000013.1 GCA_009773415.1 Nitrospirota bacterium | reverse complement strand
ACATCCGGCTGTGCCTCTGATACCAACTTGCCTATCTCTGCTGCAATCGTTACACTGTCTTTAGCCATCGCGTCTTTTGTTCTCCTTTCTGTTTCTTGGCGGAATACAGATTTTGGAGATTGACACGATGGCTTCTCTTTTTCAAGCCCCTGCTGTTCTTACACCACTCCCTTGGACTCTAACACCTTGAGACAGAGATGGCTTTTTGTTTGTGAATTGCTTGTGAATTACGTTGTGTATAACATGTTGAATACAAATGTATATTGTTCGAGTCTTGACAGGCCCAGCCTCAAGTTGTTAGACTGTTAGCACTCTGTGGTGGTGAGTGCTAATGTCGATTAGAGACTATATAGAATCCCTTGATGAACGAAGCAGGCAGGTGCTGTTTGCGGTTATAGAGAGCTATATCCACAAGCCCGAGCCGGTTGGGTCGCGTTTTGTTACGAAGAAATATCCGATTGGTTTTTCCCCTGCCACGATACGCAATATCATGTCGGATCTCGAGGAGGCCGGCCTCCTGGCGCAACCTCATACTTCAGCCGGGAGAGTGCCGACCGATAAGGGCTATCGCTATTATGTCGATGCGTTGCTAAACCCTGCGGGAGGCGTTTCAAAAGACTCTTATGCAGGTACGATGCAGGACTTTGCGCGCCGCCTCGATACCATGAAGAATGACCTTGCGGTAATGTTTCACGAGGTGACCGATACGCTCTCCCGAATGTCTAATTATGTCGGGGTGGCGCTGCCGCCGAAGGCTGCCAAAACAACGTTTCATCGCATAGACCTGATGAAGTACCGTGACGGCAATGTGGTGGCAATCCTTCTGACCGATGAAGGGCTTATCAGAAACAAGATCATAAAGATCGATCCCGAACTGACACAGGACGACCTGAACCGGATTGCCGACTACCTGAACAGCGAGAACCGCGGCAGGACGATCGACGAGATGACGCTGATGCTTGTTGCGCTAATGCAGGATGAAAAAGCACTCTGGGACAGCATGATCAGCAGGGCCATTGAGGTCTGCAAGCAGACGTTCAACTTTAATGAAGGCGATCTGTATGTTTCCGGCCTGTACGATGCCATGGATCTGCCCGATTTTTCGGATATCGGAAAAATCAGGCAGCTTTCCCGAGCGATTAAGGACAAGCACACCATTCTGAGATTGCTTGATGAATTTGCTGAAGCGGAGGGCGTCAATGTGATTATCGGCCGGGAAAACACATCGTCTGAACTCCAGAACCTGAGCATTGTGGCTGCAAGCTGCCGCGAAAGCGGCCGTCCGATGGGCGTTATCGCTCTTATCGGGCCGACACGCATGGATTATTCAAAAGCCATATTTATGGTCGATATGGTTGCACGTCAGATTTCACGAACATTTGATGAACATAGATAATCGCCGATGGAGGAGCGTGAATGGATAAGAAGCATCACCAAAAAGTACCTGCGGAGCAGAAAGCTCAATCTGCTGTGCAGCCTGAAGTCATTGTCGAGCAGGATGAGCCGAAACCGGATATTGCGGCAGAGCTTGCCGATGCGAATGAGAAGTACCTGCGGCTGTATGCGGATTTTGAGAATTTCAGAAAAAAGGTTGTTAAAGATAAGGAAGAGCTGGTCAAATATGCCAATGAATCGCTTGTCTTTGAGCTGCTTACGGTCATTGATAACCTTGAAATGGCGCTGAAGCATGCGAGGGATAAGGCGAACGCAGAGACGGTCGACCCGCTCGTGACGGGAGTGGACAATACGCTTCGGGGGTTGAGCAGGATGCTCGAGAAGTTCGGTCTTGCCGCGATTGATGCCGCAGGGCAGGCTTTCGATCCGGCGTACCACCATGCAATGTCACAGGTGGAGCGGGATGACCTTGAAAACGGCATGGTTGTTGAAGAGCTCAGAAAAGGCTACCAGTTCAAGGACAAGGTATTGAGGCCATCACTGGTCTCGGTTTCAAAAAAGACTGAATAAAACAAAAAAAGAACAAAAGCACATAAGGGAGGACGCAATGGCGAAGGCAGTAGGAATAGATCTTGGAACCACAAATTCGGTCGTATCCGTTGTAATGAGCGGCGAAACGGTTGTCATTCCGAATCAGGAAGGCAATCGCACGACCCCCTCGGTTGTGGCATTTACCGAAAAGGGGGAGCGGCTTGTCGGACAGGTTGCAAAGCGGCAGGCGATTACCAACCCGGAGAACACCATTTTTTCGATTAAGCGGCTTATGGGCCGCAAATATAAGTCCCCGGAAGTAGAACATGCGAAGAAGCGTCTTCCCTACCATATCGTGGAGGCGCCGAATGGTGACGCGCACGTCGAAATCCGCGGCAAGCGCTACTCCCCGCCCGAGATTTCGGCCATGATTCTGCAGAAGCTGAAGCAGGCTGCTGAAGACTATCTTGGCGAAACGGTCACGGACGCGGTTATCACCGTGCCGGCCTACTTTGACGACAGCCAGCGGCAGGCGACCAAGGACGCAGGGAAGATTGCCGGACTGAACGTGCTCCGTATCATCAACGAGCCGACAGCGGCTGCTCTCGCTTATGGCCTCGACAAGAAAAAAGAGGAGAAGGTCGCAATTTACGACCTCGGCGGCGGAACGTTCGACGTCTCTATTCTTGAAATCGGCGAAGGCGTTATTGAAGTGAAATCGACCAACGGCGACACTTATCTCGGCGGCGATGACTTTGACCTCCGCGTTATCGACTGGCTGGTTGATGAGTTCAGGAAAGAGCAGGGTATTGATCTCAGGTCGGACAAAATGGCGCTTCAGCGCCTGAAGGAAGCGGCTGAACGTGCAAAGGTCGAACTTTCCAGCGCACAGGAAACCGAAATCAATCTGCCGTTTGTGACTGCCGATGCATCCGGGCCGAAGCACCTGCTTATGAAGCTTTCTCGGGGCAAGCTTGAGCAATTGACGGATGATCTTGTTGACAAGACTCTCGAGCCATGCAAAAAGGCGCTTGCGGATGCAGGCCTGAAGCAGTCTGAAATCCATGAGGCAATTCTGGTCGGCGGACAGACCCGCTCTCCGAAGGTGCATCAGGTGGTTCAGACTTACTTCGGCAAGGAACCGAACAAGAGCGTGAACCCGGACGAAGTGGTCGCGGTCGGAGCAGCGATTCAGGGCGCAGTTCTAAAGGGAGAGGTGAAGGAGGTTCTTCTCCTCGACGTTACCCCGCTTTCTCTCGGCATTGAGACGCTCGGCGGCGTATTCACGAAAATGATTGAGCGGAATACGACAATCCCGACCAAGAAGTCGCAGATTTTTTCGACCGCTGCAGACAATCAGCCTGCGGTGACCGTCAAGGTCCATCAGGGTGAGCGCGAAATGGCGTCGGACAACAAGCTGCTCGGCGTCTTTGAGCTGACCGATATTCCGCCGGCGCCGCGCGGTCTCCCGCAGATTGAAGTGACCTTCGATATCGACGCAAACGGCATCATCCACGTTTCGGCAAAGGATATGGGCACCGGCAAGGAGCAGTCGATCAAGATTACTGCTTCAAGCGGTCTCAGCAAAGAAGAAGTCAACAAGATGGTGAAGGACGCTGAGCTTCACGCTGAAGAGGACAGGAAGCGCAAGGAACTGATCGAGGCGAAGAATACCGCCGATACGCTCATCTACTCGGTCGAAAAATCGCTGAAGGATTATGGCGACAAGGTCTCTCCGGAAGAGAAGACTCAAATCGAAGAAGCTCTGGAGAAGTGCCGCAAGGCGAAAGATTCAAGCAGCGACGCTGAAGAAATAAAGTCAGCGACTGAAGCGCTCTCGACCGCTTCGCATAAGCTTGCCGAACATGTCTATAAGGCTCAGCAGTCCGCAGCAGGCGGACAGGCTGGCAGCGGGTGCGGAACCGGCAGCGGTCCCTGTGGCGGAGACGGGGCAGCCAAGCCGAAGAGCGGTGAAGAGGACGTTGTTGAAGCGGAATTTGAAGATGTAGATAAAAAGAAAAAGCAGTAGATCTCGAGTCAGTATCGCAAACGTACGGTGAAACGCGGGGGCCGATGCCCCCGCGTTTCGCATGTCTGATATAATAAAAGAACTTTGCTTTTTACTTTTCAATGTGTGGCATGAGATGAGGACATGAAAGACTATTATAAAATACTCGGCGTTGAACGCACCGCTTCACAGGACGAACTCAAAAAGGCTTTTCGTCAGCTTGCCCTGAAGTACCATCCGGATCGCAATCCCGGCGACAAGGAATCTGAGGACAAGTTCAAAGAGGCGAATGAAGCGTATTCCGTTCTGAGCGACCCTGAAAAGCGCGCCCATTACGACCGCTTCGGCACGGCTGATGGCATCGGTCAGGGCGGGTTTGGTCAGGGCGGTTCCCCGTTCGGTGATATTTTCGAAGACATCTTCGATGATTTTTTTGGAGCGTTCGGCGGTCAGCGACGGCAGCGACCGACAAGGGGAGCGGATCTTCGCTACAACATGACCATCACGCTGGAAGAAGCTGCCTTCGGCATTGAGAAAGAGATCAAGATACCGCGCTGGCAGACCTGCGAGTCCTGCAGCGGCAGCGGCTCCGAGCCGGGGAAGCAGGCTGAAACGTGCCCGAATTGCAAAGGCAGCGGCAATGTTCGTTTCCAGCAGGGTTTTTTCAGCGTGTCCAAGACCTGCGGCAAATGCCACGGTGCCGGCAAGATAATCACCTCCCCGTGCAGCAAATGCCGGGGCGAAGGAAAAGTCCGGGTACAGCGCGACATTTCGGTGAAAATTCCGGCCGGCGTCGACGTCGGTTCCCGCCTGCGGCTTTCCGGCGAAGGCGACTTCGGTTCTTCCGGCGGGCCGCCCGGCGATCTTTATATTGTGCTGGATGTTGAAGAGCACAGGGTCTTTAAACGTCACGGCCTTGATGTCTGGTGCGAAGCGCCGATTTCATTTCCGACAGCAGTTTTCGGTGCCGAGATAGAAGTGCCGACGCTGAACGGCACGGCGAAGATAAAGATTCCGGCAAGCACCGGCTCAGGAAAGGAGTTCCACATCAAGGGGCGCGGCATTCCGAAGCTCGGCACCAACCACCGGGGAGACCAGATAGTCTCGGTCTTCATCGATGTGCCGAAGAAACTAAGCGATCGGCAGAAAGAGCTTCTCCAGGAATTTGCGCGTCTCGGCGGCGAAAGCGTTGAGGAGAGCAAGGGCTTCAAGGGTAAACTCAAAGATCTTTTTACCGGTTGACATCTGTGCGTATTTATGTGCCTGCCGGTGATATTGCCGAACATGTTACTGTGCGTCTTTCCGAACAGAAGGCGCACCATCTCATTACCGTAATGCGCGCCCGAAAGGGCGACGGCCTGACGGTTTTCGACGGCATGGGCACGGCATACGAAGCAGTTGTTTCAGAAATTTCCAAAAATCGCGTCCTGCTCGATATCACTAGGGAAATACCGTCTGATACTGAACTCCTGACCCATATCGTGCTGTGCGCGGCCATTCTCAAGGGTGAAAAGATGGATCTCGTGGTCCAGAAGGCAACCGAGTTGGGAGTAATGGAGATACAGCCGCTGGTTTCAGAGAGGACGATTGTGAAGGAAACGCGACGGCTTGACCGATGGCGTGCCATTGCCGAGGAGTCCTGTGAACAGTGCGGACGGACTATCCTTCCTCATATTCGTGAGCCGAAGACATTCAAGGAGTTCTTCACATTACAACCGCAGCTCAGCGGATTTGTTTTCTGGGAAGATGGCGGGCTGCCGCTTGCCGAAGCGCACCGGATGCTCATCGGGAAGCGGAATGCACTGCCGGGGAGTCATCCATGGCATGTGGTCATCGGTCCGGAAGGAGGCATGACTGCGGAAGAAGTCCAACTGGCAAACAGCAAGGGACTTGTTGCCGCCACTCTCGGCCGCCGGATTCTCCGGGCAGAAACTGCGGCGATTGTTGCGCTCGGACTCGTCTGTTTTCTCACCGAAAAGTAGCGCAATCCATCCTCTCTTCCCGCTTCTATTCATACAGCTTCTGTTATACTACATATTATTTCCGAAAGGAGAATCTCCATCATCGACAGCAAAGCAAAGGCCGTAGCCGCTGCGCGGGCATCACTGGAAAAGAAGGCAGCGGATGTTCTTGTTCTTGAACTGACGAAACTCACTGCGATTGCTGATTATTTTGTGCTCTGTTCGGCGGAGAATACTCAGCAGGTCAATGCAATTGCCGGCCAGATCGAAGAGTCCCTCAAAAAACTTGTTATCAAGCCGATTCGCATGGAAGGACTGGAATATGCGCACTGGGTACTTATGGATTACGGTGATGTGATTATTCACATTTTCGAGGCTGAAACGCGCGCCTATTACGAGCTTGAGAAGCTCTGGCTCGACGCGCCGAGGGTTCCTTTTGATGAAGAAGATTCGGCTGCTCTGGGTCGGCAGGACAAAAGATCGGGCGCTGGCAGATCTCATTGAGTACTACAGAAAACTTCTGAGCGGTTACTCCCGGGTCTCGATCCTCGAGATTAAGGAAGAGCGGGGAAGAGACGCTGCTGCAAGCCGTGAAGCTGAGGGGAAGCGAATCCTCGCGGCATCTGAAGCGTTTCTCCTGCTTGATGAGCGGGGACTGGAGTATACATCCCCCGAGTTTGCGCACTTCATCAATACAGCTGATGGCACTGATATCGTGATTGGCGGTGCTTTTGGAGTTTCGGATGACGTTCGGGCAAGAGCCCGCGCATGTATCGCGCTCTCCCGCATGACGTTTACGCACGAAATGGCGCGCGTGATAGTGCTGGAACAGCTCTTCCGTGCGATGACCATTCTGAAAGGCAGGGAGTATCATCACTGATGGGCAAGACGACGATATTTCTGCTGCTGGTGTTCCTCGGAGTGCTCGGCGCTCTCGCATTTGACAACCGCGAGATGGTGACGCTCAAAATTCCCTTTGGCGAAACATATGAGATGTCGAAAGTTACCCTAATCCTCTTCTCCACAACACCCGGATCCCTGGTGGTGTTCATCGGATTTTTCATCCGCGATGCGAAACGGGTGATCGACAATCTTCAGGAACAGAAGCGACTGAAACGGGAGGCAAAGACACAGAAAGCATATTCAAAAGCGATGAATGCTATTCTGGGGCAGAGGGAAGAGGATGCGCGCGAGGCGCTTGCCGATATCCTCAAGGAATCGCCGGAGCATGTCGATGCGCTGTTGAGGCTTGGCGATATTGCATTGCATAATGACAACCATGCGACCGCGCTCGACTACTACAAGCGGGCGCGTGACCTTGCCCCAAGGAACCTGCAGGCTTTACTCGGTCTGGTGGGGGTGCATGTGCGCATCAAGAACTGGCAGGGAGCTCTCCGGCATGTCGAGGAGATGCTCGAAGTCGACTCCGATAATCTGACGGCGTTATATGAAAAGCAGGCGATTCTGGAATCGCGCGAAAAGTGGGACGAGCTGATTTCACTGCAGAAGACGATCCTGAAGCAGGAGGCGCACGAAAAAGAGAAGCAGCGCGAAGAGCGCAAACTGCTCGGCTACAAGTACGAATACGCCTGCATGAGCCTCGAGAATGCGGAGCTGGAAAAATCGGAAAAGGAGTTCCATGCTATCCTGAAGCTCGACAGCGCATTTATTCCGGCGTATCTCGGCCTGGCTGAGGTCATGGTTTCCCGCGGCGAGCCCGGAAGGCTTGTCAGGGACTATCTGAGCGCCGTTGCACAAAAGCCAGAAGATAAGGAGCTCAAGTTTTTGCTCGGCCAGATATATTCCCGGCTAGAAATGGTTGACGATGCCTTGCACATCCTCGGCACCCTTGATGCAGGAGCTGTCGGAGGGACGGAGCTTTTTCGGATTCGCGGTGAACTCTATCTGAAGCGGGGGCAGGAAGAGCGGGCTCTGGAGGAGTTCCGCGCAGCGTGCGATTCCGGGAATGAATCAATCGTCTCTTACTGCTGTGAGGCATGCGGTGCGCGGGCCAATGACTGGTCGGGTCGCTGCCCGCAGTGCAGCGAATGGAACACCTTCCATGTCGATATTTCCGGCAGATGCCCGGCAGTGAGGCCACGGTGACGGTGAGCATCCGGAGAGTTGTTCTTGACACCAGCCTGTTTGTGAATCCGGACGTCCGCTTCAGCCTCGGCGTGACACCGACCGAGGCGCTCGGCAATTTCCTTGAACTGGCCCGGGAAGCGAAGATGCTCGAATTTTACATGCCGCCATCCACGTTTCATGAGCTTATGAATTTTGTAAACGAAAAACAGATCAGCGGAGAATTTCTTCTGCATCTCCGTCAGCGACCGCCCAGGAAACATGAAATTCTTGTTCCCGGGTATCTCCTGTACGAATTGATCGAAGAGACCCGCGATCGCGTAAACAAGGGCCTCAGGATAGCGGAAAACGGCGTGCGCGGAACAGAGAAGCGCAAGATAGACGAGATCATTCAGGACATGCGGAAAAAATACCGCGAGGCTCTCCGTGAAGGTATTATCGACAGCAGGGAGGATGTTGATCTTCTTCTGCTCGCCCGTGAGCTCGATGCGCTCCTCATAACGGCAGACCAGGGTCTTGTCAAATGGGCTGAGAAGCTTGGCATTGCATGGCTCCTGCCGGAACGGTTCCGGGATTTTGTCACGGCGGCGATTGAGCAGTCGGGCGACCAGCCTGCAGTTGATTAGCCGTTTCTTGAGAGGCTGCTGCCCGCAGCCGAAGTTTATGAATGCTCCTGGCTGTATCTCTTCTTCTTTATAATCTCTTTCCTCTGTTTATCGCTTCTGCTATTATTTCAGCAAGAACAGCACGAGGAGGCCCCCCCATGAAAGTCGAAGAGATCATGACGAAAAAAATCGAATTTATCGAGGCAGAAGCGTCGCTTTACGATGCGGTCGAAAAGATGATCGATAAACGTCTTCGTTGTCTGGTCGTAAGGCCGAAAAGCGACAAAGACGTTTTCGGTGTGATTACGGTGCGGGACATTGTTTTCAAGGCGATTGCCAAGAACCTCGATCTCTCCCGGGTCAGGGTCGAAGAGATCGCTGAAAAGCCGCTCATTTGCGTGAACAGGGAGATGGAACTTCCTCACGTTATCAGCATGATGCAGAACTTCAACATTGCCCGCGTGTTTGTGTGCGAAGGATCCGACATGGTCGGCATTGTCGCGCTGATGGACGTGATGGGCGGATCGCTTATTGTCCGTGCGAAAGGCGGCAGCGGTGTTTAAGAAGCTCTTTTCCGGCGGTAATCCGGAACAGGCGGTTATTGAGAAGATACGCCAGCATATCGGGATCCTCTCCACTGCAGCGGACGCACTGCGTGAAGGTATCGAAAAGAATGATCCTGAACTGATTGCGAGCGTTGCCGATCTGGAGAGGGAGGGCGACAGTATCAGGCGCGCCGTTGTTTCACACGTTTTCGAAGGGGCGTTTCTGCCGTTTCTGCGGCCCTTTATCTGCCGCTTTGTGGAGATTGTGGATCAGGTATTCGATGATCTCGAAGACGCGGCGGTTCTTTACCGGCATTCAGAACCCTATGTAACCGGCGAGATCCGGGAAAACGTTCTCAAGGTGGCGGCACTGAATACCCATATGTGCGAAATGCTGCTGATCGCTTTTGATTCCTTGTTTTCGGGCGGAGATCTTCGGGAGAAAAGTCTTGCAATAAGGGTTTATGAAAAGCGTATCGATGAGCTCAAGTTTGACCTGCTGGAACAGGTTCGGACGGTGGAGCCGGCGACGTTCTGGGACGGACGAACGCTGGCGCGGTTTATTGATTACATCACGCAGATCAGTGATGCAATTGAGGATGCGAGCGACTACCTTCAGATCATTAACGTGAGCCTCCGTTAGCGCCCGCTGTCAGTTCATCACTGCTCATGATTGACTATATCCCCATAATCGCCTGTGTGCTCATGGCTGTCGGCATGGGCTCCAACGACACTTCTAATGCCGTCGGCATCTGCATCGGCTGCGGTCTTCTGAAGCTGAAGAGGGCTATTCTGCTCTTCGGCGTTTTTGTGCTGGTCGGCATTGCGGTGCAGGGAGAGCGGGTCATGAAAACCGTCGGCAAGGATATCGTCGAGGTCGACATGGTAGTGCTCAGTATCTCATGCATCGTCTCGGCAACCCTGATTATCGGCTCAAACTGGAAGAAAATCCCCCTGTCTGTGCTGCAGGTTTTAATCGGCAGCCTTGCAGGCGCAGGCGCGGGCGCCGGGGCAGCGGTGAATTATCCCAAACTCGGGCAGATTCTTCTTTCATGGGCGGTTTCTCCATTCATTGCGCTGGTGCTGGCCCATTTTTTATACAGAGGGCTTGAGCGGGTGCTCTCGCGGTATCCGGTCTTTGCGATTGAGCGCGCATTGAGAGGACTCCTGCTCGCAAGCAGCATTCTGATTGCGTACAATGTCGGAGCGAACTCCCTGGCGACGATAATGGGCCCGGCGGTGCATGCCGGCGCGCTCGGCACCTGGCAGGCATTTATTCTGGGTGCGCTCTTTGTCTTTCTGGGCGCATATTTTCTGAGCTACCGGGTTGTTGACACTATTGGAAAGGGGATAACCGCTCTTGACCCGTTTTCGGGGTTTGCCGCACAATTCGGCGCGGGTGTTTGTGTCCTCATGTTTACCTTTCTCGGGATGCCTATTTCGACGACATACTGCATTATCGGCGCTATCAGCGGCGTCGGTCTGGTAAAGGGGATGGGAACCGTCAGAAAAGATCTTCTTCTGAAGATTCTCAGGAACTGGATTCTTGGCCCCACGCTCGGATTCGGCATCTGCTTTCTTTTCATGCGTCTCTATTACGCTTAGCATATATGCTCGATTCCTTTGCACTGGCGGATCATATTTGTTAAAGTACCACATAATTCTTTCATGAGGAGGTCACATGAAAAGATATGCTGCGCTGCCGGCCGTGCTTGCGGTCATGCTTCTTATACTCCTTGGGTGCTCCTCACAGTATCGGGTTGCAAGCCAGGCGGATCAGTCGGATTTCGCAAAACAACAGAGAGCGGGCGACCCCGCGGGCGCTGCTTCATCGAGTGGGCGGACAGAGTCCATTTCCGAGCGCGATATGACGGCTGCGCGGCAGTCTGATGTCCAAAGCCGCTTGCGCGAACTGCAACAGAAGGTGAGAGACATCAACTTCGATTATGACCGGTACGATATTCGCGAGGATGCAAAGCCTATTCTGAAAGAGGTTGCGGGCCTGATGGGGCGGGCGAAGGGCATCAAACTGGTTATTGAGGGGCATTGTGACCAGCGCGGGACGACTGAATATAACCTCGGACTCGGAGAACGCAGAGCCCACTCGGCAAAAGAGTATCTGATAGCACTCGGCATTCCTTCCAGTCGCATCGAGACGATTAGTTTCGGGCAGGAAAAACCCCTCTGTGCGGAAGCCAGTGAGGCGTGCTGGGCCAAAAACCGCCGCGGGCATTTTGTCTTTGTTGAGGAGGTTCGCTGATGCAGGCGAAGTGGGGTGCGCGTCTTCTTGCTGCAATGCTGTTGTCGGTCTTGGTTTTTTCTTTCGGATGTCTGACGCCCGGAGAGTCGGATTCACTTAAGCGGTCGGTTGCCAATCTCCAGTTTCAGTCTGAGGAGCAGCGCAAGGAGATGGCTGATCTTAAAATGAGGCTGGACGCGCTTGCGCAGGATTTCAATGCGGTTGGCGCCATCAGGGAAAACCAGTCATCTGTTCTCACAAAGACATATGACTTTTCCAAAGAACTGCAGGAGCTGAAGGGTCGTTTTGAAGAAAACCGCCACCAGAACGAAAAAACGTTCAAGGACATGGTGCTTGAACGTGAGCTGATGAATGCCAAGATTTCGGCACTGGAGAACGAAATTCTGAAGGCGGGCGGATCGAGGCCCGCATCCGCATCGGATAAAAAGACCGTCGCTGCCGCTCCGTCCAGTCCGGCGGCGCCTGCCGTTGCGGAGCCGGCTGAGACGCGTGAAGAAAAAGCAGCAGACCCGCAGAAGCTCTATGACGAGGGACAGGTTCTGCTGAAAGCCAAAAAATATTCGGAGGCCCGTGAGAAATTCCAGCGGCTGGTAAAGGACAATCTGAAGCATCAGCTGATACCTAGCGCCCGCTACTGGATTGGCGAGTCGTATTACGCCGAAAAGAAGTTCAACGATGCCATCATTGAGTTTGATGATGTGTGGCAGAAATATCCGAAGCATGATAAAGCCCGTCCCGCAATGCTGAAGGAGGGCTATGCCTTCTATGATTCCAAGGATTGTCGCGCATCCAGGGTGATACTCCAGAAGCTGATCGAGAAATACCCGCAGACCGATGAGGCGAAACTTGCCGAGAAAAAGATCGCCGAACTCAACGCTGACAAGAGCTGCGCTCCGAAAAAGAAGAAGCCGGCGGCAACTACGAAAAAGAAAAAGAAAACGACGAACAACTGAGCTGCTCGGGGAAACGGAAGATCATGGACGCCATTCGGGATACGTACGACCGGGTCATAGATTATCTGCGCATATCGATAACGGATCGGTGCAACCTCCGTTGCGTCTACTGCATGCCATCCCAGGGGGTTCGGCATCTCCGCCATGCGGGGATACTCAGCTATGAAGAAATTATCCGCATTGTCCGTGTTGCAGCGCTGCTCGGCGTGCGCAAGGTGCGGATAACCGGCGGAGAACCGCTGATCCGCAGGAATCTTGGGTATCTTATTGCAGATCTCCGATCCATCCCCGGAATCGAAGATATCAGTCTGACGACAAATGGACAGCTTCTTGACAAATATGCGGATGAACTTGCGGCTGCCGGGCTGACCCGTGTAAATGTGAGTGTAGATTCATTGCAAAATGATCGCTATGCTGAAATAACGCGCGGAGGCAGTCTGCCCGTTGTATTTGCCGGCATTCAGCGTGCGACATTGCTTGGGCTCACTCCTGTAAAGATTAACATGGTGCCGATGCGCGGCATCAACGATGACGAGATTGAAGCATTTGCCCGTCTCACGCTTGAAACCCGGTACGACGTTCGGTTTATCGAATTCATGCCTGCCGGAGCCAATGACTTCTGGACTGCCGACCGCGTCGTTTCGACGCAGGAGATCATGGAGCGAGTGGGGCGTATCGCGCCCATCGACCCGATAAAGCGGCGAAAAGACGGCCCGGCCCGTTATTATTCCTTTGCCGGCGCTCCCGGCGTGCTTGGTTTTATCAGCCCTATCAGCCACCATTTCTGCGGCTCATGCAATCGTTTGCGCCTTACATCAGACGGAAAGCTCAGGCCATGTCTCTTTTCCGAAACGGAAATCGACCTAAAGTCTGCCATGCGCCGGCATGTTCCGGATGAAGAGATCGCAAGGCTCCTGCGGCTTGCGGTTGAAGTGAAGCCCCAGGCCCATTCCTTTGCAGACCGCCCCGATGCCGACAAGAGGCGCCCGATGTCGGCTATAGGGGGGTAGCGCAGATACTCGCCATGAACGGCAAGGTTCCCGTATCGGTTGCAATTGTCACAAAAAATGAGGAGCGCAATATCCGGAAGGCGCTACAAAGCGTGAGGAATTTTGCCGAGATTGTCGTCATCGACTCGTTCAGTGAAGACAAGACGCTTTCTATTTGCCGTGAATATACCGATCGCGTGTATCAGCAGGAATGGAAGGGATTCGCACGTCAAAAACAGGATGCAATTGACCGCTGCAGCGGAGAATGGATTCTGCTGCTTGATGCGGACGAGTGCGTCACTCCCGAGCTGAAAGAGGAGATTATATCCTGCATCACGCGCACTGACATCATTGCCTACCAGCTTCCCCGAAAGAATTTTTTTCTTGGAAGATGGATTCGGCACAGCGGCTGGTTTCCGGATTACATCATAAGGCTTTTCCGGAAGGATTCAGGCGGCATTGAACATCGTGAAGTCCATGAAAAAATCGTGGTGAACGGTTCCGTAGGAATATGCACGGGATATCTTGAGCATTATACCTATCATACGCTTTCCGATTATGTGCGCAAGATGGAGCTGTATTCGACCCTTTCGGCAAAGGAGATGGTAAATGCCGGAAAGCGGGCTTCAGTGAGTTCTCTTGTATTCAGTCCTCTGGTCGTATTCATTAAGATGCTTGTTCTCAAGCAGGGATTCCGTGACGGCCGCCACGGATTTCTTCTTGCTGTCCTGTACGCCATGCAATCATTTCTGAAATACGCCAAGGCTCGTGAGCTGCAGGGCGGCGTATAGCGGGTGCGTCTCGCATTCATCAAGAAGAAATTCTCTCTGTACGGCGGTGCAGAGCGGTATATGCAGACGCTTCTTATGCAGCTTGCAAAGGAAGGACATGAGTTGCACATCTTTGCGCACGAATGGACGCCGACGGATGGGATTACAATCCATACAGTGCCGATTCGCAGGACAACGTCGTATTTCTCTACCATCACCTTTGCGCGCAATGTCGCTCGCATGGTGTCGGAAGCCCCGAGGTTTGACTGTGTCGTCAGTTTCGAGCGCACAATCTGTCAGGATATTTACCGGGCGGGAGAAGGAGTGCATCGGGCATGGCTCGATATTCGCTCGCAGTCTGAGGCATGGCACAAGCGGCTGTCGTTCAAGCTCAACCCGCTGCATCACGCGATCTTGTCGCTGGAGCGGGAGCTTTTCTTGAAGACTCCGTGCGTTATCGCAAATTCCGAAATGGTCAAGCGGCAGATCATAGAGCATTATGAAATTCCGCCACAGAAAATAGCTGTGATTTACAACGGAGTCGATCTTGAACGGTTCAGGACGGTTCCCCCGGATCGAAAGGCGGAGCTGCGGCAGAAGCTCGGACTGCCTCGAGCAGCAGCGATAGCGCTTTATGTGGGCTCGGGATTCAGGCGCAAGGGGGTTCCGCATATCCTTAAGGCAATAGCGAAACTAAAAAAGTCCGGCGTTTCCGATATCATGTTCGTTGCTGTCGGGAAAGATCGCATTTCGGACTATGAGAAATGCGCAGCCCGACACGGCATCTCAAACCGGGTGATGTTTCTCGGCCCCCGTGAAGATGTTGCTGATCTGTATGCCGCATCCGACTTTTTCATCCTTCCCACGCTGTACGACCCTTTTAGCAATGCCACGCTCGAGGCTCTTGCCTGCGGGCTTCCAGTCATCACCTCAAAAAACAACGGGGTTGCGGAACTGATCGAGAATGGGGTTCATGGATATGTCCTGAACAATTTGGCAGATACAGACGAACTTGCCGCTCGCATGTCGGAACTTGCTGGAAATTATTCTTTCATGCAGAACACAGCGCGCGGGCTTGCGGAGAGATTTCCCATAGAGCAAACAGCTGCTGGGGTCATTGGTGTTGTTAAATCTCTTCGCAATGTATAGCTTTTTTATAATAGGCGGACTCGGAAGATAACTCAATCCTTACGAGATTCTTTTTTTGTCTGCCTGAACAGTATGGGGGAGTAATGGAATGAAGATACTTCTGTCGGTGCCGGGACATCTCAAAACCGTTCCGATGAATGAATACGTGTATCAAACACTTCAAACAATGGGATTTGAAGTGAGACTCTTTAACTTTGGCGCCCATGACCTCCGCGCAAAACTTCTAAAAAAACTATCGCGGAATCGTTATTATCATCACATGAACCGACAGGTACAGAAAATTGCCGATGAATTCAATCCGGATGTATTTCTCACTATTTTCGGCTTTGATCATGACCGGACGCTGATAGAGTATCTGCGGAATCGCAATATCATTACAGTCTGTTGGTGGTTGAATGATCCATTTCAGCTGAGGCGATCTCTTGAAAAGGCCTCTTTTTACGACTATTATTTTACGAATGCCGAAGGCAGTGTGGATGAGTATCGCCGTCAGGGAATCCGGAATGCCCATTTTCTTCCTGTCGGCGCGTATCCCCCTGTGCATCGGGTTTTGCCTGACCGTGCCCGGCAGCACGACATCTGTTTTGCCGGCGATTGGGGGCCTGGGCGTGAAGAGGTGCTGACCGCTCTTGCACGGGATTTCAGGCTCTCAATCTGGGGTCCATGGAAGAAGCATCTCGACAGAAGATCTCTATTGCAAAAATGCATAGTCAGGGACGGCTTTTTTACACCGGAAGAAATGGTGGTTATGTTTAATCGTTCAAGAATCGTACTCAACCTGCACTCATGGTTCGGAAAATATCACTTCGGCATTAATCCGCGCCTTTTTGAAGCAAATGGGTGCGGCGCATTCCAGCTTTGTGATTTTAAGGATGAGATTCCCCGTCTCTACGAGCCCGGCATCGAGATAGCGCTCTATACGTCCATCGACGACCTGCGGAGTAAATTGTCCTATTATCTGGGCGCGGACAATGAGCGGACCGAAATTGCTTTAAGGGGGTGGCGGAAAACCATCGAAAAACATACCTACACCAATCGTCTGCAGGAAATGTTTTATAATATTAAGCTCAAGATATAGCGCAGAAGCTGTTTGTTGGGCACAGGAGTCGCTCAATACAGACTGCAGGCTCATTTCCAAAAAAGCGCATGATTACAATTCTTCATACTGAAGCATCTGACGGATGGGGCGGGCAGGAGATCCGAATCGTCCAGGAATCTCTTGGCATGATGGGCAGGGGACATCGTGTAGTCATTGCCGCTCCGGAGCATAGCGCCATCTATTCCCGCGCCCGATTCGCCGGGATAGAGGTTGTAAGGACGGATCTCCACCGAAAGCGTTTTTCGTCAGTAAGCGCGTTCCGATCCGTGCTGAAGAAAATACAGCCTGATATAGTGAATACGCATAGTTCCTCTGACAGTTGGGTGGCAAGCATTGCCATCCAGGGATTATTCTCTGTAAAGCCGAGGATTATCAGAACGAGACACCTTTCTACACCCATCGGCCGATCTCTTTTGAGCAGGGTCATATATGATGTCGTTCCCGATGCAGTAATGACAACCGGTGAAGAGATCCGGAGCCGCATGATTCAGGTGAACCGCTTTCAGGCTGATAAAATTCTGTCGGTGCCAACCGGCATCGACCTCGGGAGATTTGATCCGGAATCGGCATCTCCGACGATTGCGGTAAAAGGCTTTGCCATAGGCATGCTCGGTGTTCTTCGCAGCTGGAAAGGACATCAATATTTTCTGCAGGCGATTCCGGAAATGAAGCATCGTATCCCGTCGGCGCACTTTTTCATTGCCGGTGACGGTCCCCAAAAGGCAAACATTGAAAGCGCAATCAGGAAGCAGGGATTGCAGGACGACGTGACGATGCTGGGGCACTGCGAGGACGTCCCAGCCGTACTCGCATCCATTGACGTTCTTGTTCACCCGTCGTATGCCAACGAAGGCGTGCCTCAGTCGATACTGCAGGCGCTTGCCATGAAAAGACCGGTTGTCGCATCAGACGCCGGCGCCATCAGTGAGGTCATTACCGACGGACAGACCGGGTTCCTGATTCAGCCAAAACGGCCCGATCAAATCGCCGGGAGGGTTGTCGAGCTATGCCGCAATGCGGAGGTGCGCGCCGCTTTCGGAGAGGCAGGGCGGCGACTGGTGGAGCAGAAGTATTCTTTTCAACATATGCTTAACGTTATAGAAGAACTTTACCGAAAGTTGTTAGGCCGTGTCTGAGTTCCGGGGAGTCAGTAAAATTCTTGTGATCAAGCTGCGGCATATCGGTGATGTCCTGTTAACGGTGCCTGTTTTCAGGGCGCTACGTGAACGCTTTCGGCAGGCCCACATTGCTGCGCTCGTCAACTCGGGAACAGAGCAGGTTCTGGCGGGCAATCCGCTTATTGATGAGATTATCGTCTATGATCGTTCCATCAAGGAAATGCCGCTGCACCGACGATATATGCGAGAGCTTGTTTTTTTGCGTTCGGTGCTTTCTCGCGGGTTTGATCTTACGGTTGATCTTACCAGCGGAGACCGGGCGGCTCTTGTTTCATTTCTGTCCGGCGCTGAATACAGGTTTGCCTGCAATCCCAAGGGTGCCGGGCTATGCGGAAAAAAATATCTCTACACGCATCTTGCAGAGATGGACTCTGATCGCCATATGGTAATCCAGAATCTCGATGTCACCGCTCAATTCGGCATTTCAACAACAGATCTGCGGGTCGACATTTCCATTCCCGAACAGGACAGGCGCTTTGCTGAGGAAATTTTTCGCGGGCAGCACATTGCGGGCGCTGATCGAGTCGTCCACATACATCCTGTTGCGCGGTGGCTATTCAAATGCTGGAAAAATGAGTATATGGCAGAGGTCATTCGTCGTTTGATTGCCAGAAAAGTAACAGTAATCGTTACTTCGTCGCCGTTTGAGCGCGAACTCCGGAGAGCGAAGGAAATCCTTGCTCTTGCCGGCGAACATCCGCGAGTTGTCGATCTTTGCGGCAAAACATCCATCAAACAGCTTGCGGCAATTTCCGCAGCAGCGGATCTTTTTGTGGGCGTTGATACAGCTCCGATGCATATAGCTGCTGCTGTCGGTACTCCTGTGGTTGCGCTGTTTGGACCGACAGGGGAAGTGCAGTGGCACCCATGGGGAGAGGGTCATATTGTGCTGACGAAAAAAATGCGTTGCTGGATATGCGCAAAGGGCATGTGTGACAACGTGCCTGTAAGAAAATGCCTTGAGGCAATAACGCCGGACGAGGTCATGGATGCTGTTGATACGGTCTTTGCAAGGCAATCGCCTGAAAAGCACCCCGGTGCCTTTCGGTGATCCGCATTGGGTTTCTCATGCGAGATATGCTTTGCTCAACCATATACGATAAAGCTCGGGTCAAGAGTATTCTGATTATACGCATGAACAGGATCGGCGACATGATCTACACACTTCCTGTCATCAGAACCCTTAAGAAAGAGTTTCCTTTCGCAAAGATAACGGTTCTTGCTGAACCGGCAAACGCCGAAGTTGCGTCTACGGAAGCGGCTGTAGATGAAGTTCTGGTATATCGAAAAGGGCGCGGCCTGTTTCACAACCGCTATTCGCGTATCGCATTGTTGCTCGGCGCACGCAGATTCGATCTTGCGGTGAGTGTAAAAGGCGGTTTTTCTAGTTTTTTTGCGCTGATTGCGGCGATTTCCGGAGCACGGTATCGAATCGGCTACCGATCAAGCAGTGGACATATACTGGATAAACTGTACAATCTTCCCGCTGATCCGATAGACTTTTCAAGGACTCACCAGCTTGATGCTTGCCTGCATTTGTTGAGTCCGCTTGGAATCGGTGAGCATATTCGTGATATTTCATTGCGGATACCAAATACGTTTCTTGAGAAGGCGTCGGCATTCTTTTGCAAAAAAGGGATAGAGCATCGCGACAATGTTATTATCATGAATATCAGCAGCAATCGGGCTGCATCTGCCTGGAGTCCGGAGAGATTCGTAGCATTGGGACGCGCTCTCAGCGAAGAATCCGGCTGCTTTAGCATAGTTTGCTCTTCTCCTGATGAGGCGCAGCAGGCACGGGATGTGAGCGGGAGGATAGGGGAAAATTCGTATTATTATCAGACCGAATCCCCGCTGGCTTTTGCTGCGGCAGCTTCTCTCTGCTCTGTTCTTGTCAGCGGAGACGGCGGGGCTAGTCATCTTGCGGCCGCGGTCGGCACCCCCGTAGTTGCGCTGTTTGGTAAAACCTCTCCGGGCATCTGGCGGCCGCATGGTGAAATGAATATTGTTTTGCAGGCGGAGCAGGGCGGGGTTGAGGCCATCCCGGTTAAAAATGTTCTGGCTGCAATCCTATCGGCAGGCCTGCTGATAAAAAAGGTGAAAGACTAAAGAATGTTCGGACAGAGAGTCATTCAAATAGAGTGGTACGCCTTGCTTATCAGCGTTTTTTCCTTCCCGTTGTTCGAGTCGCCGAAGACCATTTTTCTGCTGTTGAGCGCGACTGCATTTATTGTCCGTCATGCCGGGGAACGTGATCTTTCACGTGTTCTTTTGCGGTTTGATCCGAGGCTTGGGTTCCTTGCATTAGCAGTGTCGGCGGCTCTTTCGGCTTTTTTTGCAATGAAGCCCGGACTTGCAATTAAAGGCTGCTTCGATCCGCTTATGATGTTTTTCCTTTTCAGCATCGTGGCGACCGATTTTTCCGATGAGAAGTCGATTGTCGTTATCGCCTGGAGCGTGATTGCCGGCACGACAGCTGCTTCCGCTTGGGGGCTTGCTGAAGTAGCACTTCAGAAAAGACCCCTTCTTGAGCTGCATTCCGTTGGTCATGCCAATCATTCAAGCATTTATCTTGTCCTCAGTATCTGGGTCATACTCTGTCTTTTTGTCGCGCGTCGAGCCTTTGCTGGAAGAGCGGTGATGAGCATTAGCCTGGCATGCATAATTTCTGCGCTTATCCTCACGCAGTCGCGAGCCACATATCTTGCTCTTGTGCTGTCTATTGCGGGCATCTTCATGTTCAGCGGCATTCATAAGCGTGGCATTGCAGCTGCGGCAACCGTGGTCTCGATTGCAATTGCCGCTTTATGGAGTTATGCGTACTTTGCAAAACCCGCGGCGCTGCAGAAGGGTATCAGCTTTGCCAGTATTATGATGCGATTTGAGCATTGGCAAATGGCATGGCAACTGTTCCTGCACCATCCGGTTGTGGGAATCGGCGCCAAAAGCCTGAGATTGTATGAGCCAGGCATGTACGGCTTTGTGATGACAGAGAAATTGTCGCATGCACATAACCTATTCCTCAACACACTGGTGCATTTTGGTATCGTCGGATTTGGCGCGCTCTGCTGGCTGTTTTTCCTTGCCCTGCGTTACATTTTAGGGCAATCCGGCTATAGTATCATGCGTCCTGCCGCCTGCGCGGGGCTCATTATCGTTGTCGTGAACGGGATGCTGAACACGACGCTTCATTCTGAACACGGACTGCTCTTTGCGCTTATTCTCGCGATGGTGGTCATCAAGCCGGAACCAGTTGTCAAGAGGAGAACGTGTTAAGGGAAGGGATCTGATGTCTCTCGACAGAATATTTCGAACGACAGACTCGCACGGATGGAAGGAAGATCTCGCCGTAATCGGGCGACTTTCCCGTCCTCATGCTCTCAGACTGTTTGCAGCCGCCGTTTGCAGCCTTATTCTTTCCGGCATCAACGGCGCTATTGCCTGGAGCGTCAAGCCAGCTCTTGATACGATTTTCATCAGAAAGGAGGCGGAGTATCTCTATTTGCTGCCGCTTGGCGTTATTGCCCTGTTCACGCTTCGGGGGATATTTACTTTCTGCAATAACTACCTTATGGCATCCATCGGAGCAAAGATTGTGCGCTTTCTTCGGCAGAAGGTATATGAAAAACTGCTTTCCCTCCCCATGTCTTTTCACTCCCGATCATCAAGCGGCGATGTGGTCTCCAAAATACTGAATGACATAGGCATGGTCCAGAGCACAGTTGCTTTTTCGATTAAGGACTTTCTTGTTGAAAGCGGTACAGTTCTCGTGCTGGCCGGAGTAGCGATCTCCCGAAACGTTGAACTGGCTTTGATCTCGTTTCTGGCAATTCCTGTTATCGTTTTCAGTATCGGAAAGCTTGGGAGCCGGATGAAAAAAACAAGCATGAATACCCGCTTACTGCTTGCTCAGATTGCAACAATGCTGAGCGAGAGCCTTCAGGGCATGAAGATTATCAAAGCGTTCACTATGGAAACGGCGCTAAGGAAGAAAAACGATAAAATTCTTTCAGACCACTACCGAAACAGCATGCGCGAAGTGAGAATAAACGAGTTCTCCTCATTTAATGCTGATATCGTCGCCGGAATAGGAGTCGCCGTCATTATTTTTTATGGCGGAAGTCTGGTGTTGTCCGACCGGATATCATCGGGGGACTTCTTTTCATTCGTCGCGGCAGTTCTGCTTATGTTTACCCCACTGAAGCGTTTGAGCCGTGTCCATAATAGTTTTCAGCAGGGGCGCACGGTGCTTGACCGTATCCGCGGAATCATTGCCGAACCACCTGAGAAGTCGGGTGCCGAGGCGATCGTGGTTCAGGGAGGCATCGTTTTTGAGAATGTTTTCTTCCGCTATCCGGCAACTCAGGTTGATGCTCTGGAGGCCATATCGTTTTCGGTTCGCCGAGGAGAGATTATTGCTCTCGTTGGATATAGCGGCGCCGGAAAGAGTACGGTTGTTGACCTTGTCGCCGGCTTCTGGCATCCGACAGGCGGCGCTCTATACATTGATGGAAAGGATATTCGGACCCTTTCGCTTCAGTCCCTGAGAAATTGTATCGGCGCCGTGACTCAGGATGTGATTCTTTTTGATGACACCATAAGAGCGAATATCCTGTATGGCAGACCCGATGCAACGGAAAATGAAATCATTGCCGCTGCAAAGGCGGCATTTGCTCATGAGTTCATTATGGAATTGCCAGAAAGATATGAAACCCGGATAGGAGAACGGGGAGTGCGACTCTCCGGCGGTCAGAAGCAGCGCATTACGATCGCCCGCGCGATCCTGAGAAATCCGAGCATTCTGATTCTCGATGAAGCAACGTCATCGCTGGATACGGAATCAGAGCACCAGGTGCAAAATGCGCTTGAAGTGCTGATGCAGGGCAGAACAACAATAGTTATTGCGCACCGGCTTTCTACCATCCAGAAGGCGAACCGGATTATTGTTATGAGTCAGGGGCGAATTGTGCAGCAGGGGTCGCATGCTGAACTGCTTGCTCAGGGCGGACTCTATGCGGAGCTTTACGCTATGCAGTTCCGCACTGATGACGCTGAGCCTGATTATACGAGGCAGTAGGAGGAATGCTATGAAATACGGTGAAAAAGCGGTGCAAGATGCGATACTCGAAATCTGGCCGAACCCGAATCCCAATCGTGATTATGAGATATCGATAAGCTTTCCCGAGTTCACCTGCCTCTGTCCCCGATCCGGCTACCCTGATTTTGCGACGATCAGGCTGATATACGTTCCCGCAAAGAAAATAGTTGAACTGAAAGCGTTGAAGCTCTGGCTGAATTCATTCCGCGATCAGCATATCTCGCATGAAGGGGCTACGAACCTGATTTTCGGCGAGCTGCAGAAGGTGCTGAAGCCGAAGTATCTGGAAGTGATTGGAGACTTCAATCCGCGAGGGAATGTGAAGACGGTTATCCGAGTGGCATCGAAGCGGACTTCGCCCGTTCGATGAAGAGCCGCATTTTTTCGAGGTCTTTCCTGCCTTTTTCCCGCTCGACCCCGCTGCTGACATCCACACCGTAAGGGGTTACTTTCGCAACGGCCTGTGCAATATTGTCAGGCGTCAGTCCGCCGGCAAGAATAATCCGGCCATAACGCTTTGCCTCGACCGCAATCTCCCAGTTGAAAATCTGTCCGGTGCCGCCGTATTCAGCGGGGGAATAGGTATCGAACAGGAAGGCGGAAGCTGAGTATTGCGCAAGCGAATCAAGGTCAGACATCGCCGCTACCCGGAATGCCTTAATGACATGCGGCCATGCTTTACAGAGTGCAGGCGGCTCTTCGCCATGCAGCTGTATCATGGTAATCCCGGTTTCCGACCTGATGTGGTTGACCGTCTCAACGGTTTCATTGACGAATACCCCGACGGTGGTGACGAACGGCGGAAGCGCTTCGATGATCGTGCGGGCATTCTCAGGGGTGATGCATCTGGGACTCTTTGGATAAAAAACAAAGCCGAGGGCATCGGCACCGTACTCAACGGCAGCCGATGCATCCTCGGCATTCGTTATTCCGCAGATTTTTATGCGGACCATGTTTATATCTTGGGTAGCCTGCTGAGCGATTCGCGGATCAGCTCATCCGGATACTCGTAATCGCTGAGTTTGCCGTTCAGATAATCATCATACGCGGCGAGGTCAAGATACCCATGGCCGCTCAGGCAGAAAACAATAGACTTTTCCTTGCCTTCTTCCCGGGCAATCAATGCTTCATCAATTGCAGCCCGGATTGCATGCGAGCTTTCAGGAGCCGGGATAATCGCTTCGGACTTCGAAAACATGAGAGCGGCTTCAAAACATGTCATCTGGCCGTATGACTTCGCCTCAATGAGTCCGTCATGATAAAGCTGAGACACCAGGGCGGAATCGCCATGATATCGCAGCCCGCCCGCATGGATACCGGGAGGCATAAAGTCATGACCAAGCGTATACTGCATCATCAGGGGCGTAAGTCCGGCAGTGTCGCCAAAGTCGTACCGGAACTCGCCCTTCGTAAGCGTCGGGCAGGAGGACGGCTCAACCGCGATTGCCCTGATCTGTTTGCCGGCGATTTTGTCCTGGATAAACGGAAATGCGATCCCACCGAAGTTGCTGCCGCCGCCGCAGCAGGCGATAATGATATCAGGATAGTCATTGACAAGCGCGAACTGCTTCTTTGTTTCCAATCCGACAACTGTCTGGTGGAGGACGACATGATTCAGTACAGAGCCAAGAGCGTAGTTCGTATCCGGGCGCGTTGCAGCATCCTCGACAGCTTCCGAGATTGCTATGCCGAGGCTGCCCTGATTGTCCGGATCGAGCTCCAGAATCTTTCTTCCGGAATTCGTCAGTGTCGACGGGCTCGGATGAACGGTCGCACCCCAGGTCTCCATTGCAATTCTTCTGTACGGTTTCTGGTTAAAGCTTACTTTTACCATGTAGACAGTCACTTCGAGCCCGAACATGCTGCCGGCCAGCGCCATGGATGAACCCCACTGTCCTGCGCCCGTTTCGGTTGCAATGCGCTTAATTCCGGCCTGTTTGTTGTAATAAGCCTGCGGTACGGCAGTGTTCGGCTTGTGACTGCCGGCCGGGCTGACTCCCTCATATTTATAATAAATGCGGGCAGGAGTGCCGAGCATCTTTTCGAGCCGATGGGCGCGAAAAAGCGGCGACGGACGCCAGAGGGAATAAATATCGAGCACTTCTTCAGGAATGTCAATCCATTGCTGCGTTGAAACTTCCTGCTCGATCAGTGCCATAGGGAAAATCGCCGCAAGGTCCTGCGGACCGATCGGTTCTTTCGTGCCGGGATGGAGCGGCGGTTTCGGACGAGTGGGCATGTCCGCCGCGATGTTGTACCACTGGCGCGGTATTTCTTTTTCGGAAAGGGTAATTTTGGTTTCTCTCATGATGCCTCCTCAAACAGAATAATTTTCTATTTTAGCAAATAGTTTCATATTGTATTCAATGAGCTTCAGCCCGAAACAGCCAGCAGTGCCGACAGTCGCTTTTCTTAGAGCTGAGTGTTCGTGTAAGCGGAATCGCAGTTATCATGAGCAGCGCATGCAAAAGAACCGCGCAGGCAGCATCGGCAGCATTATGCCGCGCCTGATCCGTCATGCAATTCTCCATCAGACCGCTGTAGTGTGCTTTGTAAGTCATTATATCATATGCCTATTATGCTATAATAAACTTCTTAAACCGACACACCACTGGGGGGGGATTCTCATCATCACGTTGCCTGATAAAAAAGGATACTTTGGTCAGTACGGGGGGAGATTCGCTCCGGAAACGCTTATGCCTGCACTTCACGAGCTTGAACAGGCATATGCGGTTGCACGGAAAGACAAGATATTTCGTGCCGAGATTGCTCACCTGAATTCAACGTTTATCGGCAGACCTACAGCTCTTTATTATGCGAAGCGCCTTACTGAAGAAGTCGGCGGCGCAAAGATCTATCTGAAACGTGAAGATCTTGCACATACCGGAGCCCACAAAATCAACAACGCGCTCGGACAATGCCTGCTTGCCGGGCGTATGGGAAAGAAAAGGGTTATTGCCGAAACCGGCGCGGGGCAGCACGGCGTGGCAACCGCGACAGGTGCTGCGCTGCTCGGCCTGCAGTGCGAAGTATATATGGGATCCGTCGACGTCAGGAGGCAGGCTCTTAATGTGGTCCGCATGCGCATGCTCGGCGCGAATGTTATCGAAGTTCCGCTCGGTTCGCAGACATTGAAGGACGCCATCAACGAGGCGCTCCGCGACTGGACAGCGAATGTCCGCACCACCCATTACGTTCTCGGCACCGTCTTTGGTCCTCATCCGTTTCCGATGATTGTTCGCGACTTCCAGTCGGTCATCGGCAATGAGGCGCGGACGCAGATAGTGGCTGCGGAGGGCCGCCTTCCGGACTGTCTTGTTGCGTGTGTAGGCGGGGGAAGTAATGCCATGGGTCTGTTTAACGCTTTTCTTGACGACGCAATCGAGATGGTCGGAGTTGAGGCGGGCGGCGACGGCATTGCAACAGGGAAGCATGCCGCACGCTTTGCTGCAGGCGGTTCGGTCGGCATATTGCAGGGATGTAAAACGTATGTTATGCAGGATGAAAACGGCAATGTGCTTGAAACGCACTCTGTTTCGGCAGGGCTTGACTACGCCTCGGTAGGCCCGCAGCATGCATTTCTGCATGACAGCGGGCGCGTGAACTATACATGGGCAACCGATAGCGAAGCGCTTGAAGCCTTTGGGCTGCTTGCCCGGACTGAGGGGATTATCCCGGCGCTTGAGTCTGCTCATGCTGTTGCCGAAGCGGTCAGGAGAGCCCGTGTCCTCAGCAAGGATAAAATAATACTTCTGAACCTGTCCGGTCGTGGCGACAAGGATGTGCAGCAGGTCGCGCAGATTCAGGGAATGCCGCTATGAGCCGTGCGCCGCAGAACAGGATTGATGCAACCTTTGCCCGCCTGAAGCGGGAGCAGAAAAAGGCTTTCATTACGTACATTATGGCGGGGGACACGTCTCTAGAGCGAACAAAAGAGCAGGTGCTTTTGCTGGAGCGTTGCGGCGTCGACATCGTGGAACTCGGCGTTCCATTCTCCGATCCGGTCGCCGATGGCCCCACGATTCAGCGTGCGGCTGAGCGGGCGCTTGCATCGGGCACAGCGCTGCGGCATGTGCTTTCCCTTGTGAAGGAACTGCGAACAGTGACTCAGATTCCGATTGTGCTGATGACGTATTACAACATCATTTTCAAATACGGCGAGCAACAGTTTGTGGCGGACGCGCTTGAGGCAGGAGTTGATGGCGTTATTCTGCCGGATCTTCCTCCTGATGAAGCATCCGCATTTATTTCTTATGCGAAAACCGGGGGGAAGGGTAAAAAACTCGCGACCATATTTCTCGTTGCCCCGACATCGACAGAGGATCGCGTAAAGAAAATAGTGTCGGCATCAAGCGGATTCGTCTATTATGTCTCCATGACGGGGATTACCGGAACTGCTCTGCATGTTGATGAATCGTTTGCCCGTCATGTGCAGTCTGTCCGTGAACGCTCCCGAAAGCCTGTTGCAGTGGGATTCGGCGTTTCGAGCGCACAGGATGCCCGCATGATGCGTGAAGTAGCCGACGGTGTTATCGTCGGCAGTGCGCTGGTCAGGACGTTTCATGAGCGTCCGGATGCCGCAGAGGCATTTATCAGAGAACTGAGGGAGGCAATTTAAGGGTTGAATGTCAGCAGGCGGAGATCCGTTTTATCTCTACCAGCTGCATCTTTGGCCCTGAATCCTGAATGTATGGCATGGTTTAAGAAGAAAAAAGAGCTGAAGACCGAAAAGAAGGTCAAAATCCCGGAAGGCCTCTGGGTAAAGTGCGACAACTGCAAGGAAATCGTCTACAAGAAAGAGATCGAAAAGAACCGGCAGGTCTGTCCGAAATGCACTTATCATTTTCGCATCAGCAGCAGGGAGCGCTTGCGGATTCTTGCCGATGACGGCAGTTTTGCAGAGCTCGATGCGGATCTTGCCACCACCGATCCGCTCGAGTTTATGGACAATGTCCCGTATGCGAAGCGCATTGCCGACAACCGCATTAAAAGCGGACTGAACGAAGCGGCGCTGTATGGAGATATCCTCATAAAGGGGTTTCCCGCTGTGCTTGCCATTATGGACTTTTCTTTCATGGGCGGCAGCATGGGGTCGGTGGTCGGCGAGAAGATCTCACGCGCTGCCGAGCGTGCGCTCGAACGCAGGGTGCCGCTTATTACGATCGCATCATCGGGAGGAGCGCGGATGCAGGAAGGAATGTTCTCGCTGATGCAGATGGCGAAGGTCTCTGCCGCTATCGGTCGTCTGCGGGAATCAGATGTTCTCTATATTTCAGTGCTTGCAGACCCGACATTCGGCGGTGTTACCGCAAGCTTTGCGATGCTCGGAGACATCATAGTTGCTGAACCGCGGAGCCTGATCGGCTTTGCCGGCCCGCGCGTTATCGAGCAGACAATCAAGCAGCAGCTCCCCGAAAACTTTCAGCGCGCTGAATTTCTGCTTGAACACGGGATGATCGATCTCGTGGTTGAGCGCCAGGAGTTAAAAGATACTCTTGCGAAGCTAATCGGCAACTTCATGCCTGGGGCAGCAGCCAAATAGTCGATGAGCTATTCGGCTTCGATAGACTACCTTCTTTCCCTGCAGAAACAGGGAGTGAAGCTCGGCCTTGAGAAGATGCAGATACTTCTTGGACTGCTCGGCAATCCTCATCAGAGCTATCGCGCCATTCATATTGCCGGCACCAACGGAAAAGGTTCAGTTGCCGCACTGTGCGCCTCCATGCTCGCTGCGCATGGCTATCGTGTAGCACTTTACACTTCTCCGCATCTTGTCAGCTTTACCGAGCGCATGCGCGTTGATGGAGAAGAAATAACCGAAACTGAAGTTGTTTCCCTTACAGATGAGATTCGCGATCTTCTTGAGTGCCGTCCGGACGTGCCGACCCCGACCTTTTTCGAGTTTGTGACCGCCATGGCATTTTTATACTTTGCGCGTCGCAATGTCGACTGGGCAGTTATTGAGACCGGGATGGGCGGCCGCCTTGATGCTACGAATGTGATTCTTCCGGTCGTGACGGTGATTACGAGCATCAGCATGGATCACCGTGAGTATCTCGGCAATTCACTTGCGGAGATTGCCCGCGAGAAGGCAGGCATTATCAAGCACGGGGTTCCGGTTGTTTCATCGTCCCAGCTGCCCGACGCTTACACTGTTATTGCCGGGACAGCCGATGAGCGTGAAAGCAGAGCAGTGTTTCATGGAAAAGATTTTTTCGCGCATAGGAAAGAATCTTCTCTTGGCGGAACCAAGTTCGATTATGTTTCCGGAGATGAGAGGATTGCCGATTGCCGGACTCCGCTTGCCGGGCTTTATCAGGCGGAAAACGCCGCTGTTGCCCTGCACGCCGTCAGAATCGCCCTTGGGGAGTCTCAGGGCGGCGTTCAGTCGAAGTTTAGTGCTGGACAGTCGCAAGCCGGCCTGCGAAGCGTTTCGTGGCGAGGGCGGCTTGAGATTATCGGTCGGGAGCCGCTGACGATTGTTGACGGGGCGCACAATCCGGCGGCGGCCGAAGCCCTTGCAGGATTTGTCAGCAGTTCGCTTTCGCACCATGATGTTATTCTTGTTGCAGGAATGCTCGCAGATAAAGATTGTGCGGAGGTGATGAAACATCTTTGTTCCTGTGCGCACTCGGTTGTCGCTACAGCACCGGACTTTTCCCGTGCGGCTGATCCGGAATTCATTGCCGCTCTCGTCCGGCACTATGGCCGGAATTGTGCAGTGGTTGCTTCAGTACCCGCTGCGCTTGAATATGCGCGGAAGCTCTCCCGGGAAATGAGTTCAGCGTCCGGCAGAGAATCGCTAATCCTGGTAACCGGCTCTCTTTACACTGTTGGCGAGGCATGTCATGCGCTCGGACGAACTGCTGTCCTCGGTGAGGTGCGCGAGTGGCGGTGAAGCATGCGCTTGCCGCATTTCTGATTCTGCTCGTCTGCTGCTCATGTGCTTCCGCAACAAACATTGTTGCGGATATGCTGGAGCATTTCGAAACAGAAGATAAATATGTAGCGACCGGACACGTCAGAATAGAACGCGATGGTGTGGTTGTTACTGCAGACAGGGCCATTCTTTTTAACAAGACCGGAGAATCGGAACTTGATGGAAATGTTGTCTATGAGGACGACTCTGCGATCATTAATACCGAGAAGGCCCTGCTGAATCTCGACAAGAATACGGGGTCGCTGGAGAATGCCCTTATTTTTCTCAAGGAGCGCCGCTACAGTCCAAGCCAGGCAACAGGCACATTGCCGGCAGCCCTGAAAGGTCAGCGCAATACTATTCATTACTGGATATACGGTGAGAAAATCGCCAAACTTGCCGAAGATCGCTATTATGCCAGGAGCGCAAGGATATCTTCGTGCGACAGCGAGCCCTGCCTTACTCCTGATAACCTTAAAAAGAATAAATATCTCGGCAATCCGAAGCAGGTCGCTTCCGCTACAACGCCGCCGTGGGCATTTCATGGCAGCAACGTTGACATCGCGGTCGGAGACAGCATAACGTCAGGCAGTACAACGCTTCAGGCCAAAGGGGTCCCTGTTTTTTACACGCCGCATTTCCAGGCATCACTGCGCGGCAGGGAAACCGGTTTTCTGACGCCGCTTGTCGGCTCGAGCTCTTTGAAAGGATTTATTTTCAAGCCTTCCTTCTTCTGGGCGATAGATGACAACAAGGACCTCACTGCCTCCGTCGATTATTTCAGCAAGATCGGGGTGGGAAAAAAGCTTGAATACCGATATCTTGACTTTGACGGAAAAGGTGCCTGGTCGGCATATCATATTTACGACACAGATGTGCGGAGAAATTATTGGGAGATCAAAGGTGCCAGTGATATCCGTCTTTCCCCTGACAGCAAGGCCTATGCCGATATCAATTATGTGAACCATTCAGACTTTTACCGGCGTTATGCCGGAGCTGCGAGCAATCGCTTTCTCCAGTCTTCCGCAGAATATTCGTCTTATGCCGGCTCGAATCGGCGGGCCTATTTGCTGGGGCAGTACTTGATCGATCTGAACAGGGATGCATCAGTGCATGAATTGCAGAGACTGCCCGAGGCGGGGTACTCCATGCATCCTGCAAAGGCGGGTCCTTTTGTTTTTCATCTGTCCAGCAGCATAACAAATTTTGTCCGCTCTGAAGCGGTCAGCGGTCAGCGACTCGATATCATGCCGACGCTTGCACACACATTCGGCGACTCCGTTCGTTTTCAGCAATCTCTTTCCCTGCGCGAGACCGCATATCTCTTCAAAAACGATGCTGCGAACAGATCATCCGGGCACCGGGAAACGTTCGGCTATCGCGCTTCGGCGACCATGCGGTTTCTGAAAACGTACGGCTCGTTCACGCATGTCGCAGAGCCCTCACTGGAATATAATTTTGTTCCTCAGACCACGGCGCTTCCGCTTCTTGATTCAGCCGAGCTTTATGACCGGATAGCCGAATTCCGCTTCTCGCTCATGAATTATTTCCGGTTTCGCGATTCCATTTTTGCCCTGAGGCTTTCGCAGCCATATGAAGCAAATCCCTTTGCCGGGCGCAGCTATCTCAAGCCGATGCGGCTTGAGACAAGATACAACGCAAAGGGCTACGTTGTGGCAGTTGATGTTGAGCACAGTTTCACCGAGGGCGAAACGCGGGCGGTGAACAGTCAGTTGATTGTCGAGGTTCTCGACCGCACGAGTCTGTCAGTCGGTGAGCGCTACTCAAAGGCGGACAACCTTATGTACTATACATTCGGAGTCAGCACGCAGTATTTCAAACACTGGATGTTCAATGCAATAGCGTCCTATGATATAAAGGCGAAACCGAAATTGAGAGACGTTTCTTTGACAGCATCCCATATTCAGCAATGCTGGGCGGTGAGTTCCCAGATTACGAAGCGTCCGGCGGCAGCAGGAGTGCCTTCGGATTTCAGCTTTACGCTTCTTTTTGAACTAAAGGGAATCGGTGTCCTGAAGTTCCTATGAGTGTTGTTGTATGCCTGCATAAGGACGCCGGCATGTCTTCCCACGATGCGGTTGTCAGAACAAAGAAAGCTCTCAAGGTGAAAAAGGCGGGACATGCCGGAACGCTTGATCCTATGGCAACCGGAGTTTTGCTTGTCTGCATCGGCGAAGCAACAAAAGCTGCCGGACTCTTTTCTGACCTCGACAAGGAATATGTCGTAACGCTGAAGCTCGGCGAGACAACCGACACCTATGACGCCGAGGGCAGAGTTGTCGAGTACCGCGATGCCGGCGCCATTACCGCTGAGGTGATACATGCCTGCATCCCTGCATTTCGGGGACGCATTCAGCAGGTTCCCCCAATGTATTCAGCCCTGAAACGGAACGGCGAGCCGTTGTATCAGCTTGCCAGGCGGGGGATAGAAGTGCACAGGGATCCTCGAACGGTGACCGTTCACGCATTGGATGTGTTCGCAATCGACATTCCGTTTGTCAGCATGAGAGTGTCCTGCTCGAAAGGAACGTATATCCGTTCGCTCTGTCATGACATCGGCAGGCGGCTCGGCATCGGGGCGCATATGACCAAACTCTCCCGCGTGCGTATCGGACCATTTCTTCTGGAGCAGTGTTCGCGGCTGCAAGAGTTGCCAGCCCGGCCCGAGGCAAGGCTTTCGCTGAATACTGCGCTCGGTCATCTGCCGGCGGCCTGCTTTGCCGGGGCCGGATTGATAAGGATACGTCACGGCAATCCGGTTAGGGTTGAAGACGCGGCGATGAGCAGACTGGCTTCTGAACAGGAACTCGTGCGATTGCAGGATGACCAGGGCACCCTTGTCGGCATTGGTCGTATCCGTTCAGGCTCGATACATGTTGACCGGTTGTTTCTATTCTAATTCTCTTTTTTATGAGGAGGTCGTATGATTCCGCGGTATACTCGCAATGAAATGGGGCAGCTTTGGGAGTCTCACAATCGCTTCCGGAAGTGGCTTGATGTTGAAATCGCTGTATGCGAGGCCTGGCATGAGCTCGGAGAAATTCCTGCCGATGCACTTGAGGCAATCAAAGAGAAAGCTTCGTTCAATATCGAGCGCATTGACGAAATCGAACGTGAAGTGAAGCACGATGTCATCGCTTTCCTTACATCAGTAGCAGAATTCGTCGGCCCTGAATCGCGGTTTGTTCACAAAGGGCTCACCTCATCCGATGTTGTGGATACGGCGCTTTCGCTGCTCATGCGCGAGGCTGCCGACCGCATCATTGCCGATCTGCAGGAGCTGATGTCAGTGCTCCGCTTGCAGGCAGCCGCATACAAACATGTGCCGTGCATCGGCCGCAGTCATGGGGTTCATGCAGAGCCGATGACCTTCGGCCTGAAGTTTTGCCTCTGGTATGCAGAAGCTGATCGTTCGCTTGTCCGCATGCGTCGTGCGAGAGAGATTATCAATGTCGGCAAGGTATCGGGAGCGGTCGGAACATTCTCGAACATTCCGCCGCGTCTTGAGGAAATCGTCTGCGAAAAGCTGGGGCTTGCGCCTGAGCCTGTCGCCACGCAGGTTATTCAGCGTGACCGCCACGCGGAATATATGACGACGCTCGCCTTGATTGCCGGACTCGTTGAAAAGATTTCGGTCGAGATTCGCCACCTCCAGCGCACTGAAGTGCGCGAAGCTGAAGAGCCGTTTACTCCCGGACAGAAGGGATCTTCAGCAATGCCGCATAAGCGGAATCCTGTCGGATGCGAGAACCTGTCAGGGCTGGCGCGTGTTGTCCGCTCCAACGCTCTTGCTGCGATGGAAAACATGCCGCTCTGGCACGAACGCGATATTTCCCACTCGTCAGTTGAGCGGGTCATCATTCCGGACAGCACTATTCTCGTCGACTATATGCTGAACAGGCTGAAGGGAATTCTGCAGAACCTGCATGTCTATCCTGAGCGCATGAGAGAGAATATGGAGATGAGTTCCGGCCTGTTCAATTCTCAGCGGGTCATGCTCGCGTTAATCCAGAAAGGGATGACACGGGAAGAAGCCTACCTCGTGGTGCAGAGAAACGCCATGGAAAGCTGGCGTACAAAAACCCCCTTTCTCGAACTTCTTCTTGCAGATCCTGACGTGATGAATAGTCTGCAGGAAGATGAAGTCAGAAACATCTTTCAGCTTGAACACTATCTGCAGCATGTTGACTATATTTTTGAGCGGGTATTCGGAAAACAATAGCTGAGACGGAGATAACCCCTGTACGCCGTGACGAACAAGAGTCGTCACGGCGTATTTTTTTTAAAAAAGCCTTTTCAGTTGCTTCTTCACTGATTTCTTGCCTCGCTTGGGAGCGGCTTTGACCTTTCAGTTCCGGGAAAAAAGACTGCAGAGACTTCAGCATCGAAATCAGCGACGTCGCACTGAATGAAACAAGCAAAAGCAGCATGATAAACGTAACCACGAGCAGCGTCATCAGCAGCGACAGGATGAAAGGGCGCCGCTTCCTGATTTTGAACACAACGGCGAGGGCATTCTGCAAGGCCATAAAGAGCTGAAAAGAAAGAAAGGCATAAAGAAGAATGCTGAACGCGTCAAGAGCCTTTTTGAATGAAACCAGTTTTTTAGTTCATCCGTAATCTCATGCGTGACGTTCGGGAAGAAGCCCGCAAGTTTGGCGAGCAGAAATTTCAGAACGATTTCACGGGCTCCGAGGGCCTATCCGATGAGCGCAATCAGAAAAAGCAAAAAAGGGACAACCGTCATCATGAAAAAATACGAGAGCGCGCCGGCAAGCATGATTCCGCCGTCGCGAAAAAAATCCAGCAGGCTCTTTGCCAGAATCTGAACGGGACGCGCCAGTGTCATAGCGTTTGATTGTACCGCAGGCGGCTGATTGCCGCAGGTCAGTTCCAGCGCGATTCAACAGCCGCAAGGAATTTCTTCACATTATCGGGGAGTGTCTGGATTTTTTTCATGATGCCGGGCTTTACATACTTTTGCAGAGATGCTTTCACCGGGAGCGGCGCAAGGCCGAGATGTTTCTGATAGTCGGAAAGAAAGATGGTATGCAGATCCTGATCATCAGCTCCCTCAAGATATTGGTAGCAAAGACGCGCAACAAAAAGAACGGCGACGCCGCTGCGGTACTCATGAGGCAGTGCCTCAGGAGCGGCAAATTCCGGCACTGACTGATGTTCGATGGTTTTGCAGATTGCGTCGGGGATGTTCCAAGTCTGGAGGAGCAGGGAACCAAGCTTGCCGTGATCCAGCCCGTCAAAGAGAATGGCTGATGAGGGATGCTGTTTTTTCAAAAGAAGAAGAACGCTTTGTCCGACACATTGCAGCAGTGCGATGGTCGAAGCGGCAACCGGCTTCAGTGCATTTGAAGCCATCGCGATTTCAAAGGCGATAAATGAAAGCATGACAGAGTCGAACCGCACTTTGTGAAAATCATTTGTCTTGGGCATGATGCTCTGAATGCCGGCATCCATCAGCATATGATAAATCTGGTTGAAGCCGAGGAGCAGCACGGCGTGCTGAAAGTCGGTGACCTTCTGGGGCAGATTATAGTAGGAGGAATTGGCAACGCGCAGAATAAGGCCTGCGAGTGAAGGATCCAGCTTGGCCATCTCGACGATTTCGTTTGTTGAGGCATGTTCCCCCTGGATCGCCGTTACGAGCTTTGTTGCGTAGAGCGGCAGGCGCGGGTATTTCTGCAAAATAGACTGTATAATCTCCGACTTTGCATATTCTGCGTCTTTCTGCCGAACGTGGCCGGCTATGTATCCGCTCAGTCGCCTTGCCCGGCTCTCCAGTTCGATGCCTTCAAGGATAAGGATTTCCAGAAGCTGATGTGACGAGCGGTCGAGGTTTTTGATGAGCTGCACCTGACCCTGAAAGGAGAAGGTTTTCAGTTTCTGCTCAGGGAGGATAAAAAGGATTGTCGGCGCAACCGCCCTGATGTCAAGCCTTAAGCGATTCGGACGGAGAAAGGAGAGTTTTGCTATCATGTCTTCGCCTGCCTGACACTCGCCAATCCAGTTGCCGGCAGGGATCTGAAGCTCTGCGGGAAGCGTGTTCCGGTCAAAACGAAGAGAGAGCGAGCCGGACAGAATAAGGAAGAACGAAAGGGGGGAAAACAGTTTCAGAAAGGAATCACCTGCAGCAAGGGTGTGCACAACGCCTGTTTCAGCTATTTTTGCGGACTCTTCATCACTTATACCGAAAAAGACGGGGTGGGCCAAAAGGGCGTCAAAATTCGTCTTCGGAGACTGCATGCAGGTGCCTCCTCACATGAAATATTCAAATCATTATAGCAGAGAATGAATTCAATCACTCGCATGCGGCATCAGATTTCGCCGAGCAGCCGTGCAGCATTTTCCCCGAGAACTTTTGCTTCCAGATGCTCAGGGAGTCGGAGAGAACGGAGATGCTGAATGCTCTCGGACTGATCCCTCCAGGGCGAATCGGAACCGTACAAAATGTACTCTTCGGGGTGGCTCATCATGATAGCCTTTATGCGGGCATCGTCAAGGCAGGATGATGTGAAGGATATGTCCATGTAAATATTCCTTCCCGCCAGCAGCTTTTCAACGTTTTGCCAGTCGTCCCACGCTCCGAGATGGGTTGTGACCAGTTTCAGCTGCGGGTAACGCGCGACAACACGAAGAATGCGTTCAGGGTCGGCTCTTCGTATTCTTGGAAATGCAATATCAAATCCGGTGTGCATTACTACAAAGAGGTTGCGCTGCTGAAGTTCTTCGTAAAGCGGGAAGAGCTTTTCTTCATCGAGGAAAAAATCCTGGTAATACGCATGCATCTTGATACCCGCATACCCTTCATCGCCGATACGACGGACTTTTTCACGCAGATCCGCATCGTCAGGATGTACGGAAGGCAAGGGGATGATGCGCGAGGAGCGAATATCACGGGACCACGCAAGAATGCCCTCAAACTGCGACGGACGAGTGGCGATTGAGCAGACGACGCTGATATCAATCCCGGCCCTGTCCATCGACGCAATTAAGTCTCTTGTTGTCCCGTTCAGGTGAGCGGTTACGTTGCCTTCCCTGGCAAGAGCCGGCACCGCCCGCGCCGCTATATGATCAGGGAACGCATGGGTATGAAAATCAATGATTACATTTGGATGCATTTTGTTCATTATAGCAAGAACCCCCCATGTTTTTATATGAAGAAATTCTAATATCAATATTCTTGATAAATTATAGTTTCAATATATTAAATTGACTTATTTATGCAAAAATATTAATATGTTTTATCAAGATGATACGTTCAACAGGAAAAAGAATAGAATTGCTTCGCATTATCGCGCATCCGGTGAGAATGCGCATTCTGTATGAACTTATGCGCGGTCCTCAGTGCGTTACTGACCTTGTTGATTTTCTCGAGGTCAACCAGTCGAATGTTTCCCAGCATCTGGCGCTGCTCAGGCAGTCCGGCGCAGTGGAATGCCGTACTGACGGCCGCACCAAATGGTACTATGTACTCGATCCGATCATCCCTGACATCGTCGCTGTGCTGAAGCGTGATTATGCGGAAGATTTTCCACCCCCGACGATTCCGGTACGGAAGATGCTCCATCAGGTGCCGCGGGAGCAGCCAGAGTAGTAAGAAGCCGCCCCGTCATGCACTCCTGTTGAACCCCTTCAATCTTTACATTTCATTGATTTTTCGTGTAATCTTAACAGTCTGAGCATTCTCAAACACCGGAAGAGGAGCCTATGATTGACCTGCACACGCATACCATTTTCAGTGACGGAGAGCTGATTCCGGCAGAACTCGTCCGGCGGGCTTTTGCAGCCGGGTATCAGGCGATTGCACTTACAGATCACATGGATCAATCGAACATCGACCTTATCATCCCGCGCATTGTCAAGGCGGTGAGGGCTCTCCGCGACGTCGTTCCGATTACGGTGCTGGCCGGAGCTGAGCTGACCCATGTGCCACCCTCACAGATAGCGGATTTGGCGAAAGAAGCTCGCGCTCTCGGGGCCCAGATTGTTGTTGTTCACGGAGAGACGCTTGTTGAGCCTGTTGCAGAGGGGACCAACCGCGCAGCAATCGAGGCAGGCATCGACATCCTTGCTCATCCGGGATTGATTTCAGATGAGGATCTTCTGCTGGCGCGGGAACGCGGAGTCACGCTTGAGATCAGCGGACGCAAAGGGCACTGTCTCAGCAATGGACATGTTGCAAAAAAGGCGCTTGCGGTTGGCGTGCCGATAACGATAAACTCTGATGCGCATGCTCCTTCTGACCTTATCAGCGCCGCATTTGCGCGGCAGGTGCTTGCAGGTTCCGGTCTGGACGCTGCATCAATAGACTCTGTTTTTTTGCATGCTCGCAAACTTGTTGAAAAGGCTTTGGGGAGGGCGTAAATGCCGAAGGCGATTAAGAATGTTATTGAGAAAAAGAGTGACGAAAGGCAGTACGAGGAGAACCTGGAGAATCTTCGGGAGCGCATGCAGGAGCGTCAGCGCTTGTTTGTCAGGATTGGGATAGCGATCTGTCTTGTCCTCGCGCTTATTGTCGGTGGCGTTGTTTATTTTAATGCAGCGAAATCCAAAGCTGCTGCATTTGAACTTGAGGGCTACAAACTTCTTGGAGGAGATCCCGCTGCTGCCGGGCTGCAGCCTGCCGAACGCTACCGAAAAGCCCATGAGGCATTTTCTAGGGCGTATGCCGAAAAGAAGCGTCCCGATTACAAATATTATATGGGACTGTGCAGCTATGAGACCGGAGACATGGACAACGCACTTAAGGCGTTTCAGGAAGTCAGCGAGTCGTCCGACCAGAGGTTTTCCGCACTCGGACTATTCAAGCTGGGCATGACATACCTCAAAAAGGGCGACAATGAAAGAGCACTGGCTGCACTAAACAAGCTTGCGCTTATGAAGAACGCGCCACTGCAGGATATGGCTCTGCTTGAAAGCGGCAAGATACTGGCTGCTCAGGGCAAGGCGGAGGAGGCAAAGGCAAAGTTTCAGGCGCTTGTAACGCAGTTCCCGAAATCGCCGGTTTTTGCTGAAGCAAAAGCGCGAAGCGGAAGCTAACCCCCTTCCTTGGGTTGGCGAAAACGGGCAAAGGGCACTGACAATTTGTCAGTGCCCTTTGCATTATCCGTCAGGCTCGCACATGTTGGCGTATCAGTTGTTCAAACTTCACTCACATGGCGAAGAGCAGCTGAATCTTCAGACCATTCTAAACCTTCTTGGTTTTAACCTTTTTCACTTGGGATTTCGGCTTCTTCTTATCGACCAGCTTGCCTTTACCGCTATTCCTGGCAGCAACCTGCGCTGCTTTTTTTGCCGACATCCGGTCATCAAGATCTGCCCTGAACTTGTCTTTCGGAGGAACCTTGATGGTTTCGCCGGCAGATACGGTCTCAATGCCGCCCATATTATTGAGAGCAGCAAGAGTCCCTGGAGGAACACTCAGCTTTTTGGCGATACTCTTCAGATTTTCTTTCTTTTTTACTGTGTAGGTATCGTAGCTGAAACGATCCTTTACGGCAATGCGTTCAAGATTGTCGACAAATATGCTTCTGCTGTCTGCAGGAATGCGAACGATATATGATGACATGTTCGGAGGAGTGCTCCATCGGCGAAGCTCCGGATTCAGCTCCCTGATGGTTGCAACATCGCTTTCAGCGCATTGTGCGATAACGTCGATGTCAACTGGACCATGCAGCGTCACCTCGTCATAGTCCATCGGGTCATGATAGGAAATGTCCCTGAATCCGAACTTTTCGGGCTCTGAGGCGATCAGTGCAGCAGCGATATAGCGCGGCACATACTCCTTGGTTTCAGGGTGAATCTGTTTCGTATGGAGCAAATCCCAGTAATCGTCGGCGTCGGACCGGCGCAATGCTCTTGAAATGCGACCCTCGCCGGCATTATATGCAGCGAGAGCAAGATTCCATGAACCGAACATCTTGTATAAATCACGCAGATAGTTCGCAGCAGCCCGAGTCGATTTGACCGGGTCTTTCCGCTCATCCCTCCACCAGTCGACTGTCAAGCCATATCGCTTTGCAGTGCCTTCGATAAACTGCCACGGACCTACAGCCCGCGCACGGGAGTATGCGTTCACATTAAATCCGCTTTCTACAAAGGGCAGGAAGACAAGTTCCTCGGGGACATTGCGCTCATTGAGAACGTCCTTCATGATGTCGACATATCTGCCTGAGCGCTCAAGCCATATGGCAAAACTGTTTTTGATGCGCTCCGAGAAGAGTGAGATGTTGCGCTCCACCGCGCGTGAAGCTGTCGCATTCGAAGAAAAACTGATGCCCAGCGGCGGCGAAGCCTCAAGCGAACTATTTTCAATGCTCAGAGAGCGGACCGTCGCAGGCGCTATGGAAGAATTTGTATCGAGGGGGTAAGTGATTCCATCGGCTGACAGCGCTTCTCCTGGTTGAGGGGAAGATGTGATCAAACGTTCCTGAGACGAATTGTCAGCGAGCTTCGTGGCAGCCGGCCTCTCAGGAGCCGATTCTTCTTTCCGCGCCGAGTTCCCTGAGAATACGGATGTTTCAGAAACAAGCGGTGCTTCAGACGCCCTGGCTACGAGCGTTTCAGCAGAACCGATGGGCGCAGTAACGTGCGTCGAACCGGTTGCATGCACCGGCGAGCAGATCAGTATGGGGGCGACGGCAAAGAAAAGGGTCAGAATCTGACGGCCAAGACTCATAGTGGTCAATTGTCGCCCGATCCTGACCCGAATGTCAAGCTATTTACGCGCTCGGTTTGGCTTCTGCTGCCTTCTCCGCAGCCCTCGCTTTTTTCAATGCCGCGGCAGCGAAGACTTCCCGGGTATTAAATGTGCCACTGATGGCTTGCATCGGGCATTTGGCCGTGCAGATGCCGCAACCGATACACTTCGCATGGTCAATCGCATGCGGCTTCTTCGGTTCACCGCTTGACGCGCTGACCGGGCAGACCTTTGCGCAGATGGAACAGCCGATGCACTTATCGGCAGCAATGGCAGCCTTTGAACGGGACGGAATGAGATCAACAATTGCCTTGGTGGGGCATTTTGTAACGCAGAGACCGCAGACTCTGCACTTCTCCACATTGATAACCGAGAGGTTTTTATCGACCTTCGGAGCATCAAAAGGACAGATTTTTACGCAGATGCCGCAGGCGATACAGCCGACCTGGCAGTTCTTTTTTGTATCGGGCCCCTTGTCTCTGGAATGGCAGGCGACCAGGACTGTTTTGGAAGCGGGCAGTACTTCAATGACTTTTTTTGGACATACTGCTTCACACTTCCTGCAGCCGGTACACTTGTGTTCATCAATAATCGGCAACTTCTGACTGCTCATTGAGATGGCGCCGAACGGACAGGCCTTCTCGCAGGTGCCGTATCCGAGACAGCCGAATACGCAGGACTTGTCGCCGCCGCCGGCAATGATGGCGGCACGGCAGTCGATAACCCCTTCATATTTGTAGCGGTTTTTTGCACGGTTCACATCGCCCTGGCACATAATACGTGCAAACATGGGCGTGAGAACCTCTGCTTTTTTCCCGGTGATGACCGCAATTTTTGCGGCTGCCTTCTCGCCTGCAGGGGTACAGAGGCTTGGGGAAACATTCGGGTCATTGACGACGGCAACAGCATACTGCTCGCACCCTGCGTAACCACAGGCACCGCAGTGGGCATGGGCAAGCGTTCCCAAAACCTGCTCAACGCGCGGGTCGACCTTGATCGCAAATTTCTTTGCAGCAAAGGCAAGCACAAAACCGAAAACCGTACTCATTCCAAAAAGGAAGATCAGCGTCCATTTCATGAGCGGTCCGAGGTCGATGAACGGTTTGGCCTCGATCTCGCCGCCGACGCCGGCCTGCGGCAGCAGGTGCCGCGAAATGTCAGCTATCTGCTGCAGTGCTCCGGCGAATTCAGTTATTAGTTGATATATATCGCTCATAGATATCCCTCCAGTATGCCTTACAGCGTAATCAGGCCCGAGAAGCCGGTAAAGGCAAGGGCGATCAGGCCGGTGATTACAAACGCCATCGGCAATCCCCGAAACGGAACCGGAACATCAGCAAGTTCGAGCTTTTCGCGAATGCTCGCCATAATAATCATGGCGAGAGAAAACCCGAGGCCGGACCCGAACGCGAATGCGATGGTTTCAATGAAATTATATTTGTTGCCGACGCTCTGCAACGGAACCGCAAGAATGATGCAGTTCGTCGAGATCAGCGCAAGGTAGATGCCGAGCTTGTTGTAAAGATCGGGCGCTAACTTTCTCATGACCGTGTCTGAGCCCTGGACAAGCCCCGCGACGATTCCGATAAAGACGATAATCAGCAGGAACTCGATGTTCAGCGGTACCATAATGAACTTATAGACTATCCAGCTCAGTGCCGCGCTGATCATCATGACGGTCGTAAACGTGATGCTCATGCCGATGGAGGTCTCCATCTTCTTGGTGACGCCGAAGAAGATACAGAGGCCGAGAAACATGGTGAATACGTAGTTGTTTACCAGTGAAGAGGAAACGACCAGTTCAAAAAGCTTTCCGAAATCCATTGATTTCCCCCCTTAGTGCGAATGCCCGCCTGAACTGAAGTACTTTGCGTACATCCAGTTGAAGGCGGCCATCAGGATACCGACTGCGAAGAATCCGCCCGCAGGCAGAATCAGGATAAGCAGCGGCTTTGCATCAATGATCGGAATTCCCCAGACCTGCCCCTTGCCGACAACCTCACGGAAGAAGCTGATGATCATGAGGGCGATAAAGAAACCGGTTCCCATGCCGATGCCGTCGAAGACCGACGGAGTGACGCTGTTCTTGCTGGCGAACATTTCAGCTCGCGCCAGAATGGATGCGAACGCAACGATGAGCTGAATATACAATCCCACATCTTTGTAAACATCAGGAACGGCGGCATCCATGACGAGGTTGACGATGGTAACCCATCCCGAGATGACGAGCATAAAGATGGGCAGGCGGATGCGCGGATGAATGAAGTTCCGCATTGCCGAAATCGTGAGGTTCACCATCACCTGAACCACGACAACGGCGACCCCCATGAAGAAGCCGTTTTTCAAATTATTGGTGACGGCAATGGCAGGGCAGAGGCTCAGCGCGAGCCTGAAAATGGTGTTCTCCTTGAGGATGCCGTTTCTGATTAATTCCCAGTAGCTGATCTGTTCTTCACCGGCTGCTGACATGAGATGCACCTCCTTCTTTTACCGTATCCATCAGGAACTTCACGCCTTTCTTGACCGCGTCGTCAGTCACAGCGCGGGCCGAAATCGTAACGCCGGTAATTGACTGAATATATTCTTTGGTATCGCCCTTGACGAGCTTGATGCGATCGTACTCTTTTCCCTTGAACTGGTCTTTCCATGCCGGAACAAGGATTTCGTCTCCGAGTCCGGGGGTCTCCTTGTGAGAAAGGATCTCTATCTGTATGACCTTGAAATTTTTGTCAACGGCTATAAGTGTCTTAATGTAACTTGAGTACCCTTTGCCGTATGAGAGGATGACGTATCCGATTGTCTCGTCCCCCTTTACTGCCTTCCAGTATTTCCCCTGCTTTTCATGAATGATCCAGTCGCCAATTTTATCGATTTTGTCGGCATCGGGGATGAGAAGCTTCAGTGCCTTTTGTTCGGCAACTTCATTGTTATGGAAGCGGAGCGGCGATGTTTTAGCGTGCACAATCGAAAGAATCGCACCGCCTATCAGATAGATAACGACGAGGTTCAGAACAATTTTGAGAATGTCTTTGGTAGTCATTGTTTCGCCGCCTCCTTCTTAACCTTTACTGCGCCGAAGACCTCGGACTTGAAGCTGCGGTCAATTATCGGAGTAAAGCAGTTCATGATAAGGATGGCGAACATGACGCCTTCCGGATAGCCGCCTTTCAGGCGAATGAGCATGGTGAGGAATCCGCAGCCGACACCGAAAACAAGCTGTCCCTTCTTGACCGAAGGTGAGGTTACATAGTCGGTCGCCATAAAGAATGCGCCGAGCATCAAGCCGCCGCTCAGCAAATGGAGAATCGGGTCGCCGGTAAAGAATCCCTTGCCGCCGAAGATCCACGCTAACACTGCCGCAGAGCCGAGGAACGATACCGGAATATGCCAGCTGATATAGCCCCGGAACATCAGGAAGAGTCCGCCGATCAGTATGGCTATGGCCGAGGTTTCGCCGATCGACCCGGCGCAGTTGCCGATGAGAAGCTGCGAGTACATGGTCATCTGGTCGCCGTATACTTCCATCAGCTTGCCGATGCCGTCCAATTTGAGAATTCCCAGCGGAGTTGCCGCTGTTTTTGCATCCATGCTTACAAACTGTGCGGTCGGCTCTGCATAGATGGTCATCAGCTTCGGAAATGAAATAAGTAAAAATGCTCGCCCGATGAGTGCCGGGTTGAAGACATTGAAGCCGAGACCTCCGAAGAGCTGTTTTGTCAGAACGACAGCGACAGCCGAGCCGACGAGCGGGATATAAAACGGAACGGTCGGCGGCAGGTTCAGGCCGAGCAGAAGACCGGTCAGCACAGCGCTGCCGTCGGTAACGGTGACTTCCTTGTTCATGCCCCGCTGGTACAGATACTCGAATCCGACTGCCGAAACGACCGTCAGCGCAATCAGAAAGATTGCATACGGGCCGAAATAGTATGCGGCCATAATCGTTGCAGGCAGCAGGGCAGCGGAGACAGTCCACATAATTCTGCCGGTCGACTCATCCGAGCGGATGTGAGGACTCGCAGAAATGATGAGTTGCTGCTCTTTGGGAGTACGTACAGTGTCCATTGAGAACTCCTTATATTCTTACTTTCCTCAAGTGAATGAACCTGATTCTCATCGGTCTCCCCGGCCGATTATCCGGCACATGCGACCGAACATCTTTTCCTGTCCGCCGTTTACGGCTTGACCTGGGATTTTGCGAGCCGGACCAGATGCACTATTGGTCGCTTCGACGGACAGACATAGGTGCATGTGCCGCACTCAAAGCAGTCATACAGATTATATGCCTTGGCATCCTCATAAAAGCCCTTTTCAGCAGTCACGCTGAGCATCGAAGGTATCAGACCCATCGGACAGACCTCGATGCAGCGGCCGCAGCGGATGCAGGGACCGAATTTGTCGACATGCGTCACTTCCGACTCCGGAAGCGCCAGTATGCCGGACGTTCCCTTCGTGACCGGCATATCAAGCGTAAAAAGGGCAAAGCCCATCATCGGGCCTCCTGAGATGACCTTGGCGGTGTTGTCTTTGAGTCCGCCGCACTCGGCAACAACATCGGAAATCAGGGTGCCGATTTTTACCATCAGGTTTTTCGGCTCATTAATCCCTTCACCGGTAACAGTGACGACGCGCTCGATGAGCGGCTTGCCGAAACGGGCAGCTTCGTAAATTGCAACCGCCGTTCCGATGTTCTGACAGACGACGCCGCAATCCATCGGCAATCCGCGCGCCGGGACTTCGCGATCAACACATGCCTTAATCAGCATCTTCTCGGCGCCCTGCGGGTACATGACCTTGCAGGTGACAATCGAAATATTCGGCTCGTCGGCCACTGCTTTTGTCATAATTTCGACGGCATCCGGCTTGTTTGCTTCGATGCCGATAAACCCTTTGGTGACGCCGACTATCTTCATGATCACCTTGAGACCACCAACCACATCCTGCGGTTTCTCAATCATCAGGCGGTAATCAGCGGTCAGATAGGGCTCACACTCTGCGCCGTTCAGAATAACCACATCAATCGGCTTCTCTTTCGGCGGCGAGAGCTTGACATGAGTCGGAAATGTGGCACCGCCCATGCCTACAATGCCCGCGTCTTTCACTTTCGCGCGGAGCTCTTCCGCAGACAGTGAAAGATAATCAGGGTTGTCTTTCAGAACGGTCCATTCTTCGGTTTCGTTATTTTCAATAACGACAGCCTGAACCATCCGGCCTGTTGCGGACGGGCACTCAATGAAGCCCGTCACCTTTCCGGCTACTGAGGCATGCACCGGGGAGGAGACAAACCCTTCCGGGCTGCCGATCACTTCCCCCTTTTTCACTTCCTGCCCAATCGTTACTGCCGGTTTGCAGGGAGCGCCGATGTGCTGGCTTAAGGGAATGACTGCTCGCTTTGGTGATTTCGCCGGGATGATCGAACGCTGCTTGGAAAGCTCTTTTTTGTCCGGAGGATGGATTCCTCCTTTAAACGTTGCTAAAGCCATGACATTGCCTCGACTCTCCTTCCCGAATTTTTGAAGCGGTAAGGATGGGGTGCTCTGACGGAAAAAAGGAAATCCCTCTCGCCCCAAATCTCCTCACATTAGCATGCTTTTTTTTTGCGTGTCAAGCTAATAATTCCAGCCATATCGTCCGATTAATGGTACGAAAATACAATGAGTTTTATAATTTTTTTGAATGTCGCCGCCGCTTTTTATGAGCTGGACGATTTGCTGGGAAGCGCGGTCGCCGACCGGAGCGACAAGAATGCCTCCTTCGCCCAACTGGTCGATGAGGGGAATCGGAACGTCAGAGCTGCCCGCAGTTACCAGAATTCTATCAAACGGAGCGTGATCCGGAGCCCCGAGCGTTCCATCGGACAGAATGCAGATGACGTTTTCATACCCGAGTTCCCGAAGCGCAACTTGCGCGGTTCCGGCAAGCTCGGGTATGCGCTCGACGGTTACGACCTCCCGCGCCAGATGCGCCAGAACTGCGGCCTGGTATCCTGAGCCGGTGCCTATCTCAAGCACGCGCTCAGAGCCAGAGAGCCTGAGCAGTTCCGTCATGATCGCTACCATATAGGGCTGGGAAATCGTCTGATTCTGACCAATCGGCAGGGCCATATCTTCGTAGGCGTTCTTGCGGGAGTATTCAGGCATAAAACGGTGCCGGGGAACTGCGCGCATCGCTTCCAGAACCCTCGGGTCACTGATTCCGCGCGCCACCAGTTGGCGCTCGACCATCAGATTGCGCAGATATTCGTCATCCATCATAAAGGCAAGTGAGCAACTATTTGTCTTTCTGCTTTGTTCATCCTTGACTTCTCAGTTTGTATTTTTCTTACAGTATAACGGTTTGCTCGAACCATGCAAGCACCCTAATGCTGTTTATGGCAGGGAGAGCATCAACATTTTTGCTGGCAAACGCCTTTGAGCCGATTGCTACACTGTTTCAGGATCGTCGGGCTGACCGAAGCTGTTTAAGGAGCAGCCGTTTTTTTTGTGTCTTTTCAAGTTGGGGAATGTCGTACTGACAACATCAGATGTAACGGCTCCGAGCGTAGTCTTGAAGGCATTGCCAAATGCTCAGGAGTTAAGAGAGCAGTTTCGGAAGCTTGTTGAGGCTCGGCGCGATCAGAAAGGTGTGCGTGAAATGGATGTGCGATAAACTTTTCTCTGTCTTTTCTTCTGCTGTGTTGTCATAAGGGGTGCTTATTTCCCCAGGAGCGAAAATTGCAAAGGGGAATTAACCAGCATCTGCGTCGGCAATAAAGGCAACAAGTTGGTTGCGCTGGATATTTTTGAGCCAGCGTAAACCGCCATAATCATCTTTTTTTTTGTGCAGTGCAATGGTTGAAGGCTTTTGAGAAAGCTGTAGGTTGGGCGCAAACTTATTACTAGACAATTTTGCAATTGAATTGCATAATATCTGCATGTGGATAGCGCGAGATGCAGAAGATCTTATCAGGGATCTCAGCAAACAGTTCCCGGTAGTTTTTGTGACGGGTGCCCGTCAGGTCGGCAAGACGAGTACGTTAAGCCGCATATTTCCGAAGGCTTCCTACGTGACCCTGGATGACCCGGCCCGTGCTGCTGAAGCGGAAAACGCTCCTCAGGATTTTCTGTCGCGCCTCCAGTCTCCGGTGATTATTGACGAGGCGCAATATGCTCCCGATCTTTTCAGGCACATCAAACTTATCGTAGATCGGGCGAAAAAGAATGGTCAGTTTTTTATCACCGGCTCGCAGAGTTTCTCCCTTATGCAGAATCTGACCGAAAGTCTTGCCGGTCGCTGCGGAATCGTCACCTTGCAGCCGCTTTCTGCTGCGGAACTGGCTCGGGCAAACCGGCTCGCGGCAGTAGAGGATTACATCAGCGCCGGCGGATTTCCTGTGCTCCATGCCGGACAGGACATGCAGCGGCAGCACTGGTACCCGTCGTATATCGCAACGTATCTGGAACGGGATGTGCGGAATATCCTGCGTGTCGGCAGTCTGCGGGATTTCAGCCGGTTTTTGCGTGCGGTCGCCATCAGGACAGCTCAGACGCTCTCGCTTTCAGATTTGTCCCGCGATGCCGGCGTTGCTCCCAATACGATAAAGTCATGGATTTCGGTTTTACAGGCGTCTCACATTATTTATCTGCTTGAGCCGTATTTCCACAACCTAGGCAAGCGGCTCGTTAAATCGCCAAAACTTTACTTTCTGGATACCGGACTCGCTGCGTATCTCATGGGACTTTATTCCTGGGATGAGATTGCTCGGTCGGCCATGGCCGGAGCGTTCTGGGAAACGTATGCATTCAACCAGATATACAGCAGTCTGCTTGCACGGGGCATCGGGAGTCCGTCGCTGTATTACTGGCGCACCAAGGACGGCAGGGAAGTCGATTTTATCATTGAGAAGGGCGGTCGTTTTATCGCTTGTGAAGCGAAACTGACCGAAATGCCGGGTCGTGATGCCGTAAAGGGCTTTGAGAATTTCAAGGAGTATTACGGGAAGGATTCCTTGTTGCAGAGCTTCATAATCTGCCGCACGAAAAAAGACTTTGCACTCACTCCGGAGATTCGCGCGGTTAATGGTGTGACGGTTGAATGGGTATGAACCTCTCCTGATAGAGAGTCCCCTAACAAGCCCCCTCTTCCTGCTTGCCGCTCCTGTTTAACGGGCTCTTCTTCAGCATCGCCAGAGCCTCATAGTTGGTCAGGTCAAGGTGAATGGGTGTTACCGAAACATGGCCGTCGAGCACGGCCTGCATATCCATGTCCTCTCCCTGCTCCCAATAAGGCTTTCCGCCACCAATCCAGTAATGTTTGTCTCCCCAGGGAGAGTAAATGTCCTGAATCGCATTGTCATACACCCGTTTGCCCTGCCTGGTAATCCGGATGTCCTTTACGCTGCCTTTCGGCAGGTTCGGCACGTTTACATTCAGAAGTGTGTCATATGGCAGTGATGTTTCAAGAATATATCGGGCGACTTCAATCGCAAAGGGCATGGCGGTATCAAAATGAAACGGACGATCGCCGCAGAGCGAAATTGCAAATGAGGGGATGTTGAGGATCGTTCCTTCGATTGCGGCTGATACGGTTCCCGAATAGGTAACATCGTCGCCGAGATTAGCCCCCTTGTTAATACCTGATGCGACGAGATGGGGTCTTCTCTGCAGAATCTTCTGAACAGCGATCGCCACGCAATCCGTAGGAGTTCCGTTGACGCTGAAAATATTTTCGCCGACCGTCTCGACCTTCAGCGGACGGTGCAGCGTCAGCGCATGGCTCACCGCGCTGCGCTCACGGTCGGGCGCGACGATAACGGCATCGCCAATCTGTTGCATGGCGCGGAAGAGCGCAAGAATGCCGGGGGAATGTACGCCGTCGTCGTTGGTGACCAGGATAAGGGGCCGCTGTGCACTCATGCGATCATTCTAAAACAGGAGCACTGCTCTTGCATAGCGGACGGGGAACAGCACAGCCTGCCTCCTGATAAATTCGTTCGGCGGCGTCGCGGTATTTCGGCGAAAAATGGAGAACCGAGAGCCGAGCAACCGCCGCTTCGCGCGCGATACGGCCCGCGATAGCGGCAGTGAGATGATGGCGCTCGCGGGCCCGGCCGGCATCGTCTTCAAGAAAATATGCCTCGCAGAAAAGTTCGTCCGAGCCGCGAACGAATTCTACAATTGCAGAGATGTTTTCCTGCGTCGGCGATGTATCCATGATGTAGGACATTTTCTGTCCGCGGCTGATGAGGACAATCCGGAAAATGTCATCATCTTTCAGAACACGCCCATCGGCCAGAATGCCGGCGCGCGCAACCTGTGCAAGCGCAGCTTCCGGAGAACCGGTTTCGTCCGCCGCCGCTCTGATGCTGTTCTTCAGCCCGGAGAGCCATGGCCCGGTCGCAAGGCCGAGAGCCTCGATGCCTTCTGTGCGTATGTTGATATGAAAAGCCTCTTTCAGATGATACCCCAGCGACGGAACCTGATGGGAGAGCCGAAGGGCAGAGACACTCAGCAGCGGCTCGTGAAGAAGCATGCCGTCAAAAAACGCCGGCTCACCGTCGATACGGACAAACCCTTCAGGAGCAGCGAAGCGGGAGCGCTTTACCATGTCGCCTTCAACTTCATATACATTGATGGTGAGCGGATAGTCCCGAATAAGGTTCCAGGTATACCCCTTCAGCTTTCCTTCAATGCAGGCAATGATGCCGGCAGGGCCGTAAACCCGAAGGGGTTGCTCACGATAGAGAAGCGTGCGCAGGAGAATGTCGAATCCGATGAAATGATCGATGTGCATGTGTGTTATAAACACATCGGTTATGTCCGAGACATGCCCGGCATCAAGGCGGCGGATGTCTCCGCAGTCAAACAGCAGCGCCCTCCGCTCATGCATGATGCGGACGTATACAGAAGGGTCTTCAAAGGGCGAATTTACCGGAGCCGCATGAAAAATGGGTTTCATGGTGTTATAATTATACCTGAAAATACATGGAAGTTCAGGGAGTTTGCGATTGCCGCACACATCCCCGGATTTTCTGGAGGTCCTATGCCTGAACTGCGTAAAGATCCGGTCTCCGGCCGGTGGGTCATCATCTCAGTTGAGCGGGGCAAACGCCCCACCGATTTTATCTCTCCCTCCCAGAAGCGCAAGTCGGGCGGTTTCTGCCCGTTCTGCCCCGGCAATGAACATACGACGACGCCTGAAATTATCGCTTTCCGGCCTGCAAGCACCCCGCCGAACACGCCCGGCTGGACACTGCGCGTCGTGCCGAACAAGTTTCCCGCGCTTCAGATTCAGGGTGAGCTGAACAAAATGGGAGAAGGCATCTTCGACAAGATGAACGGAGTCGGTGCGCATGAGGTCATTATCGAGACTCCTGATCATGAGCAGTCGCTTGCAACCATGCAACCACGCGCGGTTGAGGATGTGCTGTGGGCGTTCTACTTTCGCCTGAACGATCTTAAAAAAGATCCCCGTCTCAAATATGTGCTCGCTTTCAAGAACGAAGGCGAGGTTGCCGGGTCTTCGCTGGAGCATAGCCACAGCCAGCTGATCGCGCTCCCGATTGTGCCGAATGTAGTGCGCGAAGAGATGGGGAATGCGAAGAAATACTATGACGCCAAGGAGCGGTGCCTGTTCTGCGATATCGTGAATCAGGAACTGGAGAGCGGAAAGCGGGTTGTGTATGAAAATGATCGCTACGTCGCACTAGCCCCGTTCGCCCCGCGAGAACCGTTTGAGACCTGGATTTTGCCGAAGCGGCATGAATCGGCGTTTATGCCGCCCGACAAGAGTTTCAGCAGCCTTGCCGAGATGCTTCAGCGCATTCTGCGTCAGCTTGACCGCGTGCTCGACACGCCGCCCTACAACTTTGTTCTGCATACATCGCCGTTCAAGGATGAAAACAACGACTATTATCACTGGCACCTTGAGATAGTGCCGAAGCTTACCCGCATGGCGGGTTTTGAGTGGGGATCCGGATTCTACATCAATCCGACCGCGCCTGAAGAAGCGGCCAAATTCATGCGCGACGCAAAGATATGAAAATAGCGATTGTCAGTTCCGAAGCAGTTCCGTTTGCAAAAACAGGAGGGCTTGCCGATGTTGCCGGAACATTGTTCCGTACATTCCGGCAGATGGGCAACGACGTTGTGCTTTTCCTCCCGCTCTATCGCAGCGTCCGGGCTCAGTACGGCAGGGACCTGAGAGAGATTGACACGCCTTTTTCGATACAACTGGGCGGCGAAGAGGCTGCCGTCCGTCTTTTTGCTCTTGATAAAATGCCCTTCGATTCGAAGGCGGGGCGTCGTCCTGCCGGGCAGAGCGGACGTGTTCTTTTTGTTGCCAACGACGCTTTTTTTGATCGTGAAGAATTGTATGGAACAGCAGATGCGGCATATGCCGACAATGCGCAGCGCTTCATCTTTTTCTCCAAAGCGGTGACAGAAGCAATCAGCCGGCTCGGATACGAATTTGATGCAGTTCACTGCAACGACTGGCAGACCGCGCTCATCCCGTATTACATGAAAACACTCTGGCGCGGCGCTCCGGCATTTGCAAAGACCCGCTCGGTCTTCACGATTCACAATCTCGGCTATCAGGGGATCTTTCCGCCGGAAGCCATGGCGTTAATCGGTCTGGGATGGGAGTATTTCACCCTGCACGGGCTCGAGTTTTACGGGCAGGTGAATCTGCTGAAAGCAGGAATCGCCGGCGCTGATGCAATCACGACCGTCAGCCCGACCTATGCTGCGGAAATACTTTCTGCCGAATACGGCTTCGGGCTGGAAGGAGCTCTTTCGGCGCGGCGCGAGAGACTGCACGGCATTCTGAACGGCATTGACTATGCCGAGTGGACTCCCTATGCCGATCCGCATCTGCCGAGCCGTTATTCAAGCGCGCACCTGGCCGGCAAAGCGTGGTGCCGGCGGACGCTTGTCAGTGAGTGGAAGCTGTCGGATGGTCTGTCCCGTCCGCTCATTGGTTTTGTCGGGAGGCTTGCTGACCAGAAAGGAGTCGATCTGATTGCAGAAGCGATTCCGGAGATGATTCGCCTCGGCGCCAATATCATTCTTGTCGGCAAGGGAGAAGCGCGACTGCACAATGCGCTTTCAGCTCTGCAGGATCGGTTTCCCGGACACATGCACCTGACTATCGGATTCGCTGAACCGCATGCACACCATGTCTATGCTGCATCCGATCTTTTTTTAATGCCGTCGCGCTATGAGCCGTGCGGACTCGGACAGATGATAGCGATGCGGTACGGAACTATCCCTGTTGCCCGCAGGACCGGCGGCCTTGCCGATACGATCGATCACGGGAGAACCGGGTTTCTTTTCGACGAACCGACCGCCGTCGCGCTGACGGGATCCGTTCGGGAAGCTCTTGCGGCACTTCGCAACAAAAGCTCATGGAGAAAGCTGGTGCGTGCAGCTATGGATGAAGACTTTTCGTGGACGCGCTCCGCGCAGCAGTATCTTGATCTCTATCAGGTCGGCAGACAGTGACGAGCGACCTCAACAAAGCAGAAGACCAGTCCCGCAGACTTTCGGTCATGGTGAATCTGACCCGTGAAATCCTCGCCGTAAGCGACCCCGAACCTCTCCTTCGGAAAATAGTCGAGAGCGCCGCGCATGCATTCCGGGCCCGGGGGTGCGTGCTCAGGCTGAAGGAAGACGGCGTCCTGCGCACGAAAGCCATATACGGCTTTCATGACGGGGGGGAGACCGCCGTGCAGGAGACACTTCTTATGGGAGAGGGCATTTGCGGATGGGCTGCCGAGCACGGCCAGACGCTGCTCTATGACATTCAAAACAACGCTCTCGGCATCACCCCGACGACGAAGAACATTGACACGGCGATTTGTGTGCCGTTGATGCTCGGCAGAAGCGTGATGGGAACCTTCAGCCTGTTCAACCGGCTTTCCGATGAAGGACAGATTCTGCCGTTCTCGTCAGATGACAGCGAGAGCATCGAGGGATTCGCCTCCATTGCGGCGATTGTCATTGAGCGATCGCTCTCCTATGATCGTATGGTCCGGCAGGAGCGGGAGGAGACAGCGGCCCGGCAGCAGATTGAGGAGCTGAAAGACTATTTGCAGGGATTGATTGTCAACAGCGCCGATGCCATTGTTACGACTGATCTCGACGGGCGCGTGATATCCTGGAACTCCGGGGCCGAACGCATCTTCGGATATTCAGAGCGCGAAGTCGTCGGCGGTTTGCTGCCGATCATCCCGCCTTTCCTGCAGGACATTGAACGCGGGTATGCGGAGCAGATTCAGCGCGGTGAAACCGTACGCGATGTTGAAACGGTCAGGATGACGAAACAGGGCGCGATGATCGACGCGAGCATTACGCTGTCGCCCATAAAGAATGCCGCAGGAAACGTGATCGGAATCAGCCGTATCGCCCGCGACATTACCGAAAAAAAACGCACGGAAAAAGAGCTTCTGCGGACGAACAACCAGCTCCAGCGACTTTTTTTCATCAGCTCCGCCATGCGCGGCACTCTTGAGCTCAACCGGATTCTCCGCATGGTGCTTGCGGCGGTTACCGTAAGCGACGGGCTCGGATTCAACCGGGCGGTGCTGTTTCTTGTCGACGAGGAGCAGGGGGTTATCCGCGGCGCAATGGGAGTCGGCCCGGCATCGCATGAAGAGGCGTGGGAAATATGGTCGCGCCTTTCCCTGGAGCATAAAACGCTTCTGGAAATTCTGAACGAAATCCACGAAGGTCCTCTCCGCAAGGACTCATTCATGGATCGTCTCTGCTGCGGGGTCGAGATTCCCCTCGACGCAGAGACCATTCTCGCCGCATCTGTTCGGGAAAAAAAGGCATTCAATGTTTCTGATGTCCGCTTTGAGCCGATGTCCGACGCGGTGCTGATTCAGCAGCTCGGCACGACTGCATATGCGGTCGTGCCGCTTATTTCGCGCGACAAGGTCATCGGCGTGCTCTGGGTCGACAACCTCTATTCCCAGAAGCCGATAACCGATGCAGATCTGGAGTTTCTCCGCGGGTTTACGGACCAGACCGCATCGGCCATAGAAAACGCCCGCCTTTTCGAGCATGTTGCGAGGGCCGAACAGGAACTTGAGAATATTTTCGAGTCGATTTCCGATCTGGTCTATTTTGTCGATCGCAATTATATAATCAGGAAAGTGAACAGGGCGGTAGTCGAGAAGATCGGACTTCCCGAGGCAGCGATTATCGGACAGAAATGCTTCCGGATATTTCATGGAATGATGGTGCCATGGGAAGGCTGCCCGCACCAAAAGACGATAGAGACGCGTGCTCCGCTTGTGGGAGAGCTTGACGATCCCCACCTCGGCGGGACGTTTCTGATATCGAGTTCTCCCATTTTCGACCAGACGAAAGTGCTTGTCGGCACGGTCCATATTGCGCGCGACATCTCGGAGCTGAAGCAGCTTCGCGAGAAGGTCGTTTCGGTCGAACGCATGGCCGCCCTCGGTGAAATGGCGGCAAAGGTGGCGCATGAAATCAGGAATCCGCTGCTTTCGATCGGCGGCTTTGCGGGCCGGCTCGAAAAGCGGCTGAACCGGGAGGAGAGGGAGCAGGCGCGAATCATTGTCGAGGAGGTAAAGCGGCTCGAGGCGATTCTCAACGGCATACTCGGATTTGTCAGGACGGCGCGTGTTGAAAAGAAGGATTTTCTCATCAATGATTTGATGAGCGACGTTACGGCATTCATGGAACCGGCGATTCACGAGCGCAGGAACAGTCTTCATATTGACCTGAACGATCAAATTTCTGTCTTTGCGAACTATGACCGCATGAAGGAAGCGTTGCTCAATATCCTTATAAATTCGAATCAGGCGACGCAGGAGGGATCTATTACGATTCGTGTCTATCACTCGTCTGAGATGGCGCTGTCGGATCAGGGCGTGCCGGCGCAGAGGCAGGAAGTCGTCATCGAGGTGCAAGACAGCGGAACCGGCATAAAGAAGGATGACATAAACAGGATATTTGATCCCTTCTTTACCACCAAAACAATGGGAACCGGACTCGGACTCTCAATTACGAAACGTATTATTGAAGAACATCAGGGAACAATTGAGGTGCACAGTTCCCCGGGAACGGGCGCGAACTTTGTCATCCATCTGCCCATTTAAGGAGGAATGATATGAAGATACTGGTTGTCGATGACGAGAAGAACATTCTGAAGCTCTACAAGGCAGAGCTCGAGGATGAGGGTTACACGGTCGTTACTGCGAACTCCGGGAGGGAGGCGCTTGACGTGTATGAGCAAGAAGAGCCGGATATCATCACCCTCGACATCATGATGCCCGAGATGGACGGCATTCAGGTGCTGCGGCAGATCAAACAGAAAGCACCTGAAATCCCTATCATCATGCTGACGGCATATGATTATCGGGACGATTTCTCGGTCTGGGTTTCCGATGCATACGTTGTGAAATCCTCCGACCTGACGCAGCTGAAGGCGACCATCAGGCAGATTCTTGAAAAGAAATCCTGAGAGGAAAAGCGGACGGGAGCAGGGAAATAGAACGAAGAGGGCGGGAAGCAATCGGTTTCAGGCGGGGATCCGCTCTGTTGTGTTACGTGCCGAAAAGCCTGCATACGGAGGCGCGGTCATTGCCTGGCATGACAACAGGGTCGTGTTTGTCGAAGGCGCACTCCCGGGCGAACTTGTTGCCGCCCGCATAACGGAAAACAAAAAGGACTACGCAAAGGCCGAAACCGTTACGGTCATTGAGCCTTCTGCCGACCGCGAGGAGCCGGTCTGCCCGCACTTCGGCGAGTGCGGCGGCTGCCAGCTCCAGCACATCAGATACGAGCGGCAGATCTCGCTGAAAGAGGAAGTTCTCATTGATACGCTCCAGCGCCTCGGGAAGCTCTCCTGCTCACTCTCTCAACCGATTGCCGATGAATCTCCCTGGGCATACCGCCATCGCGCTCAGTTCAAAACAGACGGCCGCAGAGCAGGGTTCTATCGCAAAGCCTCCCGCAGCGTGGTTGATGTGGAGCGTTGTCCCGTTGTCTGCGACGGCATCAATGAAGCATACGCATCCATAAGAACGCTGTCGTCAGCTCCTGCATATGCGGCGTTCTTCGCGGAATTGAACGGCATCCATCTCATCAGCAACAACGCAAAGACGGCAGCTCTCTTTGCTGCCCGCCCCGGCGTGCGGCCGGATGCGGAGGTGCTTCAGCAGATTCAGCAGAAAACCGGCATCTCCGGATGCATTGTTCTCAGCGCAAGCGCGGTTGTCGCGTCAGCCGGAGATCCGTGGGTCGATTTTTCGCTCGGCGGGCTTGCCTACCGCGCATCGGCAGACTCTTTTTTTCAGGGTCACTGGCGGCTGAACGAGCGGGTTGTTGCGTCTGCCTGTGAGGAGCTGTCGCTGCATTCGGGCATGCGGTTGCTTGACCTGTATGCGGGTGCGGGGAATTTCTCTCTGCCGCTGGCCGCGCATGTGCAGGAAGTTGTGGCGGTGGAAGCGCATCCCCGCACCATCGCCGACGGCCGCATGAACTGTGAACAAAATCAGATATCAAATGTCCGCTTTGTCGAAATGCAGGCTGAACGCTATGAACCGGAAGGTCGCTTTCACGCGGTGCTGCTCGATCCGCCGCGTCCGGGGCTTCCGGGCCGGGTCGTCGATACTGTGCTTCGCTGTTCGCCGGGTCGCATTGCCTATGTTTCGTGCAATCCGGCAACGCTGGCGCGCGATCTGCGCAAACTCTGTGCCGGGTATGATCTCGTCTCTGTCCGCCTGATCGACTTCTTCCCGCACACCTTCCATATAGAATCGATGGCAGTGCTTCAGAGAAAATGAAGGCAGAAGGAGGGGGATAGTTCTCCATGCAGATTGTCGATACGAAAACCTTTCTCGATGTCGCCGTTACCGCCGCTGAGCGTGCCGGAGAGCTGATTCTGCGGCATCTCGGCACGTTAAAACGCTCGGAGATTGACAACAAAGAGGCAGCAGATTATGTGACCGCTGTGGATCGCGCATCAGAACAGCTTATCATTGACACTATCCGGAGCCGCTTTCCCGATCACCGCATCCTCGCAGAAGAGTCGTTGCATGAAGAAGAGGATGACGGGTACCGCTGGATTATCGATCCGCTTGACGGCACAACCAACTACATCCACGCAATTCCGGTCTTCGGCGTATCAATCGCCCTCCAGTACCGCGGCCGGATTATTGCCGGCGTCGTATACGACCCGCGCAAGCAGGAGTGTTTCACCGCGCTTCGAGGCGGGGGCTCATATCTGAACGGCTCCCGCATCGAGGTTCCGAATAATGCTCTTCTTGCCGATGCCCTGATCGCGACCGGATTTCCGTTCAAGCAGCGCGAACTGATAGACCCGTACCTTCAGGCATTTCGCCGCATCTTTCTTCGAGTGAGCGACCTCAGGCGGGCGGGAGCGGCATCGCTTGACCTCGCCTATGTCGGCTGCGGGCGGTGCGACGGCTTTTTCGAAATCGGCCTGAAGCCGTGGGATGTCGCTGCCGGCAGCCTTATTATCCGGGAGTCGGGAGGCGTCATAACCGACTTCGGCGGCGGCGCGGACTACCTGCATACCGGAAATATCGTCGCAGGTTCGCCAACCATATATGCGGCGCTTCTGGAGGAAATCCGGGCGGTGTTCGGAAAAATTCTGGCGAAATGAATGAACACAGAGCACGTCTCTTCCCATCTTCACGCCGTCCGGGCTACAATATTTCCCATGCCGCATCAACCTCTTGCTGAAATCGTCAAGAGCCACCGGGAAGTGGCCGTATGCTCCGGCGCCGACGCGGCGCTTCTGCATCAGGATCTGTATCGTCTTGCCGACGGCGCATACATAGCATTGACTGAAGGGACATCTTCGTTTCCGGAACTCGCCGCGCTCATTCAGGAGTGCGAGGATGATCGAAACTGCCGTGAGTTCAGGCTGCATGTGACCGTCGGATGGGAAGCGCTGCTGCATCTGGCCGCCGGCAAAAACTCCCTGCGCTGGCCGGATATTTTTCTGGCACTCAAGGATGCGGGCGTGAAGCCCGAGGAGATGCACCCCTTCAGGGACGCGCCGGTTGTTGATATTTTTCCTTGGCTCTATTACGCAAAACGGTTTGATGTGCTCAGAAAGCTCTGCCTTTCGGTCAAAAGAAAGCTCGACATGCGCTTTGCCGCCCGCGACATCAGGACAGTCTGCCATCTTATCGGCGACTTCGGCGGCGGGAAAATCGTGGCGAGCAGCCTCTGACGAATCTGCTGATGCGCCCCGGCGGGGCGGCAGGAGAGGCGGAGTTCAGAATTCAGGAGTCGGAATTCCCGCTTATTTCCCTTCGGTTATTTTCTGAAACGCAGGGAAGGCGCGGATGTTGGCGTAGGTCTTCGACGTTTTGATATACTGCCAATTGGTGTAGCCTTTTTTGACCGCTTCCCTGAGCCACCGGCACGCTTCCTCCGGCTGATTGAGCGCCGCGTAGAGTTCGCACATGCTGTTGTGCGCATACACATTATCCGGATTGATCTCCAGGGATTTCCTGATGTCGCGCTCCGCTTCCGCAAGCCGCCCCATCAGGATGAAATGAAACCCCCGATTGTTGTATGCCATGTCGTTGCCGGGGTTCACATCTATCGCCTTGTCGTAATCGCTGAGCGCCGCTTCGAGGTCGCCGATTTCCTGATAGGCGTTGCCCCGGTTTATGTATGCCAGGAAGAAGTCCGGCCGTATTTCGAGCGCCTTTGTGTAATTCCTGATTGCCAGATCGTACTGCCCGGTCTTCTGATAGGCGATGCCGCGGTTGTTGTACGAGCGGTAATCGTCAGGTTGCTCACGGATCAACTTGCTGTATTTCGCAATCGCAAGGTCGTATTTCAGTTTTTTTTCGCTGTGCGCCATGGGTGGAACTATTATACGCAAGGACGTTCCGATTATAAAGCGATTTTCCCGGAGCGGACAGGCTCTGGTATAGTATTCAGAAATTATGAACCCGGCATTCAAAAAAGGGGGATTTCCGCTTTTCTGCTCTATGCGGCTTCTGACTCCTGAATTCTGAATTATTTGTTTCGGGTTTTTGGGGAGGACTTATGCACATCGCAATCATAGGAACCGGCTATGTCGGGCTGGTTACCGGCGCCTGTTTCTCGGAGTTCGGCGTCAGCGTAACCTGCGTGGACCGGGACACATCGAAGATAGACATGCTCAAGAGCGGCAAGATCCCTTTTTACGAGCCGGGGCTTGAGGAGCTTGTCTCCCGCAACGTCAGGCAGGGGCGACTCTCGTTCACGACCGATCTTGGCCCAGCGGTGGCGGACTCGCTCGTCGTATTCGTCGCGGTCGGCACGCCGCCGCGCGGCGATGGCTCAGCCGATTTGCGATATGTGGATGCTGTGGCGCGCGAGATTGCCGGCCACCTCACGAGTTACAAGGTCATCGTCACCAAAAGCACCGTTCCGGTCGGCACCGGCGAGCGGGTGCGCGCGATTATTGCCGAGCACCGCGCCGAAGCGACAGACTTCGACATCGTCTCAAACCCGGAGTTTCTCCGCGAGGGCGCGGCAATCGAGGACTTCATGCGGCCCAACCGCGTCGTCATCGGAGCGCGGAGCCAGCAGGCAGTGGCGATACTGAAAGACCTGTACCGGCCGCTCTATCTCATCGAAACACCGGTCGTCGTCACCGACATAGAGACGGCCGAGCTGATCAAATATGCGTCGAACTCGTTTCTTGCCGTGAAAATCTCCTTTATCAACGAGCTTTCGCGCCTCTGCGAAGAGGTGGGGGCAGACGTGAAGACCGTTGCGAAAGGCATGGGACTGGACGGCCGCATCGGCGGGAAGTTCCTGCATGCGGGCGCCGGGTTCGGCGGCTCCTGCTTTCCGAAAGACACGAGAGCGCTCTTGCAGATTGCGTCATCGCGCAATGTGCGACTCGGCATCGTCGAAGCCGCCGTGTCCGCGAATGAACGCCAGATAACTTTGATGGCGGAAAAGGTGTTCGGGGTGATGGGAGCCGACCTTACCGGCAAAACTCTGGCGGTGCTCGGCCTCTCGTTCAAGCCGAACACCGACGACATCCGCGAGGCGCCGGCCATTGCGATCATATCGGCGCTGAGGGCGGCGGGCGCGAACATCAGGACGTACGACCCCGTTGCGATGGACAACGCAAAGGCGGTTTTGCCGGACGCGGCGTATTGTGAAGATGCATATTCCGCATGCGCCGGGGCTGACGCGGTCGTCATCGTGACGGAATGGAACCAGTTCCGCAACCTCGACCTTCAGCGCCTGAAGTCGGCGCTGAAAGCGCCCTTCTTTTTCGACTTCCGCAACATATATGAGCCGGAGAAGGTGAGGGCGCACGGGTTCACGTATTGTTCGGTGGGGAGAAGATAGGAGATAGAATTCAGATCACAGAAGCCTGAATCCGGACTGACTCCTGAATTCTGTGTTCCAACCGCCACAGGTGATGCCCGAAAGGCACATGATACCTATGGATGATGATAGCTAACCTGCTGATATTTTAAATGGCATATATATTGCTTGTAAAAAGTGCTCGCCGGTCATTTTTCACCTTGACAGGGCAAGCCGTGGATGGGTACACTATCCACACTTTTCAATGAAAGGAGGAACAGGAGTTTTATTTCTCAGGGTCTGTGATCACCTTGTGAGAGGCAGACTGGTTCTTGGCTTTACAACCCGCCCTCGGCGGGTCAAACTGAACTAACCGGAGGGTTAGGAAGTGAAAAAGTATACTTCTATTCTTCTCAGCATCATGCTCGTTCTGGGCTGTGCTGCCATGGCATTTGCAGTACCGGCAGACATCCCGGCGGACACCACCGCAGCAATCGCAAAGGGCGGCACCCGTGTTACCATTGACGGCGATGTCCGTGTCCGCGGCCGCATGTTCAGCAACGTGACTGACTTCAACAGCGACGTCAGGAGCTCCGGCGACAATTCTTTGTATGATTCCAGAGTTCGCCTTGGCGTAACCGCCCAAGTCACCCCGAACACAATGGGCCGCATCCTCCTGGAGTCCGGCTCGACAAACGCTGACGGTTACACTTGGGGTTCAGTTGCCGGTACCGCTAAAGGCACCCTGACGGCTGGCGATTACAAGGCTCCCGTGCAGATTCTCGAGGCATGGATTCAGCACAAGGGCAGCGGCCTGCTCGGCGTTCCGGCGTTCATCAAGGCTGGTCACATGCCGGTCAGAGTATCCAATGGCCTCTTCTATTCGCACACCTACCTTGGTGACGACGCCATCCTCGTGGGCGTAGAGCCGGTAAAGGGCCTCAATCTCATCTTCCATACCCTGCAGCTGGCAGAAGGTTCGGATTTCAGATCAGACGACACGACCGTTTACGGCGTAATCGGCTCGTATGCAGTTAACAAGAACAGCACAATCGGCTTCGACGCAACCTATGTCGATGCGCAGAACTCTTTTGCTGGTTTGACGGGTCCTGACCTTCATCTCTGGAACTTTGGCGTAAACGCCAAGACGAACATTTCCGGTTTTGGCCTCGCAGCCGATATCGCCATCCAGACCGGCAAGGTTGACGACACTGGTGGAGCTGACATAAAGATGAAGGGCTGGGCAGCGAAGCTTGACGCTGACTACACCTTCGATCCGGTAAAAGTCGGCGTAGGCTTCGGCTACGGCAGCGGCGATGACAGCACCAGCACCAACTACAAAACCTTCGCCACGTCGCAGGACGTTGCACTTCACTACACCTGGGTGTATGAGCGCTGGACCCCGAACGCAGCCGGCAAAGTCAACGGCGGCCTCCAGAACACCTGGTACGTTACTGCGAAGGCTTCCGCAGACCTGACCAAGGAAGTCTATGCCGACCTGAGCGTCTGGTACCTCAGAGCTGCCAAGGCATACTACGGCGACCTTCTTAGTGGCATTACGACCTCCAGCAAGAACATCGGCATTGAAGTTGACGCCAACATCAAGTACAAGCTCGACAAGGGCCTCACCTACTTCGTCGAGGCAGGCTACCTGTTCGCAGGCAAGTTCTGGGACGACGCAGTGCGCGGCGGCGCAAAGGCTGACGATGCATATGCAGTGCGTCACGGCGTACAGCTCAGCTTCTAATTTCGCTTAGCTGAAAACGCAGCACCAGCAGATCGGGCGGGTCTTCGGACCCGCCCGCTTTTTTTGCCATTTTCCACCTCTTGCCCCAAGAGGGCTGGCCTGCTGGCGCGGCGCGGATGCTTCACAGTCTGTTGCGAAATATTCCAAAATGGTTTCAAAATGGAAGTGCATGAAAAATGCCGAACAGTAACCGTCAAAAACATTCCCGCCGGTCTGTATGACCACTTAAAGAAGGTTGCACGCAGCAACCGCCGCAGCATAAGCAGTGAAATAATCGTCTGCCTTGAGCGTGCGCTCAACAGACGTCAGTCGCCGGTTGAAGAAGCCGTGGAGCAGGCGCGCCAGATTCGGGGAATGACGAGCTGAATGCTGAAAAAAAGGCAGGCAGGCCTTGATTGTCGTTGATTCCAATATCATTGCGCATCTCTACCTGAACAGCGAGCGCTCCGAAGAGGTCGAACTGATCTTGCGCAAAGATCCGGACTGGGCCGAGCCGATACTGTGGCGCAGTGAGTTCAGAAATGTGCTTGCCTTCTATGTGCGGAAACGGATTCTGGATTTGGCAGCATCACAATGCATAATGGCAGCGGCTGAAGCACGCATGTCAGGATTTGAATATGAGGTGCACTCCGCGGATGTGCTGCGGATGGCAGCCGAAAGCGACTGTTCAGCATATTACTGCGAATTCGTTGTCCTTGCCCAAAGACCGGGAGTTCGATTCGTGACGTCAGACCGGCAGGTTCTTGCCCGCTTCCCTGATGGTATGGTTTCCCCGATACAGTTTCTTCAAACGTGAAGCCGGCGGGAAACACCGCTCTGCCCCGCTAATACTTCAGAATCTCCAATAAGTCACGCATATCCTGCTCTTCGTCGCCATGCGCCGTCAAAATCCTCTGGAGGAGCAGTTCAACCAGTTTTTCCCGATCGCCCTGAATGGCGGGGTCGAGCTCGATGGCACGCTCCAGCGCTCTGGCGGCGTCACTGAACAGACCGGCGCGATTGTATGCCAGAGCTATTCCCAGATACGGCGTAATGTGGTCGGGATTGCGCCTCAGCGCGGTTTTGAATGCGGTCTGCGCATCATCAAGCTTTCCCATGCGGTAGTAAGCCGTGCCGAGGTTGTACAGGGCGAGTTCAGGGGTTTTGTAGAGCGGGTTTGCAACGGCGCTTTTCAGCGCGGACACCGCTTCGGCGTATTTCCGGGCTTTCAGGTAGGCGACCCCGAGACTGTTGTATGCCTCGGAGTAGTTCGGCTGCGCCGAGACAGCGCGTCGGAACGAGGAAACAGCATTGTCGGAATCTTCAAACGACAGATACACCAACCCGAGGTAGTAGAGCGTTTCGGCATCGGAGGAGTCAATGTTCAGGGCCTTCTGAAACTCGACGAAGGCGAGCTGATTCTTCCCCTCATTCATATACGCGATGCCGAGTTTTTTATGGAAGTCGGTGGTTTTTGTCGAATCAGCCGGCGTGGACGCACAGCCCGCAAGCATCAGAGAAGCGACAATCAGGGCGCACAACACGATGTTTTTCATAGACACGAGTTTATCGCATTCTGCGGAGAAAAGGGAAGGGAGCAGGGCGAAGACGGAAGGAGTCAGACGTCAGAAGGAAGAAGGAAGAAGGAAGAAGGAAGAAAAGCCTGTTCGACAAGCTCAGGGTGAACGGGGAAAGATTCCGAAGGCGCTGATCCTGTCAAATGGAGGGACGCACAGGTGGAAGGAAGATATCAGCGGTCAGCGGTCCCGGAGGAGTCGGGCGCAAGGGAGGCGAGCACTTTTTCTATCGTCTCAATGCGTGCGGGGGTGCCGGCGGGGAGGCGAAAGGCGAAGCCCTGAGGCTCGAGCCGCAACCGCAGCGCAGAGCGTTCTTTCTGGAGCGACAGAAGCTGTGCGAGAAGCAGTTCATGAAACGCGCCACGTTCCTGAACGCTCTCTGCCGCAGGCGCACTGAGGCAGCGGCACCACTCACCGGCCGCGGCAATGCGCGAGAGCCGCAGAGAGCGGGCAAGAACCTTGATGCGGGCCGCGGCAAAGAGGTTCGCCAGTTCGGGCGGCACCGGGCCGAAACGGTCGCGGACTTCATCAACCAGCCGGGCAATCTTGTCTTTTGTCTGCGCTGCAGCAATGCGCCGGTACAGGCTCAGGCGAAGCAATGTATCGGCAACGTAATCATCAGGCACAAACGCTGAAACGCAGAGCTGAATCTGAGGTTCGGCAGCGTCGGCGACCGCCTCGCCTTTCAGTTCACGCACAGTGCGTTCAAGGAGTTCTGCATAGAGGTCAAACCCTATGCGGGCAATATGGCCGGACTGCTCGGCTCCGAGCAGGTTGCCGGCGCCGCGGATTTCGAGGTCGCGCATTGCGAGGCGGAATCCGGCGCCGAGGTAGCTCATCTCCTGAATCGCCTGGAGCCGCCGGCGCGCGTCCGGATGGAGCGCGTCATGCCCGGGTATCAGAAAATAGGCGTATGCCTGCTGATCGCTTCTGCCGACCCGGCCGCGCAGCTGGTAGAGATCAGCAAGGCCGAAGGTGTCGGCCCTGTCTATGATGATGGTGTTTGCGGATGGGATGTCTATTCCGGAGCCGATGATGGCGGTGCAGACAAGGACATTCACCGTGCGGTCCAGAAAATCGAGCATGATGCGCTCAAGCTGCCGCTCGTTCATCTGGCCGTGCGCCGCGCCGATATGCGCTTCAGGAACCAGTTTGCGCAGATGCTCCACAATAAGCTCCATGTCGTGAATGCGGTTATGGAGAAAGAAGACCTGCCCGTCACGCCGCAGCTCCCGGCGTATCGCATCCTGTATGGTTTGGTCGTTCCACGGAGTTACAATGCTGCGCACCGCAAGGCGGTCTTCCGGAGGGGTCTGGATGGTGCAGAGTTCGCGCACATTGGCAAGGGCCATGTGAAGGGTGCGCGGAATCGGCGTGGCGGTGATGCTCAGCACATCGACGCTCTTTTTCAGTTCTTTCAGGCGTTCCTTCTGCGCAACGCCGAAGCGGTGCTCTTCGTCGATAATCAGCAGCCCGATGTCGTGAAATTCCATTCGTTTGCCGAGCAGCATATGGGTGCCGATGACAATATCTATCTCTCCGCGGCGCAGCCCCTCAAGGCAGCGGTCAACATCAGCCTTCGGCCTGAAGCGCGAAAGGTAGTCAATCCTGACCGGGAAGCCGGAAAAGCGCTGACGGATTGTGCGGTAGTGCTGTTCGGCGAGGAGCGTGGTCGGCACCAGCATGGCGACCTGTTTGCCGTCGAAGACCGCCCTGAAGGCAGCCTTTATGGCCACCTCTGTCTTGCCGTAGCCCGCATCGCCGCAGAGCAGTATGTCCATCGGCGCATCGGAGTACATCTGCTTTTTGATGGCTTCAGTCGCCTTTTGCTGGTCCTCTGTCTCTTCATAGGGGAAGAAATCATCGAATTCGCGGTGCATAGCCTCGTCGGGGCTGAAGACAAAGCCGCGTGCCGCCTTGCGCTCGGCATAGAGCTTCAGCAGCTTGTCCGCCAGATCCTGCAAGGACTGCTTCACCCGTTTTTTAGCAGATGCGAAACGCCTGCCGCCGAGCTTGTCGAGCGGCGGGTGCTGCTCCTCTCCGCCCCGATATTTCTGAATCCGTTCTACTCCGGAAAAGGGCAGATAGATGCGGTCGCCGCCAGCGTATTCAAGCACAAGAAAGTCTTCCTCGATTCCTTCTGTTTTCTGGTGCTGCATTCCGGCAAACCTGCCGATGCCGTGATCTTTATGGACTATCAGATCGCCGACCTGCAGATCGTCAATTGTCAGCAGCAGTCCGGATACTTTTGAACGCTTGAGCGCCCGGTATGCGGGCCGCTCTCCGAAGAGTTCCCTCCCGGTGACGATCATGAGGTCTCCAAGGTGCAGACTTCCCGAAAGCTCGCCGGTCGTGATGCAGGCAAGGCCTTTGTATCCGGCAGCCTGAGGAATTTCGAGCAGAGGTGCAATCAGCCCCGCTTGGGTCAAGAGATCGTGAAGGCGGTCGGCCTGGCCATGCGAGGGCAGCACCGCGAGAATGCGCTTCTGCAGGGATTGCAGCGCCGGAGCTATATCTTCCGTGCTCTTTCTTTCTTCCGGCAGGATGCCCAGTCCATGAATTGGCAAGGCTCCGGCAGAGAGAGAGCCGTCTTCCACCGCAAGCGGAGTAAAACAGATGACAGGAGCATGCTCAGGACAGGCGTCAACCGAAGCGGCAACGAAAAATCTGTACGAGCCAAAAGCCTCTGCAAGCTCAAGAATGCTGAGCGTCGTTTCGGTTTCGGCGGCGGGGTAGAGGGTGATTTCAGGGATTTCAGAGATAGATCGCTGGGTGTCGACTTCAAAACGGCGCATCAGTTCGATGGTGTCGCCAAAGAACTCGATGCGGACAGGGTCCGTTTCGGTAACGGGGAAGATATCGACGACCCATGAACGTTCGGCATACTCTCCGGGCTCGACCACAAGTTCGACTTTCCGGTAGCCCATGCGAATCAGGTTTGCGGCAAGTGAGGATCGTTCCATGGACTGTCCGCGTGCAAGCGTCAGCGGCTGCGGCTGCCCGGAACCAAAGCCGACCATGTGCGCTTCAGCGGAGGCGACAATCGCGAGCGGCTCACCCTCGGCTATCCTCCGGACAATTTTTGCCCGCCGACCGATGCTCTCAGGAGATCCGGCAGGAGGCAGCAAAACGGCATCAGTCGTTTCTTTCTGACCATGCCTCATGAGCGAACGGAAAAAGCGCAGGTCGGCGAAGAGGCGCTGGGCGCGTTCGGGAGTTTCTTCCACCGCAATCGCAGGCTGCCCGGAAGCGGCAATGAGCAGCGCAAGATGAGCCGAAGTGCAGCCGCTCAGCGCTGGGGCGGAGCTTTCGGAAAGGACGGCAAGAAGCTTGCCGGCATGATCGGCGAGTTGGAACTCCCAGGTTTTCAGCACCCCTGTATTATACCGGAGCGAAGGAAGAGTGGGAGCGTTTCCGCTCCTTCGCGCGGTGCGCTACAATAGTGGTATGGAAAAAGAATTGATTACAGAAGAAATCCGGAAAACGTTGCGCGAGACCCTGAAGGGATTGGAGTCAGAGGTCGCCATTGAGGTATTTGCCGGGAAGGGGGTGAATGAACACTACAGCAATGCCGCGCATGAACTGGTTGAAGCGCTTGCCGAAATCTCACCAAAAATACAGGCGTCTTATTTCGAGATCGGCGGCGAGCAGGCGAAAAAACGCGATGTAAAGCGGAGTCCTGTTGTTCTTCTGGCGCCGGATGCGTATTCGATACGACTGACCGGCGCGCCGCTCGGAGAGGAAGGGCGCTCATTTCTCATGTCGCTGCTGATGCTCTCGGCGAAAAGCGTCATTCTGTCGCCGCAATCGGTGCAGCGCATTGCCGGATTGAAAGAGAAACGCTTTGTAGAGGTCTTTGTAAGTCCCACATGTCCCTACTGCCCGCAGCAGGTCTTGTATGCCGTATCGGCGGCAATTGTCCGGCCTGATCTTGTCGCTGTAGATGTTATCGAAATTTTTGAAAATCAGGATATTGCGGCAACACGCGGGGTGCGTTCGGTTCCTCAAACGTTCGTGAACGGTATTCTTGTTGCACAGGGGGCAGAACCTGAAGAGTATTTTGTCGAGTCGCTCTTAACGCTCAGGGAACCTGAGGCGGTCATTCCCGGGGAGTCTGAAGGGGAGCAGGCAATAGACCTGCTTATCGTGGGCGCAGGGCCCGCAGGGCTCACTGCTGCAATCTATGCCGGACGCTCGGGGCTCTCCGCAACAGTCATTGAGCGCCGGACAATAGGCGGGCAGATTATGATTACGCCGGTCGTAGAGAACTATCCTGGCTTTGCACGCATAGCGGGACGATCATTGGTGGAGCTTATGGTGCAGCAGGCGCTCCAGTATACAAAAATCAGGACGTCGGAGGATGTTGTCACTGTCACGCGGCAGGGGGAGCGATACGTGGTGCAGACATCGCGCATGCTCTATCGGGCAAAAGGAATCATCATCGCATCCGGCGCGGACAGCAGGCATCTCGGTGTGCCGGGAGAAGAGGAATTTGTCGGCAAGGGTGTCAGCTACTGCGCCGAGTGTGACGGCTATTTCTACAAGGACGGGAAGCAGGTTGTTGTGGTGGGCGGCGGGAATACGGCGGTCACAGAGGCCCTATATCTGCACGGGCTGGGCGCAAAGGTGACGCTTGTGCATCGCCGCGCCGGACTCAGGGCGGAGCAGCGCCTGCAGGAAAGCCTCCTGAAAACTGATGTTGCCATCCTCTGGAACACCGAGGTGCTGGAGATTCTTGGTGAGCGCTCAGTCACCGGAGTTCGCGTGAGGAGCACACAGACAGACGAAATCTCGTCGCTTTCCGCCGACGGGGTATTCCTTGCCATCGGCTATGTTCCGAACAACGAAATGGCGCATCTGCTGAAGCTGCCCATGAGCGAATCGGGCTATATTGTGGCCGATGCCCGGCAGAGAACGGCGCTGCCGCTGGTGTATGCCGCCGGAGACGTGACCGGCGGGGTCAAGCAGATTGTTGTTGCGGTGGGGCAGGGCTCTGTTGCGGCAATAGCGGCATTTGAAGACATTGCGAGTCCTTACTGGATTGAGAAGAGCGTGTAAGCGGTATTCGTCATCAGGCGGAAGAAAGAGCGGAGAAAATAATCAGTCGAGCTGTTCGCTGAATGCACAGACATCTGCGCGCTGCCGGTGCAGATGCTCAAGAAATGATGCTTCCGTCATGCCGACGATACGGGCAATGCTGGCCGGCGCGTCACCCTCCTCCCGCAAAGTACTTTCGTTCCTGAGCCTCAGCATGGTGTCGACAATCCGGAAAAACAGATAGGCAGTCTTCAGAATGCCAGAGTTCTCGGGGGAAAGGATGCCGTGAAGAGCGAGCCTGCGGAGGGCATCGACTGTGTTGGGAACCAGTATTGCCGGGTGAACCGCGCAATGCCGCAATTGCAGATATTGCACAATGAACTCTATCTCGTTGATGCCGCCGGTTCCCAGCTTGATGTCGATGATGCCCGATGAAGGCGCATCTTTAGCCCGCTCTGTCCCGATTCTCTGCCGCATGCGGCGGATGCTGCCGAGCGTGACCTCCTGCCCGCGCCGGGCCAGCACTTCCGTGCGCATCGCGATAAAGGCCCTTCGTACCCCGATGCTTCCGGTCACCGGGCGGGCCTTCAGCAATGCCTGAAGCTCCCAAGGGTGCGCATGCTTCTGATAGTAGTTTTTCAGTCCGGCAAACGGAATGACGAGCGGACCTTTGTTGCCGTCCGGCCTGAGGCGCGTATCAATACTATAGGCAACGCCGTCCCGCGTGTACGACATCGCGGCCTTCAGCAGGTTCTCCGCCTGCCGGATGTGCAGCTCTTCTGTCCCCTGTGCCGTCATGAAAACGAGATCGAGATCAGAGTTGAAACTGATTTCCCTGCCGCCGAGCTTGCCGTAGCCGAGAATCACCAACTCGTCGCCGGTCGGTGGCGACAGGTCCTGTTCAGCGCGCAGCAGCCTGGTGATGACCGTTTCAGAGATCGTGGTGAGGGAGTGTGTCAGCTGAATGACATTGATTGCACCGCTCAGGAAGCGCGTCCCGAGGCGGATTTCCTCAAGGCGGCGCAGCAGCCGGACCGCCTGCATCGTGTCCTTGCGCTCCGCCAGCACGGCAAGTTCATAAACGATCTCTGAGCGGGTCCGCCAGCGTATCTCTCCTTCGACGAGCGACCCCATGTATTCCGGGTTGCTCATGATGAGCTTGGCGAGGTAATCGCTCTGCGCAAAAAGAGAGATGATCAGCCTGATAAGACTGCGATTCCGGACAATCGGCTCCAGATACGATTCGCTTGTGGCGAGCAGCTTTGAAAAGTCGACAAGCTGCATCAGTGCCCGATCCGGATTCTGCGTGGTGAGCGATTCATCGAGAAAGTGCGGGATGATGTCCTCCATCAACCGCCGGCCCCGCAGAGTCTGAAATGAATAGATTGTGTTCCGGATCTGCGTCAGATGGTACAGCGCCCTGTCCGGCTGCCGCAGTCCGCGCTCCTGAAGCTCTGCCAAAAGCCCGGCATGGTCCGGCGTGTCGATATCCCAGAAGCGGCCGCAAAACAGGGAATTGCAGACCCCACGCCCCGCGGAGACTTGAGGCTCTTTTTGCTGAAAGAGCGAATCATAGATGGCACGGACTCGCAGGCGTCGTCTTTCCAGGTCTTCCAGAAAAGTCTGCCTGTCACGATAGCCCATCTTTGCGCCAAGCACTGCGAGGTCATGGTCATGGGCGGGCAAAGCATGGGTCTGCAGATCGTTCATCTGCTGGATGCGGTGCTCCAGCGTCCGCAGAAAAAGATAGTTTTCAGACAGATGATAGCTGTCTTCATAGCCGATCAGTCCCTTCTGGAGAATCCGGTGAAGCGCTTTGAGCGTTCTCCGTTCGCGCAGCATCGGCTCCTTGCCGCCGTACATGAGCTGGAATATCTGGATAAAAAATTCTATCTCCCGGATGCCGCCGAAACCGCGCTTGATGTCCCGGCTGAAGGTGCCGGGCTTCAGCTGTTCAACCTGTGTCTTCATGCGGCGAATCTCTTCGATTGAGTCTATGTCCAGGTACTTGCGATAAATGAACGGGGTTATCATATGCAGGAACTCTCTTCCCAGTTCCTCGTCTCCCGCAACCGGCCGCGCCCGGAGAAGAGCTGCGCGCTCCCAGAGCTGCCCCCACGATTCGTAGTACTCCTCATACCCGCTCAATGAAAGCGCGAGGCTTCCGCGCGTACCCTGCGGCCGCAGGCGGAGATCGACCCGGTACGCAAAGCCGTCTGCAGTATTTGCAGAGAGAAATTTTGAGAATTCCTCGACGAGTTTTGTGTAATATTCGACGGCAGAGATGCGGTTGCGCGTTACTCCAGGCGATGTTGAGATTCCCGACGTCTCCCCTTCGGTCCGGAAAACAAAGACCGGGTCAACGTCTGAGCTGAAATTCAGCTCCTGCGCACCGAGCTTTCCCATGCCGACAACGAGAAAGGCATTGTTCTCGGGCGCACCGAAGCGTTCCTGGAGAGTTCGGTCCAGAAACGCAAGAGACGCGCGCAGAACAGCGTCGGCGAGATTGCTCATGTCGAGCATTACTTCCTGCTGTTCAAGCCGGTGCAGAACGTCGTTCAGAAGGATAATGAGCTGCTTGTCCTTGCGGAAGCGCCTGATCGCCTGCATTCCGGCATCGCGGCTCGTGCAGGACGACAGAAGACTCTCTATTTCAGCGGCCAGGGCGCGCTCATCCAGCGGCTTACCGATCTGTGCGAGCGCCCCGTTCTGTTCGTCAAGCAGCGATTTGGGGTGCTTAATGACATAGGTTGCGAGGAAGTGGCTGCACGAAAAGAGCGCCGCGACTGCGTCGCGGTGTTCCAGTACGCGATCGCACAGATGCGGATGCTCCGTGATAAGCGATTCGATATTGGCAAGAGCCCGCTCCTGATCGGCAACGGGACGGGTGAGAGTGATTTTCATGGAAGCCGGAGTCCTCGCACGCCCTCTCGCGTTCGCATGCTAACGCTTGCCGTCCTGCCAGAGCCGGGGGTCGAGCGCATCGCGCAGTCCCTCGCCGACGAGGTTATAGCTGAGTACGGTAATCAGTATCGCGATCCCCGGAAAGACCGAGAGCCACCACGCGACCGTGATGTTGTCTTTCCCAGCGGTAAGAATGTTGCCCCAGCTCGGATCCGGAGGCTGCACCCCGAGGCCGAGAAATGAGAGCCCTGATTCGGTCAGAATCGCACCGGCAATGCCGAATGTTGCCGAAACGAAGACCGGCGCAAGGGCATTTGGCAGAATATGCCGAAAAATAAGCCGCACATCGGCAGCACCCGCAGCCCGCGCGGCGGCGATGAAATCGCGCTCCTTGAGCGTGAGAAATTCGGCGCGCACCAATCGGGCGACATTCATCCAGCCGGTCAGGCCGATGATAATCATAATGGTCGAAATGCTCGGTTCCAGAATGGCAATGACCGCAAGAATGAGAAACAGCGTCGGAAACGCGAGCATGACGTCGACAAAACGCATCAGAACCGAGTCCACCCTTCCGCCGTAAAACCCTGCGGCAGCGCCGATCAGAACTCCGATGGATATGGCGATGCCGACGGCGACAAAACCGACTTTCAGCGAGATGCGGCTTCCCCAGATCATGCGCGCCAGCACATCCCTCCCAAGCTCGTCAGTGCCGAACAGGTGCGTTGAAGACGGAGGAGAGAGCACCTTATAGACATTAATCGCCGTCGGATCCGACGGAGAGACAACGGGAGCGAGCAGTGCAATCAAAGCGAGCAGAGCAATGGTCATCAGCCCGAAGACTGCAAGGCGGTTTCGGGAAAAACGCTTCCATGCGAGTCCGGAGAGAGTGCCCGCGGTTATCATGTGTCGCCCTTGACGCGAATGCGCGGGTCGACCAGAGCATACGAAATGTCTGCAAGCAGGTTGCCGACAAGAGTGAGCACTGCGCCGATGACAAGAATGCCCATGATGGTAGGATAGTCGCGCGACATTGCAGAAGCATAGAAAAGCTGGCCCATGCCGGGGATGGCAAAAATGGTTTCGAAGATGACAGCGCCGCCGATGAGTCCCGGAACAGACAGGCCGAGGATAGTGACGACCGGCATGAGCGCGTTTCTGAGCGCATGGCGCGTCAGCACGGTTGATTCTTGCAGCCCCTTTGCCCGTGCGGTTCTGATGTAATCCTGCCTGATTACTTCCAGCATGCTGGAGCGGCTGTAACGGCTGAGTCCGGCGATGCCGCCGAAGGCGCTCAGGGCAACCGGAAGAACAAGGTGCTTCAGATGATCAAACAGCCGTTCAACAGATCCCATCTCGGCTGCGTCGATGCTCCGGATGCCTGATATCGGGAGTATCCCGAGCGTTACCCCGAATAGGATCATGCAGAGCAGCGCCAGCCAGAAGGTCGGCGTGGAGAACCCGAGAAAAACAAAGACGGTCGTCAGTTTGTCGAAAAGGGAATACTGGCGGGTTGCGGCAAGAACACCAATAGGAACAGCGAGAGCAAAGATGAGCGCGAGCGACAGCACGTTGATCTCAAGCGTTACCGGAATGCGTTCCGCAATTTTTCCGCTGACCGGCCGTCCGTCAACGAACGACGTGCCGAAGTCGAAGGTCAGCAGGCGCTTGAGCCATGCGAAGTACTGCTCATGGAGCGGCTTGTCGAGTCCGTACAGTTTCTTCAGGTTCTCCCGCGCCTGCGCGGACGCTTTCATGGACATCTCGGTCTCGACCTCGACCGGCCCGCCCGGCGCCAGATGCACAACAATAAAGGTAATCAGCGTAATGCCGATAACGAGAGGAATCATGAGGAGCAGCCGCTTTGCTATGTAGGAAAGCATATGAATACCTTAATGGATGGGCGAGGGATTGTCAACCAGGATGTCCTGTAGTTTGGCTTTCCGCAAGGCTTTTCCCCTTGCTTTAGGTTTTTTCGTCATGCCTTGCTGACTGTATGTGGCTGCATGCAGCCACACGGGGGCATCCCCACCCATAAGCCCGACACATAAGGCGGAGCGGACTTTTATAAATCCTGTATCCTGCCTTCCCCTTGCTCGCTCCTGCCTTGCCAAAGCAGCCTGATTCTGCTAATCTCAGAATCACACAGTCATATCGAGAGCACTGCCGGGAGAATACATGATAAAGCTTCGTGATGGTCTTGTTGAGCTCTACAAAAAAGTTGCCACCTCTATTCCGAAGGACATCGAAGATGCGCTGAAGAACGCTGTTCAGATCGAGACCGATCCGACGGTGAGAGAGGCGCTTGCCAATACGGTCGGAGCATGCATTGCTGCGCGGACAGGGGCCACCGCCATCTGCGAAGACTCGGGGCTGCCTGTTTTCTATGCGCGGATCCCGAAAGGGCTGAGCCACCAGATGGTCCGTGATGTGATTTTCGACGCAACCCGACTTGCTACCGAGAAAATTCCGCTCAAGCCGAATGCGGTCGACAGTCTGAGCGGCGAAAACAGCGGCAGCAATGTCGGCGCATCGTTCCCGATGATTTTTCTGGAGGAGACAGATCAGAGTACGCTTTCCATCGACCTTATGCTCCGCGGAGGTCAGACAGAGCACCTCTCAAAGACGTATCGCCTGCCCGAGTCGATCGGCTGTGCCGAACTGGTTTCCGAACTGCTTGAAAACGGCATGGCAGGACGTTCACTGAACGGCGTGCGGGCATGTGTGCTTGATGCGGTGCTGAGGGCGCAGGGCAAGGGATGTCCGCCCTATATCATCGGCATCGGCATCGGCGGTGCGAAAGAGCAGGTTGCGCTGCTTTCGAGCAGGCAGCTCCTGCGCAAGCTCCATGACACGAATTCCGACCCGCGGTGCGCTGAGGTCGAGGCGCAGTTGCTTGCCGATATCAATCGCCTGGCACCCGGCGCCACAGGCTTTCCGGGCAAGACGATCGCGCTTGGCGTGAAGCTGGGCGTTGCGCACCGCCATCCGGAGTCGTTTCTGGTTGACATCTCTTTTTCGTGCTGGGCGCATCGGCGGGGCAGATTTAGAAGGGCGGAATGCGGCCGCATTCCGCCCTTCTCATCTGCAGAAAAAAAACAGCTACTTAACGACGAGCACAGGGCACTTTGAGTAATCCACGACCTTTGAAGAGACGCTGCCGATAAGAAATTTCTTGGTCCCGTGGCGACCGTGCGAACCCGTTATGATGAGGTCGACCTTCATCTTCTGGGCGGTCTCCAGTATCTTTTCAGCCGGATCTCCCTGCCGAACCAGCGTCTTCACATCCATGGATTTTCCGGAAAGCATCTTCCGTATCTTTTCCATCGAATCGGTCGACTCGCGGGTCAGCGACTCGACTATCTTGCTCCGGTCGCTGTCGGTCAGTTCGGTCAGATAGAGTTCAGGAACAACGGTCAGAATCGTGAGCGAGCTCTTCAGGCTGATGGAGAGTTCTATGGCCTTCTTGAGTGCCTTGTCCGATGCCTTTGAGCCGTCGTGAGCAACAAGAATTTTCTGCATGCAAGTCCTCCTTCGTGTGCAATGCGGCGTGCTGAAGCGATGCGGTGTTCACGCATCAGCAGATGCCGCAGGCAGCATTTTCTATTTTACCATATTTTACCGAGACTTAGCATAAATCCGTATCGGAGTGCCGGTAAACCCATATTCTGCGCGAATGGCTTTCTCAATGTATCGGAGCTGCTGGTCTTTTACTGCCTGCGGATAATTCACCACAACGTGGAAGACCGGCGGTTCGGTGCCGGTCTGCGCCATATAATAAAATTTCAGCGGCTTCCCTTTATGGCTGGGGAACGGCTGTGCGCTTAGTATCCGGGCAAGGAAGCGGTTCAACACCCCCGTGCTGATATGTTTTTTCCGTTCGGTCATCAGGTCGTTGATGAGAGGGAAGATATTCGTAATGCGTTTGCGCTGAAGCCCGGACGTTGTCACAAACGGCGCTGCCGTCGCAAACCAGAGGCGACGCTCAATCTCCGAACGAAGCTCTTTAAAGCGCTTCTCCGGGTTTTCGACAAGGTCCCACTTGTTAAAGAGTACGATCATGCTCTTGCCGAATTCTTCCGCCATGCCGGCAATGCGCTGGTCCTGCTCAACAACGCCATGGGTCGCATCGAGCAGCAGAATTGCGATGTCGGCGCGCTCGATGCTCTTGACGGCGCGCATGAGCGACAGTCGCTCGACAGCAGACTCGTCAACCTGTTTTGACTTTGAGCTGGTGCGGAATGTTTTTGCGTAGCCGCCCATTTTTTTGCGGATGCCGGCGGTGTCGATAAACAGATAGGGATTGCCGTACCATGTGCAGACGGAATCAATCGCATCGCGGGTGGTTCCTGCAACGGGGCTTACGATAAGGCGTTTCTTGCCGAGCAGTTCATTAATCAGCGTGGATTTTCCGACATTCGGCCTTCCGACGACCGCTATTTTCGGCAGCCCCCTGTATGGATCCGGCTCTTCCGGAGCAGAGGCTTCAGCCGGTATGTGCCCGGAGATCTTGTCCATGAGCTCTTCGTACCCGAGTCCGGTCATAGCCGAAACCGGGAATATCTCAGGCGCTCCGGTGCTGTAAAACTCAAGCGCCCGAATCTCTTTGTCGGGCGTATCGATTTTATTGACGGCCCAGTAGATCAGCTTGCCCGCATTGCGCAGCATGGTCGCCATTTCGACATCCGTCGGGCTGAGCCCATCCTTTCCGTCGAGCAGGTGAATGATGAGGTCGGCCTCCTCCACCGCGAGCAGCGACTGTTCCCGCACCAGGCGGGCCATGTCCTCTTTTTCGTACGGAAGTCCCTCCGCGTAAAAGCCGCCGGTGTCGATGACGGTAAAGTGCCGCCCCTCCCACTCAGCCGTGCCGTAATTCCGGTCGCGGGTGATGCCGGGCATTTTTTCCGCAATCGCAACAGTCCGCAGACCGCCGGTCCGCCTCAGCATGCGGTTGAAAAGCGTTGATTTGCCGACGTTCGGCTTGCCGATAATTGCTACCGTAAAACTCATTTGTCTTCCTGCTCTTTCAGATCGGCGATGCCGTAGGAACGAATCTTTTTATGGAGATTGCTGCGTTCAATGCCGATCGTTTCAGCTGTTCGTGAGACGTTTCCATCGTTTTCCTGAAGTTTCCGGAGGATGAAATCGCGTTCAAAGGCTTCTTTTGCGTCGCGCAGCGACCGATGCGAAAAATAGGAATCCTGCGGACCGGGATCTGCAGACCGGAGTATCGAAAGTGCTTCGAGACTTTTTCTCGTGACGGATTGTCCCGGAGCCATTATCATTATTCTCTCTACGGCGTTCTTCAGTTCGCGGATATTGCCGGGCCATGCATGTGACTGAAGGGCGGCGATCGCGTCGGGCTCAAACTTTTTCGGACGGCTGCCGTTTTCAGCGACAAACGCCTCCGCAAAAAAATCGACCAGTTCCGGGATATCATCCGCACGCTCACGGAGCGGTGCAATGGTCAGGGGAATGACGTTGAGGCGGTAAAAGAGGTCTTCCCGGAAGGTTCCTTTCTTTACCTCGTCACGGATGTTCTTGTTTGTCGCCGCGATGATGCGCACATCGACCGTAATGTTTTTGCTCCCGCCGACGCGCTGAAAAACCTGCGTCTCAATTACGCGGAGTACTTTTGCCTGCGTCTGCAACGACATGTCGCCGATCTCATCGAGAAACAGCGTCCCCTCGTGAGCAAGTTCAAACTTGCCGTTTTTCCGATCGGACGCCCCGGTGAACGATCCCTTCTCATGGCCGAAGAGCTCACTTTCGATCAGCTCCTGCGGGATTGCGGCGCAGTTTACTTCGACGAAGGGGCCTTCAGTCCGCAGGCTCTGCTCATGAAGCTGACGCGCAACAAGCTCCTTGCCGGTGCCGCTCTCGCCGAGAATCAGCACGCGTGCACTGCCCTGAGAAGCCATGGCGATCTGATCGCGCAGAATGTGCATCTGCTGGGAGTTGCCGACAAGTCGCCACCTGCGCGACAGATCCGCCTTTAACAAAACATTCTCGCCTTCCAGCCGCTGCCGTTCCATCGCGAGCCGCGCCACAAGAATGATGCGCTCAATGGAGCTGAACGGCTTTTCGAGAAAATCGTATGCCCCGTTTCTGGTAGCTTTGACGGCAACCTCGATAGTGCCGTGGCCGGACATCATGACGACCGGCGTCCCGGGCTGAAGCTCCTTGAGGCGCGTGAGCGCTTCGATGCCGTCCATTTCTGGCAGCCAGACATCGAGAAAAACAATGTCGGGACTTGTTTCAGCCGCCCGCTCCAGCGCTTCTTCGCCTGAGGCCGCCGTGATGACGGCAAACCCTTCGTCTTCAAACAGGCCGGTCATGGTTTCGCGTATGCCGGCTTCGTCATCAACTATCAATACTGTTTTCTTTGTCATTCCTTTATCCTCGCAACAAGCAGTAATCGGCTTGCGATTAATCCTGCATCCTTTCCTCATTTTCCGGCGTCACCGGAATCTCTATTCTGAATATGCTTCCACGGGGCCGGTTATCGCAAACGATGATGCGGCCGCCGTGTTCCTTGATAATTTTATCGGCGATGGCGAGTCCGAGCCCGGTGCCGTCTTTCCGCTGCGAGAAGTACGGCAGAAAGAGCTGCTCTTTTTCAGCATCGGGGATGCCGGGACCGGTATCGGCAATTTCGATCACCAGCAGGTCCCTTTCGGTGCGGACCGACAGTGAAAGCCTGCCACAGCCCTGCATGGCCTTTACGGCATTATCCATGATGTTGATGATCACCCGCTTGCACTGGTTGCGATCAATGCTTACCAGAGGCATGTTTTCCGGCAGTGTAACCTCCATGGTCAGTTCACGGAAGCTGCGGAACAGCGAAACGACTGATTCAATGAATTCCGGAATGCTGGTCTTCTCACGGCTTATCTCCGGCAGTTTGCCGTATTTCGTGAAAGTATCGACAAGATGCCGGAGGCTCTCGACCTCGTTTATAATGGTGCGTGTCGATTGTTCAAACACTGCGTCGAAATCTTCATCTTTCCGCTGCCATTTTTTCATGAGGCGCTCGGCCGACAGCTTAATCGGCGTCAGCGGGTTTTTGATCTCATGCGTGATGCGTCGGGCGACTTCCTGCCAGGCAACAGCTTTCTGCGCCTTGATGACATCGGTGAGGTCGTCAAAAACAATGAGGAACCCGATGACAGTCCCCGCCTCCGGGTCGCGGATTGCAGTTACAAAGACGCGGAGAATAAGGATTGTTCCGCGTACGCTGAGCTTTACTTCCTGCACCGTGTCCGGTATGCGTCCCGCAGCAAGGGCAGCCGCCATGGCTGCAAGATCTTCAGAGCCGAGATTCTGTATGAGCTCATGATAGTTTTTATGCTCTACCTCCTCAGCCCTGATGCCGAGGATGGAGCAGGCTTTCTTGTTGACGGTCCGGATACGTCCCCGGCTGTTCAGGACGAGAACTCCGGAGTTGATGTTCTGGAGGATGTTTGAAAGGAAAAGCTCGCGTTTCTGAAGGTCGCCGATGGCACGCTCAAGCTGCTCCTTGTTTCCTTTTAACTGCAGGATCATGTCATTGAACGATGTAATGAGAAGCCCGATCTCGTCTTCGCTCTTCTCTTCAACCCTGACGTCGAGATTGCCGCGACCGGCCTCCTGCGTAGCCTCGGCGAGCTTCTGTATCGGAATGGTGATGCCGCGGGAAAGTTTCATCGCAAGCCAGATGCCGGCAAAAATCATGATGAGCGTGATGAATCCGAGAATCAGCACATACGTCGTCCGGAGAGGGACTTTGAACGACTCCAGCTTCATATGTTCCTCATAGAGAGTGCGGATTTTTTCGGTTTCTTCGGAGATGGTTTTCGGCAGCTTGAAATCAACGACAATAATCCCCCGCGACCCGTTGCGGCTGTCAGGAACTAGTGCGCGTATGACGTCGCCGTCGTCAAGCGAGATGACTTCGGTGCCCTTTTTTCCGCGGAATGCGTCGCGCATGATGTCGCTTGCATTGACCGGCAGGGAAGTGATGCGCCTTACCTCCATCCCGTGAGCAACAGCCGTGTTTCCCTGCGCCGCGTCTTCGGCTACCGCGAGAACGCGCATACGGCCAAAATCATAAAAAGAACGGGCAAGTTCAACCGAGCGGACGAACGGCTCTTTCATCTGCGGCGAGAAGATGCGGTTGAAATAATTCGTGGCAAGGCCGCTGGATACGATGAACAGCAGCGTTGAGGGCAGAAGAAGCATGACGACGAAGACCGATGCAAGCTTAATCTGGAACTTGTGGCCTAACAATCCTCTTCTGCTCTCGGAGTAGAGCCTAAAGACGCTCTTTCCGACAAAGAACATCAGGGTGAGCAGCGCCACGATATTGAACGTCAGCAGCCCGACAAGGAGAAAGCGCGTTGCTATATCCACCGTAGGCAGTTTGATGAAGTGGAGCATGACTGCAGTAATGCTGCCGATAATCACAATAAAAACCGCAAGGATGGCCAATGATCGGAGTATGTTCATGGCTGAGCAGAAGGGAGGGAAAATGCCCGCGAATACCGCCAGACCGCAAACTCAGTCTCCGGAATAAAAAAGAGCAGATACTTGATGAGCGGCGGCAGCTTTCTGATCCGCGACTCAGCAGTCACTTTCAGATAATAGTCGCCCGGGGCCAGTTCTTTCACGTTCGTGACTTTCAGATCCTGTATGCGGAGCGCCCACGCATGCATGCTCTCGATGTCCTTGAACCGCTTTTCCTGAACGCTCATCCCGTCGGAAACGCGGGCGGAAAATTCGCGCTTGATAGGGTCGCTCTTAAGCGCAATCCGGAGTTTTTTTCCGAGAATGTATTCATCCGGGAAAAATGAACGAATATTCATTATTTCAAAGGAGAGCCGGAGTTCTTTTGAGAGTCCCTGCCGCAATTCTTCAATAAAAGAGTCGTCCGGAACAACCTGGGTCGACACAAACAGGTCCTGCCCCTGGAACATGAGCTCGATGGTCTGGAGCTCAGCTGCAGACGCGTCGGCAGGAGCCGTCAGCAGGAAAGCTGAGACCAAAAAGGTAATCATGACCAAATACACGGGCAAAAATTCTTCCAAAGAGGCACGCAATTGTTTCATTGTGTTGATTATACCACACTGCCTGCATTGCATCCTGAAAACAAATTGTAAAATAAGGAGATTTCCAATTTGCTCCGTGAGGGTTGGCAAAAGCGCCGGGAGTTTGTTAGCATCTATCCTGAACCCTGCGGGTGTTTTAAGAGGAGGAGCAATGTTGCCGGAACTGAAATATGACGACAACGGGTTGATTCCCGCTATTGTGCAGGATGTCGACAACGGCGATGTCCTGATGCTTGCGTATATGAACGAAGCATCTCTGAGGATGACGATCGAATCCGGGTTTACGCACTTCTGGTCGCGTTCGCGCCGGAAGTTCTGGAAGAAAGGGGAAACGTCCGGCGATCTTCAGGAAGTGAAAGACATTTTTTATGATTGCGATGCAGACACCCTGCTCGTAAAAGTGAAGCAACACGGCAAAGGCGCATGCCATACCGGTGAGCGCACCTGTTTTTACAGAACAGTGGAAACAAAAAAAATGTAGAATCCAGGAGTCAGCATTCAGAGAAAAGACAAACGCGACGAGAGCATTCCCGGTGTGGTGTTTTTCTTTTCTTTTCCGGATTCTGTCTCTGCATTCTGAATTTGGAGGGGTTCCCCATGAAAAACTGTCTTTTCTGCAAAGTAGTTGAGCGTGAAATTGCATCCCGTATCGTCTTTGAGGACGATCGCGTACTTGCGTTTGATGACATTGATCCGAAAGCGCCGGTGCATATCCTTATCATCCCGAAAAAGCATTATGCAACGCTGCTGGATGTGCCGGAGGAGGATAGCGATCTCATGTGGCACATGCTGAAGGTCGCTCGCGGGGTTGCGCGCATAAAGGGGGTTGCTGAACGCGGCTTTCGTATTGTGTCGAACTGCAACCCTGAAAGCGGGCAGTCGGTGTACCATCTCCACTTCCATGTGCTCGGCGGACGCCAGATGCAGTGGCCGCCGGGATGAAAGCGGCCCGAAAGGGCGTCATAACGGCTGAAAGGAGTTTTATTGGAAATCGTTGACCGCGCGGTTGTCTGGGAAGGCAGGTTTATCCGCTGCGTGTTGCTGACCTACCGGGACTCTTCGGGGGCGCTGCGCTCATGGGAAGCTGTCGAGCGGGTCAATTGCAACGGAATCGTTATCGTCATTCCGGTGACAAAAAACGAAGAGTTTATTTTTATCCGCCAGTTCCGTCCCGTTTTGAACCGTTATGTCATCGAATTCCCCGCGGGCTTAAATGATCGGGGCGAAAGTCTGCGTGACGCGGCGCTTCGCGAACTGGTTGAGGAGACAGGGTATGCGAGCGACAGCATCGAACTGCTTGCCGAGGGACCGGTGTCGTCCGGACTTTCAACGGAAATTACGACGGTTTTCCTTGCAAAAGATGTGATTCCTGCGTCCGACGATCTGAAAGCTGACCACCGGCCTGATGAGTCTGAAGCCATTGAGGTATTTCTTGTGCCAGTGGATCGTGCATTTGAGCGACTCGGGGAGTTTACGTCATCAGGTGACTGCATTGACCTCAAAATGTTCGGCTTTCTTGAGCGGGCGAAGGTTCATATAAAAAACGGCAGATAGGGTGGAGATCCGGGCTTCTGCCGTGCGACCCTGATAGCCACGTTAGTTTGATAGTCTGTGCAGGGCAGATACCCGTTGCTTCCTGGCAGTTGCATGTCCCGCACTTGTCTGGGCTAATGACCATAGCCTTGTTGTCAGTCATCTGAAAAACCTCGGGACAGGCTTGATTAAGTCCGTAAAATGCTGTAAAAAGGGCTGAGGGGTTGCAGCCACCGTTTCGATTCGGTAGATTTGCATTGCGAGAACAAACTATCGAAGGAGACGAAACGATGGCTAACTATGATGTAACCGTAAGTGGCGAGCAAATGCAAGGACTATTTGGCGAGGGTGCCGGACTGTCCAAGCTGATTGAAGAGGTCTTAAACCAGGTACTGGAAGCTCAGATGACCGAACACCTGTCGGCAGAGAGCTACGAACGGACAGAACAGCGGCAAGGATACCGCAATGGGTATCGGCCACGGCAGCTCTACACACGGGTAGGCACGATAACGCTTTTGGTGCCGCAGACGCGAGACGGCAGTTTTTCAGCAGAACTATTTCGTCGGTATCAGCGGAGCGAGCAGGCGTTTGTTTTAGGCTTGATGGAGATGGTTGTGCAGGGTGTCTCCACGCGGAAAGTGACCGAGATAACCGAACAACTCTGTGGAGTAAGCTTTTCAAAATCAACGGTCTCACAGCTGACGATACAGCTTGATGCTCGGGTCAGGGCATTCAACGAACGGAGACTGGAAGGATCCTATCCGTTTGTATATATCGACGCCATGTATACAAAAGCACGGGAAGTCGACCGTGTAGTCAGCAAAGCTGCCCTGATAGCCTCCGGGGTAACGGAGGCAGGTGTTCGTGAGGTTTTGGGAGTCCGGATGGGCGATTCGGAGAACGAGGCGACGTGGGAGGAGATGTTCCGGTGGCTTCGGGATCGTGGGCTGAAGGGTGTGGACTATGTTGTATCAGACGATCATCGTGGCCTTGTCAAAGCCCTTCGCAGGCAGTTTCAGGGGACAGTCTGGCAACGGTGTCAGGTGCATTTGATGAGGAACGTCTTGTCTCATACACCAAGGAAGTACAAGGCTGACATGGCAGCGTGGCTCAAACGGGTGTTGCATGCTGAGGATGAGCAGGAAGCACGCCGTCAGCTGGTGCGGTTTTGCGAGAGATTTGAAAAGCAGGCGCCCAAGGCCGTTTCCTGTCTTGAGGCAGGTTTTGACGATGCTATTGCTGTCATGTCATTGCCGGGCAAGTATCGGGTAAGGCTCAGAACTACCAATGTGCAGGAACGATTGATTGAAGAGATCCGGCGGCGGGAACGCGTTATCCGTATCTTTCCCAATGAGGCTGCTGCGTTACGGATGATCGGAGCGCTGCTTGCCGAACAGCATGAAACATGGCAGGAACGTCGTTATCTCGATATGCAGGATTATCTGGAGCACAGGGATTCTGTAACGCACAACTCTTTAACTATTGTCGGCTCTCTTTGAGCGCCGTCATGCCGAATCGTTTTTACAGCACTTTCGGGACTTGACCACAGGCTTCGATGCGGGAGCCGCCGCCGATATGTTATGTCTGGATCCACATGACCTTCCTGCGTTGCCATAACAAACCCTCTTTTTTTCATAAAACTAATAGCAGAGGAACCCTGTGCCTGCAATCCCGGCTATTCTGTCAATGTGCATCCTGGCTTTGTTTCCCCTTATGGCGGGCGTTCTGTTCATTCTCGGAACAGAGTTATAATTGAATTGATTTTCCCTGAGAAAACAGTATATGTTTAATACTGATTATATGCTCTATATATAAAGGAGTACGCTTATGGATATAAAGCGGTTTGTTCTGGAGAAGGCCAAAGAGGCCGGAGCGGGTGCGCGCAGCCTTGCAACCGCATCATCACAGCTCAAGAACGATGTCCTAGGTGCAATGGCCGAAGCCCTCAGGGAGCACTCTGCGGACCTGATTGAAGAAAATGCGAAAGATCTCGAATATGCCCGTAAAAAAGGGCTTTCCAGTGCGATGATTGACCGCCTGGCTCTTACCGGGAAAAGAATCGACGAGATGGCAGGCGGTCTCGCTGCAGTTGCTCAACTACCCGATCCTGTCGGTGAAATCATCACAATGCGGCAGCGACCAAACGGCATGACGGTTGGCCGTATGCGTGTCCCTATCGGCGTCATAGCGATGATTTATGAATCTCGTCCGAATGTAACCGCGGATGCATCGAGCCTCTGCCTGAAAACCGGCAACGCCGTAATCCTGCGCGGAGGCTCCGAGGCGCTGAATTCCAATCGCATGGTTGTCAGGATTTTGCAGGGCGTTCTGCAACAATTCGGCATTCATCCCGGTGCTGTCACCTATCTTGATGCCCCGGGCCATGAGGCGGTGCTGGAGATGATCAAGCTTGAGGGATTGATTGATCTCGTTATCCCCCGTGGAGGAGAAGGGCTTATCCGGACGGTAACCGAAAACTCCCGCATCCCGGTGCTGAAGCACTACAAGGGAGTGTGCCACGTCTTTGTTGACCGGGAGGCTGAGCTGAAAATGGCCGGGGATATCTGTTTCAATGCCAAGGTACAGCGTCCGGGAACCTGTAATGCCATGGAGACGATGCTTGTTGATGAAGCGATTGCAAAGAAGTTTCTTCCGAAGATGCTGAAGAGGTTTGCTGCGGCCGGTGTTGTGATAAAGGGCTGTGCAGCAACCCGGGTGCTCTTTCCCGAAGCGAAGAAAATTGCAGAGGGCGACTACCGCATGGAGTATCTGGACCTGATTCTCAATGTTCGTGTTGTAAAGGATATGGATGAGGCAATGGCACATATTGCCGCCTATGGTTCTTTGCATACTGACGTGATAGTAACCGGCGACTATGCAAAAGCGATGCGTTTTGTGCGCGAGGTTGATTCATCCGCGGTGCTGGTGAACGCATCAACGCGCCTGAATGACGGGTTTCAGTTCGGCCTTGGGGCCGAAATCGGCATCTCAACCGATAAAATCCACGCTCGCGGCCCGATGGGCCTTGAGGAGTTAACCTGCACAAAATTCGTTGTCTTCGGCAACGGGCAATTAAGGCAATAAACGCACAGGGAGGCTGCTATGTCCGAAAAGCTGAGCTATGAGGAGTTTATTAAAAAGGCGATCGTCAAACTGCGCAAGGATAGCTATAAAGGCATCCATACGGTTTATTCCGGGTTCAATCAGGCATTCAAGAAACATTACGGAGATGTCGACCCGATTCAGGCAACCAATGAGCTCGCGGCTCAGGGCAAAATCGTGATTCGGCCGGTGCGGGGCGGCGTCATGCTCTATCTGCCGGAGGAAGCGCCAGCCGCCGCGAACAAGGGAGACGAGGCGCTTGCGGCCATTGTGGGGCAGGGCTATGATGACGCTCCGAAGCTGAGTTATGAGGAGTTTATCAGGAAGGCTATCCCCGCTCTTCGCAAAGACAATTACAAAGGCATCCATACGGTCTATTCCGGCTTCAACCAGGCATTCAAGAAGTATTACAACAATGAAGATCCGATCAAGGTAACGAACGATCTTGCTGCACAGGGGAGACTCGTGGTGCGTCCGGTGCGGGGCGGCGTTATGCTCTATCTGCCGGAGGAAGCGCCGCTTGCCCAAACAAAAGGCGACGAAGCTCTCGACAAAATACTCGAACCTTAGGACGCCTCTACCGTGCGGATTGGATTTTTTGGCGGGACATTTAATCCTGTCCATTATGGTCATCTGCGTGCAGCCGAAGAGGCGAGGACCTTGCTGTCGCTCGATGCAATCCAGTTCCTTCCGTCGGGAAATCCGCCGCTGAAAAACGCCGACCTTGCCGATATGCATGACCGGGTTGCTCTCACGAAGCTGGCGATTGCCGGCAATCCGATGTTCTCACTGTGCGATATTGAACTGCAGAGTGCGCAGAAATCGTTCACCGTCGATACCGCCCGGGCTCTTGCAGAGCGATATCCCCAGGACGACCTGATATTCATTCTCGGCGCCGACGCATTCCTGGATCTTCCAAACTGGTATCGCCCGGAGGAGCTGACAAGCCTCATCGACTTTGCTGTTGTCATTCGCCCGGGCTTTGCCCCGGAGATTGTCTTGCAGTCGCCGTTTCTCGGCGAGCGTGTAGCCGTGGAGCCGGAAACCTGGCAGCTGCGAGGTGGCAGAACAGCTGTTTTTCTTCAGATAACGCCGCTCGGCATCTCCTCCACGCAGATTCGCCGCCTGATTCGCGAGGATAAAAGCATTCGCTATCTTGTCCCGGATTCTGTTGCTGACTATATAGAAAAAAAGCTGCTTTACCGGGAATAGCTGTGAAACTTGCCGAAGCAATCCTGCAGAATCTCGACGAAGCGATATGTCTTTTTGATCCGCAGGGAGAACTGGTATTCGCCAACAAGGCTGCAGAAGAGTTTTTCGGCAGAAACAGCACTGAACTGAAGGGCGCTGAAATAAGCGACCTTTTCGGGAAAGCGCCGGATCTGGCGCTGTTTCTCGGGAAGACCCTTTCTGAAGGCCGGCCTTACAGCGGCAAGGACATTCAACTTGAAGCCGGCCGTCCTGCAACGGTTGATCTCGCCATTGTGCCGTTTTATCCGGAAGCGAAACTGGAAGGGGCGCTGCTCTGTTTCCGCGAGCATCTGGATCTGCCCGAGCGTGAAGATTTTCAGTTCGATTCCCTGCTCTACCTGCTTGGCACCATAGCGCATGAAGTGAAGAATCCGCTGAGCGGCATCAAGGGAGCTGCGCAGATTCTCAAGGCGGCCCTGCCCAATAAAGAGGCAGCGGAAGCGGTGCAGCTGATTCTCAAGGAAGCCGACCGGCTGAACGCTGTTGTACAGGGGTATCTTGCGATTACCCGCAAGCCCGCTCTTCACCCCGTAAATATTCATGAGATTATCGAGTATGCGCTGCAGGTTATGGATCCCGCCGTCAAAGAACAGAATATCACTGTTCAGAAATCGTACGATCCGAGTCTTCCGATTATTGCGGGAGATGAGAGCAAACTTCTGCAGGTGCTCATTAATCTCCTCAAAAACGCAGTTGAAGCGGTTTCGACGAAGAAGTTTGAGCGCATTCTCTCCATTTCAACCCGTCCTTCACACGAATATGCTCTTATCCATGAGCCACCGGGACGCGCATCGGGGAGAAATCCCGGACGTGCCCGTTGCCTGCGCAAGCAGCGATGGGTGGTTATTGGAATTCAGGACACCGGAGCCGGCATTCCGCGAGAAGAGCAAGCCCGCATCTTTTTGCCGTATTACACCCGGAAAGAAGGCGGAAGCGGTCTCGGCCTTGCCCTTTCGAAAAAGATTATCCGGGACCATGGCGGCATTATCAGGGTGAAGAGTACACTTGGCAGCGGGACCACGTTTAGCGTATACTTACCATTCCAAACGGAGACCCTCCGAATTCCCGAGAAAAAAAGATGACAACGGTCGACAGACGCATACTGGTAATTGACGACGACGAGAGCGTACTCTGGGTGATTCGAAAAGCCCTGGAGCCCTCCGGGTATGACATAGAGGCGAAGACAACGCTCAAGGCCGGCATGAAGGCGCTGGACGGCTTTCGCCTTGTTCTTCTTGATATGATGCTGCCGGACGGCAGCGGACTCGATGCGCTGAGAGACATCAGGGTCTTTAGTCCCGAAGCGCTCGTCATCATGGTAACCGCGCATGGCCGCATGGAAAGTGCGGTGGAGGCTATGCGCGAGGGCGCCTATGATTACCTCGAAAAGCCGTTCGACATTGAAGAGCTGAAAATTGTTGTTGATAAGGCATTCCGCGATATCGCCCTGCGCCAGGAGCTTTTGACCCTTCGCCAGAGCAAAGAGGAGCAGAAGGCATCGCTCATGATCGGCCGGAGCAAGGGGATGCTGAAAGTCTTCAAGGAAATCGGACGGGTGGCACCGAAGGATGTGACCGTGCTGGTTTCCGGCGAGAGCGGGACCGGCAAGGAACTGGTTGCCCGCAGCATTCATAACAACAGCCACCGCAAGTTCGGCCCGTTTATGGCGGTGAACGCGGCGGCGATTCCGAAAGATCTGCTTGAAGCCGAGCTTTTCGGCTGGGAGAAGGGCGCATTTACCGGCGCGCATGAAAAAACAGCCGGCAAAATTCAGTCGGCGGACGGCGGCACCCTGTTCCTTGACGAAATTTCAGAACTGGATCTGGGACTGCAGGCCAAGCTGCTGCGCTTCCTGCAGGAACGCGAGTACAGTCCGCTCGGCAGCAGCAAAGTGATCAAGGCTGATGTCAGAATTGTCGGCGCGACGAACCGCGACCTGAAAGATTCTGTCCGGAAAGGGCAGTTCCGGGAGGATTTGTATTACCGGTTTAATGTTATCGGGATTCATCTGCCGCCACTCCGGGAGCGACCCGATGATGTCCTCTCCCTTGCCGAGCATTTCCTGAACGAAACGCTGCGGGCGCTCGATCTTGCCCCGAAGGATCTTTCGAAGGATGCGCAGAAGGCGCTCCGTGAATTTGACTGGCCGGGTAATGTCCGCGAACTCGAAAATGCCATCAAGAAGGCCTGTATCCTTTCTCGCGGCAGTCTGATTGAGCGGAAAGACCTCTTCTCTGAAGCGTATGGAGCTTGCTCCATGCGCGACTTTCTGGAGGGCAAGCTGAACGGGTTTCTGAAGCAGATGAAAAAGCTCGAAAGCTCGAATCTGTACGATACCGTTACCGTTGAAGTAGAAAAGGCCCTGTTTGCCATTGTGCTCAAAGAGACGGGTGGCAACCAGCTCAAGGCAGCAAAACTTCTCGGGATAAACCGCAACACCCTGGCAAAAAAGCTGAAAATCTACAGGATGGTTTGATTTTCCCCTCCCTGCTGTGGTATAAAAACGAGTTACGGGTATCCCGTGTTTAAGACGCAGGGTGTCCCTCCATGCTCTTCCTTGGGACAGGGCTATAGATCCATATGGAGGTGTCAGGTGAATTTTTATGAAACGGTAGTCATTATTAACCCCTCACTCGCCGAAGACGAACTGAAGGCTGCACTCGAAAAGGTTGCGGACGTGGTCGTCAAGGGCGGAGGAGAAGTCCTCAAGGTAGACAACTGGGGCAAGCGTCGTCTCGCGTATGAGATGAACAAGCAGAAGATGGGCCACTATGTGATGTTTATCTTCAAGGCCCCGTCCACGGCAATCCGCCAGCTCGAAACATTCTTCAAGGTCTACGACCAGATTATCAAATTCATGGTTATCCGGCTCGGCAAGAAGCAGATTGCAGCGCTTCCGGCCGATATTACCGGCGTCCCGGTAACTGCAGCAGAAGTCGCTCCCGCGGAGCAGAAAGCGAAAGCGTAATGTTCAACCGCGTCATTCTCATCGGCAATCTCACCAAGGATCCGGAAGTGCGGTACACGCCAAGCGGCACGCCCGTTGCGACCGTTGCGATTGCGGTTAATTCGCGTTACCGCTCCGGAGATGAGAATAAGGAAGAGACGCTCTTTATCGATTGCGTTGTCTGGGGCAAGCAGGCGGAATCCTGCGGCCAGTATCTGAGCAAGGGCCGTTCGGTTCTTGTTGAGGGCAGACTGCGCGAGCGTCGCTGGGAGTATGAAGGCCAGAAGAAGTCAAAAATGGAAGTGGTGGCGAACACTCTGAGATTTCTCTCAAAGAAGGACGCTCCGTCCTCCGGGGCGGGGTCGGGAGATATGACGCCGCCGGACGAAACCTCTGATCTCGAGCCCTTTTAAACGACACCAGAAAGAAGGAAGGAACTATATATGGCATACCAGCAGAAAAGATTCCAGAGAAGAAAATTCTGCAGATTCTGCGCAGACAAGGCCCCGTTCATAGATTATAAGGAACTTAAGACGCTCCGCAATTATATGACCGAGCGCGGCAAGATGCTTTCCCGCAAAATGACCGGCACCTGTGCCGCTCATCAGCGTGAGCTGACCGAAGCAGTCAAGCGCGCCCGCTCAATAGCACTTCTGCCGTTCATGGAGCGATAGACGGATGCGGATCCCGAAAACATGGGTTCCGATAATTTCGCAGCGGATCGTCGATGCTCTAATAAAGAAAGACTTTATTGAGCCGACGGTTCCGCCTGCGCAGCTTGCAGACGAGATGGAAAAACTGCTCATGAACGAACTCACCATTGAAGACCGCCTCAACGAAGAGGTCCGGCAGGTACTCCGGAAGTACGAAGACGAGATAAACAAGGGTCGCGTGGACTACCGCAAGCTTTTCGAGATGACCAAGCTAAAGCTTGTCAGAGAGAGGAACATCATCCTATGATGCTTTCCGAAGACAAAATCACCCATACCACCCATATGCTTCTCAGAGGACTGCTCCAGCAGGGACTGATTGAGGCAAAGGTCGAAGAAAGCGATATCCGTCGGGAAATCAAGCGGGTATTCGTCGCAGAACTGAAACTTGGCGAAGAGTTCGACGCTGCGGTGCGCGCAAAAATCGACACCCTTTCCAAAAAGCTGGTCGAAGGAAGCCCCGAGTGGGAGATCGTCTACAAGAAGTATTACGAGGAGGAAGAGAACAAGAGGGGACGAAGATAGAGCCCTTTATTCCCGCAAGCTCCGCCGAGGATGTCAAGCGGGGGCGCCAGAAGGCTCGTGAGCTGCGGCAGAGCGCCTGGTGGAAGCAGAAGCTCGCACGGGGTGTCTGTTATTACTGTAACGCGAAAACCCATCCTTCGGAACTCACCATGGACCACATCGTTCCGCTCATCCGCGGCGGCACATCTGCGAAAAACAACATCGTAACCGCCTGCAAGGAATGCAACAATAAAAAGAAATACCTTCTGCCGCTGGAGTGGGAAGAATATCTCCGCAGTCTTTAAAAGAGAGCGGATTGACCGGACGGCAGTATATGATGGGTTCACTGCACTTTTATGCAAGCAGCTTGTTTTGTCTGAGCTCCGCAATGAACAGCTGGAATTCTGCAGGATGGCGGCGTCCGAGCGTAACAATCACTTCATAGACGTCTTCTTCCCGGCCGGTGTCGACGGCTGCCAGATAGCGGTTCAGAATTGCGTCAAAAACCGGACGCTTCTGCTTGTCGAAATAGCTGTCTTCGTATGCGTTTGCAACGTTCATGGAAAGATCTTCAATTTCGCCCATGCGGTGATACCTCCTGTCGGAACTTCTGTTGAAGTATATCAGATGGAGGAAGGTTTACGGTTTTCGTCTTTCCCCCGGGGCTCCCTTTTTGGCAAGAACAGCAAGTATCGCTGAAATTACGACTGCCCCCGCCAGAACACTGAACGAGACGAAAATGTTGTTCAGCAATGCCGGATTCCATACGAGCATGACGCCGAGTCCAAGCATCATCATGCCTGATACCAGCTTGAGTACCCGGCCCTCCCACTCGCTCAACTGCCGCCTGCCGAGCGTAATGCTGAAGATGCAGACAATCGTTGCGAGCGGAATGATGTAGACGATGTTATAAAGAGCGAGGTACGCATAATACGTGCTTGAGGGCAAATGGTTGAGAGTGAGTATGCGCGTGAAGACCATCGGGAATCCGGCGGTGCAGAGCAGTTCGTAGGAATTCGCTGCGATTGCAAGCACAATAGTTCCCGCGATAACGGAGGGCAGCGACGATGCTTTCAGCAGCTTGCGCATCCGGTCGAAAAGCTTTGATTGTGCAGAATCCGGAATGGTGAGAGAAACACCCTCCTTGAACCAGAAGAAGTCCTTGATGTTGACGGCAGCGATGATAATCGAGACGATGCCGGCGGTGGTTGTTATGAGCGCAACGCTGCCGAGCAGCAGAAAAACATTCAGCCACGCCGCCATGAACAGGAAATAAATGAACCCCGAAAAAAAGACGAATATCCCGCCGATAAGAAGCATTTTCGCGCGGGAATGCGCATGAATAAGGATGCCGAGCAGTGAAAGCAGGACAAAGAATGCGCAGGGATTAAAGCTGTCGAGACCCGCGATTACAACGGTCATTACCGGCAACGACAGGGACGCCGCATCAACTTTGCCGAAGAAAGGCACCTCTATCGAGGTTTCCTGCGGCTCCGGCACCGCAGTTTCCTGCGGCGCTGAATCTCCGGCCGCTTCCGGTTCTTTCCTCTTTAACAGGTCGGCAGGGTCGGGGCACCCTTTCTGCGCGCACTCTTCGATTGCTTTTCCCAGAGACTCTTTCGTCTGCTCCGAGAAGCCGACATAACTTTTCAGTCCGATGAACGTGACCGGTACGCTGCCCGCCTGTATACCATGCGCCTTTGCCATTATTCCGAGCACCTGCGCATTTTCCCGGCTGTGCCAGACCTCATAGTCGAGGACGCGCATTTTCGGATACTTCTTTTTCATTGCGTCCAGAAATTTCTTCTCGTCAGCGCAGTGAGGACAGCCATCTCCCTCAAAGAAATAGACGGTGAAGGGCTGATGTGCGCGAGGACTCTGTGATGGTGCAGCCGGAGCAGGCGAAGCCGGAATCTTCGGCAGAACCGACGACTCGGGCTTCCGGGGAGTCGCTTCTGCGCACGGCTCCTGAGCCGACTGTTTGCAGACCGCTGGTTCGTCTGCCCCGCTCGCATATACCGGCAGGCCATTCAGGAGCGTGAAGCAGAAAAACAACGTGAACAGCAAGAACATTTTTTTCATGATGCGTGCAAACGGTTCAGTTTTATACAGCCGGCGGGCGGCAGTCGCAGAGAATTTGTAGTGGTGCCATAGTCTTGATTATACCAGAAGGCAACCACGGCGGAAAATCGAACCGCTTCATGAATCGCCCGGCATTCGGGACAATACTGGCTACTGTTCGCTCCGCTTCGGGCATGCGCGGCAGAGCGGAGCGTATTGCCCGGCAGCAAAAGAAGCCCTGAACGCTCTGGCGGCGGAACCCGCCCATATTTCGGGAAAGGTGATATCCTCGATTGAGTCGAAAGTAATGTGTTCATACCGTTTCTCCGAATGCTCTTCGCAGTACGACACATCGCCGACAGGAAGCGCGGAAAACACGCAGGGAGATACCGAACCGTCTGCTCTAACTACTGCCGAAGAAAGAACGTTTTCAGTGCAAAACTGATTGTACCCCACCGGCGACGGCAGGCGGAAGTGCACCGGCAGTCCTGCGTGGCGGCAGGTCTCGACGGTCTGCCCGATTTGCCTGCTCAGGTCAGCATGATCTTCAGCCGAAACCGGACGCAATGCTTCGGCATCAAGCTCCGACTGAGCCACGAAATCGAGAGTGCTGATGACAACCTGATCGACCCCGATGCCGGCCAGTTTGTACGGAATCTGTTCGACCTCCCGCAGCGTTGAGGAAAAAAGCATAAACGCAACATGAATCTTCGGCGTGGTCCGGCCGAGGGCAAGTTTCTTCAGGTGGAGCTTTCTGATGAGCGAGGTGATATGCCCGCTGTCTGTTCCGGCGCGGAGCGCGGCGTTGGTTTCGCCGAAGCCTGCCAGTGAAAAAGCAATCATGTCGAGGCCGGACGCCATGACGCCGTCAAGCAGCGGCTCGTCCATGCAGACGCCGTTGGTTGTCGTGCTGACACTGCATCCGCGCTCTTTTGCAAAGCGCACCATGTCCAGAAAGCCGGGATGGAGAAACGGTTCTCCCCATCCCTGCAAGTGGACCAGCTTTGCTTTCTCCAGTGCCGGTGCGAGCGTGGTGAAGAGCTCAAGCGGCATATCCGCATTGACCCACTCATTCCGGTAGGCCGTGCGCGGACAATACCTGCATGCGGCGTTGCATCGGGACGTCACCTCTATCTGGAGCCAGTCGAGCACCGGATGGCGGAACGCCGCAATCCCGGCCCGAATGCGTTCCCCGAACGCACGCTTGCGGACATGAGCGGTCATGAGGCATCCTCGAGTGAGCGTTTACCTGATTTTTTCATAGAGCGCAGGCAGTTTTGTGCGATACGCTTCCCTGACGGACTCTTCCATATCCGCAAGCGGCTTGACCGAGACGAGATCCATGACACGCTCCGGAGGAAGCTGCGACATGTAGTACGTTCTGAGCGTGCCGCCGAGCATGCCGAACATCGCCTCCTGAATGTCCTGGTACGTGAGTCCGAACGACTCGGCGAGCTTGTGAAGCTCATGAATCTGAAACCAGAAATAGGTTGGTCCCATTGCAGTCAGCAGTGCGTATGCGGGGATCTTTTCCTCCGCCACTTCCGGGCATGATCCGAAGAAACCGAAGAGCTCTTTGAGCCACTTCTTCTCCTCTTCAGAGAGGGCGGGTGAGAAGACGACCGGATTGTAGCCTGCCCCGACAAAGGACGGCGCATTCGGCAGCAGCCGCACGATGCGGTCGAACCCGCCCGTCATTGCCTTAAAGTGGCCTATGGACGGCTGCGGCGAGAGTGAAATGAGTATCGCATCCGGCTTGAGCGCATCCCTGATTTCGGGAAGCACCACCGGGACGACCGTCGGATGCACCGCCAGAAAAACGATGTCCTGCGCCGCAGCCTCCCGGTTGTCGGTCGTTGCCCTGACGCCGGGGAACACCTGCGGGAACGCCGCGATTGCATCAAGATTCGGATCACTTACGACAGTAGTTGCCGGCAGCGATCCGGCACGTTTCAGCATCTGCAGCATAATACGGACAATCCTTCCGCCACCAATAAATCCTACACTTTTCTCGCTCATCTGTTATCTCCTTGCAGGCATTTGCCTTCTGATTGTATGCAGCAATAATTCCATGCGCTCACGGATTTCGTCGCGGGCGCGCCGGAAGTCGTTCATAATCTCCTCCTCAGTCCCGATAAAGCCGACAGGATCTTTTATCGACCAGTGCATGCGACGAACCGTTCCGGGCAGTGTCGGGCACGATTCCGCTCCCCTGTCGCAGAGCGTAATGACATAATCCATCGTGCGCATCAGTTTTTCGTCCATGGTTTTAGGCCATTGCTGCGAAATATCCATGCCGATCTCCTGCATGACCGCTATCGACCGCGGCTGCACGTCGACCGCAAACACGCCGGCGCTGCGGGCTTCAATCAGCCCCTTGCCGAGCTCCCGTGCCAGCCCCTCCGCCATCTGACTCCGGCAGGAGTTTGCCGTGCAGAGAAACATAACCCTTATCACTCACCCCTCCACAAACGCAAAAAACAACAGTCTTCTCCTGTTATTATGCAGAAAAATGCGTTGCGCTGCCCGCCCCTGTTATAATCGATGCATGGACAATCTTGCAAAAGAGTACGTTGTCTCTTTTTTCGAACGATCGCTCATGCTGCACGGCGACCGGCCCGAGGCGGTCCGCTGGACGGCATCCGGTCAGCAGGCGCATTACCGGGCGCTGCTGGACATCGGCGACCTTTCCGGAGCGAAAGTTCTCGATTACGGATGCGGCACAGGCGGCCTGTGCGGCTTCCTGCGCGAACGGCGGGTGCCGGTCGACTACACCGGGTTCGACATCAACCCGAAGCTGATAGAGCAGGCGCGCGTGAAATACCCCGGCACCCGATTCGAGGTTTTCGACGTCGAGGAGCAGGATCTCGCCGAAGAGTTTGATTACATTCTGCTCTGCGGTGTTTTTAATCTGAAAGTGCAGGGGCTTGAAGAGTCAGTCCGTGCGGTTCTGAAGAAGCTCTTCGCCCGGTGCCGGAATGGGCTGGCGTTCAACGCGCTCTCAGAGCATAATCCGAAAAAAGAGTATGAACTGAACTATCTGAATCCTGAAGAGATGCTGGCGTTTGCGGCAGAGGAGCTTTCCTGCCATAGTGAGCTCCGGCTCGACCGCATTCCGCACGACTTTTTTCTCTTTGTCTATCGGACAACACCGCAAAATTTCAATGAAGCGAGGCCCCCGGCATGATGAAACTCCGCTTTACCCGAACAAACGGCGAAGTCGATGAAATGATTGATCATTTGATGGAAACTGCCGGTCCGGTCAGCTCTCCGGACCTGATCCGGGAAATGATCATTGCAGCCCTGAAGTCGGGGCAGGACCGCACGGAGCGTTCGGACCTCAAACTGATGAACACAACGCTGAAGGAGATGCGCATAACCACGAGAGTATTCGGTCCCTATCGCCAAGTGCGGAAGGTGACGGTCTTCGGCTCCGCCCGCACCAGGCCGGAAGAGCCGGTCTACCGTATGGCGGTGGAGTTCGGCAGGCGGCTGGCGGAAGAGGGGCTGATGGTGATTACCGGCGCAGGCGGAGGCATCATGGAGGCGGCAAACATCGGCGCCGGACCGGGCATGTCGTTCGGCGTCAACATCCGCCTGCCGTTTGAGCAGAAGGCGAACGATACCCTGGAGGGCAATCCGCGGCTTATCAACTACAAATATTTTTTCAACCGCAAGGTCGCTTTTCTCCGGGAGGCGGACGCCGTGGCGCTCTTTCCGGGAGGCTTCGGCACCCTTGACGAGGCGATGGAGACGCTCACGCTGATGCAGACCGGCAAGGCGACACCGATGCCGCTCGTCCTGATTGATGAGCCGGGCGGCACCTACTGGAAAAAATGGATTCAGTTCTTACACGATGATCTGCTTGCGCAGGGATATTTAAGCGAATGCGATTTTGAGCTCTTTGAGCGGGTCGACAGCGTGGAAACCGCGGTTTCTCGCATCCGCGCCTATTACCGCCGCTACCACAGCATCCGCTACATTGACGGACTGCCGGTCGTGCGCATGCAGACGCCGCTTCCTGAAGAAGTTATCGCGGACCTCCGGAGCCGCTTCGGCGACATGCTGACTCCGGGCGGCAGCATCCGGGCTGTCGGACTGAACCCGCTTGAAGCTGACGAGCCTGAGCTTGCAGACCTTCCGCGGCTTGCGCTCGACTTCAACCAGCGCGACTTCGGCAGGCTCAGAAGCTTTATCGGCGCGCTGAACGAATATTGAGCGCCCATAAGAGCATCAGCATGTCCGGACCCCCGAAAACGAAAAGGCGTGACAAGAAGCGAAGAGGTTTTTTTCTCTTTCTGCTTCTTATGGCGGCCGGTTTTCTCATTGCCGGCGCCGTCGCACTCTACAAAGCCTCCGGCCTGCTTCAGCTCCACGACCCTCCGAAGCGCGCAGACGCCATCGTTGTGCTGGGCGGCAGCCCGGTGAGGGCGTTTCATGCAGCCCATCTGTACAGGGACGGGTATGCTCCTGTTGTCTATGTAGACAAGCCGGTGCCGTCGTCAGGAGACGTCAGAATTCGCGCCGCCGGCATCGAGTGGCCGCGCGAGGAGGATCTCACCGCGCAGGTGCTGCTGAAAGAAGGCGTGCCGCAGCGCGTCATCCGCTTTTACGGAACGACGACAAGCACGGCGGAAGAGGCGGATGTGCTGGCGCGGATATTCACCGCCAAACCGTGCGGCCTGCTGGTGGTCACCTCCCCGTCTCATACGCGAAGGGCGCGGATGATTTTCCGCGATGCAATGCCGGAATGTGCCGTTACCGTAGTCGGCGCGCCGGACGAAGAGCTGCCCGCTGCCTGGTGGCGGAGCCAGGATGCGGCCCGGCAGGTGCTGCTGGAGACGGTGAAGATTCTTTTCTATAAGCTTGGCGGACGTTATTATTCAGGCTCATGACGGCGGCGCCTGCGGAAAGGTCTAAAAAACCCCTCTTTAATTCGGTGTCGATAAGCGTGTAAAAGTGTAAACCTTCCCGACGGATGTCGGAAATGCCGCTTCAGCGGTCCATTCAGAAAAATCGTAGTGAAGCGACTGTCGGCTCATTCCGATATATTTATGTATCTTGTTGAAATAGCAGCGATTTATAATTCTATTTCCAGCCGGAACCGTTTTTGGCGCCTGCGGTTTGTCCGGTGCGCGGTCAATCAGGACTGTCGCTATTCTTTACACACTATTAAATTTCCAGTTGGAGCCGTTTTAGTAACTCATTGTTAAATAAGAATTAATAATCTTTGGCACGTTTTATGCTTTTCAATAAGGCAGATGTCAATAATCCGGCATTAATAAATGGAGGTGCTGTATGAGAATAGGAATGAAGAAAAAACTGGCAACCCTTGTAACCATCAGTCTGCTTTTGTTCGGGGCTGGAGCACCAGTTGATGCAGCATATATCAGCCAATGGGATTATACATTGTATACTGTATTTGAGGGAACCAATACGTTTACCAGCGGCAGCGGCACTAAAATTCAACAGCTCAACCAGGTTTCATGGGGCGGATCGAACACTGTTTTCCAGCCAAATGTGAACGGAACCGTTAACCGAAGCGGCATCACCATTGCGCAGACCGCAGCGGCAAATCAAATAGTTGTGCCTGTAGCTGGCGTGGTAAACACTGATGACTCCTCCGCTGCCGGCATCGGTCAGGGGCACTGGATTACTCATCACAACAAGCCGATCAGCGCGAGTTATGCAACCCTGACGTCGAGCAAGATTTCCTCTACACTGACGCTCAAGCCAGCTGGTTTTCCTGGGTCGCCGTGGTTGGACCAGGCCATTTACTTTACGGTTCGGTTTGCAGAAACCCCGAATTCACTCCCGTGCTCCGCTGCAAGTCCGCTAAGGAATCCGTGCAACGACATTTTCGCTATGGCAGCCGACAACTTCAACCAGATGATAGTCATTGACGACTTTAAGTATTACATTAACATCTTCCCGACAGATGGGCCTGGGATTGTTGCCGGCACCTTGCCGCTGCTTCCGCCGAACGTCTGCACTGTAGCCGGTGCGGGTGCAGGATGTGTAGGCTTCACCACGGTGGAAGGACAGAATACCTCTATTCGCTTCGGCTTTCTTATCACGAGCGAACCCATCAACATCGTTCCTGAGCCGTCAACGTTTGTCCTTATCGGCGCGGGCCTGGTCGGCCTTGGCCTCGCGGCAAGAAGGCGCATGAAATAAGTACTCGATAAAACCCTTTGAGGAAGAGGGGGGCGGCATCTGCCGCCCCCCTCTCTTTTTTTGTGTCTTCAGGAAGCATTCGCCTGTATTTTCAGGTACAATGTGTTAGTTGACATGTTCGTTCTGTCATAAGCACGAAACTATAATCAACGGGGGTCCTGCATGAATATCCGCTCACTCCTTGACTATGCTGTTCTTGCGCCTTCCGGCGACAACTGCCAGCCATGGCGGTTTCGGGTCGCCGAATCTTCGATTGAGCTGTATAACGTTCCTGATGCCGACACATCTCTGTTCAACTTCGGGCAGCGTGCCTCCATCGTGGCTCACGGCGCAGCCATTGAGAACATCTGCATCGCCGCGCGAAAGCAGGGTTTGCGTCCCGAGGTTTCTGTTTTCCCCGACCGGCAGAAGGAAAATCATGTCGCCTCTGTCTCTTTTGCAGCCGCGGAGCCGCAGACAGAGCTGCTTTTTTCCGCTATTCCGGAGCGGACGACGAACCGCAGGTTGTACGAAAGAAGACCTCTGTCTGATGAGCAGGCATCCTCGCTCTCGAAGCATTCGGAGGGCGGCGGGTTCGTTCGCCTGGTGGTGAATCCGACCGAGCGCGCGGCGCTTGCCCGCGCTGTCGCACTCAACGACGCCATCGCTTTTGAAAATGAACATATCCACAAGTTTCTGTTCGACCACATCCGATGGAGCGACGAGGAGGCCGAGCGGACCCGTGACGGCCTTTTTGTCGGGACGCTTGAGCTGAAGGCGCCCGACAAAATCGGGTTCCGGCTTCTGAAGAACTGGGGGATCGCCAGCTTTCTCGGCACCTTCGGGGTGCCGAAGATTATCGCGCAGAACGCGGTGAAGCTCGGCATGTCGTCTTCGGCTATCGGCATCGTCGCCATGCCGGACGACTCCCTTGAGAGCTATTTTGCCGCCGGCAGGCTGTTTCAGCGGGTCTGGCTGGAGGCGACGCGCCTTGGGCTGGCGTTTCATCCAATGGCTGGCATCGCGTGCCTGATTCAGCGCGCTCGCGCCGGCATCACCGATAGACTGTCCGAGCGCCACTGCATGCAACTGCGGAAAGCCGAAGAAGGCATGCGGAAAGCCTTCGGACTGAAGGATGAGGCAATGGTAACGACGTTTCGGGTCGGTTTTGCTCCCCCGCCGTCAGCCCGGTCTGTGCGGCTGCCCGTAAACGACGTCCTGATTCAGTAGTCAGGGGGCCGCGCGCAGAATATGAAAACATGAGCTGCCCTTGAATATGAATCAGGCGCCATAAGGCGGCGCGTCATTTTTTTGAACTATTGACTGCGCCCTGACGCTTCAGAATCTTTAAGAAGACTGTTTCCTGAGAACCAGCGTTCCGGCCGTCCCGCACTGACCGGGCTGTCTGAAAAGGGGCGCATCACTGCAAACGTAATGTGGGCGAAGGGTTGCGCCGGTCCGGCGCTTTTTCTCATGCACAGGCTCACCTGTTCATGGCGAATAACTTGTTAGAATCAAAAAAATGGTACATTTTGTGCAAGGAACTTGCTATGTTTCATATAGCACTGCGCATTCTGACGTACGACAAGGTGAGATCTCTGATCACGCTGCTCGGCGTCGTTTTTGCGGTCACGCTCATCTTTTCGCAGATTGGTATTTATCTCGGGCTGATGCAGGCGTCCTCTGTCCTGATCGACAACACGCCGGGCGACATCTGGGTGACGTCCAAGAACAGCCGGAATTTCGACTTCGCCCATCCGATACCGGAATACATGTATTATCATGCACTGGGTACTCCAGGCGTTGAGTGGGCGGAGAAGCTGATAGTCGCCTGGAACGTTATCCAGCAGAAGGACGGAAGCACCGAGCAAATTGAGGTGATCGGCTTTAATCCTGACACCGGCATTGGAGGACCGTGGCGGATGAAGGCCGGAGAACCCGGCGCGGTGAAGAACGGGAATTTTGCGATCGTGGACGAATCTGCGACCAGGCGGTTGGGCAAAATTGGTATCGGCGACTACAAAGACGTCAACCGCAAACGCATACAAATCGTCGGCATATCAGAGGGGGTGCGATCTTTTACAACAGCACCCCTGGTGTTCACCAGCTATAACCTTGCTCAGCGGCTTGGAGGCTATATAAGTCCTGATTCGACCGTGTTTATCATCGTAAAAAAATTGCCTGGCTACTCTGTCCGGGAGGTTGTTGCGTCGCTGCAGCAACGTCTCTCCGGTGTTGATGTGTTCACGAAGGAGGACTTCAGCTTCAGGACGCGCATGTACTGGACCATTGAGACGGGGGTCGGCTTCTCGTTCCTTCTGACCATCATCATCAGCTTTCTGGTCGGCATGCTGATAGTCGGCCAGACAATTTATAACTCCACCGTAGAGCATCTCAAAGAGTTCGGCACCATGAAGGCGCTCGGCGCCGAAAACCGCGACATTTACCAGATCATCTTTGCGCAGGCGATACTCAACGCCCTGATCGGTTATGTGGCAAGTCTCGTCATCACCCTTGTTTCTGTCAAGCTGTATGACATGACCGGTATGACGATGGTCGTCAGCTGGCAGGTGAACCTGATGACGCTTGTATTGACCATGGTAATGTGCCTGCTGGCTGCGGTGATTTCGATCAGAAAGATCAGAAGAATCGACCCGGCGATTCTTTTCCGGGGATAGCGGATGGAGCCGGCTATTGTGGCGTGCGGACTGACAAAGGTATATAAGGAAGGACCTGTTGGACCTGTTGAGGTGCATGCGGTCGGAGGTGTCGACATTACGGTGAACGAAGGAGAACTCATTGGCCTCTTTGGCCCTTCGGGAAGCGGCAAAACAACACTGCTGTCGATGCTCGGGTGCATTCTCAGACCAACGGGCGGGTCGCTGGAAGTATTCGGCAACGACGTGATCGCCATACCGGAAGATGAAATGCCCTGGATCCGGAAACGCTATATTTCGTTTATTTTTCAGGGGTTCAACCTTTTTCCGGCATTGACCGCATTTGAGAACGTCATGCTTGTTCTCGAACTCAGGAAGGTCCCCCCGGATGACGCTGCCCGGCGCGCGGAACAGCTTATCGCAGAAGTCGGTCTTGCCGAGCGCAGCTCATTTCTGCCGCGCGACCTGAGCGGGGGGCAGAAACAGCGCGTGGCCATTGCGCGGGCGCTCGCTGCAGACTCCCCGATCATTATCGCGGACGAGCCGACCGGAAACCTTGATCACAGCAATGGCGTGCATATTATGCGGCTTTTGCGGGCGCTCGCTTCGGATCGCAGAAAGTCCGTTATTGTTGCGACGCATGACAGCAGGACGCAGGGCATGTTCGACCGCATCCTCTTTATGGAAGACGGTGAGATTTTCGGTCAGAAGGAGATGGTGAAATGAAGCTCCGAAAGAAATACTCTTCGATTGCAATTGTGGGCGGGTTGATCATGATAGCGCTGCTGCTTGCCGTCGTCGGTCCCGTGCTGGTTAAAAATAATACGGTTCCGTCCGAGGGCGGCAAGCTGTCTGCAAAAGGCGTGACCTCCAAGGGGATTGTCGAGAGCGAAGGGGAGTATGAACTCTCCAGTCAGGTCTCGGGCGTCATTCAGGATATAAAAGTGAAGAAGGGCGATGAGGTCAGGGCTGGGCAGGAACTGGTGGTTTTTGACAGCGGCAAGGCTCGCGCAAAGCTTCGCATGGCCGAGGCGATGCTTCGAGAATCCGAAGGGAAAAGCTACCGCTCTGAAGCTGCCCGCGAGCAGGCCAAACTTGAGTATGAACGGCAGAAGCGCCTGTACGACCGCGAGGCCACGACGCTCGGAGAGCTTGAGCGCGCTGAGGAGCGGTTCCGGGCGGCAGAAGGCGATGTTTGGGATATGCGGTCCCGTCCGGCAGAAGGGCATGAAAAGTCGCTTCCCCGGACAGCAACGATTGAGCGACATGCCGCAGAAGTCGCCTACTACCAGGCACTGCTGAAAGATTATGTCATAACATCGCCGGTTGACGGTGTGGTGATTGAGCGCTTGAAAGACCGCCGCGAATCGGTTGATGCCGGAACCCCTGTTCTGACCGTTCTTGACCCGAAACAACTCCGCGTGCGTGCCGAGATAGAAGAAACAGATGTGGGAAAGGTCATCGTGGGGCAACATGCCGAAGTCTGGACCGATGCGTATCCGGACAGGAAGTATAATGGTCAGGTTGTCAGGGTGCTTCCCGCAGTAAAGCGCAAACAGCAGCGGACCTTTGACCCGGCCTCGTCATTTGATATCAACACACAGGAGGTGCAGGTTCGTCTCACCGATTATTCCGGCCTGCAGAACGGCATGAGCGTAACAATGAAATTCGGGGCGCGCCCGGATGCGGCGCAGCAGAAACCATGAACCGCTTGCTCATTCCCGTTCTCGTGCTCCTCGGCGGCGCGGCGTCGTTTTTCTGCGGTGCCGCGCATGCTGCCGAACTCACGCTGGAGCAGTGTGTGGAGAGAGCGGTACAGAGAAACGCGGGGTATCTGGCAATCCAGACTGAAGTCGCCGGTGCGGGCGAAGATGTGACCATCGCGCGGTCAGGGCTGCTTCCCCGGCTGAAACTCGGTGGATTTGCTAACTTTCAGGACCGCCCCGGACGAATAGTCACCCCTGCGAATGCGTACGGCCCAGGACTGCCGCCGTCCGTTGTCGAATCGTCGCTCGATAATCGGAGCATGTACGGACTGAGCGGAATCGTTGAGCAGACGATCTTTGCAGGCGGTTCCCTGTACGGTAACTATCTCCGTTCCAGGCTTTTTGAGGAAGAGTCGGGATTTATGCTGGCGCGGCAGAAAGCAGTGCTGGTCTTTGAGGTGAAGCAGGCATTCTACGAACTGCTGCGCGAGCAGATTCACCATGACGCGCTCGTGCGAGCTGCGGCTGCAAAACAGGAGAGGCTCCGGGCGACAGCAGAACGGCACAAAGAGGGGATTGCGGACAAGGAGGACCTGCTGCTGACCGATACCGATGCAGCAGGAGCCAACCTCGCGGCCTACCGGAGCAAAAACCGGGTTGCGGTTGCACGGACGCATCTCGCCAATCTCATTGAGCATGACGGCACAGATCCTCTTCATGTGCGCGGCGAGCAGCGCAATGCCGAACTCGGCGCGTCGTTGCGCGTGGTGCGTGAAGCCGCTTTTTCGCTTCGTGACGATGTAAGGACGTCACTGAAGAAGGTGGAGCGCATGGAGCAGGAGATTGCGATTGCGCGAGGCGAGTACTCACCGAAAGTTACCGCACAGGGGAGTTACACGGCGCAGCGCGAAACCAATATTGACAGGCCGACCGTCTGGGCGCTCATGCTCAGGCTTGACTGGCCGATTTTTGAATGGGGCCGCACGGGGGCTCAGGTGCGCAAGGCGTCGCTTGCCGCAGAACGAGCTCGTCATGAGCACAGCGAACTGCTGAAACGCGTCTCGCTTGAGGTGGAGCGGACGTGGCGCCACGTGAAAGACAGGGAGCAGGAGATTGGCTTCTTCGAAAAACGGTTGCTGGCAGCGGAATACTTTGCACACAAGAATGCTCAGAAATACCGTGAACGCTCTGTGAAACTTTCTGAGCTTCTCCATGCCGAAAGCGAGTTTGTTAACGCCCATCACGACTATATCGCCGCGCTGCATGCGCTCAATGTCAGCATTGCAGCCCTTGAAGTCTCGGTTACATCGCTTCGCGACGCGTGGTTTGAGCCGCGTCCTGTCCGCGCGGTCGACTATGGGTTTCTTGACGGGGCGAAGCACTCGCCGCGCCCGAAGACGCCGCCCTCCCCGGGGGCAAGCGAGCCTCGGGCCGTACGGACGGAACCGGGCCGGAATGCGGCAGAAACTGCGTTGACAACAGATGCGCTTGTTGCGGCTGAGGCACGACAGTCCGGTCAGAAGAAAATGGGAAACCCTCCCCCGAAAGCCGATCCGGTCAGACAGCAGGATGTTCCTGATGCAGTTCTATCTTCTGCCGCGGCTGATGCTCATTTCGCCGCAAAGCGTGGCGCGGCGGCGGAGCAGTCGCCGGCTGTTGCAGCAAATGCAGAGGGCAAAACCGAACCGAAAGCCTGCGAGCTTCCGCGGGGAACAGCATATTATCTGCAGATCGTCTCATTCCGGGAGCGGTCGAATTCAGAAAAGGTTGCCTCAACCGTCCGCAAAAAACTGTCGGACAAACGACCGGTTTCGATTTGTGAACATGATGGCTGGTTCAAGGTGAGGGTTGCCGGGTTCAGCACCGCTGAAGCAGCGAAACTGACGGCTGACAAGATTGGCATTCGCAAGGCGATGGTCGTGCGGGTTTCGCATGCGGGCAGATAAATTAATTGAAGAAGAGTTTAATAGAAATCTCGGACTGCTGACGGCGGAGCAGCAGCGAAAGCTTCTCAATATGAGAGTTGCGATAGCGGGGGCCGGCGGCGTTGGAGGCATCCATGCCCTGACACTTGCGCGCATCGGAATCGGCGGGTTTACCGTGGCGGACCCGGACACGTTTGAAGCGCCGAATATAAACCGCCAATATGCATGCTTCAGGAGCACCTTCGGCAAAAACAAGGCTGAGGTGCTGGCCGGAATGCTTCAGGACATCAACCCGGAAGCGGCGGTGCGGTCAATGCCATCCGCAATTACCGGCGCGAATGTCGACGAGTTTCTGGAGGGAGCGGATGTTTTTGTCGACGGAGTCGACTTCTTCGAGATCGATTTCCGGCGGCTGATTTTTCGCAGGTGCTATGAAAAAGGCGTCTACGCCATCACCTCAGCGCCACTGGGGTTCGGCGCAACGCTTCAGGTCTTTTCTCCCCGGGGCATGACCTTTGACGACTATTTCGGCATTCACGACACCATGCCTCACCTGGACAAGCTGGCCGCTTTTGCCGTAGGGCTCGCTCCGAACCCTTACCATATTAACTATATGGATCTCAGCAGGGTGAGCCTTACCCGCAAAACCGGGCCTGCGCTTGCCCTGGCATGCACGCTTGCGGCGTCGCTCGTTGCAACAGAGGTCATCAAGCTCGGAACCGGCAAAGGGCAGGTTTTGGCAGTGCCTCATTATACCCAGATCGATCTTCTGCGAAAGAAGTTCAAAAGCGGATACGTGTTCATGGGCGGGAAAAATCCCCTGCAGCGTCTGAAAAAATTGATAGTGCTCAGAAAAGCGCTTGCAGCGGAGAAACAGGCAAAGGAATAATCCGGGCTAAAGAATTTTCTTGCTTGATGGAAGGCAATGCGGTTTCAGCGAGTCCGGCAGTCCTTCGATGAACTCCTGGAGCAGTTCGCAGTTTGTTTCGGCAAGATGTCTCTCAACGTTGGCAATGCAGATAAGATAGGGCGTCCGGGTGCCGTGGTAGTCTACATCGGGACCAATCTGTTCAAAATGAATGCCCAGTCGCCTGAGCAGAATCTGCAGCGCCCGGGCAGTGACGACAATCCAGTGGGTCAGCCCGATAGCCTTGCTTTCCCGGTACATGGCCTTGAAAAGGCCGATGATGATTTCGTGGCGCTTGCGCCGCACATCATTGTCGGAGAGAAACATATCTTCCGGCGGATTTCCTCCCTCAAAGAGATCTTTGTCATAGGACCGCCGCCGGAAATCTTTTGAGACTGCAAGCCGCGAAATCTCCCCCATCTTGTCACGGTCAACCCCTGACAGGTCGGAAGTTATTACGCAGTGGCGCTCGTGCGGAAACCCGATCTGCGAATTTTTAATAATGCGAACCGTGCCGATAAGCACGTTGTCTGAAAACGCCATAAAGTGCAGCGAGTGCTGATCATAGACATCCTTTTCGATACCGCCGGGGTGGTCAGCACTGCGTTCGTAGTGCCATTCATTCACATACACCTGATACCGCAGCTCATATATCCTATGGAGATCCACAGGAGTAAGCGCAGGCCGGTAGCAGAATCTATGGCTGCCGTACTCTGTTTCAATCATAAAGCCGGACCATCAAGCTGCTGAAGAATTGCTCCATCGGTTACGCGCCTCCGCCTGAGACATACATTTTCTTCGCCAGCCGCATGTGGAGCGGCGTCGGCACCTGAATCTGCTCAGCCCTGCGTCTGAGTGACGGTCGTTCAATGCTCATATGGGTGATAAACTGCCTCGTCAGCTTTGCTCCGGGAACCTGTATCTGATCAATGAGCTGCTTCCACTCCTCTTCAGAGAGGGCTGCTTGAATAGAATCGCGGTATTCTTTCTTCATCAGCTTCGTATAGGTCAGTCCGAGTACATTTACATGAAACTCAATCCAGGGGTGGGCAATGCGCTTGAGATCCCTGATGAGCAGAGCGCCGTCTTTTTTTAAAACCCGTATCATCTCTTTGACCATTGGCAAGGGATGCGGTATATGGTGAAGCATGTTGTGGCAAAAAACCGCATCGAATGAATTGTCCTCATAGTGAATCTTCTTTGCGTCTCCTAAAACAAAAGAAACCCGGTCACTTACTCCCTGCTGCCGGGCATTGCCTGCGGCAACGCTCAGCATGGCAGGCGACAGATCTATGCCGATGACCTCAGCCCCGGGACAGTTCTCAGCGACGCCGATGGATATCCAGCCGGTTCCGGTTCCCACGTCAAGAAACCTCCCTTCGCGGGGGCTCATGTTGAGAATTGTTTCTACCGCCCCGGCATGTAAAATACCGAGATACTTGAGAACCAGCTTGTCATAGGCGAGGATTTCCTCCTCCGACATCATCACTTCAGGTTCGAGAATTCTCATGCTCTCAGTCTACCGCATAATATAATAAAAAAAAAGACCAGGACGCCAATCCTGGCCTTTTTTGGTGCAGAGGAGAAAATCTTACTTCATCCTTCTTCTGGCTGCAAGACCCAAACCTACGAGTCCGGCGCCGATAAGCACGAAGGTTGACGGTTCAGGAACAACGGTGTTCACCTCACCTTGGCTTGATATGGTGAACTGAAGCTGATTCTGCCCTAATGCTTTGACAGTATTGATCGAATCAAGCAGGGCAATTCCGTAAGTGCCGAAGTCAAAACCGCTTCCCGTGGTCCAGAGACCGGGCAACCCGCTAAGAAAGAGTGCATCGAGGCCGGTGGTGCCTGACGGACCCACGCCGCCGTCCATAACGGCTCCCTGTCCGCCTGAACCCGGGATTACCGACAGGCTGGCGAGAATCGTGTCAGTAGCAGGAGCTCCGGTTCCGAGGTAAACATTAATGGTTCCAACGCCGGGATAAAACATATACTGATACGATGTTGCGCCGTAGTTTGTAATTTCGCCTGCCAACCCAAGGGCCTCAATGTACAGAAAGTTGGGGCCAATGGAAAACGGAGTTGCGAAACCCTCGCCTTCCTTGACGTACGCGGCGATTTGCAGCCGTGCGTCTTCAGTAAATGTTACGCCTGCGGCAGGCGCTCCGGACAGCTGCAAAGTTGCCGTGCCCTGCACAATCAGCCTGTCGATGTTGGTTGCGTTACTATAAGCAGGTTTGATCGTGCTCAGATTCATCGACCAGTTGTCAAGGATTGTATACGCCTGCGCCTGACTGCCGATTGCCAGCATCATCATCACTACAAAAACAGCTACCATTCTTTTCATTCTTTTCACCACCTTTCCATTTTGTACTTTGTTTGTTGTCATCTTTATCATCGAAAGCCTCCAAAGAGATCTTTATTCTTGCAATGTTTTTGCAATTGGCGTGCCATTTTTCATAATCATTTAAAAACAAACGGTTAAGGCAAGGTGATGGGCTGAGGAGGTCCAAAAAGTGTAAGAAAACCCGACTTTTCAGGGGATTTTTTTACAGAAATGAGGCTACCAGAAGCGCCAGGAGTTCGTTGCCAGGACGTAAGCGCCGAGCATGCCGTTGGTCACCGCATGGGCGATAATGCAGTGCGCGATACTCCGCGTCCGGTAGAGGACTATATTGAATGCAACGCCTGCCATGATGCCGGCGAGCCAGAGGTTGTGCTCAAGACCGAAGAGCACGGACACCAGCGCAAACGATGCCCAGGAGAAGGCACCTACCGGGATGCGCAGGAAGTCGGGATTTATGATGTACCGAATCACGAAAGAGCGCCAGAATATCTCTTCCATAATCGGCACGATTATGGCTGCGCCGAACAGTCGCGACGCGATGATTGCCATGCGCGCGGCGTCATCCTGAATGCCGCTCGGGTCGTAGCCGGTCAGCGTGCCGAAGACCGCGAACGGCCAGGTCATCTGAATCCAGAGGAGAAAAACGACTGCCCCGATGAGCACGCTGAACGCGAGGTTCCCCGCGTGGGCAAGATCTTTCCATGCGAGTTCGACATAGGACTGACGGTAATACCAAAGGGCCGCGCACACAGCGCAGATTTTCACCGGATAGAGAAGCAGCAGCAGGGAGGGAGCTGCGCCGAGCAGCCGGGCGAGGTCCTCGATTCCTATGAAGCCCAGATAGATGGCAAACGGCAAAATTCTGGCAAGCATGAATGATTATACCCGCAGAACGTCCAAATTGGAAGAATAAAGAAGCGGGAGGGTCCGGAAGCTCACGGCTCTTGTTAAAAAACTTCTGTGAAAGTATACTTTGTCAATAAGCAGTCCATGAGCGATGAGGGATTGGGAGCAGGCAATACTGGTCATTCAGCTTTTCCGGAAGAAAAAGCGGGGAAGCGCAGTTTTTCACTGAAGCAGTAAAAGGATTTCTATATGGTTCGCTATAGCTTCACTGTTGACGCACAGCTTCGCATTACCGGCTGCGACCGCGCTTTTGAACAGGCGTTCATGACTTCTCAAGAGCTGGCCGTCGGTGCGCATTATGCGGACTTCGTCACAGCGCTTGCTGACAAGGGAAAAGATCTGGTTCTGAATGCCATGCAGAGCGGCGGGCCGATCATTCTGAATAGCTATCTTGTTCGGTCGTTCTGCGGAGTTTACTCGCTCGATATCTCTATTGCGCCGATCTTCGACGAAACAGGCGTCGTGTCGGGAGCGCAGGTTTCTGTCTGTCCCGATTCTATTGGCAACAGGCACATGCAGAAGCTTGTCGATATACGAAAACTCGCATCGACTCTTGCGCACGGAACGCGCAATCCTCTGAATGCCATAAAAGGCGCGCTCGCATATATTCAGCAAAAATATGCCGGCGAGGACAGGCTCGTCGAATTTGCTCAGATCATGGACAGCGAGATTGATCGTCTCAACCAGTTCATATCGGGCTTTCTCGGGCAGGCGTATGAGGAGTCCGATTGTCAGCTGACGGATGTGAATGAATTGCTTCAGAAGGTGGTTGGCATGACGGGTCTGCAGGTGCGTTCGCGGCACATGAGCATAGTTCTCGACACCGCAACGGTCCCGCCCATTACGGTTGATCCGTTTCATCTGCAGCAGGCAATCCTCAATATTGTGAATAATGCGATCGAGGCGAGCAGTCCGGGCGATGTGCTATCTGTCAGCAGCCTGAGCGAAACAATCGACGGCCAGGTCTATGTCGTCATAGCGATTGCCGACTCCGGCAGGGTGGCTGCATGGAGCGCTGATGAAAGCGACGGCACGCGCCGTTCAAAAGGGCGGGGGTACGGACTTTTCATAACGCATGAAGTGGTGCGTTCGTTCGGCGGGAAGGTCCAGATTCAGAGTGCCGGGGGAGTAGGCACGGTGGTGCGCCTGTTGCTTCCCGCTGCCGCACCGGAAGGAATTTTCTGCTCATGACTTCCGACAGTCTCGGTACAGTACTGCTGGTAGAGGACGATGCATCATCGCTCAAAGTGCTCGCGGCGCTGCTGGGCGAAGTCGGCTATGGGATCTCATGCGCCGAAGACGGCGACCAAGCGATACGCCTCCTTCAGCATGCCGAACCTGACGCGATCATTTCAGACATTAAATTGCCGGGGCGCGACGGGCTTTCCCTTCTGGATTATTGCCGAAGGCATCATCCCGACATTCCGGTCATTCTGCTGACCGCGTACGGGTCGGTCCAGTCAGCGATGGATGCTATCTCGCAGGGGGCGTTCTATTATTTCGTAAAACCGCCGGACTATGTGCAGCTTAGAAACATCCTTGCGCTTGCGGTCGAGCGACGTCGACTGAAACGCGAGATTTCGCGGCTCCAGCGGGAGAAAATGTCCGCCGGACCCGGAGTCCAGATGATTTGGGAAGGCCCTGTAATGAAAAAGGTGCGAGACATCATCGATGCGGTCAGGAACTCGCAGGGCAGTGTTCTCATATCGGGCGAAACGGGAAGCGGCAAGGATATGATCGCCCAAGCCCTGCATTATTCGAGCACCCGCGCTGATGAGCCTTTTGTCGCGGTGAACTGCGCGGCGATTCCGTACAGCCTCATGGAGGCCGAGCTGTTCGGGCATGAGAAGGGTGCTTTTACGGGTGCGATGAGCAAGCGTATCGGCAAATTCGTCGAGGCGTCGGGCGGCACACTTTTTCTTGACGAGGTGGGCGAACTGGGCATTGATGTGCAGGCAAAACTCCTGAGAGTGCTGCAGGATCGTGTCGTCCAGCCGCTCGGCAGCAATCGGGACGTTCAGGTGGATTTTCGCCTTGTCTGCGCATCCAACCGCGACCTTGCGATGGCTGTTGCAAAAGGCACTTTCCGCGAAGATATCTATTACCGCATCAATGTCATCAATATAGACGTTCCGCCTTTGCGGGTGCGGAAGCATGATATTCCGCTGCTCGCATCGCATTTTTTGCGCGAGATGTGTGCCCGAGAGAACCGCGTTCTTACTTTTTCCCGTGAGGTGCTTGACCTGTTCCGGATCTGTTTGTGGCCCGGCAACGTGCGTCAGTTGAAGAATGCCGTGGAGAGGGCAGTCATCATCGCGCGGGGCAGCCAGATCGAACTCAGCGATTTGCCTGATGAAGTGGCTGCAGGAGTATTGCAACTAGAGCCTGCCCAGCGGAGAACTCTGCGCCTTCGTGACCTTGAAAGAGAGGCAATCATTGAAGCCTTGGAGCGTTCCGAAGGAAACAAGTCGGAGGCTGCCCGCCTGCTCGGCATATCACGCAAGGCCCTCTACAAAAAAATCGAGGGCTATTCTATCAAGGCGGTCGATGCTGGGGCAGCAGGCGGGCAGGAGGTTCAGTTGCAAGGTGCTGGCGTTAGTGACCCCTTGCGGTGCGGACTCAATTCCTAAAAAGACCCTTGCAGGGCGGAGTATTTTAAAATCTATCGACATTTGCGAAACAAGTATCGCAAGGTATCAAATAGAGCCCACTGATTTACCCGGTATTTTTCTTGAAGTGTATCCTTTGGAGTCACAATTCTGTCCGGAAAAAGAACTGTTGTATCTTTTGGTTACGTTTCCTTGAGGTTAAGGCTGATCCATCGCTCAGTCATCTGAGTTTTATGAGAAAACAAGCAATAAAATCAGCACCATTGGGCGATAATTTCTGTCAGGCACACTTCTTGGTTAACAAGAAGTTCTCTACATAGTTTTGGCTTGAACCAGCAGGTCGAAAGAGAAAACGGTCGCCTTGCTCATTTCTGCATGAACAAGTATTATCAGGAGGGCCTTCTTGATGTCGCACATAGTGATCGTTAATGACGGTGCTTTTTCGCAGGTATGTGCGGCCCTTTTTGAACTGGACGGACATACTGCAGAAATAGTGGCACCTGATGCGGTGGACCTTTCCCGGCGCATCGCTCTCGGCAGGAGTTGCAACGGCGGCATCGGATTGGTTGTGATGAGTTATCCGGCGGATTTTTCCCTGCTTGAAATGATCAGAAATGCCGACGTCCCTGTCATTATTCTCTTGGACTATATGCAAAGCAAGTTTATGCAGGATATGTCACATTTCCGCAACATCTGTTTCATGGTTAAGCCGCTCGATTTCCGCCGTTTTCGCAGGCTTGTGGGTCAGGCGGTCAGCGGTTCGTTTCGGTCGAGTGGAGAAATTCTCTTCGATTAATACGGGAGGTTTGAAATTATCATGCTCAAAAAAATGCTGATTCTGCTATTCGTAACTGTTCTTCTTACGGGATGCTCCGGCAAAACCAAAGAAGAATTGTATGCCGAAGGGGTTCGGTTGCTGAATGAAAACAACCCTGGCGGTGCTATCGTCGCCCTCAAAAACGCTCTTGAAAAAGACAGCAACTTTGTCGACGCGCGTTTTCAGCTGGCGCGCGCCTACGTCAAGAACGGGAAGGTTGACGCCGCCGACAAGGAACTGCAGAAGGTTCTCCTGCAGAATCCCGCTCTGAAAGACGCGCATATTGAACTTGCGCGCGTTTTGCTGTTACTGGGCAAGCCTGACGAGGCCATCCGGGAAGCAACGCCGTATATGAATGAATCTGCCGACGCCCTCGAGACTGCCGGACTCGCATATGCCGCAAAGAACAATTACGATGAAGCAATTACGCTTCTTAAGAAAGCCGCGGCCACGAGTGACCCGAGATCTGATGCCGGACTGTCTCTCGCGCAGGTGTATGCAAACGCAGGCCGTATGACCGATGCAAAGACCCAGATAGCGACCGTCCTCGAGAAGTCGCCCGGCAAGACAAAGGCGCTCTATCTGCTTGGCCAACTGCAGCTGGCTGAAAACAAGCCTGATGAAGCGCAGAAAACATACGATCAGATTTTGGCAAAAAACCCGACAGACTCCGAAGCAGCTTACCGGAAGGCAATGATATATCTGAGCCGCGGTCAGGAGGATCAAGCATTGGCACTCGGCCGGCAGCTTCTCGAGAAGGCGCCGAAATCAGCGCTTGGCAACCTTATCGAGGGTCTGGCGCTTTTTCATCAGAAGAAATACGGGGAATCCATAGCGCCGCTCCAGAGAGGGGTCGGCGCCATGCCTTCACCTCTGGGTTATTTTTACCTCGGGCAGGCCCATTTCTATAAAAATGAGCCAGAGCAAGCGATGAACCAGTTTCAAAAGGCGCTCGACCTGAACCCGAACTTTGTGCAGGCGAGGATCTTCTCTGCCCTTGTACTGTTGCAGCAGCGGCGCACAGATGATGCCATCACTGAAGCAAAAAAGGCTATCGAGAAGGATGAGAAGAATGCTGTTGCCTATAACGTGCTTGCGAGCGCGCTCATGGCAAAAGGACAGGTGGATGAGGCATCCCGGGCGTTTAGCCGCGCCATAGAGATTGCGCCAAATTATGCCGATGCTCATATGAAGAAGGGCATGCTCAGCCTGAGTCTCGGCAAGGTGCAGGAGGCCGAGAACGAGCTGAAGACCGTTGTGAATCTTTCACCGGAGCTGCTGAATTCCCGCATGATGCTCTTCACGCATTATATGCGCCAGAAACAGCATGACAAGGCACTGCAATTGATGAAGGACGGTCTGAAAGGCACCTCTGATGACGGGTTTCTGTATAACGCCATGGCAGCCACCGCGTTTGCAGGAAACAAGCCGGACGATGGACTGAAGTATCTCCAGAAGGCGAAGGAGCTGAATCCGGCTTTGCCCGATCCTTACATAAACACCGCTTCGTATTATCTCCGGCTGAAGCAGCCGGAAAAGGCCGCTGCAGAGTACCAGGCGCTTCTTGTGAAAGATCCGAAGAACCTGAAAGCCCTGCTCAGTCTCGGCATGCTCGCGGAACAGCAGAAAAAAGATGCTGAGGCGCTGTCCTATTATACGAAGGCGAAGGAGGCTGGAACGCCGTTCGGCGCTGCTGCGCTTGCAGAGTACCATATGCGCAAGCAGCAGTCGGATCGGGCGATTTCCGTGCTCGATGACAGCATTAAGTCGCATGCAAAGGAATTTGCGCTGTATGAAATGAAGGGGCTTATTTATCTCAGCGAAAAAAAGTTCAAAGAAGCGCTCAAGACTTTTGAGGCGGCCGAAGCTGTCGATGCGAATCGTGCCCTGCCGTTCATCGTGAATACCCATGCTGCAGCAGGAGATTATGCGGCTGCGCTTGGCAAGCTGGAAGCAGCGCTGAAGGCCAAGCCCGACCGGCTGGACTTGCAGGCGGAAATGGTGCGGGTCGCTGTGCTGAAAAAGGATTATCCTCTCGCCGCTGATTTTGCGCGGCGCATTATCAGCCAGCGGCCGACGCAGGCAGCAGGCCATGTGCTGCTCGCCGGCGTGCATGATAGCCAGAACGATATTGCTGCTGCAATCGACTCTGCAAAAAAAGGCGTTGCCGTGGAACCGAAAAACGACGGTGCCCACATGATGCTCGCTGCGCTGTATGCGAAAAAACGTGATTATTCTGCAGCTCACAGCGCGTATGCCGCCGCTGCCAAGGCGAACCCCAAAAACATAGCGGCCCGGTTCGGACAGGCTTCGCTGTATGATCTTTCCGGCAACCGCAAAGAGGCCGAAAAGGGCTATCGCGCTGTGCTCAAGACAGACCCTCGTTATGTTCCCGCGCTGAACAATCTTGCCTTTCTGCTGGCAGCATCGGGCGGAGGCGGCAAGGACGAGGCTATCCGGCTGGCTACGGAGGCGCTGCGCATCGCGCCGAACGATCCGGCCCTGATGGACACGCTCGGGTACATCTACATCAAAAACGGACGATACGAAGATGCCAGGCCGCTCATTGAAAAGGCGGTAGAACTTCTGCCGAAAAATCCGTCGGTGCTCTACCATGCCGGCATGCTGTATGCCGCGACGGGACAGAAGGTCAAGGCGCTTGCTTCGCTTGAAGCCGCCGTCAAAGCCGGAGATTTCCCGGAAGCAAAAGATGCACGAGCTTTATTAGAGCGGTTGCAAAGGAGCTGAGCCTGTGCCATTTCGAAGAGTGATACCGCGAGCGTCCATGGTTCTCCTTGCCGGAGACATTCTTCTTGCGGCTATTGCCCTCTATGCGGTCACTTCAGCTGAAAGCGACTTTCTTAATTCGTTTGACGTCTGGGACGGCTTGTCGATCTCTCTCTGGCTGGTCATTCTTGCGTTCAATGCGTATTTGTTTGAGCTGTATGTGCCGGAGGTGAACTATCAGGCAAAGCATATCTTCCGGCGTGTCGTAAAGGCCCTGTCTGTTTCCTTTGTGGTATTTGCGACGATTAGCTTTCTTGTGCCGGACTTCATTTTCGGACGGACGACTCTTTTCAGCGCGCTGTTGTTTTTTGGCGTGTGTCAGTTTGGCTGGCATATTCTGGTTTCCCGCTTCACGTATGCGCCGGAGTTTTCCCAGAGAATTCTTGTGGTCGGAACCGGCCGCCTGGCGCGGAAAATCGGGAATCTCATCATCAGCCGCAATCACAAGTACCATCTTGTCGGCTTTGTGGAGTGCGGCTCAGAAGGGCGGGTTATTTCCGACGAGGAGATTGTCGGCAGCAGCGCTATGATCTGCGGCATCGCGGAGCAAAAGAATGCCAACAAAATCGTCGTTGCGGTGAGCGACCGCCGGGGCAAGATTCCGGTGAAAGAGCTGCTGGAGTGCAAGCTGAGCGGCATCGATGTCATGGATGCCGCCGCGTTTTTCGAGGTGATGAACGGCAAACTGATGATAGATCACCTCGTACCGAGCGCCCTTATCTATTCCGACGGGTTTCGTGTGAACCAGACGAGAAAGTTTTTCAAGCGCATTGTCGATGTATGCTGCGCGCTTGGTCTGTTTATGGTTGTTCTGCCGTTGCTTCCGCTTATTGCCCTTCTCGTGAAGCTGGATTCCGCCGGCCCGGTGCTGTTCCGGCAGAGCCGTGTAGGCGAGGGTGGGCGACAGTTTACCGTGCTGAAATTCCGCACGATGCGCACGGATGCCGAGAAGCTCTCGGGTGCGGTCTGGGCCAAGAAAGACGATCCGAGGTGCACCAGAGTCGGCCGATTCCTCAGGAAATCCAGACTGGATGAACTTCCCCAGCTCTGGAACGTGCTGCGCGGGGAGATGAGTTTTGTGGGGCCGCGGCCTGAGCGTCCCGAGTTTGTCAAGGAGCTTGCAGATGAGATTCCGTATTATGCCAAGCGCCACTCCATCAAGCCGGGGATTACGGGTTGGGCGCAGGTCTCCTATGCCTACGGCGCGTCGATCGAAGACACGTATGAAAAGCTGAGTTATGATCTTTACTACATAAAGCATATCAGCGTAGTGTTCGACATGATGATTGTGCTTGAGACGATTCGGGTGGTATTATTTGGTCGGGGAAGCAGGTAGATAGAGAAAGAGTTCTGAATTCCGGTTCTCTACAATGGTTCTATACAAAGGAGGAGACGCATGGGTACAAAACTATGTTTGCTGCTGGCTGCACTGCTGCTGATGGTGCCGGGGACAGCGCTCTGCGGAGACTATGTCATCGGCGAGGGGGACACCCTGAGAATTGGGGTATGGGGGAATCAGGAACTCTCTGCTCTCGCAAAGGTAAGGCCTGACGGAAAAATAACCATTCCGGCGATCGGCGATGTGGCTGCGGCGGGCATGACGCCGCCGGCGCTTGGTGAAGCACTGAATGGAAAAATGGCAACTTTGGTGAAGAACCCGACCGTCACCGTCAGTGTTGAGGGCATCACCAACAACCGCGTCTATATCTTCGGCAACGGGATGAAGCCGGGAGTCTACAATCTCGACAGACGCACCACGTTGCTGCAACTGCTCTGCCTCATTGATGACGTAAGGGTCGCCGATCTGAAGCGTGCATATGTTCTGAGGAACGGAAAGAAGATAAAGGAAAATCTTTATAAGCTTTTCATGCAGGGTGATGTTGCCGAAGACATCGACATCGAAGTGAATGACAGTCTCTTTATCCCGCCGCTGCAGGACAGAAACGTTTATGTGGTCGGTGCGGTCAACAGCTTCAAGCCGATTGTCTGGCGTGAAAACATGACGGTGATGGAGGCGATTCTCGACGCGGGCGGGTTTTCCAAATTCGCGCGTGAGAACAGCACGGTCATCATGCGGAAAGAAAACGGCAAGGAGACAACTCTGAACGTACGGCTGAAAGATCTTGTCAAGAACGGCGATCTGAGCCAGAATCTGAAGCTGCAGCCTGGTGATTATGTTGTCGTCAGGGAAGGGCTTTTCTAGGGGGATCGTGGCATGGAGCCAAACGAACAATTCAACATCAGGCGGTACCTGCTGCTGCTGAACAAGAACAAGCGGCTATTTGCAGCGACCGCCATCGGGATTATGTCGCTGTTTCTCGTGGTGAGCTTCATCCTCCCGAGAAAATTTGAAGCGAAATCCACTGTCTTTATCGAGCGCAGCATCATCAACGACCTCATCAAGGGCATGGCGATTTCCCCGTCCATGGAAGACCGCCTGCGGGTGCTTCAATACACCATGCTCAGCCGGACGCTGCTTGCCAAGGTAGTCGAGGACCTGGACCTCAACCCGAACAAGGCGGATACGCGGAAGACCGAAGAGCTTGTGCTTGAGTTCCAGAAGGGAACAATAGTCAAAACCAAGGAAGACAGGAGAGAGACAGATCTTTTTACCGTCTCGTACAAGGGTTCAAACCCGAAGATTGCGAGCGATTTTGTCAATACTCTCATCCGGCGCTATGTCGAAGAGAATGTTGCGTCCAAGCGGGAAGAGTCGTTTGGCGCAACGCGGTTCATGGAGGAGCAGATCGCGCACTTCAAGGAAAAGCTCGACAAGGCTGAGACCGATCTTACCGCTTTTGTGCAGGTGAAGGGGGTCCGCGCAGCCGGGCAGGGAGAGCGGCGCGCGGGGACGGTCAGGGACAAAGCGCAGATCCTTGAATCCAGGCTTGCTGATCTTCAGCTCCGGTATACCGATACCCATCCTGACGTGGTCAGGCTGAAGGCCGAGATAGTCGATATGAAGTCGCGGCCGAGTTCCGAGCGCTTCCTGGTCAGCGAAGCAGGGGCATCGGGCAGCAGCTCCATTGAGGAAACGACTGCTGGCAGGGATGGCCGCAGGTATTCACTGCGCGGGCTCTTGCCGGAAGACAAGGCGAAGCTTATTGCGCTTGACCGTGAGCGCGAGTCGTTTAAAACCACTCTCGATGAGCTTGCCGGGCGCCTGAACAAGTCGGAGCTCTCCAAGCAGATGCAGATACAGGATAAGTCCGCCACGTTCCGTATCATCGACCCGGCTATTCCTCCCGACAAACCGGCAAGTCCGAATCGCGTTATTATTATCCTGCTCGGGATTGCGTCCGGCATTGCCGGGGGGGTGGGACTTATTGTCCTCCGCGACCAGATGAATTCATCTGTCCGGTCGGTCGATACCCTGAAGTCCTTCGGTCTTCCGGTGCTTGCGGTAATTCCGCGCATGGTGCTTGCCGCCGATCTTGAAGCGCAGCGGAAAAAAGATCTCCGGGTCTATCAGATCTCCGCGGTTTTCGGCGTTTTTCTCGGCGTCATGCTGATACTCGAAGCGGTCGGATATTCGCCGATCGATTTTACGCTTGACCAGATGAACTTCGGACTTGCCGACATCAGGGGCATGGTCAGGAAAGTACTCTAGAAAGGTTCGGAACAACAAAACATGAGCAGAATAGACGAGGCACTTCAGAAGGCGATGCAGATGCGGAAAGGCGAGGGCGCGGCCGGTGTTGCCGAACCTTTTGCAGCCCGGCTGCCGGAGTATGATGCGTCAGGAGCGCAGGCTGTAGAAATTACCAGTCCGTATATCATCACGAGCGACTCCGACAGGAATATTTTCGCCGAGGAGTACCGCAAGCTGAAAACCATGATTATAAGGGAGCTCAGCCTTCATGACAACGGCAACACCGTGATGGTGACGAGCGCCGGCGGCGGAGAGGGCAAGAGCGTTACCGCCATTAATCTGGCCATCGCCCTTGCCCAGGAGTTTGACAATACCGTCCTCTTTGTCGATGCGGATCTCCGGCGTCCGTCCCTTCAGCAGTACTTGCATATTGGTGAACGCCCCGGCCTGACCGACTGCCTGGCCGACGGGCTCGACATGGGCAAAGTCCTCATAAAGACGACAATCGGCAAGCTCACACTGCTGCCCTCCGGTCGCGCCGTGCCGAACCCGACGGAGCTGCTTGCTTCCCAGAAGATGAAAGTGCTCTTCAATGAGATCAAGAATCGCTACAGCGACCGCTATGTGATTATCGACGCCCCGCCGGTTCTGCCGGTGGCAGAAACCCGCAATCTCGCTTCGCTCGTCGACGGCATCGTTTTTGTGGTTGCCGAAGGAGCGGTGCCGGAACGCAGTGTGCGGGATTCCCTGGAGCTTCTCCATGACCGCCGCATTCTCGGGTTTGTCTTCAGCAACGTATCGCCTGAAAATCTCGGCCCGCAGCACGGGTATTATTACTACACCCAAGGCGACGCGGCTAGGGAAGCCTAGGCGTGTATACCGAGTTCTTCCGTCTTCACAACAAGCCGTTTGAGCTGGTTCCCGACCCTGATTATCTGTATCCGAGCCAAACGCACAAGCGCGCTATCTCCTATCTGGATTACGGCATCAGAGAGCGCCTCGGGTTCGTTCTGCTGACCGGCGAGGTCGGCTCGGGCAAGACGATGCTCATTCAGACCATGCTCAAGTCGCTCAACCGCTCTGTCTCGATTGCCCGCATTTTCAACACCCGCGTGACGTTTGAGCAGCTTCTCGCCATGATCAATGATGAGTTCGGGATTGTTTCGCAGGGGAAAGACAAGGTGCAGCTGCTCCGGGAGCTGTACGAGTTTCTGATCCAGCGGTTTGCGGCCGGCAGCCATGCCATTCTGATTATCGACGAAGCACAGAATCTTAACATCGAATTGCTCGAAGACCTGCGCATGCTCTCCAATCTTGAGACCGGAAAGACGAAGCTCCTGCAGATTATTCTGGTCGGCCAGCCGGAGCTGCGGCGCATTCTGGCCCGGCCCGAGCTTCGGCAGCTCCAGCAGCGCATCAGTATTTCGTGCCACCTCTATCCGCTTACCCGCGAAGAGGTCGAAGAGTATATCTACCACCGCCTTGAACGTGCAGGAAACCGCGACTGTGTTGCGTTTTCCGATGAAGCCGTGGATCATGTCTATGAACATTCCCGGGGCATTCCGCGCCTCATCAATACGATGTGCGATTTTCTGCTGCTGGCTGCTTTTGTCGAACAGTCGCGGGAAATAACCGCCGGCATGGTAAAGGATATCGCACAGGATATGGATATCGAAAACCGGTGCTGGGGAGTCGACCCGGAAGTCCCTCAGCCTGAAGTTCACCTGCCCGGCAACGGGAAAGAGGCTTCTGCTTCCGCAAAAGCCGAAGCCGGAGGCGAGTCGCTGCAAACACTCATCAACTACATCAACTTGCGATTTAACCGGCTCGAGAAAGCGAAACAGCCCATTCCGGAATCAGCCCCGTCGCCACGAATAGAGCAGCGTCTCGAGATGCTTGAGCAGAACGTGCGTCGGCAGACCGACCAGATCGAGCCCGCACTCTCTGAACTGCACCGGGCGATTGCCGCACTAAAAGAAGAGCGGTCAAAGCCGCAGCCGGCAGTCGAACAGCAACGCGCCGCGCTGCCTGAAGTGGAAAAAAAGTCGCTCATGAAACGGCTGTTTGGGTAAAGGAAACATAATCCGGGGATTCAAGGGCAAAGGGCTTGCAGAATGATCTGACCGACGACCCCGGAGCACAGAAACGAGAGGATCCCGAACCTTGGAATTCTCTGTGCAGTGAGTCCGGCATCTCCCGAACCGCCGAGCATGTGACGCGTAGAGTTTCTGATAGTGATCCTTCCCGGTCTCTTTTTGTGACTGAGAGGGCGGAGCAGTAAAAAAAGGTGTTGAAAATCAGAGAACGGTGAGGATATTATTGAACAATATGAATTATAAGGGACTTGCATTAATCGCGCTCATGATTGCGACGCTGTGCTTCATGGATCGCCCCGGAGCCGCAACGGCTGCCGACTACAAGCTGCAGCCTTCGCTCACGCTTTCTCAGGAATACAATGACAATATTTTTCTCTCGCGGACAGATCGCCGTGACGACTATATTACCGGGATTACGCCGGGGCTCCGTTTCACGCTGAACGACCCGGTGCTTTTCGCGGATGTGGCAGGTGCTTACACCCAGCGTATCTATGCAAAAAACACGAAACAGAGCGACAACCCGTTTTCGCTGAATGCAATCACCCGTCTGCAGGTGCTCAAAGACACTCTCTACCTTGAAGTCAGCGATGTCTACAAGCGCGTTTCCCTCGATACGTCCCGCGACTATGCGCAGGAAAGCTCGTTTGTCAACCAGACCGACAGCAATACTTTTACCGTTCATCCGTATTTTATTCTCAGGCCGTCTTCGCTGCTGACGCTCACGACCGGCTACAAATTTATTGACATCTGGTATAAAGATGCTGCTTCGATTCCCAAGCGCGACCATGTCGGCTATCTGCAGGCGCAGTACGAAGTCATGAGCAATCTGCTTTTCAACGGCAATTACACCGTTACTCGCGAAGAAGCGTCCACCTATAACTTCTGGCGTCATGAAGCGACGGCCGGTCCGAAATACGTGTATGCGCAGGATTCATATATTTCTTTTGCGTTCGGCAATACGTGGGTCGATTACGACAACGGCAGTTCCCAAAGCAACCTCTTTTTGTCCGGGGGGTTGGTGCATGCATTCGATACGCTTCTGGTCATGCTGACCGCGCAGCAGAAATTCGAGGACAATCCGTCATCGACCCCGCGTCGCATTAACGCCTACGCGCTGAATCTTCAGAAGATATTTCCCCGCACGGTGCTGACGGGCGGCATATATCTGAACAAGAACTACCGGACGGACGTCGACCGTCTCGACACCCAGACATACGGCGCGCGTGCCGGGCTGAAATACGAACTTACTCCGCTGATGACCGCCGGATGTGATGTCATGCTCGAGAGGATTGAGCGCAGACTCGGCTTGGAATCCAAGACGAAGCGATTCCTGATCTCCCTGCCGCTGACCTATGCGCTGACGCAGAAGATATCGATGACTGCGAATTATAGCTTTACCAACCTGAGCACTCCCGAAACAACCACAGACAATTATCACAACAACCGCTTTGTCGTGAGCGCAGTTGCTGCATTCTGATAAAAAAGGTTCATGTCAGTTCCTGCTTTTGCCGTTGCCGATTCGCATTGTGCATCACTGATCACCGTTTTTCCGCCGCTTGAACCCCTGTTCCTATGTTTCATATCGAACTAATCTTCTGGCTTGCTGCAGCATTAATACTGTATACCTACGCTGGGTATCCGTTGTTGCTTTTGGTTCTCACAAAACTGAAAAAAAGACCAATTATGAAAAGCCCTATACAACCGCCGGTTTCAGTCGTGCTTGCAGTGCGCAATGAGTCGGACCATATTGCTGCACGCCTGCGGAATCTTTGCCAACAGGACTATCCGGCAGAAAACGTGGAGATTCTTGTTGTGTCCGACGGGTCAGATGACGGCACCGACGCGCTTGTCGAATCCTTTCCGGACAGACGAGTGAAACTCATCAGGGTGGCATCGCCGGCAGGGAAGGCCATTGCGGTCAATGCCGGGGTTGCGGCTGCCGGGGGCGAGATCGTCGTGTTTGCCGATGCCCGCCAGCAGTTTGATCCCACGGTCATTCGCGAACTGGCCGCCAATTTTGCCGATCCCTCTGTCGGCTGTGCCGGGGGCGAGCTGGTTTTCCTCAATAGCACGGACAGCGATGTCGGTGCCGAAATGGGGGCATACTGGAAGTATGAAAAAGCGGTTCGCCGCATGGAAAGCGTCACCGGCTCGGTCATCGGCGCATCAGGCTGTATCTATGCTGTCCGGCGTGCGCTCTACAAACCCCTTCCTGCCGGAACCATTTTGGACGATGTGCTTACCCCGATGAATATAGTTCGACAAGGTCACCGGGTTGTTTTCGATTCATCCGCCTCCGCGCATGATGTTGTTTCCAAAGACGCAGGACAGGAGTGGAAGCGGAAGGTCAGAACCCTCACCGGCAACTGGCAGCTGCTGAGCATTTCACCGTGGCTCATGGTGCCCGGCATGAACCCGGTATGGATGCGTTTTATGAGCCATAAAATTTTTCGGGTAAAAGTTCCCTTCTGGCTCATGTGCCTGATGGCAAGTTCAGCGCTGCTGCCCGCGCCGTTTTATCAGGCGTTATTTTTTGCGCAGCTCGGGTGCTATGCTTTGGCAGGCGCCGCGGCGCTTTGCCCAACGCTTCAAAAGACAAAGGGAATCAGCTTCATCTATTTTTTTGCCGTGCTGAATACTGCCGCGGTTGCGGGATGCTGGAAATGGCTCAGGGGGAGTTCTGCAGCAACCTGGCGGGCCGCGTATAAGGGAGGAAGCTAGAGAATGACTGATGTGCTGAAAATACTCTCCATTGCCGGAGCCCGGCCAAACTTCATGAAAATCGCGCCTATCAGTGCGGCGATTGAAGCGCATAACGCCGGCGGCAAACACCCTGCTATCGACCATGTGCTGGTGCATACCGGTCAGCATTACGATGAAAAGATGTCCAAACTCTTCTTCGACGAACTGGCCATTCCCAAGCCGCAGTACAACCTCGAAGTCGGCTCCGCCAGCCATGCCGTGCAGACTGCGGAGATCATGAAGAGCTTCGAGCCAATCGTCCAGAAAGAGAAGCCCGACTACGTCCTTGTCGTCGGCGATGTAAACTCAACCATCGCCTGCGCCCTTGTCGCAAAAAAGCTTGGCGTAAAAGTCATTCATGTCGAAGCGGGGCTCAGAAGTTTCGACATGGAAATGCCGGAGGAGATCAACCGCATCCTGACCGACTCCATATCGGACATCCTGTTTACCACTGAAACATCGGGCGATGAAAACCTGCTCCGCGCCGGCATCGCAAAAGAGCAGATTCATTTTGTCGGAAATGTCATGATCGACACCCTGCTCACCCATCGCACCAGGGCTGCCCAATCGCCTATCCTCACCGACCTTCATATCGAGCCGAAGCAGTATGCTGTCGTTACGCTGCACCGCCCGTCCAATGTGGACGATGAGGCAACATTCAGCGGCATTATGACTGCCCTGAACGAAATTTCACGAACCCTGCCAATCATCTTCCCGGTGCATCCCCGCACGAAAAAACGTCTTGCCGAGTGGCAGATTTCCTGCTCCCAGGCGATTCGCTTTGTCGAACCGCTCGGGTATATCGACTTCCTCAAGCTGGTGTCAGAGGCCCGCATTGTGCTGACAGACTCAGGAGGCATTCAGGAAGAAACAACAGTTCTCGGTGTGCCGTGCGTGACCCTGCGCAACAACACCGAGCGACCCGTCACCGTCACCGACGGCACCAATCATCTTGCAGGGGTAGAGCCGGAAGCGATTCTCAAAATAGCCAACCATATTCTCACCTCCTGGCAGAGACCGGATACACTGCCGGAACTGTGGGATGGGAAAGCGGCGGAACGAATTGTCGAAATCTTATCATCAAAAAAGTCAGCAGTGATCGCTTAATGAAAGGGCAGGTTTTATAAATATAAAAGTTTCATTGCCAGATATGCCGATAGAGGGTTTCCAAGAGGAGTTCATTGTTGGTGCTTGGCATCCATTTGTCGACTTGCACTTTGATACAAGTCAACTGCCTTTATTTTCAAATATTTCTATAAACAAGGGCAGAAACTGGATAATTCTAAGTAGTTGTACTCCTTTTCAGCAAAAAGGCAAAGGCCTAGTTCATCAAGCTTATGGTGTTAACTTGCGTAGTAATAATAGTAATAGTGTGCTGGATGCTATTGCATTTCGTGGATATATTCTTGATCCTCCGGTTCATTCGTGGTCAGATTCAAGCACAATATTGAACTACTGGAGTAAAAAAAATAGTCAATATAATGGTGTATTTTCGACGGTAATAATTAAAAATAAAGGTCGAGAACTTAGCTTTATCAGTGATGCTTTTGGCATATCGACTCTGTATTATCGAAAGCATGGCTCATTGGTTTTATTTTCCACAAATTCTCGTTTTCTTGCTTCTGCCGATGACAATTTTGATTATATCTCAGGACGAATATTGCTACAGTGCGGATCTGTTTATGGCAATCGGACTCTAATTGAAGGGGTCAATCGTGTTGCTTCTGGTTCAATTATGATGTTTTTTAGAGAAACAACAACTGAACAGAAATGGTTTTCTTTTGATAAATTACCTGAGGGGACTCGTGTGCTTAATTTTGCTGCACTGCATGAAATTGAGTCAGCCTTTCAAACAGCAATTCAGCGTTGTTTGCGGTTGGGACGTCCCCCCGAAAAACTGTGCCACTTGTAATTAGAGGTTGGTCGTGATACAACACTCTAAACAGTGAGGCCTGCATGAAGAAGACGCGGTACACCGAGGAGCAGATCGTCGAGATACTGAAGGAAGCCGAGGCGGGGATAACGGTGTCGGAGATTTGCCGGAAGTATGGGGTTAGTGATGCGACCTACTACAACTGGAAAGCCAAGTATGTCGGCATGGTCGTCAGCGACATCAAGCGGCTTCGGCACCTGGAGGACGAGAACCGGCGCTTGAAGCAGATCGTTGCCGATCTGACCCTTGACAAACAGGCGCTGAAGGCGGTGATCTCAAAAAACTTCTAAAGCCCAAAGCGCGACGGCAGGCAGTAGCATTCGTAGTAGAAGGCTTTGGGCTTAGTCAGCGGCGAGCATGTGAGCTGGTCGGATTGTCTCGCAATACACTCCGGTATGAGGCACAGCCAGATAGAGATGTTGAGGCGCGGAAACGGATTAAAGAGTTAGCGGAGAAACGCAAGAGATTCGGATGTCATCGGCTGCATGTTCTTCTGAAACGAGAGGGACTGGTCGTTAACCATAAGCGGACGGAACGGTTGTACAAGGAAGAGAACCTTTCGCTCAGAGTACGCAGAAGAAAGAAGATTGCTGCTCAAAGCAGAGTGGATCTGCCCAAGCCGGAGAAGGCGACAGAGCAGTGGGCAATGGACTTTGTTGCTGACTCACTCAGTAATGGTAGAAGGCTGAGGATGCTGACATTGATTGATACCTTCACGAAGGAGTGTCTTCGCATCGAAGTAGACACATCAATCGGCGGCAAAAGAGTTGCGATGGTTCTGGGGCAAGTGTCAGCATTCAGAGGGCTTCCGGATCGGATAGTCATCGACCATGGTCCGGAGTTCATAAGCAATGCTCTGGACGAATGGGCCTATGCCAGAGGAGTGAAGCTGCACTTCATTCGCCCTGGCAAGCCGGTCGATAATGCGCATATTGAAAGCTTCAACGGACGGCTCAGAGATGAATGCTTGAATCAGAACTGGTTTATGAGCATGGAGCATGCTCGCAGAGTCGTTGAAGAGTGGCGGCTTGATTACAATGAGGAGCGACCGCATAGCGCTCTGGGATACCTGACACCCAATGAATTTGTCAGGCTT
>WSNO01000054.1 GCA_009773415.1 Nitrospirota bacterium | reverse complement strand
CTCCAGCTAACAGTTCACTGAGAACTGCGGCACTTGTCGATTGAGAATTTCTTGTTCTTGAGCCATTTGCAGGTAGGCTCGTTTTGGACGAGGAATCTGTCGCTGCCGGCTGTATTGCGGAGACAGTTGTTGAGACAGCCGTTGCACTTGCGCTCTGAGTCGAAGCCGAGGAAGGGACAGGTCCGGCAATCACACTTGTAATCGAGGTATTTTCCATTATTTCTTCTTCACTTGTTTCTGTAATCGTAACACTTGTTGTGATTGTCTTTTTCACGGGACTTGCCTTCCGACTCGAGCTACGAGTCTGACGCTCGTCTGGCGAACGCTGGGGTGTGACAGACTTGCGTTTTCCTTTGGGAGATGTCTTGTGCTGTCCACTCAATTCAGCGGCGTTGGACGGGCCAGATTTGCTTGCCGGGTCCATGCTACTTTGTTCTTTTTCTTTTTCTTTTTCAATTTCTTTTTCGGCATTTGCTGTTCGTTTCGCTTTTGTTGTGCACGTTGATGTGACTGCCGGTGTGTCTGCTAACACTTCTTCTTCAGACATCGCATCAGCGTCATGGAGAATACCCATCACTGTTTCTCTTGAAATGTAGGGTTCTCCGGGGAACGGTACTGCTGGGGCTACTGAAGCGGCAATGATAGGAGCGATTTTCTCTCCTACGGCTTTTACTATTTCGTTGATATCTTTTCTAGAGAGATTTAACTCTTTGCCGGTTGTAGAAGGCTTGGGTGCCGGAGCTGACGGCACTGAAGGCAATACAAGCGTCTGCGGCGGCGTCGGTCCGGAAAGGGGAAGTACCTGAGTAAGCTCGGCTTCCGCTTCCAAACGAAGCATTTCTTCGCTTGACGGCGCTGATCTTGAGCTCGAAGCTCCTCGGGGAGATCGACCTGCGCGGCCACGTCGGAGGCTACCGTGAAGCGCGAGCGGTTTCGGCTTCGGGCGGCCTGGGAGCGGGAGCGGGATCGGGAGCTCTTCCACGGGCTTGTAGGTCGTCTTGGCCTTCTGCGGCTTTGGGGCCTTTGGTTTTGCTTTTGGTTTCGCGGCTGGCTTTTTCTTGCTGCCGCGTTTTCCTCTAGTTGGTAACGGTGCCCATGCTTCATCACCTATCGTCATTCCGGCGCTGGGCGTTTCTTCTTCATCTGAATCGACTTCGGCGGCATCTGGTTCTTGATTTATCAGACGCACTTGAGATAGCGTCGGCACTGATACAGGGACGGACACCTCTGTAGGCGGTCCTGTCTTGATGCCG
>WSNO01000012.1 GCA_009773415.1 Nitrospirota bacterium | reverse complement strand
TCGTCTTTACGTTGTAGGACATCTCTACCTCTCTTGTCGCTTGATGTCCTCTATTTTATCACTTCACTGAAAACCTTGGGTTTGTGCAACAGACTCTGAGGAGGGAGTTTTCTCTGTCGGTCTTCCGCGCTCTCACTTCCCCTTCAGTTTTTCCAGAAAGAATACGGCTCCTTTTTTGTCGAGCGGGGCATTACCGGAACCGCACTGTGCGTCCTGAACGCAGGAGGGGCAGCCGTCGTCGCAATCGCACGCCCTCAGTATTTCAACGGCAGCGGCAATCCATTCACGCGGCACATCCAGCACTCGTTTGGTGAGGCCGATGCCGCCGATGTCGCCCTTGTCGCAGAGTGCGAAGAGGGGAATCGAGTTTATCGCCACATGCTCTGCGGCATGGAGCGTTCCGGCCAGATCGAATCCGAGCCCGACAACCTCATCGGCAAGCCCACGGCTGAACGCCATCCATATGCCTTCGGTCTCAAAGACATACTCCGGCATCTCAACCGCCGTCCGTTCCAGCCTCGTTCCATGAAAGAGATGTTTTTTATCATATCCGACCACCTGATACGTGATGCGAACCGTGCCGTACATGATTTGAACATCCCGGCTCAACAGCGACGGGAACCGGGCGGAAATGCCGACGACCTCAGCGCGTTCGTTTGAAAGCGCCTGCGTGTAATACTCTACGTTTACTTCACGGCAGTACGCTTCATTCCCTTCCAGGTCGAGGCGGTTGACACGATACTGCCGCCCCCGATGCAGATAAATTGCGCCCGGAAACGCGTCACGGTAGATGCGCCTGCCATCGAGTTCTCCTATGATATTTCCGCCTTCATCCCGGATGCGGAGCGGCCAGCCGACGCTCCTGATGCCGACCGAGTTCTGAGGTGCTTTGACGCCTGAAAACCAGATGTCCCCGCGTCTGCCGGGGATCAGCGAACGTTCCTCAATGAGTTCGTCGAACACCGGCTCGCCGATATAGCCGCTGTAGACCGGGTCGTCAATCGTCAGCCACCGTTCATTGGCGGCGCAGACAAGATGCTGTTTCAGGATGCGCTCATTTGCCGGATCGCACGACGCGGACTCATGTGGTTTCGAAAAAAGCATTTCCGGGTGCGAAACGAGATAGTGATCCAGCGCATCCTTGAGCGCAATCATGACGACCAGAGATTCACGGTCTCCGCGGCCCACGCGTCCGGCCCGCTGCCACATGCTCGCGATTGAGCCCGGATACCCGCAGAGAATGCAGACATCAAGCCCCCCGATGTCAACCCCGAGCTCAAGAGCGCTGGTCGAAATAACGCCCGTCAACTCACCGCTGAACAGCTTCTGCTCAATTTCCCGCCGCTCCCCGGGGAGGAACCCGGCGCGGTACGGGCTTATCCGGTCTGCAAGCAGCGGGGCGCGCTGGACAGCCCATTTGTATATCACTTCCGTAATCTTGCGGGCCTTTGTAAAGACAATAGTGCGAAGTCCGGCATTGATGCACTGCGTAAATATACGGGTTGCTGCAGAATACGGGCTGTCGTGAGGGCTCAGGCAGATGAAGTGCCTGCCTGCCTGCGGCGCCCCGGTCGTATCAACAACGCTGAACGAAAGACCGGTGAGCGTGTCGGTAAATTCTTTCGGGTTCGCAATTGTGGCAGAACAGGCGATAAAGAGCGGGGTCGCACCCCAGTAAGCGCAGATGCGCCGGAGGCGGCGGATGACATGGCTTACATGCGACCCGAACACTCCCCGGTAGGCATGCACTTCGTCGATAATCACATAGCGCAAATTCCGGAAAAACGGCTCCCACTTTTTATGGTAGGGGTTGACGGCGAGGTGCAGCATGTCAGGATTGGTGAATATAACGTTCGGCATCTCCTTGCGGATGCGGCTTCTCCGATAGGGCTTCGTGTCGCCGTCATACACCTCTGCCCGCTGAAGCGGCTCTTTCCGGCCGGCCTTCTCCACAGGTCCGAGGACTGCATTAAAAAGAGCGTTCAGGGCGCGCAGTTGATCCTGTTCCAGTCCCTTGAGGGGAAAGACATACAGCGCCCGCGTCTCCGGATTATGGAGAATTGTCTCGATGACCGGGATGTTGTAGATGAGGCTTTTCCCGCTTGCGGTCGGCGTCATCACCACCGTATGCTCGCCGCAGCGAATGCGGTCTATGGCTTCAGTCTGGTGGCTGTATAAGTGCGAGATACCCTGCGCTGTCAGCGCTTCTTTGATGCGCGGTTCGAGAACCATATCGGCATATGCCGCTTCCCGCGGCGGAATGAACTCGTGTGCAGTAATACCGGGACCGGTCAGCCGGTCGGCCTTGAGCGATGCGATGAGATTGTGGAGTTGTTCGTCCTCGGGATGGGGCATACGATTCTGCCTGAAATTATACAGTACTCATTGATTTTTAAGCCACAAAGCCGTGCTGAACATGCTACAATCATGGGCAGAACGCATGGTGGAGGCTATGAATGCCGCGCATTTTCGACAACATAGAACAATCTCTTCTTCCCGCGCTTCAGGAAACTATTCAGGTTTCCAAAAGAGCCGATTTTTGCGTCGGCTATTTCAACCTTCGCGGATGGAAGCAGCTTGACGCATATATTGAACAATGGCAGGGTGGAGACGGCCATTGCTGCCGTCTGCTGGTCGGCATGCAGCGCCTGCCGCACGATGAGCTGCACGAAAACCTCAGCCTCAGCAAAAAAAGCGGCGCGATAGACAATCAGACCGCACTTCGCATTAAGAGAAGACTTGCCGAGGAGTTTCGCGAACAGCTGAGCACAGGAATTCCCACAAATGACGATGAACGCGGTCTGCGACGTCTGGCATCGCAGATTAAGGATAAGAAGGTTATCGTCAAATTGTTTCTGCGACATCCTCTGCACGCAAAGCTGTATCTGCTTTTCCGGCCAGACCCGATCAATCCGACGGTTGGGTATCTCGGCAGCAGCAACCTTACATTCGCCGGGCTTTCACAGCAAGGAGAGCTCAATCTCGACGTTCTGGACCATGACGCATGCAACAAACTGGCAAAATGGTTTGAAGACCGGTGGCTTGACAAGTGGTGCATGGACATTTCGCAGGACCTTGTTGCTGTCATAGAAGAAAGCTGGGCCCGCGAAGACCTTGTTCCGCCATACTATATCTACATTAAAATGGCGTACCATCTTGCCCAGGAAGCCCGCACCGGGCTTGCAGAATTTCGCATTCCGCGCGATTTCGGCAACAGGCTGTTTGAGTATCAGACGGCTGCAGTAAAGATAGCCGCTCATCACCTGAACAAAAGGGGAGGAGTCCTGCTCGGCGATGTGGTCGGGCTTGGGAAGACCCTTATGGCGTCGGCAATCGCCCGCATATTTGAGGACGATTACGGCCTCGAAACGCTCATTCTCTGCCCGAAAAATCTGGTCCCCATGTGGGAAGACCATGTTCATCGCTATCGGATGCGCGCCAGGGTTCTCTCCATTTCCCTCGCTCAGAATGCTCTGCCCGAGCTCAGGCGTTACCGGCTGCTGGTAATTGACGAGAGCCACAACCTTCGCAACCGTGAGGGACGGCGGTACCGGGCCATTCATGAATATATTCAGGCAAACGACTGCCGCTGCATCCTGCTTTCCGCCACGCCTTACAACAAGAATTACATCGATCTGTCAAGCCAGCTCAGGCTTTTTGTGCCGGACGATAAGGATATCGGCATACGTCCCGAACGATATTTAAGAGATGTGGGCGAGACCGAATTTATTCGCCGTCACCAGTGTTCCGTCAAATCCCTGGCAGCCTTCGAGAAAAGCGCCTATCCCGACGACTGGCGCGATTTGATGCGCCTCTATTTAGTCAGAAGAACCCGAAGCTTTATTCAGCATAACTATGCCGCGGCTGACCCGGCAAACGGCAGAAAGTATCTGACCTTTGAGGACGGTTCGCGTTCGTATTTTCCGGTTCGCCGTCCGAAGACCCTGAAATTCAAAGTAGATGAAAAGAGTCCGGATGATCAGTATGGCCGCCTCTATGCAAACAACGTCGTTCTTGCAATCAATAATCTGAAACTGCCGCGCTACGGGCTGGGCAATTATGTTGCGGAAAGACCGCACCATTCGCCGTCGCCGTCAGAGGCTCGCGTACTGCAGGATCTTTCCCGCGCCGGCAAGCGTCTTATGGGATTTTGCCGGACCAATCTCTTCAAGCGTCTCGAAAGCAGCGGCATAACCTTTCTTCAGTCGGTCCAACGGCATATCCTGCGAAACTATATTTATCTTCATGCCATTGAACACGACAAGCCTCTCCCGATCGGGGCTCTGGACCATGCGGCACTCGATACCGGCATTGCTGATAGCGATGAGAATCTGATCGATAATGCTGACGACAGTGACACGGGTGATGGTCCGGATGAAACAAAACTCCATGAGAGCCTTCGGACCGAAAGCGATTTCAGGAAGCGGGCCGCTGAAGTCTACGGACTTTATGAGAACCAGTATAACAGGAGCTTCAAATGGCTCCGAGCATCGTTCTTTCTCAAGGAGCTGTCGGCAGATATCAGAAATGATAGTAAAGCACTCACAAAAATTCTTAAGACATGCGGCACATGGGATGCCGGCAAGGATACAAAGCTGAATGCGCTTCATTCACTGATTACGAAAAAACATCCGGACCGGAAAATCCTTGTATTTACGCAGTTCGCCGATACTGTTGAGTATCTCGAAGCAGAGCTGAAAAAGCGCGGCGTTCCGCGGCTTGAGGGAGTCACGGGAGACGCCGCCAATCCTACTGAAACCGCCTGGCGCTTCAGCCCAGAGGGCAATGAAAAACGCGCGGTTATCAAGCCTGTGGACGAACTCAGAGTTGTTATCGCAACCGATGTGCTCAGTGAAGGACAGAACCTTCAGGACTGTTCGATTATCGTGAATTATGATCTTCCGTGGGCAATTATCAGGCTTATACAGCGTGCCGGGCGCGTCGACCGCATCGGGCAGAAAGCCGAAGACATCCTCTGCTACTCATTTCTCCCGGCCGACGGGGTTGAACGCCTCATCCGACTGCGTTCGCGGGTTCGGGCACGGCTGCATGAAAACGCAGAGGTCGTCGGTACCGACGAGGCCTTTTTTGAAGACGACAATGATGATCGTGCAATTCTTGACCTCTACCATGAAAAAGCCGGCATTCTCGATGGAGACGGCGAGGGCGATGTTGATCTTGCCTCCTATGCGTACCAGATCTGGAAAAATGCCGTTTCTGAACATAAGGAACTGGAAAAGATCATTCCGGCACTGCAGCCGGTGACCTATTCAGCGCGCATGCATGTTCCCAAAGAAAAGGAGCCGGAAGGAGTTTTGCTCTACATGCGAACTGCCGATGGCAATGACGCGCTGGCCTGGGTTGACGGTAGCGGAACGAGCGTCACTGAATCACAGTTTGCCATTCTCAGGGCGGCAGCGTGCGAACCGGAAACACAGGCGGTTCCGAGAGACCAGCGCCATCATGAACTGGTGCGCAAAGGTGTCGAGCATATTGTTGAAGAAGAGCGTTCACTCGGAGGGCAGCTCGGCAGACCTTCCGGAGCGCGCTTCAGGACGTACGAACGGCTCAAACGCTTTGCCGATGAAGTGAGGGGTACGTTGTTCGAATCACAGGAGCTTCACACGGCCATCGAAGACATTTATCGCTATCCGCTGCGACCTGCTGCTGTGGACACCCTGAACCGCCAGCTCAAGGCGGGCATTTCCGACGACGCGCTGGCCAAACTTGTCCTTGCTCTCAAAGACGAGGGTCGTCTCAGCATACTTCATGAAGAAGAACAGGTGCAGGAGCCGCGCATTATCTGCTCGCTGGGCTTGGTATCGGAGTAGTGATGTGCGCGGGGAGTCAGACCATGTTTTACCCGAATATTGACTATAATAAAGCGTATGGATTCAGGAACTGGCATGCGTGAGGTCGCTTTCTGATGATAACCGCAGAAAGCCTCAGGGCTGGAGGTGCGAGCATGGAGTCACTGGAAGAAGTCAGAACAATTATCAGGCAGCACAGCGGCTTTCTTGCAGAGCGCTACTGCATCTCGGTCGTTGGAGTGTTCGGCTCGTATGTCCGGGGCGAGGAAAAACGGGGAAGCGACATAGACCTCCTTGCAGAGGCGCTCAAACCCGTCAGTCTGCTTGAGCTTGTCGGGGCTGAAATCTACTTGAGCGAGGCGCTCGGCTGCAAAGTAGATCTGGTGTTGAAGCGCAGCCTGCGGGAGGAGCTGAGGGAGACAATCCTGAAACAGGCTGTGGCCATATGAACAGGGACGTTTCGCTCTACATCAGGGATATGCTCCGGAATATGCGCGATGCCGGGGAGTTCATTGAGGGTATGTCATATGATCAGTTTGCCAATGACAAAAAGACACGGAATGACGTGCTTCGTTCCCTTGAAGTTATCGGCGAGGCTGCCAAAAATGTTCCCGATGAAATCAGGGCGGCCTATCCGGCTGTGCCGTGGAAAGAAATGACCGGCATGCGGGACAAGGTAATTCATTTCTATTTTGGAGTCGACAACGAAGTGGTCTGGCTTGTCGCCAAAGAGCGCATTCCGTCCCTGCTGCCGTTAATCGATGAGATACTTCATGCGCTTGAACAGCGGCGTCAATGACACTTGACGCCGCTCGGGCACGCACTCTTCTTCAGTCGTCCGACTTCAAAACGCTTTTTATCGAAGAGCTCGGCTGGGATCATTGCGCAGCGCGCCTGCCGGTGGTGGTTGATGGCGCGAATTTTCAGCTTGCCGCTGTTGCTGAAAAGCGCGGCATGCTGGCGCTGGTCTGCAACAGCCTGCCGCCCTATGCAGTGCGCAGGAAAATCGAGCAACAGGTCGCCCGCTCCGCCCACGAACACATTATCATCTATCCAGACCCGGCAAGCGGCACACAGACATGGCAGTGGGTGAAACGCGAGTCACAGAAGCCTGCTGCGTGCCGTGAGCACACCTACCATAAAAACCAGCCGGGCGATTCACTTATCCAGAAGCTTCAGTCAATCGCATTCACCCTTGAGGAAGAAGAAACGCTCACACTTGTCGCCGTAACCAGCCGAACGCGGGCTGCTTTTGATGTTGAGCGTGTAACCAAACGCTTTTATGAGCGGTTCAAAACGGAGCATGACGCTTTCCTGAAATTCATTCAGGGCATTCCTGATGACGAACTGCAACGCTGGTATGCGTCAGTAATGCTCAACCGCCTCATGTTCATCTACTTCATCCAGAAAAAGGGCTTTCTCGGCAAGGATCAGGATTATCTGAAAAACCGCCTCGCCCGGAGCAAGGATCAGGCGCAAGACCTGTTCTACAAAAAACTCCTCTGCCCGCTCTTTTTTGAAGGCTTCGCAAAGAAAGAGTCCGAACGCTCAGCCGCCGTCAACAAGCTGCTGGGCGAAGTTCCGTACCTGAACGGCGGCTTGTTCCTGAAGCACCAGATTGAGGAACTGCACGGCAAGCATATTGAGATATCCGACAGCGCCTTTGAAAAACTCTTCGCCTTTTTCGATAACTACCAATGGCACCTCGACGAACGCCCGCTCCGGCAGGACAGCGAGATCAACCCCGACGTGCTCGGCTATATCTTCGAAAAATACATCAACCAGAAGCAGATGGGCGCATACTACACCAAAGAGGACATTACCGAATACATCAGCAAGAACACCGTCATACCGTTCCTGTTCGATGCGGCAAAGCGTGAATGCAGAATCGCCTTTGTAGGGGCAGGGCAAGCCCTGCCCGTTAAGGGTGCAAATGAACAAAAGGGCGCGGCAAGCAGCGCGCCTGCGGTGTGGGCATTGTTGCAAACCGACCCCGACCGCTATATTTACGAAGCGGTCAGACGCGGGGTGATAGATGCCGGTGGCAACGTGATTCCGGAATCAGCACTGCCTGATTTCGTGCAGAAGGGAATGCACGACCCGAAAGCCCGCATGTTTGAACGGCGCTACAATCTCGGCGAAGCCGACCTGCGCGACGCCAAAGGCAACAAACTGACCCTGCCGACCGAGACCTGGCGCGAATATGTCGAGCGCAGGAACCGCTGCCTTGCCTTGCGGCAGAAGCTGGCAAACGGTGAAGTGTGCGACATAAACGACCTCATCACCCACAATCTCGACATCCGCCAGTTCGCGCAGGACGTTATCTGGAACTGCGAAGGCCCGGAACTGTTGAGGGCTTTTTACCACGCCATCGAAAAGGTTACGGTACTTGACCCCACCTGCGGCTCCGGCGCATTCCTTTTTGCTGCGCTGAACATACTTGAACCGCTGTATGAAGCCTGCCTTGATCGCATGCAGGTGTTTGTTGATGAATTGGATGCTACAGAACGGGCGCGGCAAGCAGCGCCCCTACAGAAGAAATTCCGCTCCGACAAATACGGCGACTTCCGCACGATACTGCAACGCGCAGCCGTGCATCCGAACCTGAAATACTTCATCTACAAATCCATCATCGTCAACAACCTGTATGGTGTGGACATCATGGAAGAGGCGGTGGAAATCTGCAAGCTGCGGCTCTTCCTGAAGCTGGTCGCCCAGATAGGCACGGCAGAGTACATTGAGCCGCTGCCGGACATAGACTTCAACATCCGCGCCGGCAATACGCTGGTGGGCTTTGCGACGTATGAAGAAGTCGAGATAGCGACCGAGGGCGACATGCTCAAACAGCTCGCCCTGCCCGCCATACGCGAGAAGGCTGAAGACGCTGATCGCCTGTTTCAGCTTTTCCAGCGGCAGCAAACAGAACTTGGCGGCGAGGTAACGCCCGAAGACAAGCAGGCGCTTAGAAAGCGGCTGCGGGTGCTTGAAGACGAGCTGAACGGATACCTTGCGTCGGAATACGGCATTGATTGTAGGGGCGGCGCTTGCTCCGGCCGTAAATACAAAGAATGGCTCAAGTCGCACATGCCGTTTCACTGGTTTATAGAGTTTTACGGCATCCTGAAAAACGGCGGCTTTGATGTGATTATCGGGAATCCGCCGTATGTTGAATATAGGCTGGTACGTGCGACTTATGTGCTCCCCCAAAGCCAATATGTTTCGGAAGATGCTGAAAACCTTTATGCGTTTTGCATGGAGCGATCATGTCGTTTGTTGCGTGCGATCGGATACTTTGGGATGATCGTCCCAACCGGCATTCTGGGGCTAGACGAAACCTCAACACTTAGAAAAGTTCTTCTGTCCCGATTCAGTGAAAATTGGTGCAGCACGTATTCCATTCGGCCTTCAAAACTCTTTGAAGGTGTTGATCAACGGCTATGCATATACTTGGGCGCATACGAGGAGAAAATTGAAGCTCGATTATTTACTACTCGCTATCACCATTGGAACTCAGAAGAGCGGTCCTCGTTATTTCAGCAAGTTCAATATGGACAGTCGCTAGTTCATCAACGACTTAGTCGAATTCCCCAATTAGGCAACGATAAATTCGCCAATATTCTTCGGCGACTTGAGGAGAAGCAGCATAAAGTGACTGCTAGTTATTATTCACCGAGCAAAAACGGCTTCTTAATGCACTATCACCGGAGTCCTCGCTATTGGATAAGGGCTATGGATTTTGAACAATACTTCAAAAGTCCATCAAGAACTCGATCCATACACCATTTCCGTGACTTGCATTTCTCCGACGAAAAACACGGCAAATTTATTGGTGCTTTGTTGAATGCAACATTATTCTTTTTCTGGTTTCTATGTGTGGGGAACGGTCGGAACATAACTGGGGTAGACGTGGAACAAATCCCAGTTGGCGACGTTGATGCTTCGATTCTACAAGAAGCAACAGAAACATTCGACCATTTAATGAAAGACTATAGCAAAAACTCATTTGTTCGTGAGCGACAAGACTGCCAATTTCAAGAGTTTCGGCCAAGTTTATCCAAACCCATCATCGACGAGATCGACTGCGTGCTTGCAAAGCACTACGGCTTTACCGACGAAGAGCTGGACTTCATCATCAACTACGACATCAAATACCGCATGGGGCGCGACGGCGGGGAGGAATGATGAAATCTGAAATCTCCAGACATGCCGGGGAGGGAATAAAATGGCAGTCCTGAAAAGCGCCGACTACAAGGCTTTTGTCGTCGAGATAAAGGAACGCATCCACAAGGCCCAGTATGACGCTTTGCGGGCGGTCAATAAAGAGCTTATCAATCTGTACTGGGACATAGGCAAGGCAATTGTGGAAAAACAGAATACGCTCGGGTGGGGCAAAGCAGTTGTGGAGACTCTGGCGAATGATCTGCAGAAAGAATTCGCGGGGGTGCTGGGGTTTTCAAGCGCCAACCTGTGGAGAATGCGCATTTTCTATCTGACATATTGCTCGAACGAAAAACTCGCGCCATTGGTGCGAGAAATCAGCTGGACGAAAAATGTCATCATCATGCAGCGTTGCAAGGATGATATTGAACGTGAGTTTTATCTCAGGATAACAAAGCGGTTCGGCTGGACAAAGGATGTTTTGATAAACCAGCTCGAAACAGGCGCTTTTGCGCGATATATGGCAAACCAGACCAGTTTCGACAAAACGATCCCGGCAAAATACCGGCATCAGGCAAAACTGGCTGTTAAAGATGAGTATTCCTTCGATTTTCTTGAACTGGCGGATGAGCATTCGGAAAAGGATCTCGAACGTTCGCTTCTGGAAAATGTGCGCAGGTTTCTGATCGAGATGGGCGGCTATTTTACATTTGTCGGCAATCAGCACAGGCTGGAGATCGACGGGCAGGAATTTTTTATCGATCTGGTGTTGTATCATCGGCAACTGCGGTGCCTTGTGGCAATCGAGCTGAAAATCGGCGCGTTAAACCCCGAATATGCCGGCAAGATGCAGTTTTATCTGTCTGCTCTGAATGACATAGCAAAGCTGCCGGATGAAAACCCTTCTATCGGCATCATACTGTGCAAGAATAAAAGCCGGACAATTGTTGAATACGCCTTGAAGGATACGAAGAAACCCATAGGTGTATCTACCTATAAATTGACGGAGAAACTGCCGCGCGAGCTGAAGAAATATCTGCCGTCACCGGAAGAGATGATCGAAAGAATAAAATGTCTGGAATGATCTACGAGATCGACTGCGTTCTTGAAAGCAACTACGGCTTTGCCGATGAAGAACTGGACTTCATTATCAACTACGACATCAAGTACCGCATGGGGCGCGACGGCGGGGAAAGTGCGGATGATTAATCCGTCAATAGCACACGCTCTGGAGAGGAACCATGGACAATAGCGGCGGCAAACTTGCGGTCTTTCAGGGAAAGCATATCAGAAAAGTGCTCCATGAAGGGGAATGGTGGTTTTCCATCATTGACATTATTGAGGTTTTGGTTGGCGGCGCCCGCCCGCGCAAGTACTGGAACGACCTCAAGAAGAAACTTGTCTCGGAGGGGTATGTTGAAGTGTCCGAAAAAATCGGACAGTTGAAGATGCCTGCCCCTGACGGGAAAATGCGGGTCACTGACTGTGCCGATACAGAGACCATGCTCCGCATTATCCAGTCAATACCTTCGCCCAAAGTGGAGCCGCTTAAACGCTGGCTGGCGCGGGTCGGCAAGGAACGTATCGATGAGATAGAAAACCCAGAACTTTCAATGGAGCGGATGAAAGAGCTTTATGACAAGAAGGGCTATCCAAAGGATTGGATAGATAAACGCACTCGTGGGATTGCCGTGCGTCAGGATTTGACCGATGAATGGAAGAACCGGGGAGTCCGGGACAACAAGGAATTTGCCATTCTGACCAACGAGATTATGCAGGGTGCTTTTGACCTGAAAGTGGACGAATACAGGCAGATTAAAGGCCTGGAACGTGAGAACCTGCGAGATCATATGACAGATATTGAGCTGATTCTGACCATGCTTGGTGAAGCGACGACAACAAAAATAACCAGAGACAGGGATTCTAAAGGTTTTGTGCCGCTGAAAAAGGATGCAGCTGACGGCGGGGCTGTTGCCGGGAGAACGCGCAAGGACATCGAAAAACAGTCAGGGACGCCGGTGGTCAGCAGCAAGAATTTTAAAGAATTGCCGCATAAAGGCAGAAAAAAGCTGGAATAACATGTCATCAAACCTATCATCGACGAAATCGACTGCGTGCTTGCAAAGCACTGCGGCTTTACCGACGAAGAGCTTGACTTCATCATCAACTACGACATCAAACTACCGCATGCCACAGAGAATGCTTGAACATGGCTTGAGCACCATATCGCAGCATAATACCGCTTACCCATCATCTGTGTTGAGGCGTCTGGGCGACAAGATGCCTGCGGGACTGACTGCCATAGGGAATGTCGAGATTCTGAAGAACAAGTCGCTTGCCGTCATCAGTTCAGTGAAATGCCCCGGCCATATCATCCTCAAGACATACGACCTGATGAAGCAGCTCAGGGATGCCGGGGGCACGGTAATCGGCGGGTTTCATTCTCCCATGGAACAGGAGTGCCTGAATATTCTGCTGAAAGGCAAACAGCCGATAATTGTCTGCCCGGCCCGTTCTCTGGAAGGCATGCGAATCAAGGCTGAATTCAAAAAGCCTTTGGAAGACGGCCGTCTGCTGATACTTTCTCCGTTTGTCGCAAAGCACAACCGCATATCCGCTGAGCGGGCAGAATACCGCAACCGGTTTGTCGCTGCTTTGGCAGATGAGATGTTCGTCCCGTATGCAGCGCCGGGGAGCAAAACGGAACTGCTCTGTGCGGAAGCGGCGCGCTGGTCAAAGTCTGTTGTCAGGCTGGATTTGGGAGATACGTTGCAGTTAGCTGCCTGCTGATTTACTGTGTACTTCGCTAAAAAGAGGGCGGACTTTTCCGGTCCGCCCCCGTGACGCCGAGCGTGGACTGCTTCAGTATGTTTCGGCAAACAGTTCGAAAAATGCGCGGGGATGGTCGCAGGCGGGGCACTTCTCCACCGCTTCGTCATCTGTGTGGATATAGCCGCAGTTGCCGCATTTCCATGAGACAGTCGCGTCTTTTTTGAAAACCTGGTTCTTTTCAATGTTGGCCGCAAGCTTCAGATAGCGGGTTTCATGACGCACTTCAACCGATGCGATTTTCCGGAACGCTTCGCCGATCTCCGGGAACCCCTCCTCGTCGGCAACCTTTCCAAAGGACGGATAAAGATCCTGCCACTCCTCATGCTCACCGCTCGCCGCAGCCTTCAGATTGTCGAGCGTAGTGCCCTGGGCCACGGGATAAGAAGCATTGATTTCGACCATTACCGGAAGCTCTCCCTGCAAGCCGGCCAGAAGAAACTTGTAGAAGCGCTTCGCATGTTCTTTTTCGTTGTCGGCGGTTTCGATAAAGATGTTCTTGATCTGCTTATAGCCTTCTTTGTCGGCAACAGACGCATAATAGGTATAACGATTGCGGGCCTGCGATTCTCCGGCAAACGCCTTGAGCAGATTTTCAGCAGTCTTTGTTCCTTTCAATGCCTTCATAAACAGCCTCCTCGATAAAGTATCGTTTTTCAATGTGACGAACGTCATATGAGATTAGCGTATTCACCCGACGGCTTTCAAGCACATGCCGTTTTGGTCCGCAGGCAGAAAAAAAGGCGGGCCTGCGATGGCCCGCCAGGGATAAGGTGATGAGGAACGGCTGTGCGTCGCTTAGCCGAGAATCTGCTTCAGATCGGCGTCAGGTGTGGTGATTGGCCCGATGTTGAAGTTCTGGACGAGTACATTCAGCACGTTCGGGGTGATGAATGCCGGCAGGGACGGTCCCAGCTTGATGTTCCTGATGCCGAGGTGGAGGAGCGTCAGAAGAATCGCAACAGCCTTCTGTTCGTACCACGACAGAATCAGCGAGAGCGGCAGGTCATTTACCCCGCAGTTGAACGCCTTGGAGAGCGCGATCGCAATCTGGATGGCAGAGTATGCGTCATTGCACTGTCCGACGTCGAGCAGGCGCGGAATGCCGCCGATGTCGCCCAGTTCCTTGTCGAAGAAACGGAACTTGCCGCACGCGAGAGTCAGCACAATGGTGTCTTTCGGCGTCTTTTCGACAAACTCGGTATAGTAGTTTCTACCCGCCTTGGCGCCGTCGCAGCCGCCAACGAGGAAGAAGTGCTTGATTGCGCCGCTCTTGACGCCGTCGATGACTTTGTCGGCAACGCTCATGACCGTATTTCTGCCGAAGCCGACCATGACCGACTTGCCCGGAGCATCGGTCGTGAAGCCCGGAAGCGCAAGCGCCCTGGCAATAGCGGGTTTGAAGTTGCCGTCAGCGATGTGTGCAATGCCGGGCCAGCCGACAAGTCCGACGGTGAAGATATTGTCTTTGTAGGAATCCTGCGGCTTCTGGAGGCAGTTCGTGGTCATCACGATTGCGCCCGGGAATGCCGAAAATTCCTTGTGCTGGTTCTGCCACGCGGTGCCGTAGTGGCCATAGAAGTGCTTGTATTCCTTCAGTTTAGGATAGGCATGGGTCGGGAGCATTTCGCCGTGGGTGTAAACATTCACGCCGGTGCCTTCACTCTGCTTCAGGATGGCCTCGAGGTCCTTCAGGTCGTGGCCGGACACAAGAAGCGCCTTGCCTGCCTTAGCGCCGAGCGGAACCGAAGTCGGGACCGGATGGCCATAGGTGCCGGTATTGCCTGCATCGAGAAGCTCCATGGTGCGGAGGTTGATTTCGCCGCATTTCAGAACGAGGCCGACCCACGCGTTCAAGTCGAGCGACGTGTCGAGAGTGGCGGCAAGCGCCTCCTGGCAGAAGGCATAGACTTTGTCGTCTTCCTGCCCGAGAATCTGGGCATGGTCGGCGTATGCAGCAACGCCCTTGATGCCGTAAATAAGGGTATCCTGAAGCGATTTGATGTCTGGATTGACGGACGGATCAGCCTTAACGCCGACGGCTTCGCCCTGTTTGACCAGTTCATCAACAGTTGACGCAGGTTTGCAGGTCGCCGGCCCTTCAGCAACGTTCACTCCAGCCTTGGCCCTGAGTGCCTCACGAAGCGCGACACATTCGTTAATGAGTCCGACAAAGCGGTTCGGGTCGAAATCGACGTTGGTGAGAGTCGAAAAAAGCGCTTTTACGGTAAAGACGTTCACATTGTTGTCTGTAATGCCTTTTTTGCGCGCCTCAACAGCGACCTGTGAGAGCCCTTTGAGAGCATAGACGAGCAGATCCTGCAATGCCGCTACGTCTGGCTGCTTGCCGCAGACGCCGACCTTGGTGCAACCGCTTCCCTGTGCTGTCTGTTCGCACTGATAACAAAACATGTTCCCTCCTCAATCCGTGTATTTAGTTCCCCGCTGCGCGGGGCAGGCATGCCGAAGCATGTCTTCAGTCTACCAGCCGCCGGGCACGGTGTCCTTGACTTAAATCAAGACTCCTCTGCCTGTGTGCAGATGCTTTCCGGATGCGCTGGAGTGCCCGGGGCAAAGAAGGAAACGGAAACAAGGGGATATGTTTTGCCATTGAATCGTGATTTCATTATACTAAGCCATTCTCTCGTTGGTGCGGAAATACGATTCTGTCCCGAAAGGCTTAATAAATATGGACTTAACCGAACACATTGCGGCAATTCCTCTTTTTGAAGGGCTTCCAGACCCGCAGATTGAAGAGTTGACCGATATTGTTGTCGATCAGACATTCAAGCGGGGCCAGAGCATTTTTTCCGACGGGGATCCGGCAACCGGCTTCTATGTGGTTGTAAACGGCAAGGTGAAAATTTACAAGAGTTCACCTGACGGAAAAGAGCAAATTCTCCATATCTTCGGGGCCGGGGAGGCGTTCGGGGAGGTACCTATGTTTGCAGGCGGTCACTTCCCGGCGAATGCTGACACTCTGGAGCAGACCCGGCTTTTTTTCTTTCCCCGCGCCGGCTTTGTCGATTTGATCAAGCAGGAGCCGATGCTGGCCATGAATATGCTCGGAGCACTGTCCCGCCGGCTTCGTATGCTCGCCGCGCTGGTCGACAACCTCTCGCTCAAGGAAGTGCCCGGGAGGCTTGCGGCGTACATCCTGCATGTGAGTGAGGCGGATGACAGCCCGGATGTTGTCGAGCTGGCGATTTCCAAGGGACAATTAGCCAGTCTGCTCGGCACCATTCCGGAAACCCTGTCACGCATCCTTGCAAAGATGAGCAGTCAGGGAATCATGACGGTCGACGGCAAGAAGGTCTCCATAATCGACCGCAGGAAGCTTGCCGAGCTTGCCGAAAGCGGAAAGTTGCCGACCTGACCATCCCCCGGTTTGTTCTTTTCACGTTTCTCACATTGCATATAATTGTGAATTCGGAATATTTTGCCCTGCCAAAAATGCCTTTTCCCAGCATTTTGATGCCAAAAATCTGACGCTGCGCTGGCCGAGATCTCTCATTATCATTTTATTTCAATGTGTTATGTGTATATTATGAACTGGCATATGATTTGCTATATAAGCAGTATGAATTCGGCGCAATTTGAGAGGAGGATACCGTGAGTACAAAGACAGTAGCACTCAAACTCTCCCGTGACATAAAGCGGATGATCCTCGTAAATGCGATCTTCCTGACATTGTTTGTTCCGATAGCGCTTCTGAGCGTGAAGGGATTCAAGGATCTGAGCACGATTTCGATTATTGCTCTTTGGGGGCTTGCGATGAGCGTCGGCAATTTCTTCTTTGTGCAGACGTACCTGACGAGAAGGACGGAATCTGACCTGAAGACCTCTTTCGATTCGATACATCATCAGTTTGCACTTGACGATCTTACAGGCGTCTATACGCGCCGGGCGGGAATGGCGCGCCTGCGCGAGGAACTGGCCCGTTCACGCCGTCATGGTCGGACGCTCTCGCTGGCAATGGCGGACATCGACAAATTCAAAGACATCAATGATACGTATGGGCACCTCGCGGGAGACAAGGTCATCCAGCATGTTGCCCAGAGCCTCAAGGCCCAGCTTCGCGAATGCGATCTGGTGATTCGCTTCGGGGGCGAGGAGTTCCTCATCGTCATGCCGGACACCAATGAGCACCAGACCGTGCAGCCGCTCGACAGAATCCGCCACCGCCTCTCGTTCTCGACGACTGAGTTCAAGAATCAGTCTATCCGCTGCTCCATCAGCATCGGGGTTGCAACGGTTTTCCCGGTAGAAACCGACATCATAGATGCCATCAGCCGCGCAGATCAGGCGCTCTACTGTGCAAAACAGTTCGGGCGGAACAGGGTTGTGCATAAGGATCAAATGAAGCACTGTCAGCCGATCATGCCGGTGCACGCATAAAAACAGGCGCACGGTTTCGGAGTCCACCTGTCTGACCCAATCAGGTCCGGAACGGAGATGCCAATCCGCATTGTCAACCGGCTCGTCTTTCGCCTATACTGATACTGTTATTTTCTTATAAAGCTCGCTATGGACTACACGATAAAAATAGGCGGTGAAGCAGGTCAGGGAATCCTCACGATTGGGGATACGCTCGCCCGCTTTTTTGCCCGTTCCGGCTATCATGTGTTCACTCACCAGGACTATGAATCACGCATTCGCGGAGGTCATAACATCTATCAGGTGCGCGTATCGGACCGGCCGGTCATGTCGTCGCGCACCGGCATCGACATTCTGGTAGTGCTCGATGCAGCGACCATTCCGATGCATGAAGAAGAGTTGTCTCCCGACGGTCTTGCACTGTACGACGCTGCTTCGCTCAAGCAGAAGCATGACAAGCCGAATTTCCTCGATGTGCCGTTCATGCAGCTTGCGATGGAGCAGACCAGCAACAGGATTATGGCGAATACCGTCGCAACCGGTGCTGTGCTCGGCATGCTTGGTGTCCCGACAGATGCGCTGGAAGGCATAATTCGTGACCTTTTCAAAAAAGACGATCTCATTGCAGCCAACCTGAAAGCAGCCGCGGCCGGGTATGGGTATGCGAAAGAGCATTGTATCCGTTGCGCCTTTCTTGCGGCGGATGCGGCACGCCCCAAGATGCTGATACAGGGGAATGACGCCATCGGACTCGGGGCGCTGGCTTCGGGTCTGCAGTTTTACTCAGCATATCCGATGACGCCGTCGACGAGCATAATGCTCTCGGTAGCTGCCCGTGCCAAAGAATATGGGGTCATTGTCGAGCAGGCGGAAGATGAAATTGCCGCCATCAACATGGCTCTCGGGGCTTCATACGCCGGGGTTCGGGCGATGACCGGCAGTTCGGGCGGGGGATTTGCGCTGATGGTGGAGGGGCTTTCACTTGCTGCAATAACCGAAACGCCGATTGTCATCGGACTGGTGCAGCGGCCCGGCCCGGCAACAGGCTTGCCGACAAAGACCGAGCAGGCGGATCTGAACTTCGCCCTTTACAGCGCCCATGGCGAGTTTCCGCGCGTTTTGCTGGCGCCGGGAACTCCGGAGCAGGCTTTTTTTCTGACAAACAAGGCGTTTGATCTGGCGGAAAAGTACCAGATTCCGGTCCTTATTCTCTCTGACCAATATCTTGCCGATACGCAGTGGACATTTGACGGCTTTGATGCGTCAAGGCTGATTTCCAATGATTATCGCCTGCGAGGGGAGGCGTTTGCCGCCATTCCGTCCTATCAGCGCCATGTTTACACGAAGACCGGAGTGTCTCCGATGGCGACTCCCGGCGACGGCCCGCATGTCGTTATCACAGACAGCGACGAGCACAACGAAACCGGCAACCTTATTGAAGACGCCGGGACGCGAAAAAGAATGATGGAGAAACGACTTTTCAGAAAGCTGCCTTTGATTCAGGCCGAAATAGCCCCGCCGGCGCTCTACGGCCATCATACCCCTGATGTCGTGCTGGTCGGCTGGGGATCGACCTTCGGCCTGCTCAAGGAAGCAGTTGACGCGCTGAACGTCTCTTGCCTCGCAGCAATGCTTCATTTCAGCGAGGTTTATCCGCTGCCGTTGCTCGCCAGGCTCGACTACCTTGCCCTGCTCAGAAGCGCGAAGCAGACCATCTGCATCGAGAACAACGCGACAAACCAGTTTGCCCGCCTCCTGAAAACCGAGACCGGCTATGCGTTCAATCATCTGATTACGAAGTATGACGGACGGCCGTTCCTTCTGGAAGAGCTCATCGGAGAGATCAATGCCAAGCTTGGATGATTATAAGGGCATTATGCCTGCCTGGTGCCCCGGCTGCGGCAACTTCATGATCCTGAAAACGTTCAGGGAGACGATGGCTGAACTCGGTCTTGCGCCGCACCAGTTTACCATCGTATCGGGCATCGGCCAGGCCGCCAAGTTTCCCCACTATATAAAGTGCAACACGTTTAACGGTCTCCATGGACGTTCACTGCCGGTTGCAACCGGCGTGAAGCTGGCGAATCATGAAATGCTGGTGATGGCGGTCGCAGGGGACGGCGATTGCTACGGCGAAGGCGGCAACCATCTCATGCATACAATGCGTCGCAATGTCGGCGTCAAGTTGTTCGTGCATGATAATCAGGTCTATGGCCTTACAAAAGGTCAGGCCTCACCGACGACTGCCGAAGGGACGATGACGAAAAACCAGCCGTTCGGGGTGCTTTCCGAACAGCTGAATCCGATGGCCATGGCGGTTGCTCTGGATTGCAGCTTTGTCGCCCGGACATTTGCCGGGGATGCTGAACATCTGAAAAGCATGGTAAAAGCCTCAATTGCACACAAAGGCTTTTCGCTTGTCGACATTCTCCAGCCCTGTGTTTCATTCAATCCGGTGAACACGCATGACTGGTACCGCCAGCGGGTGTATCACATCGAGCCGGACTATAATCCTGAGGATCGTGTGGCAGCTTTTGCAAAAGCACTTGAGTGGGGAGACCGCATTCCGATTGGCATCATATACAGAAACAACCGCCCGACGATGGAAGAGCGGATTCCGGTGATTGAAAGCACTCCGCTTATCAGGCAGCGTCCCGACCCTGCCCGTATTCAGGCGTCGCTGAAAAAACTTTTCTGAGCTGATTCTTCTTACTTCCCTAATGCTACGTCAAGAACCATCATCACCGTAAAGCCGATTATTGCTCCCATTGTCGCAAAGTCGGTGTTTCCTCCACGCTGCGACTCAGGAATGAGCTCTTCCACCACGACAAATATCATCGCTCCCGCTGCAAATCCGAGAGCATAGGGAAGCAGTTCACTCATGAACATGACCGATGCGGCGCCCACAACAGCGGCAATCGGCTCGACCATTCCGGAAAGCTGTCCGTACCAAAAGCTTTTTAAGCGAGAGAGCCCCTCTCGTCGAAGCGGCATTGCTACTGCCATTCCCTCAGGGAAATTTTGCAGCCCTATCCCGAACGCAAGCGCCACAGCACCGGCAAGAGACGCTTCCGGAACGCCGGCTGCGGCAGCCCCAAAAGCGACGCCGACTGCAAGCCCTTCCGGAATGTTGTGAAGGGTGACGGCAAGCACCAGCAGCGTGGTTCTGCGCCATGGTGTTTTTACGCCCTCAGCCTCTTCAAGTTTGCCGCCGAGATGCAGATGAGGGAGGAAACGATCGATAACGCGCAGAAAGGCGGCGCCTGTAAGAAAACCGACTGCAGCAGGAAACCATGCCGGGAGCGACTTGCCTTCCGACATTGCAATAGCGGGAGCAAGCAGTGACCAGAAGCTTGCCGCAATCATCACACCGCTTGCAAACCCCAGCATGCCGTCCATTGTGCGTCTGCTCGGACTCCGCGATGCAAAGACAAATGCAGCGCCCAGCGCGGTTAAAAACCAGGTAAAAAGTGTCGCAATAAGAGCCTGAAGCATCGGCGATAGATGTTGTAATTCGGCCAGAAAAGCGCTCATGAGTCCTCCACTGATGATGTTCATTATACCACCCGAAATGAAGATCGCAGATTGGAAAATTGCATTTTTCGCCTGCATGTGTAATAAATAAAAAATGGACACAGACATTCCCAGGAGGAAACAGATGGCATACACAGCAAAGGATTATGCAAAACTCATCGGCATGGACGGATTCAGCGAGTCATTGCTCAAAAACCACTTTACCTTATATCAGGGATATGTAACCAATACAAACAAGGTGCTCGACACGCTGCAGGCGATGCTCTCCGACGGGAAGGCTGCAACTCCGGAGTTTGCCGAACTCAAGCGCCGTCTCGGCTGGGAGTTCAACGGTATGCGGCTGCACGAATTCTATTTTGAAAATCTCGGGAGAACGGCCGCACTCGACCCAGGCGGCAGGCTCGGGAAAGCCATGGCAGCAAGTTTTGGAAGCTATGATGAGTGGCTGAAGGATTTCAAGGCAACCGGCACCATGCGCGGTATCGGCTGGGCTGTGCTGTATCAGGACGCAGCAAACGGCCGGCTGATCAACTTCTGGGTGAATGAACACGATGTGGCGCATCCGGCGGGTTGCGTTCCTGTTCTCATTATGGATGTTTTTGAGCATGCGTTCATGCTTGACTACGGATTGAAACGTGCGGACTATATCGAGGCATTCTTCAGGAACATTGATTGGGCTGCTGCTGAAGCTCGGCTGAAATAGACATTTGCTGCGGAAGTCCCGCACCCCCGGGATTTCCGCAGCAAATACATTATGAAGGCCTTTATGCTGAAATGGAGCGATGATCTCTCGGTCGGAGTGCCGGAAATAGACAGGCAGCACCAGCAGGTTGCGCGCCGCGCGAATCTTCTGCTCGAAAAGCTGCCCGGAGGTTCACCCGGGCTGGTGTGCGATGCCTTCGATTTCTTTGAAACGTTCATCTCTGATCATTTCCGCACTGAAGAGCAGTACATGATCAGCACCCCTGCTCATGCTTACAGGGGAGCCGAGGCTCATACACTTGCCCATCACTCTTTTCTTTCCGCATATCGCGCATTCCGCGCCGAGATCAACAAGGGAGCCACGGACGAACTCTTTGTCCGTCAATTCAGCCTATGGATAATGGAGTGGTATCAGGAGCATATTCAAACCCATGACAAGGAACTCGGAGTATTCCTGAAGGCGCGCTCAAAGAAGCCGCGCAGGAAATAGCGCTTTGCACGCGGCGAACTTCCGAATCAGCCGGGCACTTTGTATGCCTCGATAGAAAGAGGAACGGTCCAAGGTATACTATTGCCATGAAAGAACACCTTGCGTTTGCCGTAATCGTGCTCTGGCCAGTCATTCCGCTCATGTGGATACCGATGCATCTGTTCACCGCTTTTTTCAGGCGTCTGGGGAAGTGGTCGTATTTTCTTGTGTTTCTGGCGTGGCTGGCCGCCGCGGTGCTCATCTTCTCGCTGCGGGATATGCTGCTTTCCCCGATTGTGAACCTCCCCCGCGGACTCGCGACAATAGGGATGGTTCTCCTTCTGGGTGGGACGTTACTCCAGATATGGACGGCTAAACTGCTCTCGTTCACCGGGATTACCGGCGGCCACGAACTGGAGAACAGGCAGGATGTGTTTCAGAGAAACGGCGCTTATCACATCGTGCGTCATCCCACCTATCTTGCGCACACGTTCATGTTGCTCGGCATCTTTTTTATAACAAGGAGCGCTGCTGTCGGGTGCATTGCGGTGGTCGATTTCATCATCGTGTATTTCGTCATTATTCCTCTTGAAGAGCGGGAACTGCTCGCGCGATTCGGACCTGCCTACGAAGAGTATCGCCGGAAAGTCCCGCGATTTTTTCCGCATATCCGGCTATAATTTTCTTCATGCTTCGGGCACTGCTTATCATTGCCGCTTTTCTCTCTGCGGTTGTCGGCGGGTATTACTGGATGAAATCTCCGTCCGGACCTGATCTGCATCGGGTCGACGCCCCGGAAGCACAGCCCTTGGCAGGACAGCCGCTGTCTTCTCAGAAGGTGGCTGAGCAGCTCATAAAGAATGAAGACCCCGGCAAAATCTTCGCTGAGCTTACAGAGCAGAAAGAAGCTCATGTCGAATATCGCGAGATGCATAACCAAGCCCGAGCCTTGTTTGAGAGGGGACAGTTTCCCGAGGCTCTCGTTCTTCTGAAACAGCTGGAGCCTCGCGACAAAAGCGTTCTTGCGGCCATCGGCTATATTTATTACCACATGCGCAACATGAGCGATGCGGTAGCGGCTTTTGAAGAGGCATTGAACCATAAACCGGCAAGCGAATTCAATGTCAGGAAAAAACTGGTTGAACTCTATCTGCATCAGGGCAATCGATCTAAAGCCCGGGAACACCTGGAGCGCGCTCTTGCGCTTCGTGCCGACAATGAGGAACTCAAGGCAATCTCCGCTTGGATGAAGCGGGAAGATGCCGCACATGCAAAATATGTCGATGAGAAGGGCGAACGCTTCAAGATTGTGTTCGACGGGCATGAAGTCGGCACGGCGAGCCGCATGGTGCTGCGCATTCTGGACGATGCCTATCGGCAGATTGGCCGGGAACTGAACTATTTCCCTGACAAGACGATTACCATCATACTTTACAGCAGGCGGGATTTCCGGGATGTAACGCGCCTGCCGGAATGGGCAGGCGGAGCGTACGGCATCTTCGACGGCGTTATCCGCATTCCGGTGCGCGGCGCGGAAGGACAGGAAAAAGAGCTGCGCCGCGTTCTCTTCCATGAATACACCCACGCGCTTGTTCACACACTTGCGGCGTCCCCGCCTCTGTGGTTAAACGAAGGACTTGCCGAATATTTTTCGGGCGGATGGCCTCAGCGTACCGGCCAGCACATTCCCCTTACCGCACTGCATGACAACGGATCTTTCGCTCGCCTTGGCGATATCCGGCTGGTCGGCCTCGCATACTGGCAGAGCTATTCTGCCGTGGCATATCTGATTGACCGCTATGGTATCAACCGTGTAACGCAGCTGCTCAAAAAACTCGGACAGACGGGCGACCCGGACCAGGCATTTCGTGACGCGCTCGGCATCTCATACCGCGAGCTGGTTGAAATATGGGAGCCGGAGTGGAAAAAGACACGGCAGTAATCGGCGCGTCGCTTCATGATGCAAAGGAGGTATAATAGCAGCATGAAACGTTACGTTCTCGCCATCACCGGAGCAAGCGGGTCAGTGCTCGGCATACGCCTGCTTGAAGAGCTTGTCAGGGAGGCTGAAGTGCATCTTCTCATTTCGCGGAATACCTTTCCGATTATCAGGTGTGAGACCGGAATCGACTGGGCCGATAATACGGAGCAGGCTATCCGCACACAGTTCGGGACAGATCGAGTGTATTTTTTTGAAGACGTCCAGATGAATGCGCCGGTTGCCAGCGGTTCGTTCAGGACCGACGGAATGTTCGTCGTCCCCTGTTCCATGAAAACCCTGGCAGGAATTTCGTGCGGTTATGCAAACAACCTCATTGAGAGAGCTGCCGACGTGACGATGAAAGAAGGGCGCCCCCTTGTGCTCGCCCCGCGGGAAATGCCTTTCAGCGCAATCCACCTTGAGAATATGCTGAAACTTGCACGCATCGGCGTAAAGATTGCACCACCTGTCCCTGCCTTTTATCAGGAGCCGAAGTCACTCGACCAGATGGTGGACTTCCTTGTCGGGAAGATCCTTGATGCCATGGGGATTGATCACGACTTATTCAGACGCTGGGGAGCATAAGCAATGCGGGAAAGCTGTCCCGGCAGCCGGGAAATCCGCACTCCGTATCCTGAAGATATTTCCTGTCCCTTCTGTTATGAGAAAAATGAGATCTGGAGCGACGAGCCCGATATGGCTTGCAAGGAGTGCGGGCAGATCATAACCCGCGATATGCTGCCGTCCTGCATTGAATGGTGCCCGTCAGCGCGTGAGTGCGTGGGGCAGCAGAAATATATGCGCATCATGAAGAAACGATCTCAGCAGCAGACGGAATCGTCAAAAAGCCCCGATTTGTCCATATGAAATGCACCTGAATGTTCGGGAAGAGCAGGAGTCCAAAGCTGTGGTCCAAGAGTTTCGAGGGCTTGAACAAGAAGCGCTATCATGTCAATCTTCGCTTGACCCGCCATGGTTGCGGGAAGCACTGAAACAGTCGAATCATGTATATTAATAACGCTCAATCTGTGAGCGTACTGCAGACAGTTTTGACGCTGAAATACACTTCATGATACTGTAGGCTTGTTAGAAGTAACTGATAAATAGAGAATATCTTGCTCACGCCGGAGTGGTGGAATGGCAGACACAAGGGACTTAAAATCCCTCGGGGGCAACCCTGTACGAGTTCGAGTCTCGTCTCCGGTATTTTTCGTGCTAAAATAAAACTTCACATGAAAAAGATCCGGAAAACAGTGCTTCCTGCCGCAGGACTCGGCACGCGCTTTCTGCCGGCGACGAAAGCGTCGCCCAAGGAGATGCTGCCGCTCGTCGACAAGCCGCTGATTCAGTATGCGGTGGAGGAGTCGATGTGCGCCGGACTTGATGAATTCATCATCATTACCGGCAAGGACAAGCGGGCGATTGAGGACCATTTCGACAGCGCCTTTGTGCTGGAAGATCGTCTCCGTTCGTCGGGCAAGAGCAAGATGCTCGAGTCGATAAATCGCCTGAATCATCTGAAGTTTGCATACATTCGCCAGCGGCAGGCGCTCGGGCTCGGCCATGCCATCTGGTGCGCCGAGCCGTTTGTGGGAGATGAGGCGTTTGTGGTCATTCTGAGTGACGATGTGATTGATCCTGATTATCCGCTGCTGAAAAAAATGATCGCGCTCCACGAGAAAACCAAGTCACCGGTCATTGCATTGGAAGAGGTTCCGCGAGACCGGGTCAACAGATACGGAATTGTCGATGCGGTGTCGGTTGGCGGCGTCATCGAAATCCGCAATATGGTGGAGAAGCCCGCGCTGGATAAAGCGCCGTCGAATCTGGCTATTATCGGGCGCTATATCCTGACGAATGATATATTTGAGCATCTTGCAAAGGTGAAGCCGGGGGCGGGCGGCGAGATTCAGCTGACTGACGCACTGCGTTCTCTGGTGAAGAAACGACCCATTTACGGTATTCCGACCAAAGGGAAGCGTTTTGATGCCGGCGAGAAACTCGGATACCTTCAGGCTACGGTGGATCTGGCGCTCAGGAACCAGGAACTGGGGGCTGACTTCGCGGAATATCTTCGCAAGCGTGTTTCTCAAATGAAGTGAGACGCATGGCATACTGCTCGATGGGACCATACAATAACCCTGTTTCGTGTCCTCTTGCGGACCTCTATGAGACGGAGACAGAGCTGGTCTTCGAAATCGAAGTTCCCGGCATTGAGCCGGAATGTGTTTCGCTTCAGGTCATAGAAAACTTTCTCATTATCGAAAGCAAGCCGCAGAAGAACCTGAGCGCTCCTGTGTATGAAGGGGGCAGGTTTCTCTGCATGGAGCGCCAGACACGGGCGTTCAGGCGGATTATGAATATTCCGATTGCCGTTGACAGCATACAAGGGACGGCACGGTATCGGAACGGTGTGATTACGGTTCGCTTCCCGAAACTGAAGGGGAAATGGATCACCATTCCGATCGAGCAGCAGTGACTGAACTGGGAGGACAATTTTATGAGTGAAACAGAAAAACCGGACAACGGGAGCGCAGTTGAGCAGCCGATGGAGATTCCTTCGTCGCTGCCGGTTCTGCCGGTGCGCGACATCGTTGTATTTCCCTATATGATTATCCCGCTTTTTGTCGGGCGGGAACTTTCTATTAAGGCAATCGATCATGCGCTGAACACCAACCGTCTCATCCTGTTGCTGAGCCAGAAGGATATCAGCGTCGAGAATCCGGAGCCTGCCGATCTCTATGCCGTCGGCACAATCTGCATGATTATGCGCATGCTGAAGCTGCCGGACGGCAGAGTGAAAATTCTGGTGCAGGGGCTTACCAAGGCACGCGCAACTGATGTCAAAAAGAATGAAACATTTTTTGTCGGCGATATCGAAAAACTGCCGGAAGAAAAACAGCCGGACATGATTATAGAGAATGAGGCACTGCTTCGGAACGTGAAAGAACAGCTCGACAAGGTTGTTTCGCTCGGCAAGTCAATTCTTCCCGATGTTATGGTGGTTATCGAAAATCTCGATGACCCGGGCCGCCTTGCCGACCTCGTAGCCTCCAATCTTTCGCTCCGGACTGACGCGGCGCAGGAGATTCTTGAAATGACCGATCCTATCGGTCGCCTGAAAAAGGTGGGCGAGATTCTGACGCGCGAGATTCAGCTGATGACCATTCAGCAGAAGATCCAGACGGAAGCACGGGGAGAAATCGACAAGACCCAGCGGGAGTATTTCCTTCGCGAGCAGCTGAAAGCCATTCAGCGGGAACTGGGCGATATTGACGAGCGCGCCGAAGAGGTGCGCGAGTTCAAGAGAAAGATTGAAGAAGCGAAGATGCCGGAAAAGGTTTTGAAAGAGGCTGAGAAACAGCTTCGCCGTCTTGAGAAGATGCATCCGGACAGTGCTGAAGCAGGCACGATTCGAACATATCTGGAGTGGCTGACCGAGATTCCGTGGTCAAAGAGCACAAAGGATCAGATAGACATCAAGACGGCGCAGAAAATTCTGAATGCAGATCATTATGACCTTGAGAAAGTTAAGGAGCGCATTCTTGAGTACCTCGCCGTTCGCAAGCTGAAAGAAAAAATGAAGGGGCCCATTCTTTGCTTCATCGGCCCTCCGGGCGTCGGCAAAACGTCGCTTGGCCGTTCCATAGCCAAGGCGCTCGGACGCGAGTTCATGCGGCTGTCGCTGGGTGGGGTCCGCGACGAGGCCGAGATTCGGGGTCATCGCCGCACGTATGTCGGTGCACTGCCCGGCCGCATTATGCAGGGCATCAAGCAGGCGGGCACCAACAATCCGGTTGTCGTGCTGGACGAGATTGACAAGATCGGATCCGATTTCCGGGGCGACCCGTCGTCCGCTCTTCTGGAAGTGCTCGATCCGGAGCAGAACAACACATTCTCGGATCACTATCTTGCGGTGCCGTTTGATCTCTCGAACGTCATGTTCGTAACGACCGGCAACAGGACGGATACCATTCCGGGGCCGCTGCGCGACCGGATGGAGATTATCTATCTCTCCGGCTATACGGATGAGGAGAAGCTGCAGATTGCGAAAAAGTACCTCGTGCCGAAGCAGAGGGAAGAAAACGGGGTTACGTCGAAAATCCTGGAATTTGAGGATTCTGCAATCCGTCAGGTGATTTCTCATTACACCCGTGAGGCGGGAGTGCGCAGTCTTGAACGCGAGATTGCGAACCTCTGCAGAAAAGTGGCAAAGCAGGTTGCCGAGGGCAAGCAGGATAAGGTGACCATCGTTGCGGAAACCGTGCATAAATATCTCGGGGTGCCGAAATTTCTTCCGGAAGAAGAGATGAAGAAGAACGAAGTTGGCGTCGCCACAGGGCTTGCGTGGACCGAGGCGGGCGGCGATATTATTTTTATCGAGGCAACCGTCATGAAAGGCAAGGGAGTACTGACACTGACCGGCCAGCTTGGCGACGTCATGAAGGAGTCGGCTCAGGCTGCACTCAGCTATGTGCGTTCGCAGGGCAGGGAGCTCGGCATCAGCGAAGATACCTTTTCAACGGTTGACCTGCATATTCATGTGCCTGCCGGAGCGATTCCGAAGGATGGCCCTTCAGCCGGCATTACCATGGCGACCGCCATTGCGTCGGCACTGACCGGCAAGCCGGTGCGGCGCGATGTGGCGATGACGGGCGAAGTAACGCTCCGGGGCAGGGTACTGGCTATTGGCGGCCTGAAGGAAAAGACGCTTGCTGCCAAACGGGTGGGGGTGCGGACGGTGGTCGTGCCGCATCGGAACAAGAAAGATGTTGATGATTTGCCGAAGTATGTAAAACAGGGAATGCATTTTGTGCTGGCCGAAACAATGGATGATGTGCTGAAGACCGCGTTCGGCACAGTTGCGCGTACGGCAAAGACAAAAGCTCCGGCCGAAAGCCTGCCTGACAAAAAAAACTCCGGCGCGCCGAGGGCATCGACGCCTGCGCAGAAAGGTTCCGGACGTGCAGCTGCACCGCGTCGGCGAACTGGCGCTTCTCAAGGCAGTAAGAAAAAGGTTTAACACTGCACTGCAGCGTGACCGGTCGGTTCTGGTGCCGATCGGCGACGATGCGGCTGTGTTTGCCCCGGAGGCTTCGCGCCTTGTGGTCACGACCGACCTTATGGCAGAAGGCGTACATTTTGATCTTGCGTATACATCTCCGTATGCCCTCGGGTTCAAACTTGTTTCCGTCAATGTGAGCGATGTCATGGCAATGGGCGTTCGCGCCCGTTATCTGTTGCTGAACGTCGGGATGAAGCAGGAGTCCGACGAGGCTTTTTTTGAAGAGTTTTATGACGGCATCGCCGCCGCATGCGAATACTATCGCATATCCCTTATCGGAGGAGACATGTCGGGGGTGCGGAATGACCTCTTTTTGTCAGCCACGGTTATCGGGGAGGGAGAAACCTTTGTCACTCGCCGGGGAGCGCGGCCCGGCGAGCGTATTTATGTGACCGGCACGCTCGGTGATTCGGCATGCGGTCTTGCGCTCCTGAAGCTGCTTTCCGCTGCCGGACGTGCATTGGTGCGACGCCGTATTTCGGGGATGACTCCTCATTCAGGCGGAGGAGAAGCTCTGCGTGTGAATGAAAAAACGCTGTCATGGGAGGTTGCAGATCCCGTGCTGAGGCGGCATCTGCTGCCGCTGGCCCGGCCGTCGGAGAGCATTGCACCCTGCGCAACGGCGATGATAGACGTGAGCGACGGTCTTTTCATCGATCTTTCACGGCTGTGCGATGAAAGCGGTGTCGGCGCGACAATCTATATGGATCGTCTGCCGCGTTCATCAGCGATGGTGCAGGTTGGCGCGCTCCTCGGGTGCGACACAATCGCGTGGGCTGCCTCCGGAGGCGAAGACTATGAACTGCTGTTTACCGCCCCTGAGTTGCCTGATGCGAATCCCGCTGAGACCGAAGGCATTCCGGTAACCTGTATCGGAGAAATCACCGGAGGCGATCGCATTGTTGTCGGCGTTGACGGCATGCAAAGCCCTCTTCAGCCGACAGGGTATGAGCATTTTATCAGAAACGGTGAACAGTGAACGGTGGGCAGAGAACAGCATGAAAATAGAAAGAAATAAAGGAAATAAGGGCATGACGACTGTTTCAATTGTGACTCTCGGGTGTCCGAAAAATGTGACCGATTCCCGCTACCTTGCCGAGCAGCTTGCGGCGCAAGGACTTGCTGTTATAGATGATTCAGGGGCAGCCGATGCCATCCTGGTCAACACATGCGGGTTTATCAAGGATGCGAAGGAAGAGTCGATTGAGGAGATCCTGAAACTCAGCCAGACTAAAAGGCCTGAACAGAAGCTGGTCGCGTTCGGCTGTCTGATGCAGCGCTACCGGAAAGAGCTTGAAGCGGAGATTCCCGAAATAGACGCCATTTTCGGACTCGGTGAGTATGACAGCATTGTTGGGTTCTGCAGATCGCTCAAAAAAACGGATGGCGTTGCTCTGTCGCAGGATACCGCGCAGTTTTACGGCTCTTTGCAGGAGACGGCGCTCTGGCAGCCGTCATACACATATCTGAAAATCTCCGACGGCTGCAACAAGCGCTGCACGTTTTGCGTCATCCCATCGATTCGCGGGCGTTTCCGCAGCCTGCCGGGCGAGCCGATTGTACGCGAGGCCCGTGCTTTCATCGAGCGCGGTGCGCGTGAACTGATTCTTGTCGCTCAGGATATTTCGCAGTATGGCCGCGAATGGGGGGGCGGTTCTCTGCTTTCGCTGCTGAAGGAACTGGTCGCCATTGAGGGTGATTTCCGCATACGTCTGCTGTATCTCTACCCGACGGAGGTTCCGGAAGAGCTTCTTGCGTATGTGGCTGCCGAGGAGAAGATTCTCAAGTATCTGGACATTCCGCTTCAGCACTCCGAGGACCGCATCCTTCGGCTGATGGGACGCCGCGGAACCCGCAGGGAGTATTTGAAGCTGATTCGGACAATCCGGCGAATAATTCCGGGAGTGACGCTCCGTACAAGTTTCATCGCGGGATTTCCGGGTGAAACGGAAGATGATTTTCATGGCCTTGTCGACTTTATCGAAGAGATTCGATTCGACCGGCTCGGTGTTTTCAAGTACTCACGCGAAGAGGGAACTCCCGCCGCAAAGCTGCCGGGGCAGGTGCCGGCCCGGATCAAGAATCGCCGGTTTGATGAAATTATGAAGCGGCAGGCGCTTATCTCTCTTGAAAAAAACCGGGACCTTGTCGGCAAAACGCTCCGCGCTGTTGTTGACGAGACTGACGACGATATAATCATTGCCCGGCTCGATTCCCAGGCGCCGGAAATAGACGGAGTCGTCATTATTGAAAAAAAGGAAGAACTCGAGAGCGGTAGAGAAGAAGTTAAAAAGAGCAGGAAGCCCGGGCTTCCGCGCTCACGAACTTCCGAACTGAAACAGGGCAGTGTCATTGAAGTCGAGATAACCGCTGCCTATGACTATGACCTCAAGGGCGCTCTTGCCGGCGTCACAGCGGTCTGAGTGCCTTGATGTCCAGAATCCCTCACGTACACCTTATTCTCTTCTGCATGACGTGTCTTACGACGCTCACCGCCGGTGCGCTTCTGAGCGGCGCAAATCTGCTGGCAGAACCTGCCGGGATTTTTACAGGAGTGCCGTTTGCGGGCACGCTCATGACGATCCTTTTATGTCATGAGTTTGGCCACTATTTCGCGGCCCGGCGGCACAACACATCGGCGACGCTTCCGTATTTCATTCCTGCACCTCCCATCCCGCCGCTGGTCATCGGCACCTTTGGCGCATTCATCAAAATGAAGTCGCCGATTATGACCAGAGAAGCGCTGATCGATATCGGGGCATCCGGGCCGGTTGCCGGATTTCTGGTTTCAGTCGTTGCATGCATCATCGGACTCGGGCTGTCGCCGGTTATTTCGCTTGAGCAGGCAGAGGGGATGGTCACACTCGGAGATTCGCTGTTGTTTACGTTTTTATCGTGGCTTGTTGTCGGCACGCTGCCTGCCAATACCGATATTCTTCTGCATCCTGTGGCATTTGCGGGATGGATCGGGCTGTTCATCACTGCTATGAACCTTATACCAATCGGCCAGCTCGACGGCGGTCATATCCTGTATGCGCTGTTCGGCAAACGGCATGGGACGATTTCCGCCATGCTGGTCGGCGTTCTCGGTGCACTCGGCACGGCTGCATTTCTGTGGGATGTCGGCTGGCCTGGCTGGGGAGTATGGGCCATTCTCATGCTCATTCTCGGGATTGATCATCCTCCGGTATATCACTGGAACGAGCGTCTTGAAAACAATCGCCGCCTGCTCGGTATCTTTGCGCTGGTCATATTCATACTGACCTTCGTTCCGACACCGATTCAGATTCATTGGGAGTAGGCATGCAGACGAGACGCATCACCAGTTCATCAAACCCGCTCATCAAAGATGCCGTCAGAATCCGTGACGGTCATGCAAAGCCGGAAAGCCTTGACTTCTTTATTGAAGGGCCGCACCTTTTTGAAGCCATGCTTTCCGCGAAGCATTGTTCACTCAGAAAGGTTTTTTTCACGGAAGCATTTGCGCGCAGATCCTCGGGTAGCGAGCTTCTGAAGCGCGTTCAGTCTGTTTGGTCCGGGGGCGGCTTTTTTCAGGTCGCGGACTTGGTTATGGCGAAGCTGAGCGACACCGATACTCCGCAGGGCATTGCAGCAATCGTGACCTGTCGTCAGCCGCGGCTTGACGAAGTCCTGCTTTCGGAGATGCCAATGCTTGTCGTCAGTGACGGCATGCAGGATCCCGGCAATATTGGCGCACTTGTCCGCCTTGCAGATGCCGTCGGCTCCGAAGCCGTTGTTGTGCTGCCAGGAAGCGCGAATCCGTTTATGCCGAAAGCGGTGCGGAGCAGCGCAGGGAGCATTTTTCATGTTCCCGTCGTGTTTGCGGAAACATCGGATTTTATATCGTATTCGGCTCAGCATTCCCTTACTATAGTTGCAGCAGACGTTCACGCGGAGCAGGACTGCTTTTCGGCTGATCTCTGCCGTCCGGTGGCTATCGTGTTCGGCAATGAGGCGAAAGGTATCGGAGAAGATCTCAAGCCGCATATGGCTGCGGCTGTCCGCATCCCCATATACGGACAGGCCGAAAGCCTGAATGTGGCGACAGCGGCTGCGGTATTGCTGTATGAGACGGTGCGGCAAAGGGGTGAAAAAAATCGCGGTCATTGATTTCGCCTGTCGCATCCTTCTCTGGATTCTTTGCGGCGGGTTCAGGTAAACTAATAACTCTATATTTTCCCCGATGCGAAAGGAGCATGCTACAGATGAACGTTATTCTTCAAGAGAACGTCAAAAACCTCGGCAAGATGGGCGAGGTTGTTTCGGTAAAGGAAGGATATGCCCGTAATTTCCTGTTTCCGAGAAAGCTTGCCGTTGAGGCAAATGAGAGAAATGTAAAGGCGTTTGAGCACACAAAGCGCCAGATTATGGACCGCGCGGGCAAGATCAGGACAGATGCCGAGTCCGTTGCCGCCAGGTTTGCGGGCAAGACCCTAACGATTACTGCCAAGGCGGGGGAAGAGAACAAGCTGTTCGGTTCCGTTACCGCCATGGATATTGCTGAGGCCCTGAAAAAGGACGGCATCGAGGTTGACAAGAAGAAGATTCACCTCGAAGACGCTATCCGCCGGCTTGGCACCTATACGGTTTCGGTCAAGGTGCACCCTGAAGTTACTGCCGAACTGAACATTCAGGTCGTCGCAGAGTAATCAGCATGTTTCAGGGGCAGGCCGGCGTTTAAGCCGTCCTGCCTTTTTCATTTCCGATTCGGAGGCGGCTCAATGCAGAGGGATGTAGCAATAGATAAACTCCCCCCCCAGAATCTCGAGGCCGAGGAGTCGGTGCTGGGCGCAGTCATTTTCGACAATGAAGCGTTCCCAAAAGCGGTCGAGCACGTCAGTCTTGAAGACTTTTACAAGGGGGCCCACCAGAAAATTTTCCGTGCAATGATTGATCTTTTTGAGCGCAATGAGCCGATTGACATTATTACGCTCAGTGACGCCCTTCGTAAAAACGGCGATCTTGAAATCATAGGCGGCGTTCCCTATCTTTCGCATCTTGCCAACAGTATTCCCACCTCAGCAAATGTCAGATACCATGCAAAGCTTGTCCGCGAAAAAGCGCTGCTGCGGGGGCTGATCCGGACGTCGACTGAGATTGTCGCCAAGGTGTATGAAGACACGCAGGATGCGGAAGAGATGGTCGATCAGGCGGAGAAGATGATCTTCGATATTGCTGAGAAGCGCACGAAAGTGTCGTTTGTCAGCCTGAAAGAAGTTATCAAGGATACGTTCAAGACTATCGAGCACCTGTACGATAAAAAGGAGGCGATTACCGGCGTTCCATCCGGATACAAGGACCTTGATGAAATGACGTCAGGATTTCAAGCAAGCGACCTGATTATTGTCGGCGGACGTCCCGGCATGGGAAAGACCGCGTTTGCGCTGAATATCGCCCAGCATGTTGCGATTGAAAGCAAAGAGCCGGTGGCGGTTTTCAGTCTCGAAATGTCGAAAGAACAGCTTGCCATGCGCATGCTCTGCTCTGAGAGCGAGGTGGACTCCTCGCGTGTGCGGAAGGGGTTTATCGGCCGCCAGGACTGGCCGAGGCTGACAAATGCAGCGGGCAGGCTGGCGGAAGCCCCGATTTTTATCGACGATTCTGCCGGGGTAACGGTGCTCGAAGTCCGCGCCAAGGCGCGCAGGCTCAAGATGGAGCATGGCGGACTCGGTCTGATTGTGGTCGACTATCTCCAGCTCATGCGCGGCAGGGGCAACGCAGAGCGGCGCGAGCAGGAAATTTCCGAAATATCGCGCGGACTGAAGGCGCTCGCAAAGGAATTGCGGGTGCCGGTCATTGCGCTCAGCCAGCTGAACCGCGGGGTCGAAAGCAGAACCGACAAACGGCCGAGTCTTGCGGATCTGCGTGAGTCGGGCGCCATCGAACAGGATGCCGACGTTATCATTTTCCTCTACCGGGATGAGCTCTATAACAAAGCAACCCAGTATAAGGGCAGGGCGGAAATCATTATCTCGAAGCAGAGAAACGGTCCGACCGGCACGGTGAATCTTACCTTTATGGCGCATTGCACGAAATACGCGGATTACACCGACATCCCGTACGAACCGGAAGAGAGCTACGCCGAATGAAGCGCCGTCCGGTGGTGGCAGGGCAATTTTATTCCTCCTCGCAGCTCGGACTGAAGCGGCAGGTGCAGCAGTTTCTTGATCCTGCTGCAGGCAGGGAGCGGGCGCTCGGCATTGTTTCTCCGCATGCCGGATTCATGTATTCCGGCGCGGTTGCCGGTGCGGTGTATTCGTCAATAGCCGCTCCGAAGACCTTTGTGCTTCTTGGACCGAATCATACGGGAATGGGAGCCCCTGTTGCCCTGTATGCAGAGGGTGAGTGGGAGATTCCGACGGCAACCTTCTCTGTTGACGGAGCGTTTGCCCAACTGCTTTTGGCGCAGAGCCGTCTCATTCAGCCTGATACCGAGGCCCATGCGAGGGAACATTCGCTGGAGGTCCAGCTTCCGTTTATTGATGCGACAGCTAAAGACGCTGCAATCGTGCCGATTGCCGTCATGCATGCGTCTCTGGAAGCCTGTAAGGCGGTCGGAGAGGCGATTGCGGCTGCAATCAGGCAGACTCCCTATGAAGTGACGATGGTTGCGAGCACCGACATGAGCCACTATGTCAGTGATAAAACCGCCCGCCGGCTGGATTCCCTTGCGCTCCAACACGTTCTGGCGCTCGACCCTGAGGGGCTGTATAAAACAGTGCATGAGCAGCGCATTTCGATGTGCGGCGTCTATCCCGCTACGATTATGCTGTTTGCTGCAAAGGCTCTCGGCGCGCAACGGGTGCGGCAGGTTCGGTATGCCACGTCGGGCGAGGTGAGCGGAGACTTTGAGCAGGTTGTCGGCTATGCCGGCCTGATTATTTTATGAGCAGGGTCCGTACCGCGGTCATTCTTGCGGGCGGTCAGAACACGCGCTATCCGTTTCTCAAATCTTTTATCGAACTCGGGGGAGTACGCATCATAGAGCGAACGATCGAACTCCTGCGGAAGAAGTTTCCAAGAGTGCTTCTCAGCACGAACCAACCTGAGCGCTACTTCCACCTTGGGCTTCCGATGATCGGCGATGTCCTGCCCTCGTGCGGTCCTATGAGCGGCATGCATGCTTCCCTGCTCCATGCGGAAGGGGATGCCGCTTTTTTTCTGGCGTGCGACATGCCGTTTGTGGCTGATGACGTTGTAACGTGCATCTGCGAACACTACTGCCGTGCAGCAGCTTCAGGTCCCGTGGATGTGGTTGTTCCGGTTTTTCACGGCAGACCGCAACCGCTGATTGCGGTGTATGCAAAAAGCGTTCTGCCTGCGCTGGAAGGTGCCGTTTGTACCGACAAAGTTGCGCTGCTCCGGTTTTTTGAAGAGGTGCGCGCCTCTTTTGTCGCTGAAGCTGTCTTGAAAAACATGGACGCAGAGGGAAGGAGTTTTGTTAATATAAATACGGTTGACGATTATGCTGCCGTGGTTGCCTCTCTGGAGCAATCGCGCGTGTCTGCATGATTGACCTTCCGTATGTCTAAATGAGGAGGGATACTATGCTTGGTCTCGGTATGCAGGAACTGGTCATCATTCTCATCATCGTAATTATTCTTTTCGGCGCGTCACGCCTTGGACAGATAGGCAAAGGAATGGGAGATGCTATCCGCAATTTCAAGAAGGCCACGAACGAGCCTGACAGTATAGACGTGACTCCCAAGAAGGACACAGCCGACAAAAAAGACTCTCCCGAAGCAGACAAGAAAGCGTAGTGGTGTGAGCAGCGGTCTTCGGGCCGGGATTGATCTGCCGGCTCTTTCCCATAATTTTCAAGTCGTTCGGCGTTTCGCACATAACCTTCCTGTCATTGCCGTGGTCAAGGCCGACGCTTACGGGCACGGAGCTCCTGAAGTTGCGGGCACACTCGCTGCAGAAGGGGCAGCGTGGCTTGGCGTCGCCTATGCCGATGAGGCTGCTCAGCTTCGTGAAGAAGGCATCACCGCCCCGATTCTTGTTTTTTTCGATCCCGATGTCGATGCTGTTTTTCAGGATAATCTGACGCCGGTCGTTTTTGATCTTCCAAAGGCAGAGGCGCTTTCCCGTGAGGCGGAGAGGCGCGGTCGCATGCTGCGTATCCATGTGAAGGTCGATACCGGTATGGGCAGGCTCGGACTGCAGGGCGACGCCAAGGACGGAATTCTCCGGATTGCCGGGCTGTCTGCGCTTGAAGTAGAAGGGGTCATGAGCCACTTCTCTGAGGCGGATCTTTGCGATCAGTCATTTGCTGCTTTTCAGATTGAGCAGTTCCGGAGTCTTCGGGAATCGCTTGCCGTATCAGGCCTGCGACCACGGTGCTTTCATATCGCCAACAGCTCGGCGGTCATGAGCAGGCCTGATGCGCTTTTTGACGCGGTGCGACCCGGGATTATGCTGTATGGCTATTCTCCGCTTGAATCCGGCGACGCACTATCAGAGACAATCGCTCTGAAGCCCGTCATGAGCGTCACAACGCGGTTTGTCTCGATTCGGACCGTGGAAGCGGGCAAGCCGATAAGTTACGGAAGGACGTGGCACACAACGCGCCGAAGCGTCATAGGTGTGCTGGCGACCGGGTATGCAGACGGTTTTTTCCGGCGCTTCTCCAATAACGGAGAGGTGCTGGTGCGGGGAAAACGCGCGCCTGTTGTAGGCCGGGTCTGCATGGATCTTACCATGGTAGACCTGACCGATATTGCCGGGGCCGATGAATCCGACGAGGTAGTCATTATCGGGACGCAGGGCGGGCAGACCATTACGGCGTCAGACTGGGCCGGACGTGCCGGCACTATCCCGTATGAAATACTGCTTGCCCTGGGCAGGCGCGCGAAAAGGCATATTGTTCTTACATAGAGCGGATGTATTTCAGCATGAACAGAGCCTAACCCGTTTATTACTGCTATAATAGCAACCATGACCGGATGCCTGACGGATATGCAGGACATTAAAGAAATCAAGAAATATATCGACTGTAGGGAGGAATGACCATGCTGTCAGAAAGAGTGCGCACCATCAAGCCTTCTCCAACCCTCGCCATGGATGCAAAGGCGAAGGGCATGAAAGCACAGGGAATTGATGTTGTCAATTTCGGTGTCGGAGAACCGGACTTTGACACTCCTGAGCATATCAAGGATGCAGCCATCAAGGCTATCAGGGACGGCTTTACAAAATATACGCCGGTCGGCGGCATTGATGAGCTGAAGGACGCAATTATTGCCAAACTCTCAGCCGACAACGGTCTTGCATACGAGAAGGATCAGATTATCGTCTCCTGCGGCGCAAAGCACAGTCTGTACAACATAGCGCAGGCGCTCTATGGGCCGGGGGATGAGGTTATTATTCCGGCGCCATACTGGGTTTCGTATCCGGATCAGGTGCTGCTGAACGATGCCAGCCCGGTGATTGTCGAAACGCATGAAGCTGACCAGTTTATGCTCCGTCCGGAGGCGCTCGCTGCAAAAATTACGCAGAAAACCAAGGCGATTATTCTCAACTCGCCGTCCAATCCGACCGGATTTGCCTATGACAAGGCCGCGCTTGCAGCGGTTGCCGAACTTGCGGTGAAACACAATCTGTATATTATTTCTGACGAAATTTATGAAAAGCTGATCTACGACGGCATGCAGCACTACAGCATTGCGGCGCTCCGCCCGGAAGTCAAGGACCGGACTATTGTCGTGAACGGTCTCTCCAAGTCACATGCCATGACCGGCTGGCGTATCGGCTATTCTGCCGGACCGAAGGATGTGATTAAGGCGATGACGAACATCCAGAGCCAGTCAACCTCGAACCCTGCCTCGATTTCCCAGAAAGCTGCTGTTGCAGCTCTCAAGGGACCTCAGGACTTTGTCGCCATGATGCATGCCGAGTTCGACAAGCGGAGAGTCTATCTTGTTGATGCACTCAATGCAATCCCCGGCTTCAAATGTATGAAACCGACCGGCGCATTTTATGCGTTTCCGAACGTTTCGGAACACTACGGCAAAAAGGCCGGTACGCGCGCGATTAACGGATCGCTCGATTTTGCGCTGTATCTGCTTGAGGATGCGAATGTAGCTCTCGTGCACGGCGAAGCTTTCGGCGATGACAGATACATCCGCATTTCCTATGCTACCTCCATGGAAAATCTGAAAAAAGGTGTCGAAAGAATTGCGGCTGCTGTCGCAAAGCTTTCATGACGTGTGATTGCATGACAGCATTCCGCTGCGGATATGTCTCTCTGACGGGACGGCCGAATGTCGGCAAGTCGACGCTCCTGAACACAGTGCTCGGGGAGAAGGTGGCTATTGTCAGCCCCAAGCCCCAGACGACACGCAACCGTATCGCCGGCATCAAGAACCTGCCTGAAGCGCAGATCGTGTTTCTCGATACGCCCGGCATCCACAAGCCGCGCCATAAGCTCGGCGAGCGTATGGTGCGCGAAGCATCAGATACATTCCATGACGTGGATGTCGTGCTCTTTCTTGTTGAGCCATCGGAACCTGCTGTCGGAGACAAGGCGATTCTCGAGTCGCTTGCCGGGTTCCGGAAGCCGGTCTTTCTGGTTATCAACAAGGTGGACACCATCAAGAAACCGGAACTGCTGCCGGTTATCGATGTCTATACGAAGCTCTATCCGTTCAGGGAGGTCATTCCAATCTCGGCGCTTGAAGGTGACGGGATCGATCGTCTGCTTCCGGCACTGCTGCCACTCCTGCCTGAGGGGCCGGGGCTTTATCCGGATGATATTCTGACGGATCAGGCCGAGCGATTCATGGCCGCTGAAGCGATTCGTGAAAAGATTATGCAGCAGACTGACGATGAACTGCCGTATTCCGTCGCAGTGGAGATTCTGACCTGGAAGGAAAAGAAAGACGGTCTCGTAGCTATCCAGGCGAACATATATGTTGAAAGAGACAGCCAGAAGGGTATTATAATAGGGAAGAATGGCGCACGCCTGAAGGAAATCGGCACAGCTGCCCGCGGAGATATTGAGAAGCTCCTTGGCGCCAGAGTCTTTCTGGAACTCTGGGTAAAGGTCCGGAAGGACTGGCGAAACGATGAGCGGGCGCTGAAAGATCTGGGGTTCGAGTAATGCATCTGCAAATGAAGGTTGAGGGCCTCCTTTTTGATCCGCGAAGCGGCATGTACATTTTACTTCTGCAGCAGGTTGACGGTCTACAGACGCTCCCTATCTGGATAGGAAAGCCCGAAGCGGATGCCATTGCCCTTGCGCTCGGCAAGGTTATTACTCCCCGTCCCCTGACGCACGACCTCATCAAAAACGTGTTTGAGGGGCTGAATGTTTCCATCACCAAAATCGTCATAACCGAAATCATCGATAACACTTACTATGCACTCATTCATGGGACCGACGGCAAGCGGGACATTGCCGTGGATTCGCGGCCATCCGATGCGGTTGCCGTTGCGCTCCGTGTTCAGGCTCCAATTTTTGTGGAGGAGAATGTTCTTGAAGTGCGCAAGACGGATGAACTCGACGAGTGGCTCAAGAACCTCAAGCCCGAAGATTTCGGCACCATGATGTAACGGGATCGCCGTTGACGCCCCTTCTTACTGATCATGCTGCTTTTTGCCGGGAGCAGTGTGCTTCATGCTGACCCGAACAGAAGGCATTGTTCTGAGGACTGCGGTTTTTGGCGAAGCGGATCTTATCGTTACCTATCTGACACGAGACCATGGCATTCTTAAGGCTTTTGCGAAAAGTCCCCGCAAGATCAGGAGCCGGTTCGGCAGTTCTCTGGAGCCGCTCACGCACTCGCGCATTGCGGTGATGGGCCGTGAAGATGCGCAATTGCCGCGGCTGACCCAGTCGGATATTCTCAGGCCGTTTCAGACGCTTCGTGATGACTACACGACGTTTGTCCGCGCCTCTCGGCTGATTGAGATGAATCTTCGTTTTCTGCCGGAGCGGGAGCCGAATCATGATGCGTTCCGGCTGATGATGCAGGCGCTTGCGAAGCTGGAGAGCGGCCGGAAGAACCTGTATTTTCTGTACTATAAAATGCGTTTTCTCCAGATATGCGGATATTTGCCGGGGCTGGAGATTTGCGGCCGATGCGGCAGATCTTCGTCGGAGAGGAGCCCGCAGTACTTTTATCTTGCGCACGGTTCGATTCTGTGTGAGCATTGTTCGGCGGTCCGGGATGAGGCACGGGAGCTTTCAGCCGGGGCGCTCCGGGTTTTTTGCGGCATGCTGAACTGGCGCTTTGCTACCATCGACCGCTTCCGGGTCGGCGATCATCTTATTGCTGAGCTTGATTCCCTGCTTGAGGCTCACATTGCGTATGTGCTGGCCCGACCGCTGCAGTCGACTGTATTTACTGCGTAAAATGGATCAGACAGCCTGCCGGTTTGCTTGACAGAAGTGTTTGCTGTAATTTATAAAAATATGTTTATAGTTAGTATTAGCTTCCGTTGCGAAAATGGCGTGCGAACTGGTTTTCGGGCAGCTGAAAACTCAGAGAGAAAAAGATGACAGGAGACATAAAGAGCATGGGGAAGGTTCGTATTGCCGTTGTTGGTGTTGGAAACTGTGCGAGTTCTCTGATTCAGGGCATCGAGTACTATAAAACATTACCTGCCGATAGTCCGGACCGAGCGCTCGGTCTTATGCATCATGATCTTGGAGGATATGCTCCGGCCGACATCGAGGTTGTAGCAGCATTCGACGTTGATGTCCGCAAGGTCGGCCGTCCGCTCAGGGAGGCGATCTTCGCAAAACCTAACTGCACCAAGGTTTTCTTCCCGAATCTGCCTGACTTTCCGGTGACGGTCCGGATGGGGCCGGTCCTCGACGGCATCTCCCGGCATATGGCGAACTATCCTGATGATCGCCGGTTTATCGCCTCAGACATGCAGCCGTGCGATGTGGTGACGATATTAAAAGAGAGCGGCGCTGACATGGCAGTAAGCTATATGCCGGTCGGTTCGGAGGAGGCGACGCGGTTTTATGCGCAGGCCTGCCTAGATGCGGGGATCGGCTTTGTGAATTGCGTTCCTGTCTTTATTGCTTCGGATGACGCATGGATAAAGAAGTTTGAAGATCGGAACGTTCCTCTCGTCGGCGACGACGTCAAGTCCCAGATCGGTGCGACGATTATTCACCGCATGCTGGCAAAACTCTTTATGGACCGTGGCGTAAAAATCAGCCATACCTATCAGCTCAATGTCGGAGGCAACACCGATTTTCTGAACATGCTCAACCAGGAACGTCTGAAGAGCAAGAAGATTTCGAAGACTGAGGCTGTATCCTCGCAGGTGAACCATTCTCTGAACAATGACGATATCCACATCGGCCCGTCGGACTATGTGCCGTGGATGAACGACAACAAGGTCTGCTTTCTCCGCATGGAGGGGTATGAGTTCGGCAATGTTCCGATGCATGTGGAACTCCGGCTCTCTGTGGAGGATTCCCCAAACAGTAGCGGAGTTGTTATTGACGCTATCCGGTGCTGCAAGGTCGCAAAGGACAGAGGCGTCGGCGGTCTGCTCATTTCTCCCTCCGCGTATTTCATGAAGCATCCGAGAACGCAGTACGCAGACGAAGAAGCGCGTGAAATGGTCGAAGCATTTATCCAGAATCGGCGCGAAAGGTAATGGTGCGGTTTTGATTAGCGCCAAACTCGGACACTTTCTCGACAAACCGCTTGAGCCGTATGCCCGGAAAGTCTCGATCAGTCCGAATGTAATAACAGTTGGCGGTTTCTGCATTACGGTGCTCGCTGCGGTTGTTCTCCCTCAGCAGCTGCATGCAGCAGGAATCCTCATCCTGCTTGGCGGCCTGTTCGACATGATCGACGGCGTTGTCGCCCGCACGAACGGAAAAGCGTCCAAATTCGGCGCTCTGCTGGATTCCACTCTTGACCGCTATTCTGATGCGGCTCTTCTGCTCGGAGCTGCCGCATATTTCTACGGAGTTGACCATATTGCAGGTGCTGCACTTTCGCTCGGAACTCTGGTGGGGGCGCTGCTGGTGAGTTATGTGAGAGCCCGTGCCGAGGGTCTCGGCATTGCCTGCCACGTCGGCATCATGGAACGCCCCGAACGCATCGTACTGCTGGCTTTCGGATGCCTCACCGGGTGGATGTTCCCGGTCATGATAGTCCTTTTCGTATTAAGCCATGTAACCGTTCTGCAGCGTATTCTTCACGTCTTCCGACACCGCTGACTCTTCAATGCCGAACGCGCTGAAAATGTGCTATACTTTTGCCTAAGGAGGGCATATGGAAAGCAATTCCTGGCTGATTATTCTGAGTATCTGCTTTTTCATCATGACGCTGACGTTCGTTGCCGTCATTGTCTTTATTCTGTTTGCGGCAATTGAACTCAGAAAGGCTTCAGTTGCGCTCCGCGAGTTTCTGAAACGAACCGAGGACAAGATGCAGCCGGTGCTGGAGCAGACCGAGCTTACACTCGCCAGCCTGCGCAAAGTGAGCGAAGACGTCAAGGGCGTCACCGGCAACGTCAGGTATGTTTCCGATTCCGTGAGCGAGTTTGCAGTCAATATTCGCGCGGCAAATGCGCTTATTGGCGAACTTCAGCAGGCGCTGACCAGCCGTGCATCTGGATTACGGGCAGGCCTGAGCACGGCGCTTGCAGTTTTTATGGGACAATCAAGAGGGAGGTAATGATATGAGACATGAAGATTGTGGCTACAATGCAGGTTCCGTTTTTCTTGCATTCCTTCTTGGCGGTGCAGTCGGCGCAGGTGTTGCGCTTCTGCTTGCACCCCAGTCGGGAGTTGAAACCCGGCGGAAGATTCGTGAAATTTCCGACGATGTGAAAGACCGGGCCGCCGAATATGCCGAACAGGCCAAGGAAACCGCCAATACCTATTATGGCCAGGCTCGTGAAACCGTGACGACAACGGTCGACAAGGCAAAGCATGTTGTCGATGAACAGAAAGCCGCTATCGTGTCTGCCATTGATGCAGGCAAGGAGGCCTATGCAAAAGAAGTAACCAAAGAAAATGCATGAGGTCTCGATTGCGGAGAGCCTGCTCGATGTAGCTGTCGACAACTGCAGGCAGAGCGGGCACACAAGAATTAACAGCATACAGGTTCTTATCGGAAAGGCCTCCGGCGTGATGCCGGAGGCCCTCCTTTTTGCGTTTGACTCAATGAAAGAAGATACTATCGCCAGGGATGCCACCCTCGATATTGTCGAAGTCCCGTTGCGCGGCCACTGCAATGTGTGCGGAAAGGACTTTGAGGTCGAAGACCGCTATGTGCTGGCGTGTCCGAATTGCGGCGGTCTGCAGTACACCGTTTCGAGCGGACGGGAGCTGACGATAGCCGAAATGGAGGTTGAGTAAATGAAGCTGAAAGTTACCAGGAACATTCTTACGGCGAATGAAAAAATCGCGGAGGGGAACCAGAAGATATTTGCGGACGCCGGTGTTTTTGTGCTGAACCTCATGAGTTCGCCCGGAGCCGGAAAGACAACGCTCCTTGAAGAGACAATCAAGCGCATCAAGGACCGCGTCAAAGTCGGCGTCATCGAAGGAGATATCGCCGGAGAGGATGATGCAATCCGTATCGACGCGCTGAACGTGCCGGTTGTCCAGATTAACACCGGAGGCGCCTGTCATCTTGACGCCAACATGATCAGCTCGGTGCTCGACGACCTTCCTATCACTGCCCTCGATTTGCTGGTCATCGAAAATGTCGGCAATCTGGTCTGTCCGGCCGAGTTTAAGCTTGGCGAGCAGATGAAGGTTGCGGTGCTGAGCATTACTGAGGGACATGACAAGCCGCTCAAGTATCCGGTCATGTTTCAGGAGTCCGGCGCACTCGTGATCAGCAAGATTGATCTGAAACCGTTCCTTGATGTCGATGTTGAGAAAATCCGGCGCGATGCCGTTTCGCTGAATCCGTCCATCAGGATTTTTGAAGTCTCATGCAAGACCGGGGAAGGACTCGATGCATGGGTCGCGTGGCTTCTGACGACTATTTCATAAGAATCGCCCTGAAAGAGGCTGAAAAGGCCTGCCAGAAAGAAGAAGTTCCGGTCGGCGCCGTGCTTGTCATAAACAGCAAAGTTGTCGGTCGGGCTCACAACATCCGCGAATCGAAGTTCGATCCGACCGGCCATGCAGAGACCATAGTGCTTCGTCGTGCAGCCATGCGCCTCAAGCGCTGGCGCCTGAATGACGCAACGCTCTACGTTACCAAGGAACCCTGTATAATGTGCGCGGGGGTCATGATCAATGCACGCCTCGGCCGTCTCGTCTACGGCTGCAGTGACAGCAAGGGCGGAGCACAGACTCTTTTTCGGATTCTGTCCGACCGGCGACTGAACCATACTATTTCCCTGACTGCTGGTGTTTGTGAAGACGAGTGTGCGGGTATGCTCAGGCGGTTCTTTTCGGAGCGGAGAAAAAAAGCGAAGGAGGGCATAGAATGAGCATCAGAACAGTACAAACGGTCTTCAAGATCTCATCCTTTCTACTGCGCAGTACATTAGGCGGCGCGGCGCTTGCGGCGGCCGTGGCAGCGCTCATGATAAAGAAAAAAAACGCAAGCAGAAAGAAGTAATCACACTGTACGCAGGAGAAGGGCGTATTGCAGAGTTTCGGCAATGAGTTGATTATCGTTTTGCTCCTGAAACCCACGAAAGCAGTATGCTGACGATGCTCACAATAATCGCCCCCCAGCAGGCGGGCCAGAACCCGGCAACAGAAAGCCCCAGATCCAGCGGATTCGACAGATATGCCGTCAGCATGAGCATCAGCGCATTGACCACAATCGTGAAAATACCGAGAGTCAGCACAATGAGCGGTAACGAGAAGAATGTTACAAAAGGCTTGATGAGCGTGTTGATAAGACCGAACACAAGCCCGATAATGATTATTTTCCACCACTCGCCGGTGAATTCGATGCCGTCAACCAGACTGACCGCAGCGGCGATAGCGAGCGCATTTATCATAATATGCAGAATAAAGTTCGTCATCCGGTATCCTCTGCTTTTCTCAATCGTAATTTGACATTTCTATGGTAGCACAGTCGCTCCGGACCGATCTCGAACTGAAACGGGTGATGTGGATGAAATGGAGCAGAGTCCTGAGCACCGTTGCCGTGCGGCGTGCTTGTGCAGCAGCAGTGCTCAGGAAAGATACAGGGTTAATACAGATACCCGCGGTCAGCTCGCTGACTGTCGCATACTTCCCGGATATGATCTTTCACGAGCCGATCACCTTCATAGACCCGCTCACGAACCTTCTTGCAGCGGGTTGAAGCATTGGGATCATTGTACGGCTCTGCCTGATAGGTGTAGTTGCCCTGATCGGAACGATATTGGACAGGCCTGTTTGTGGCGGCGGATTCCTGTGAAGCGCGCGTTGATACATCGGCAAGCGATGCGCCGAGAATTGCGCCAAGCCCGGCGCCATATACGCCTCCCCGCCATCCGTTTTTCTTGTCAAGCAACGCCCCGGCGACACCTCCTGCAAGAGCTCCCGCACCGGCTCCCTGTGCGTGATACTGCGTGCATGAGGCTACGAAGAGCAACACCGCAACAAGCCCGACAGCAATCAATTGTTTCATTCTCATAATTCTTCCTCCAGAGCTTCTGTTTGTTCATAGGTTAAGCAACGGATATGCCAGGAGTGAATGACGATGAATCATGTTGAAAATAAAGATTAATTTATGCAGCGGCAGAACGGCAGATGTTCTCATTTCGGGAACATTTTCTTTAAGAGGGGAAATGCGGCAGGGACGCAGGGTGCTATTTTACTGGCATTTGAACGACTTACTAATCGAACTCCTGCAGAGCGCGGACTTTTCTGACAATGACGGGCAACACGGAGATAAGGCGGTCGATTTCACCCTCAGTTGTCATGCGTCCCGGCGTTATGCGCAGTGAGCCGGCAATGTGTGAATGCGGCACGCGAAGTGCGGTGAGAACATGAGACGGGCCGGAGCTTGACGCGCTGCAAGCAGATCCTGTGGAGCAGGCGATGCCTTCTTCGTCAAGCTCGCGCAGCATCAGCTCTCCTTCAGCGTTCGGAAAAGACATGTGCACGTTGCCTGGGAGCCGGTGCACCGGATGGCCATTAAGGAAAGATTTTTTGATAGCATTGGAAAGCCCTTCGATTAGGCGAAGGCGAAGCCGGGTCAGAAGGACAATTTCTTCGAGCATTGACTCCCGGGCAAGTCGGACAGCAGCTCCAAATCCTACGATGCCGGAAACGTTCAGTGTCGCAGACCTCAACCCGTTTTCTTGGGCTCCGCCATGAAGGAGCGGCTGAATCCGGCCGCCGCTTCGCACATAGAGCATGCCGACTCCTTTCGGCCCATACAGTTTGTGTGCAGAAGCAGAGAGATAATCCACTTCCAGTTCATCAACCATCACCGGAAGATGGCCGAATGTCTGAACCGCGTCTGTATGCACCGGAACGCCGAACTCGCGTCCGATGCGTCCTATCTCCGCAATCGGCTGTATGGTGCCGATCTCGTTGTTTGCATGCATGACGGAGATGAGAATTGTTTTGGGTGTAATAGCTCGCTGTACATCGGCAGGATCAACGCGTCCGTGGCTGTCGACCTGCAGACAGGTAATCTTGACCCCATCCCGCTCAAGAAAGGCACAGGTATCGAGTACCGAGCGGTGCTCAATTTGGGTTGTCAGTATGTGATTTCCCCTTCCTCGCAATGATGCGACAACCCCCTTGAGGACGGTGTTATTGCTTTCTGTTGCACTGCTGGTAAAGACGATTTCCGATGGCTTGGCACCGATGAGTGCGGCGACTGCGCCACGGGACTGTTCAACAGCATTCTTCGCTTCTTTGCCGAATGAGTGGCTGCTGGAGGGGTTGCCGAAGCGTGTGCAGAAATAGGGCTCCATTGCCCTGAAAACCTCGGATGCGACCGGGGTTGTTGCTGCATGGTCAAGATAAATACGGCTGGAGTGTTCAACATTCGTCATCTGTCAAGGTTATCAGGAGTCCAGCCGGAATTGCAAAAAGACCCCTGCCCATGCAGAAAGTTTTTCAGCAATGCTATAATTATATTCCCGCAACGCAGGCAGGCGGCAGCTGGAGAGGTGGCAGAGCGGTTGAATGCGGCGGTCTCGAAAACCGTTGTAGGGGTAACCTTACCGGGGGTTCGAATCCCCCCCTCTCCGCCATGATTTTTTTTAATTTTAATGGATTACTTTGTCTCAGTCTCGGTACGGAGTCGGCACGCGGTATCTTTTGGATCTGCGTGACTCACTCTGCGGAAGACAAGTTTTCAAAGAAATAATTTCCCGGGTCACAGTCTCCGCAGCCGCTCAGGCTTTAAAAAAGACGGATCTCCCTTCCGCACGAACTCACGGATCATCGTTATCGTCTCCTCTCGTTGCAGCGGCATTCTGACCTGAAGCGGCATGTAGTTTGAAGCGTGGTTTGCAAAGAAAAGCCCGCGCATCTCGGTATGTTCGATCATTTCCGCAAGTTCGTTCAAAATAGCAAAGGAGTCGGGCATCGTAAAATTTCCTGATTCTTGGAGCAGATAGAGCGGGGTGCCGCGAACAACCATGGTTGTGAGCGCGCCCACATAGTCCGGTTCAATCTCCGTAAGCAGTTTCCCTGTCGCTCGCGCATGCTGAATACTGCCGGTGCTGCCGCCAATGCCAAGCAACACCGTTACCGACAACTTGATGCCTGCCTTTTTGACGCGGCGGGACGCCTCCATCGTTTCTTCGGCGGTTACGCCCTTTTGCATCCAGGCGAGCAGCGTGTCGTCTCCCGACTCGACGCCGAGGTAGAGGATGCCCAGGCCTTGTTCGCGCAGTCTCGACAGTTCATCCACGCTCTTGTCCAGGATGCTCCGCGTGTTTGCGTACATGCCGATCCGCCGAAGCCGGGAGAAATAGCGCCGGAGAAGGGCGAACAGCGTGAGAATGTCCTGCTGCGGCGCCGAAAGTGCGTCGCCGTCAGCCAGAAAGACCCGCCGTGTGTCGTTGAAAGCCGGAGCGCAGTCCAGAATGTCCTTTTCCATTTCCTCGATACTGCGGATGCGAAAAAGTTTCTGCTTGTAAGCGGGGCAGAAGATGCATTCATTGTGGGAACACCCGATGGTGTATTGGAGGATAAGGCTTTCGGCCTCGCTCGGCGGACGGATGATAGTTCCTTCATATTCAGGCATACGAATAGTTTACCTTTTTCTTTCCGCCTTCTGATGACTGCGCCGCGTTGTCATTTCCGCATTAGCTCAAAGAAATGTGTGCGGTGTTATATTTGTCAACCGGCATGCTCTATAGACCCAGGAACAACCAACTGCAAGTTGAGGGCGATGGAGAAAAGCCTGAGACAGCGGCACACGCAAAAGAATCTCGCATGGTAGCGGCAAGTCAGGCAGCAGGAGGGAAACTCCCCGTGGAGAATGGTTGAGAGACTAAGGAAGGAAGAACTCTGCAATGAAGGTACAGGTAATGGCCGTGCTACTCGAACAGCTTAATCATCGAGTCGGCCTGGTTTTCGAGCGACTGCATGCTCCGGGAGATGTTCTCATAATACTGTTTGGTGCGGCGCAGGTCGCCGGAGATATTGAGAGCGGTCAGGATAGCGGCGCGCAGCGGCGTTATGTTCGGATAGCTTGAATAAACCTGCTGCAGCTGTTCCTGAACGTGTGCAGCAACCTGCTCAATTTCTTCGCGCGTTGCATCTCCCTTGATGACATATTTTTGTCCGAGAATGGTCGTCTCGACTTTCTGCATCTGACCTTAGGCCCCCGCTGACAAGGAATCCAGTTCGTTCAGGAGCGTCTCTATCTGCGACTTGACCGTATTTTTTTCCTGTGCCATCCGCTCAATCTCCGCGTCCTTTTCGTGCAACGCCCGCTCCAGAGCAATTACCTGCTTTTCGAGGGCTTCTTTTTCTTCTTTCAGGTGACGAAGTTTTTCGACCGCCTGCGCTATCTTCTGCTCTATTGAGGTTGGGATAAGGTCATTCATGGTGCTCTCCTTGTATTTGGTCGGGCAACGATGCGGTTCTTCCGCAAAGAGATGTCCTGCAGTTTCAGAGGAGTCCGAGTTGTCGCTGTACGGCTCGAATGTCTGTTTCATCTCGCATCCTGAGATACTGAAAATATGAGGTCAGGACTTTCTTTGTATAGTTCTGTGTTTCATAATATGGAATATCTTCAATGAATTCGTCAACCGCTCCATACGCGCCAGTCCGAATCCAATCCCGGACGACCTCTTCCCCCGCATTATACGCAGCAATCGCATAGGGAATGCCCCCGAACTCGGCTACAAGACTTTTTAGATATGCCGCTCCGAGCATGATGTTTGTCCGGGGCTGATAGATATCATCGGCGCTCTTGTAAGGAATCCCCGCGGATTGCGCAACTCGCTGAGCAGTCTGGGGCATCAGCTGCATCAGCCCCAGTGCGCCGGCAATGGATCGGGCATCGGGGTCAAAGAGCGACTCCTCGCGGATAACGGCGAGCAGCAGGCTTGCATCGAGGCCGGTTTTCCTGGCAGCTTCTTCAACTTCTTGACGATACGCAACCGGAAAGTAGAGATCGTGAATGGCGGAGCGGTAAGGAATTTTCGCGGCGGTTTGAATGGAAAGCTTGTAATTGCGAGCCTGCCGAAACTGTTCGCTTACCGCAAGGCGCGTGTCGCTGGAGAACATTTTTGCGGCAATGAGCTGAATTTCTCCGGAGGCTTCCTGCAGAAAACCAAGGCTGAGCAGCAGCGCGACCCGTTCGGAGTTGAGCCTGCGGCTGTCAGCATCTCCCGCAGCAACGCCTGCAAAAGGCTGCGCCTCGCGGACTGAAGAGAGGAACGCATAAAAATCACCTGCGCTGTTTGCGGGATATTTCCGGGCGGTTGCGGGATGCATCTGTTCCATGGAACGGTTTTTCCAGTAAAGGTATTTCAGCTTTCCGTATGATGCCTGCAATCGTCCGAAAAGCTCTGCTGCTCGTGCAAAATCTTTTGTCCGGTAATGCGTCCAGCCGGTCAGCCAGAGGGCTTCTTCTCGTTCGGATGCATACCGGGAGGCAACAGTATCATACATCCGCAGGGCTGCACGTACGTCGCTTTCGCGCCGTTTTTTCGAAGCGTACGAAAGCAGCAATGACCCGGCGCGGCTTTCCCGCGAGCGGAGAAGGGCATCTACCTCGTACTCGAAAGCCTGCAGCTGGTTTGACCGGAGCAGCGAGCGGGCATGCCAGTATGTGTTGCCCGTCTTTTCATATAGATCAGCAGCTTCAGGATATTTTTTTTGCCGGAACAAGGCGTACGCGAGGCCGTTATATGCCGATGCGCGGACAGATGGTTTCTTTTCTATTGCCTCACGGAAGCGCTTTTCCGCATCATCAAACATCCATGCCGAGTTGAGGTTGCGGGCTTTTGTCAGCAGGTCTTCCGCGGTAATATCAGCCTGGTCGAGTTCAGCTTCCGCCAGCTTTGCTGCGGGAGAGACCGTCAGAAAAAGCTCATGAAAGAGTGCGCGGGCACGGTTCGTCTTTCCTTGTTCTTTCAGGAACAGGGCGTAGCGGTACTTCGTTGAGAGATCTTCCGGATAGTCGGCAATATAGCGACGGAATACATTGCCGAGATTGTCTCCGGAGCGCTTTTTTTCGCACTCAATTTCGAGCAGGCGGATGGCTTTTGAGAGCGGCGTTCCCGGTCTGCTCTCCCGGCTTGCCTGAAGATCTGACAGGGCGCTTGCGGTGTCACCAGCGCCAAAGTGTGCTTTGGCGCGCCAGTAGAGGGCGTAGTCTGAAAGGAGCGGGAGACTTGCTGCGGCTTCAGAAAGCTGTTTAATCGCCCTTTCGTACTGGCCGGCGTCAAGGGCGATTTTGCCTTCATACAAAGCCGTGGCAGCCAGAGGCCGCGCAGAGCCAACCGGAGATTCTGCAGCAAAGCACTCTGTGAACGTGCCGCAGAACAAAAGAATAACGCAGATGCCTGTTATCCGGAAGATGAGGCGCATGAGTATAAATTAGCACATTTAAAAGCGCCATGGGCAGGCGGCAGCCTGATCGTCGGGAGTGCCTTGTTTTTTCCATTTTATCAAGATCGGCCAGAAAACCCCAAGGCTTTGAAGCCTGGGGATGAATGGCCGCCCGGAGCGGAGCCGGTGGCGAAGCGGAGGAGTTTTTCTGCATAATCTGGCATGGCCAAATATTGGACGGGCGCACATACGAAACATCGACTGTGCTATCACTTGGTATGGATCCCGAAATACCGGAAGCGGGTACTGAGTGGCAAGATAGCCATCCACCTGAAGCGATTGTTGTACGAAGCGTGCAAGGTGAATCGTTGGTATATATCGGAAATAAGCATTCAAGAAGAACACGTGCATGTGGTGATACAGTTGCCGCCAAGGGTCAGCGTGGCAGAAGCAGTACAAACGCTGAAAGGCGGGACGAGCAGGATTATCAGAGCGGAGTTCCCCGAACTGGAAGAGTTTCTGTGGGGAGATAGTTTTTGGGCGGATGGCTATTTTGCCGAAACCGTAGGGCAGGTTAACGAAGAAGTCATCCGCAAATATATCAGAGATCAAAACAAATAGGCCTATGCCAGGTTATGTTGAGGCCCTGAAGCCCCGGGCTTTAGCCCGGGGAGTGGTTCACTGATATGCAGTGTTCAGAGGAGAGCATGCGCGTATGGTACAATATCAAACACTTTGGTTGATAAAGGTTTTTTCATGAACATACGGCTGACAACTGAAGAGCACGTTACGACGGAACCGGGCGAGACGCTCCACGCCGCTCTTAGGCGCGCAGGGGTCGATCTCGTGGCGTCCTGCGGGGGCACCGGAAGCTGCGGCAAGTGCAAGGTGCGCGTTGTCTCCGGAAAATTCGCTGGGGTGCCGTCCACCAGACTCACCCTGAGAGAGCGTGAGCGCGGTATGGTGCTTGCTTGCCAGACAGTTGCCGAAACTGATCTTTACCTTGAGGTTCCCAAAGAGTCCCGGCTTGTGGTCGGCGACCGTATAGCGCTTTCGCGCACCGGCGAACTCGCAGCCTATCTCCGCACTTATGGGGCCGAGATTAATCCGCTCACAAAACGCATTGATCTTGAACTCCCTCCGCCGACGCTTACCGACAGCATCAGCGATCTCGACCGTTTGAAGAGAGCTCTTGTGTTGGCCGGATTCGGCGGCATACGACTATCTCATGGGGTCCTCGCAACGATGGCCGGGGTGCTCCGTTGCGCTGATTGGAAGGTCTCGCTGACCTACGTCGAGGACAACGAGTTCCGTGATGAAGCACTTTTTCTGACATCGCAGGACGATGCCCGGCATCGTTACGGCATTGCGGTCGATGTCGGGACAACTACCGTTGTGCTGTATCTCGTGAGCCTTGCCGACGGCGCTGTTGTTGACGTTGCCTCGACCTATAACTCCCAGATTCAGTATGGCGATGATGTTATCACCCGTATTGTATTCGCCGCTGAACAGTCTGATGCCCGCCACGGAGTGGCTGCACTGCAGTCTGCAGTTATCTCCGATATCAATGCACTGCTGGACGCCGTGACCGCCCGTCATGCCATTGCCGATGAGTCGATTGACGCTGTCACGCTTGCGGGGAACACGACGATGTCGCATATCGTATGGGGGCTGGATCCCGCCTCGATTCGGGAGGAGCCCTATATACCGACTCTCAACTTTTTTCCTGTCTGGAAGGCCGGAACGCTTAGACTGAAGGTGAATAAACAGGCACCGGTGTTCACCATGCCGTGCGTTGCCAGTTATGTTGGCGGTGACATTGTGGCAGGAGTCCTCGCGTCAAAAATGCACCGTTGTCCGGAAACGGCGCTTCTGATGGACATCGGCACGAACGGAGAAATCGCCATCGGAAACGAAGAATGGCTCGTCACGGCTGCGTGCTCTGCAGGCCCGTGCTTTGAAGGAAGCGGTATCCGGTGCGGCATGCGCGCCACAGCGGGAGCCATAGAGTCGGTCCGCATCGATCGCAGTTCCTTTGAGCCTGCCGTGTCGGTAATCGGCAATGTGCATTCTGTCGGAATATGCGGCTCCGGTATGATCGACGCAATTGCCGAGCTGTTTCAGTGCGGCCTGCTGAATCCGAAGGGCCACCTTGTGGAGGGGCTTACCTCACGCATTCGGAAGGGGGAGGATGGCCTTGAGTATCTTCTTGTGAGGAGCCCGGATCGGCAGAACGATATTGTTCTGACACAGTGCGATATCGAAAATCTGCTTCGCGCAAAGGCGGCGATGTATGCGGGCGTTACCACACTGCTTGCGGAAGCAGGGTTCACTATCGATGCGATACAGCGTGTTTACATTGCAGGCGGCTTCGGGAGCTACCTCAACATTGAGCAGGCAATATTCCTCGGCATGCTTCCGGATCTGCCGCGGGATCGATTCAGTTATCTCGGCAACACATCCATAACCGGAGCCTACCTGGCACTGCTTGCAAAGGAACTCAGAAATGAGGCTGAAGCCATTGCGGCCCGGATGACGTATATTGAGCTCTCTGCGTCGCGTCTTTTCATGGATGAGTATGTTTCCGCGCTCTTTCTTCCGCACACGGACCTCTCTCAGTTTCCGTCAGTTGCGCGCCGTCTCGGAGAGCGGAAGGCGTGAGCACTCCGGAGCGGAACCCCGGCTTCTGGCATTCGGTATGCCGGGACTACGCGGCTGTTTTCAAGCGTGATCCGGCGGTCAGGAGCGGTCTGGAAATTCTGCTCGCCTATCCCGGCTTTCATGCAATTGTCCTGCACCGCATAAACCATCTTCTCTGGCAGTGGCGCATTCCGCTGCTTCCCCGACTCCTGTCGCATATAGGAAGATTTTTGACTGGCATAGAAATCCACCCCGGCGCGCAGATCGGCTCAGGGTTTTTTATCGACCATGGGTTGGGTGTTGTCATTGGGGAAACCGCTGAAATCGGCGAGAATTGCCTTTTGTACCAGGGAGTGACGCTTGGTGGAACCGGAAAAGACAAGGGAAAGCGCCATCCGACCCTCGGAAACAACGTCGTTGTCGGCGCCGGGGCGAAGGTGCTCGGACCGATGCGGATTGGCGATTATGTTAAGATAGGAGCTAATTCCGTTGTCCTCATCGAAGTGCCAGACCACGCAATCGTCGTAGGCGTTCCCGGCAGAATCGTCAAAAAGCAGGTGATTCAGATCGGCGATGAAGGCATCGTCGGAGATTCCGACGCCGTGCGTCTGCCCGATCCGGTTGATGAGCGGATTGACGAAGTGCGCGACCAGCTCGCACGGGTTGAGGATCGCATCGAGCGGATGGAAGGAAGGGGAGGCAGAATGAAGATTTACAATACCATGACCGGCCGGAAGGATGATTTTGTGCCACTGGCGACTGGCCGCGTCGGCATGTATGCCTGCGGCGTAACGGTCTACGATTATTGCCACATCGGTCATGCCCGAAGCGCGATTGTTTTTGATGTGATCAGCCGCTACTTCCGGTATAAAGGGTTTCAGACGACGTTTGTCCGGAACTTTACCGACATCGACGACAAGATCATCCGGCGTGCTGGCGAGACAGGTGTGACATGGGACGCGGTAGCACGAAAGTATATCGACGAGTATTACCGCGACATGGATGCGCTCGGCATTGCCCGCGCGGACATTGAGCCGAAGGCTACCGAGCATATCTCCGAGATGATAGATGTCGTACAGACGCTCATCGCAAAGGGTCATGCCTACGCTGTGCAGGAGGGCGAAAACGAAAGCGTCTACTTTGCGGTCGATACGTTCGGCGATTACGGCAAGCTGTCCAAGAAAGATCTCCATGACCTGCAGGCAGGAGCCCGGGTCTGCGTTGATGAGCGCAAGAAAAGCCCGATGGACTTTGCGCTCTGGAAAGCATCAAAAGAGGGGGAGCCTTGGTGGGAGAGTCCTTGGGGCAAAGGCCGTCCTGGCTGGCATATAGAATGCACCGCTATGGCAATGCGCCATATCGGCGAGACTATCGACATTCACGGGGGCGGAGCCGACCTTGTCTTCCCGCATCATGAAAACGAAATCGCCCAGTCGGAGGCATGCACCGGCAAGCCGTTTGCAAAATACTGGGTGCATAACGGCTTCATCACCATCGACAAGGAAAAGATGTCGAAGTCGCTCGGCAATTTCTTCACGATACGGGAAATTCTCGGCGTGTACGATGCCGAAGTCGTCCGGCTTTTTGTGCTGTCGAGCCACTATCGCAGCCCCATCGAGTTTTCCCGGGATCAGCTTCACGACGCGGAGTCTTCGATCGACCGTTATTACAGCACCGTGGCGCGGATGGATGACGTCATCGCACTGGCGCTTGAGGCAAAATCAGCGAAGATGCAGCCGGCAGCGGCTGCTGCTCTGGAGAATATGCTTGACCGCTTCCGTCCGCAGTTTGAAGAGGCGATGGACGATGATTTCAACACCGCTATTGCCGTGGGCCATATTTTTGAGCTGATCAGGGAAATCAACCGCTTCGTCGACACAAAGCCGGGCGGCCCCGAAGCTGCCGCATTGCTGCGAAAAGCGAAGGAGAGTCTTCGCACGGTCGGCGGTACGTTGAACCTATTCGGCAGAACGCCGCAACAATGGAATGTCGCTCTGCTGTGTGCCAAGAAGATACCGCTGACGGAAGATGGCATTCAGGCGAAGCTTAAGGAGCGGCGGACGGCCCGAGAAAACAAGGACTGGGCCGCTGCCGATGCCGTCAGGAACGAACTGGACGTCGCCGGAATTGTGCTTGAAGACAAGAAAGACGGAACAACGTGGCGCGTCAAGATCGTCTGAAAAAAAAATTCTCCGTAGAGCAACCGCATCGGAGCAAACAGAAAACCGGGCAGCAACGGCCTGACGGCACGGCATCCCATGAGCGTTTTGCCCGAACGTCCGGCCAGCCGGAGCTGCCGCTCAGTGCAGCCGGACCGCAACCTGACGATACCGGCGATTTTATTTACGGCATCAATCCGGTTCATGAGGCGCTCAAGTCCGGCCGCGCCCTGTTTGCCCTGTTCGTCTTGGATACTGAGCGCAGAAATGTGTTTCCGCTGATACGTCTTGCAGAACAACAGCATGTTCCGGTGCGGCGGACAGGCCGGGATTTTTTTGACAGGAGGTTTGACAAGGGGCACCAGGGCGTTGCTGCGCATGTTGCACGGAAGAAAATGCTTTCGATTGATGACCTGCCGGAAGTCATTGCTGAGGCAGAGGGGCATGCACTGTTTCTTGTTGCCGACTGCATCGAAGACCCCCGCAATTTCGGGGCAATACTTCGCACTGCCGAGGCTGCAGGAGCGGACGGCGTCATTTTTCAGGAGCAGCGTTCGGCAGGCATATCGCCGACAGTCGCGAAGGCATCCGCCGGGGCGCTCGAACATCTCACTCTTGTTGAAACAGTCAATATCAAGCACGCGCTGCGAATCCTGAAAGATGAGGGAGTAATGATTATCGGCGCTGAGGCCGGCTCGAATACGCAGCCGTGGGACCTCGATCTCACCGGTCCTGTTGCAATCGTCATGGGATCCGAAGGAGAAGGCATGCGGCGCACGGTGCGCGAACTCTGCGACGCGGTGGTTGCGCTGCCCATGCGTGGCAAGGTCGGATCGTTGAATGTTTCAGTGGCCGCGGGGATAATGCTGTTTGAGGTTCTTCGCCAGCGGGGACAAAAAAGCTGACTTTTTTTGTCGTTTCATGGCACCATAAGTGTTTAGTTTGCATGGAGTGCCCTTTACAGCAGTACTCCGGATAAATCATAGTGTGAGGTAGAAGAATGACGGAAGAGAACAAGAGCGCAGAGCAGGAAACGACACCTGAAGAATCGTTTGCCGATCTTCTCGAAAAAAGCATGGGAGCTTCTGATCGGCTTCGGCCCGGCCAGAAGGTCAGGGCTACGGTCATCAGCATTTCGGGTGAGTTGGTCTACATTGCCTTGGGCGGCAAAAGCGAGGGCAGTGTTGCGCTCGAAGAATTTAAAGACGAGTCCGGCGCAGTGCAGGTGAAGCCGGGAGATGAGATAGAAGCGGTTTTTGTCGGAGTTCGTGACGGAGTTCGTGAGCTCACCACGAAGATCGGCGGCATCCCCTCTATCAAGATGAGTTCTCTTCGTGGCGCCCATGAAGCAGGCCTGCCGGTGATTGGGGAAGTCAAGCGTGAAATCAAGGGCGGGTTCGAGGTCATGATCGACGGGGTAAAGTGCTTCTGTCCGTTTTCACAGATTGACCTCAGGGGCGGCAGAGAGGGCGGCATCTATCTTGGCCGGAGTTTTCCGTTCAGGATTCTTGAGCTTTCCGAAGATGGGCGGAGTATCATTCTTTCGCGCCGCGCAGTGCTAGAAGAAGAGAAGCAGGCAAAGATAGCCGAACTGAAAGCAACGCTTGAAGTCGGCAAAGAGGTGACCGGCGCGGTGACGGCAGTCCAGAAGTTCGGGGCATTTGTCGACCTTGGCGGCATAGACGGACTTATCCCGGTGAGTGAACTTGCCTGGCGGCGTGTTGACAAGGCTGAAGATGTTCTTTCTGCAGGGCAGGAAGTCACTGCGCGTATCATCTCAATCGACTGGGAGAGGAATCGCCTTTCACTCAGCCTGAAAGCGTTGCAACCAGACCCATGGCTGGAGGCGGCAGCAAAATATCAGGTGGGACAAAAGGCTGAGGGAACAGTTGTGCGCCTTACCGCGTTCGGGGCATTTGTGAGCCTGGAACCCGGACTCGACGGACTTATTCATATCTCAAACTTCGGCACCGGCAAGAGAATTAACCATCCGAAAGAAGTTGTCACGGTTGGTCAGCCGGTTGAGGTCTACATCATCGGTGTTGAGCCTGCCGACAAGAGGATCTCGCTCTCGCTGCAGCCGCATGTCAAGAAGGAAGAAGTTCCGCTGCCGAAGATAGGCGACCTGGTCATGGGTACGGTTGAGAGAGTCATGCCGTATGGCGTCTTTCTGAAAATGGAAAGCGGCCGTAACGGGCTTATTCCGAATGAGGAGCTTGGCACCACATTCGGCACCGACCATTCTGCAATGTTTCCGCAGGGTTCTTCCCTTCAGGTGCTCGTCATCGACGTCAATAAGAATGAGGGCAAAGTGCGGCTGAGCCTCAAGGGCGTTCAGGAAAAGGCCGAGCGTGATGAGGTGAAGAGCTTTCTTGCAGAACAGAAAAAGGAAGATGCTTCGAATATGGGCACGCTCGGTGCGATGCTCAAGGCGAAGATGGCTGAGAAGGGCTTTACGGTCTGATTCTGCCGTATTTGCCGCTCAATACTATGAATTGCATGGGGGCACGCCGAACAGAGCGTGCCCTTTTTTGTCTCGCCATACAAGCAGTCAGTTGTCTTCAATCCCCGGTTTGTTCTATAGTTCAGCAGAAAACTTTTTAAGGAGACACGTTATGGCAAGCGCGAAAGCAGCAAAGCAGATTATTTTTTTCATGCCGAACAAGGTAGGACTTATGGCTGAGATCAGTGCGGTCCTTTCTGCAGCAAAAATAAACGTGACTGCCATGTGCGGCTACGAGCGGGAAGATCTGGCGGTTTTCATGCTGATGGCCGACGACCTGACCAAGGCAAAAAAGCTTCTGAAAAAACTGGGAGCTGAGACGAAAGATGAGGCAGTGGTTGCGGTGGAGATGCCGAACAAAGTCGGTCAGCTCGACATGGTTTCAAAGGCTATCGCCGCTGCCGGGGTAAATATTCATTATTTCTATGGTTCTACCGGCACCGGCAAGACTTCGACCTGTATTTTCAAGACAGCGGACAACAAAAAAGTTATCAAGGTTCTCAATACGTAGTTTGCAAAAGCGGGGTGCAGGCTGATTCGGTCTGCATCCCGATGCATGTCCCCAACAGTCCTTTCTCTACTCCTTGAAAGGGCCGCTGATTCTGCCGGCACGCGGTATGATGGCAATGCCGGATTGATCGACAAAGCACCGGAACCGATCTTTGTCGGGATCATATCCGATCTGTTCCCGCTCGTTGATGGTGTTGAATTTGTCGATGATAACCCGTTTCAGCCGAACCCCTTTTTTCAGCGTGACACGCTCGCTGATAATGCAATCCTCTATGGTTACTCCTTCTTCAATCATCGCGCCGCTCCGGATAATCGAGTTTTTTATGGACGCTCCTTTGATCAGGGATCCTTCGGCAATGATGCTGTTGCTGATGTCGCAGCAAAGGATTTTCGTTGCTGGCGACTCGGAACTCGACGGATGAACAGGCCATGCATCATTAAAAATATCGAAGGCAGGCTGTTCACCCAGCAGATCCTGATGCGCAGTGAAATATGCGCTGATGGTACCTACATCGCGCCAGTATCCTGTTTCTTCGTATGGCTTGCTTTCGGGAATGATATTTGCGGCAAAATCATACGCAAAGACCCTCCCGGTCGGCACAAGGCCCGGAATGATGTTTGCCCCGAAATCATGCTCTTTCTTTCTCTGTGCCTTCACCAGAGAATCTATCAGCACGTCGGTCCGGAAGATGTAGTTTCCCATTGAAGCGTAGGCCCGTGAGGGGTCTCCCGGCATTGCCGCCGGGGCTTCGGGCTTTTCCTGAAAGCCGGTTATCCGATGCCCGCTGTCGGCAGCGATAACGCCGAATGCAGAAGCCTGCTCAATCGGCACAGGACGGGCTGCCACAGTGACAGCAGCGTCATTGGCAAGGTGAAAATCAAGCATCTGGCGGATGTCCATGCGGTAGATATGGTCTGCGCCGAAGATGAGGACATGCTCACTTCGATGGTCCTTAATAAGATTGATATTCTGAAAAACGGCGTCAGCCGTGCCCTGAAACCACTCCGGCCCCATCCGCATCTGCGGCGGGACAACCGCGACAAAGTGATCTTTTACCATGGAACTGAGGTTCCAGTGCTGGCGGACGTGCTCTATCAGCGACTGGGATTTGTACTGAACGAGGAGATAGATGGAGTACATCTGCGAATTGACGAAATTGCTCAGGACAAAATCGACAATGCGGTATCGACCGCCAAACGGGACGGAGGGTTTCGAGCGAAATGAAGTGAGAGGGAAAAGCCTCTCTCCTTTGCCGCCGGCGAGGATGAAGGCGAGCACTTTAGGATATGCCACGGGAGTCCTCCTTTATTCGCAAAACGGATGAACGGATGGTGCGGATAACTACAGTATATCAGTTCCGAACGGGTGGCAGATGAGGAGAATGAATTTGTCACAGCTTTGTCCCGTATTATTTACCCTGCAGACATCCGACGGGTCTCATGAGCACAGACTTCGGCATCAGGCGCGATCTGAAATCCTCGCTCGGAAATGCTGACGGTTTCTATCTGTCGGCTGCGCGGATGCGAGAAATCAGGAAGTGTAACGAATCGTGAACAGTTTCCGGTCGAATGTATGCATTATACAGGAGACGGGAGGGGCGATTGATCTGTTACTTTTCAGTGGAGAATGATTCCGGACGCAGGTGACGGCAGACTTTTCTGATATAATCCCCTTCTATGTAGATAGCTGATCTTCCGGTGAGCAGCAGTCCGGCATCAACCAGCTCGGTGAGGCTATAAAGGTTTTTCATGCAACCGGTAACGACAACGGTTTTGACCCCTTCAGTTGCAGTCAGCTTATACAGTTTTGCGCGTTGCACATCGCTTCTGCCATACACCTCATCAACCAGCAGTGTTGCCCTGCACGCTGTCAGCAGTGAGGGGGCAAGTGCGAGCATTTCCTTTTCGGTTGCGATGATGGTAAGGTCGGGCTTGAGCTTGCGGATATGATCGAGATACTGCTCGTATCCTCCCGGACGGGTGTGCCCTCTGTAGTCCAGCGGATTTCCGAAGAAGAAAATGTTCGCCACGTCCCGAAGTGCATTCAGGGAGGTTGTAATCTTGCCTACTCCCTCATCGCCAGTCACAATTATGGTTTTATGAAGACCAAGGGTATCCCTGAACTCCTGAATAATTGTTTCGTCATTCAGCATGGCGAACTGTTCCGTCATATGTGATATTTCCTTCCTCTGCAGGGTGCCGTCTCGCTGTCGCAGGGGCAAAGACTCCTTTGCCTGTAAAATAAGTATACCAGCTTGCAAACAAAAACGAGCCGGCAGCTGACTTTTTCTGCCGAACGATTGTACCCTACAAAGAAATTCACTATTGCCGGGAGAACTGTGTGGCTGAGAAAAACCATAAGTATCGACGTGAAGATTTTGCGGAACTGCCCGTAAAGCTTGAGCACATGACCATGCGTATCAATTTCATCGATAGTCGGGTTGACGGGATAAACTGCCTCGAAATGACAGCACGCCGCGAGTTCCAGGAAATTACGCTTGACGCAAAAGATCTCGCCGTTCATGCTGTTTTCTGGGTTGAAGGGGACGCAGACATCCGATTGAGTTTCGATTACCGGAAAGAAGATGACAAATTGCGGATCTCTCTGCCTTGTCGGGTAAAACCCGGTGAGCGTTTTGCGGTGAAAACGGTCACATCCTGCCTCCCGACGGATCATCTTCTTGAGGGAATCTATAAGGACACAACTCCGGCAGGTGCCCCGCAGCAGTATATGTCGCAGTGCCAGCAGTGGGGGTTTCAGCGGATTATGCCGGTTTTTGACGACTGCACGGCAAAATGCACCATGACGACGACCATTGAAGCAGACAGCCGGTATACGCATCTGATCAGCAACGGCAACATCAGCCGCATTTCAAATCCGAGCGGAGTGCCGGTTCCGATGCCAGGCGATCCGTCGCGGCAGGTTATTACGTATGAGAACCCGATCCCGATGGCTCCCTATCTGTTTCTTGTCTGTGCCGGAACGTGGGATGTGCTGGTCGATTCTGTGATATATCCGTCGGGCCGGAAGGTGATGCTGGAATATCTTGTTTCACCCGGCATGACCAGCTCGGTGCGCGTTCCGATGGAAATCCTCAAGGAATCGATTCTCTGGATCCGGAGGACGCAGGACTACGAGTATCGCAGTGAGACATATCGCACAATCTGCATGAACAAGTCGAACTTCGGCGGCATGGAGAATGCCGGCAATACGACCATTGTTACCGATGCGGCGGTTATCGGCGAACACACGCTCGATTCGGGCCTGATGTATGCTCATGCCGTCATCGTGCATGAATTCGAGCATAACCAGTGCGGCAGCGAGACGACCATGGCAACACCGTTTGATGTCTGGCTCAACGAGGCCTATACGGTAGATGTAGAGAGGCAGTTCATGGCAGACCTCTTTAGCCCGGCCTTTGTCCGGCTGAATCAGGTGGAGAGCATCCGTCATCCGCTGCTCGGTCCGCTCGCGATTGAGGATTCCGGATATGCGGGAAGGATAGTGCGCGAGGGATTCAACGATCCCGAAGAATTGATCGACGGGGTCACCTATGTAAAAGCAGCTGAAGTTATCAGAATGCTTCGCCTGATTCTCGGACGCGACATTTTTGCTGAAGCCAAGCGCCTCTACTTCAGCCGTTATCAGAACGGCAATGCTGATACGGAGCAGTTCTTCGCCTGCTTTGAAGAGGTGTCGGGCATTTCTCTTCAGCAGTTCAGAGAGGGGTGGCTTTATCGGCCTGGATATCCGAAGGTGTCGGCGGAAACATCATACGATGCTGCGCGTCATCAGTACACCATCCGTTTTGACCAGGAACTCGCTGCTGGCCAGATGCCCTTTCATGTGCCGATAGAACTGGCGCTGGTCGATGCGTCCGGCAGTGATCTTCCTGAAACATCTGTAACATTTCAGCTCAGGGAGGCTTCGGCAGAAATCACCTTTGACGGAATCCGGAAAGCGCCGGCATTTGCGTCGCTGAACCGCGACTGCTCATTTTACGGAACTTTTTTTAGCAAGAGTGCTTCGAAAGACGTGCTTGCTCTCCAAGCTCAACTTGACGGTAATGTCTTTAACCGGGTTGAAGCCTTCCGGCGGCTGACGGATGCCGAACGGACAAAGCTGATGGAAGACCGATCTGCTCGCATCGGTCAGCACTGGCTGAGCCTTTACAGTGCGATACTGCATGACGATTCGCTGCCCTTTTCGGTGAAAGCGTTCATGCTGAAGATTGATGAGCAGCCGCTTGACCGCTCGTATATAGCATGGTATCAGGAACAGGTGGCTGCAAGAGAAGTGTTGATGAAGGCGGTCAATACAGAGTATCGTGAGGAATTCCTCAGGCAGTTTCTGGCGATTGATACGTACTCTCGGGAGAGACGGCACTCGCCGAAGGACGGCATAGAGGATCGTATGCTTAAAAACTTACTGCTTGAGCTGATTGCTGTTGATGACACGCCTCAAAGCCATTCGCTTCTGCTTGATCACTACCGCCGCGCTACGACTGCAACAGACAGAGTGGCAGCGCTTGCGCTTTTGAACAGAAGCTCCGAGCCGTCGCGCCCGGCGATTCTCGAAAAGGTTTATGAGGAATGGCATGCGGATTTGAGCGGCTATGCCAACTACCTGCGCATCATTGCCGCAGGAACCTGCAGCGATGTTTTTGGGATGATAGAAGAGGAGAAACGTCGCATGACATTCGACATCACCCAGCCGACCTTTCAGCGGGCGCTTTTCTTGCCAATGGCAGTCAACAACAGGATGGTCTGGACCGATGCCGGCATTATGTGGCTGGCAGAAACCATTATTGCCCTTGCGCCGATTAACATGACGACCACAAGCCGCCTGCTGAATACGTTTCAGCAGGCGAGGAACCTGCGTCCTGGTCTGAAAGAAAAGGGAATGACCGCTCTTTCCCTCATTGCAAATGCCCTTTCCGAGACGGATCATCCGGCTATCCATCATCAGGCGATTGCATACATGAAGGACTGAGCGGGGAATATGCAGGATCTTTCCGCTTAAGAACAGGGAACCTATGTCAGGGGGAATGTCGATGTCGAGAGTGTTGATTCATCCCGCCACCTATGAAAATGTTCGCCAGGCGGTTGATAAGGCCTTTGAACTGTTTCCGCTCGATTGCAGCGGCAGGAGCGTTATCATCAAGCCGAATGCGCTGAGGACATCTGAGGCGAAGGAGGCGATTGTGACGAACCCGGCAGTGCTGCGTGCTGTCGTTGAGAAAGTCGAGACGCTGGGACCGGCCTCGCTTGTCGTCGGCGACAACCCGGGTATCTTCGGCTATGGAGAAAATGAGCAGTGCTTTGTCAGAACGGGCTTGATGGAGGCTGCAAAGGGCTATTATCGCAACATCGGGAATAATTCGCGGAAGATGGCGTTCAATCCGCAGTATATGGCGACGGTGAGTGTGTCTGACGCCGTGATGGATGCCGACATTTTTATCAGCCTGCCGAAATTCAAGACGCACGGCCTGACGGTGCTGACAGGTGCGATTAAGAACAGTTATGGAATCCTTCCGGGAGCGCAGAAAGCGATGCTGCATAAAGCTGCCGGAAGTCCCGAGCGTTTCCACGAGCTTGTGGTCGATGTGTTCCAGCTGCGTGTGCCGGATCTGTTCATTGTCGATGCAGTGGTCGGCATGGAAGGCAACGGACCCACATCTCCTGAATTGAGAAATATCGGGCAGATTCTTGCGTCGGATAATGCCCCGGCACTTGATGCGGTGATTGCCGTGATGATGGGATGCGAGCCTGGGCGGCTGCGCTTTCTGAGGAAGGCGAAAGAGGCCGGCCTCGGAGATTACGACCTGAAGACGATTAGTATCATCGGAGAATTAAAGCCGATTCCTGACTTCAAGCTTCCACCGCTCGGCGGCGAAGCCATGATACATAATGAGCGGATTCAGGCAGCACTGCATCAGCGGACGACCCTGCGCCCGAACGTTAATGCCGAGCTGTGCACTGCCTGCGGATCGTGTGTGGAACACTGTCCCGTTTCCGCCCTCTCCATGAGCGGCAGTCTGCCGGAAGTGGATGCGAATGCCTGCATTGTATGTTTTTGCTGCCAGGAGATATGTCCTGAAAAGTCGATAAGCTTGCGGCAGGGATGACGAGGGAAAGCGGCCTATTACCTGCCTTTCGGAAGAGCATCCAGAACTTCCCATCGTTCATAGGCATCGGATATCGCCTGTTCCAGCGCTTCGAGGCGAGACGTGATCTCAGGGAGCTTCTCCGAATCTTTCAGGTAAAAATCAGGATGCGTCATATCCGTGCAGAGCTTGTCGCGCTCTGATTCGAGCGCCTCAATGCGAAGGGGCAGTGTCTCCAGCTCTTTTTTTTCGTTGAAGGTCAGAGCGCGCCGGCGCTCCTGCCGCCGGCTCGCGATTACCGGGGTGGGTTCTTTTTTTGACGCAACAGTCTCTATGGAAAGGCGCTGTTTCAGCCAGTCGTCATAGCCGCCGACACATTCGGCCAGCCGGCCGTTTCCCTCAAATGCGATGGTGCTTGTGACCACATTGTTCAGGAACTCACGGTCATGGCTCACCAGGAGCACCGTGCCTTCAAACTGCATCAGCAACTCTTCCAGCAACTCGAGCGTATCCGCGTCAAGATCATTGGTAGGCTCGTCCAGAACCAGTACGTTTGCGGGTTGGGTGAAGAGTTTTGCGAGCAGCGCACGGTTTCGTTCGCCTCCGGATAGGACTTTGACCGGCAGTCGCGCCCGTTCGGGAGGGAAGAGAAAATCGCTTAGATACCCGATAACGTGCCTGGTACTGCCATTCACGGTGACATGCCCGGTTCCTTCAGCGACATTTTCGACCACGCTCTTGTCGTCATCAAGCAGAATGCGATGCTGGTCGAAATAAGCGATTTCAAGTCTCGTACCCCTGCGCACTGAACCGCAGTCCGGCTGGAGTTCGCCGATGAGAATTCTGAGCAGCGTTGTCTTTCCGGCGCCGTTCGGCCCGACAATGCCTATCTTGTCGCCGCGCTGAATGACAGTGGAAAAATCATTGATAACCGGACGGCCATCGTAACTATGCCTGATGCTGTTTGCTTCGAGTACAAGCTTGCCGGAGCGCTCCGATTCATTCATCCGCATTAGTGCGCTCCCGGACTGTTGCCGCCGTTCTCGTCGTTCGCGCCGCATCTCTTTCAGCGCGGTGACGCGTCCTTCGTTTCGGGTGCGCCGTGCCTTAATCCCCTGACGTATCCATGCCTCTTCCCGTGCCAGCTTCTTGTCGAAAAGAGCATTATGTGCTGCCTCGGCATCAAGTTCAGCCTGCCGTCTTTTCAGATACGTCTCGTAATCGCCGGGCCAGTCGGTGAGCTTGCCGCGGTCGAGTTCGACGATGCGTGTAGCAAGCGTCCGCAGAAATTGGCGGTCATGCGTGGTGAAGACAACGGAACCGCGAAAATCTCTCAGGAATTCTTCGAGCCACTGAATGGAGTCGATATCAAGATGGTTGGTCGGTTCGTCGAGCAGCAGGAGATCCGGCTCACTCACCAATGCCTGAGCCAATAACACGCGCCGCTTGAAGCCGCCTGACAGATCTGCCGAGTTGCTGTCGGCGTCAAGGCCGAGATGAGAAAGAGCCGATTCGATACGGCGATGAACCTGCCAGCCTCCGGCCGCCTCAATCTGATGCTGGATCTCTTCAAGTTCGTTCAGCAGTGCTTGATTCCGGGTGTTCGCGAGGCGATGGCTGACCGAATGGTATTGAGAGAGCAGATCCGCACTATTCCCGAGCCCAGCCAGAACACCGTCAAACACCGTTCCCGAAAGCGTCTGCGGAACTTCCTGTGCGAGCATCGCGATGCGAACTCCTTGGCAACTGACAACCGTGCCGCTGTCCGGTACGAGTTTTCCCGCCAGAATTCTGAGCAGCGTTGATTTGCCTTCGCCGTTGCGGCCGACAAGGCAGATGCGTTCTCCGCTGTCTATGTGCAGCGAGGCGGCATCAAGCAGAAGCGGTCCGCCGAAGGCGATGCTGACGTTCTGAAGACTGATGAATGACATGGATTGGAGCGCAGGCTATCGATACGCTACCGACAGCACGACAAACAGCGACGTGCCGTTCGGTCTCGATACTTCGATTTCGTCTCCCTCTGATTTGCGCAGCAGAGCCTTTGCCATCGGGGAATCGATGCTGATACAACCGGTACCGGCATCGCTTTCATCAGGTCCCACAATGCGGTAGTTGAAGACATTTCCCTCACTGTCCTGCAGTTCGACCCGTGCGCCGAAGAATATGCTGGATGCGTCCGCCGGGGGCCTGTCCACAACGACGATTTCACTCAGTCTTCTTGAAAGGAAACGAATTCGGGAGTCGATCTGGCGCAGCTGCTTTTTGCCATAAATATAGTCGGCGTTTTCGGAGCGATCTCCCATGGCAGCCGCCTCGGCAACCGCCTGGGTAACCTGGGGACGCTTCACTTTCCAGAGATGCGAAAGTTCGCTGCTCAGATGCTTTTGCCCTTCGGGTGTAATGTAGGGCGATGCTTTCGGTTTCGGTGGGGGCGGCTTTCTCATAAGTTCAATTATTTTACCTTGTATGATACAGTTAATGTCAGGTTGTTTTCAGCCCGGATACTTCATTCGGAAGCGCACTGCTGAAATTCAAGACTATTCATCTCAATTTAAGGAGCATTTATGGCAAAATATACAGCACCAATCAGTGAGACACTTCGTCAGCGCATCCACTTGTTGCCGACGGGAGTAAAGTTTGCGAATTTCATGGAAAAGGCGATCGAAGCCTTTGTCGAAGAACTTGAAAAGAACCCGGATCTGACTCCTGATAATTTCGTCATTACGGTGACGGCAGGAAAAGACCGTTCCAGGAAAGGGAAAAAGTAAGAGCGGTGCCGTGGTGGTGCGTCTATATCCTCAGGTGCAGGGGCGGGTTTCTTTATACAGGTTCGACGAATAATCTGGAGAAGCGGCTGCAGGATCATGCGCGTGGCACCGGAAGCAGGTTTGTTCGCTCACGACTTCCGTTTGTACTGGTAAAAACAATTGCATGTGATTCTCAAAACCAGGCGATGAGCCTTGAATCGCATCTGAAGATGCTGGGAAAAAACAGGAAGATTCAGATGGTTGATCTGAATCTGGATGCCGCCGGATATCTGACAATCTTGAATAAGGAGAAAGACGGAAATGCAGCAAAAACATAACCGGGAGCAGATACGCAAGCAATTCTGGGCGCGTCAGCTCCGCCAGTTTTTCGCGATGCTGATGGCTATTGCACTGGTTTTTCTTATGGGATATCTCTACAAACGCACAGAACTCTTCGGAGAAAATGCGAAAGAAATAATGTTCGGTCTGCAGGCTATCGTGATAGCCGCATTCATCGGATTCAGCGCCGTGAACTGGCGCTGTCCTGTCTGCGGAAAATATATGGGTGCCGACATTAATCGGAATGTCTGCAAAAAGTGCGATACGAGGCTGCAGTGACGGACGATGCCCGGCAAATAAAAGCGGCAGGAACAAATACGGACTGCCGCTTTTTTGTCCTGAAACAGAAAGTACGTCTCCGGTCAGTGCGCGTACTGAATAGCGACCTCGTATGCAATTGATGAATGGTCGTGCGCCGGACCACCCATGCAGGTCAACTCGCCTTTTGTCGACTCTTTGCGGTTTCTCACCATGCCTGCTATGACATGCGTCAGGTCGAACCCGCCGTCAACGCAGCCTTTGCTCAGGCAGTCTATCGAAAAAAGTGCATAACTGCTCGGCACAAAATTCACCGTTCTCGGCATCGCCAGTTTCATGCCGCGCTGGCTGTAGCTCATGCTGACGACGATTCCCGCAACTTCGGGAAAGTGGGTTGCCAGCGAACCTGCTTCCAGCCGCCTCTGAATTTTCTCGGTACGTGAGGCATTGCTTCTGCTGTTCATGGTTCCTCCGCCTGAATAAGTCTTTGTCGTGCGAATAAGACCTGTCAGTTTGTTAAGGGTTTACAACAGACATCGACCCGGGGAGTCAGCCCCTTTCTGCAGACAATAAAAAGGCCGCAAAGTTCAAAGTCTTTGTGGCCCGTTACGAACGCAAAAAAACCTGAAAGATGTATATTGAGCTTAGCACGGAAGAGCAAAGAATAGACAGCGCGCCATATCATCAGCGGGCGCAAAAGCTTAAGCGGGACGTTGTTTCCGGCAGAACTCCATATTTACCGACAGCATCTGCTGCTGGATTTTTCTGTAATCGAGGCCGTATTTTTCATGCAGCACAGCCGCAATCTCTGCATATCTGCCGAAAACGGAACCGATGTCTGATTCGCCGTATTGGTGAGAGAAGTCCTTGCAGAGTTCATGCGCTATTTCGACGTGAAGATACGGCGTTTTGTCGAGCGCGGCGTCGACCTGCCGGGTAATTTCGAGCCGCAGATCTTCGGTGTCCTCGCCGCTTGCGCGTCTCCTGAAGAGCTCTCCGACAGCAAGGGCTTCGGTGTCGAGGCACGCATTGAATCTTTTGCAATTCATGCAGCAGAAGCGAAGCTCATCTTTCAGCGTTTCAAGAAGATACGTTTCAAGGATTCCCTGAAAGACGCCGTCTGTATCCGGCTGTGCGAGGTTGAGGAGACTCGAAACAAACTCATCACTCTTGCCGGCCACCCCGTCGGGCGTCTCGGCGATTCGTTTTGAGAGCTCGGCCCCGACAATGCTTGCTGCCAGCATTGCGAAATAATGCATCTCTTTTGGATACATATGAAGCTTTCTGTGCGTTTCACGGCTGTTCAGTTCCATGAGAATGGCGAGTTGGGAGTATGAAACAGGCGCAGGCATGTCAGAATCCTCCGAAACGTGAAGTGGTTTTTTCATGGGCGTCTTCCCTGCCCTTGAATCCGGGGCACCCTTCCGCGCCGCTGCATCCGGCCCGGCGCAGTTTGCAGTGCGGATTTATACAGGTTGTCGGAACAGGACGGGAACCGGTCGCGTTCCTGTTTGAACCCGTTTTTGTTCGTGTTCGGCGATCCGATGACGGGCAACTCATACGCGCCCCTTCCGGGCTAGCCTGCCGCCGCGTTTCAGGAAAGCGTTCAATAGCCTGCCCGGGGATTGTTCATCCGGTCCGGTTCTGAAAAAATGCTGAAAGATTGCAGCGTACTCAGGATTTTTAAGACGCTCAATCTTGCGCACGGGAAAGCCCTCAACAGACAAGCCCTTCACGTGCGCCTCTTCAGCAGTCGAATCGAAGCGGCAAGAGCGAACACACAAAGGTTCACGATTACTATGGTTGCCCCGGCAGGCAGGTTCAGGAAAAAAGAAAGAACAATCCCGGTTATGACCGACAAGACACCGAAGAGAGCCGACAGGAGAATGGAACTCTGAAAACTTCGGGCAACCTGCAGAGCTGCAGCGGCAGGCACGATAAGGAGCGCGGAGATAAGCATGATGCCGACGACTTTCATGGCAAGGACAACGGTAAGGCCGGTCAGCAGGACGAGCAGGGTTGTGATCGACTCAGTCCTTACGCCTGATGTTCGGGCGGTTTCCTCATCAAAGGTTATTGCGAAGAGATCCCGCAAGAAAAGAGCGACTGTTCCAAGAACGATGCCGCACAATATGCACGAAATGACGACTTCCGGGCCGCTCACCGCGAGGATATTACCGAAGAGGTAGCTGAAGAGGTCGATGTTGAAGCCGCCGGCCATGCTTGCAATGAGCACCCCGCCCGCTATGCCGCATGAAGAGATGATGCCGATTGCAGCATCGCCGTAGAGATGAGTTTTTTTTGTGAGTCGGAAAATGCCGGCCGATGCAAGCAGCACGACCGGAATGGTCACGAGCAGGGTATGTGCCTGAAGCAGCATCGAAAGCGCAACGCTTCCGAATGCAACATGAGAGAGACCGTCGCCAATCAGCGAAAGCCGCCGCAGCACAAGAAACAGGCCGAGTACAGAGCACGCGCAGGCAATAAGACTTCCTGCAATGAGAGCCCGCTGCATGAATCCGTATGACAGCAGGTCAGAGAGTTCCACGCTCGCCTCCCTCATCGTTGTGTCGGTGGCAGATGATGTGCTGCGAGTAATCGCCGAAATAGGAGGCCATCTCTGTGGACCGGCAGAAGTCATCGAAACCGCCATAGAAGACAACCCGCTTGTCCAGATACAGGAGGCGGTTGGCGTAACGACCGATGCTTCCGATATCGTGCGTAATGAGAATGATGGTGGTTTTTTGCTTCCGGTTCAGGGAGTCGAGCAGTTCATAGAAGCGCTCACGAGTGTCCGGGTCGAGCGCAGCGGTCGGCTCGTCCAGAATCAGGAGCTCAGGAGAGTTGACCAATGCCCTGGCGATGAAGACTCTCTGCTGCTGGCCGCCGGAGAGTTCTCCTATCATTTTTCTGCGCAGATCTTTGATGCCGAGCAGTTCGAGCGCCCGCATAACCGCCTCCTCTTCCCCGGCAGTTCGTCGTTTTGGAAAGGCCGGTTTGGTGCTGAGCAGGCCGAGGGAAATAATCTCCTGGACGGTGGCCGGGAACTGCGGGTTGAATTGTCCTATCCGCTGCGGCAGGTAGCCGATTCGCTTCCACTCCCGAAAACCGGACGCCGGTGCTCCGAAAAGATGGATGTTCTGAAGTGCGGCGGGAATGAGACCGAGCACTGCCCGGATGAGGGTGCTTTTCCCGGAACCGTTCGGGCCGACAAGCCCTACATAATCACCCGGACCGGCATCGAAGGTGATATCGGTCAGTACAGGCGAAGCTGCATAGCGAAATGAAAAATTGCGGACTGAGAGTACCGTTTCATGCACGCTCTATTATACCGCACCGCGCATTACGGCATGAGAAAGAGGCTGAGGCGCTGCTTTTGATGATCGGAGACATTGATGAACTGCACTCCCACCTTTATTTTGGTCGAGGGAGTTTCAAAAATCGTTGAGACTTCCCCCTGGATCGAGAAAATCTCTTTTTGCCCGGAGAATGAGAAGAAAATCAGCAGGATGTTGTTCTTGAGTTCATCAGGAGCAGAGGCTTTTGATTTGCTCAATTCAATTGAGCAGCCTGTTCTTGAAATGTCCGTAATCCAGCCGGTTGCAACGCGAGGGTCCATGATGCTGGAAACGTCCAGAGCGGTAGTATATGAGCAGGGGATACTCACCTTCTTGCGATAGAAGCTCCGTAAATCGAGCCTGACCATGAAATCGGACCCGCATTTTTCGCACTTGAATATGAAGTTCTCATGCGGCGATTCTTTCTCTATCCGATCATGTTCCTGACCGCACTCAGGACAGCTGATTTTCATCATCGTGGTAGGACGTACTGTTACGGTTTTCATAGTCGAGGCATCTCCCAGCATTCTATATTCTCGTTTGAAACAGTATAGCAAATATTACTAGATATTTTTTGCTTAACGTGCTGCTTTTTTATGGGATGCATGTAAAGAAGCGTTGCGTGATGCCTCAAAAAAATGTGCGGTTGCCCGCTGCGATGGCAGAATACCGGTGCGCCATAATCCGCTCCGGGGTTTGAATTTCTTGCTTTTTACGCCACCCTACGATAGAATTACACTACTCTTTATAACTGCTCAGGAGGAATGTATATGAAGAAGGCTTCTGTAACAACGAAAAAGGCGCCGAAGGTGAAAAAGCCGCTGACGACCCAGAAAGTCCGGAATACCGCCAAGGCAAAAAAGTGGGTTTACTTCTTCGGCAACGGAAAGGCCGAAGGCAAGGGCGATATGAAGGAACTGCTGGGCGGGAAGGGCGCCGGACTTGCCGAAATGACAAACCTTGGCATCCCGGTGCCGGCCGGTTTTACGATCACTACGGAAGCCTGCAACGCATTCTTCACGAGCGGGAAGAAACACCCACCGCAGATGTGGGATCAGGTTCTTGAAAACCTCAAGAAGGTTGAGAAGTCGATGGGCATGAGATTCGGCGATCCCGTGAATCCGCTTCTTGTTTCGGTTCGATCGGGTGCGAAGTTTTCCATGCCCGGCATGATGGACACAGTTCTGAATCTTGGTCTTACTCCTGCAACGCTTCAGGGCATAATCACGCGGACGAACAATGAACGCTTCGGCTACGATGCATATCGTCGCTTTATCACCATGTTCGGGACTATCGTCATGGGAATCGACCGAAACAAGTTCGAACATGTCATCGAAAAGATGAAGAAGGCGAAAGGAATAGAGCTGGACACCGACCTTGATGCGGGCGACCTGAAAATAGTGTCGGAGGAGTTCAAGTCTATTTACAAAAATGAGACCGGTTCCGACTTTCCGAATGATCCGCTCAGGCAGCTTGAGCTTGCGATTAATGCGGTGTTCGGTTCGTGGTTCGGCAACCGGGCTGCGAAATACCGCAAGCTGAACGGCATTGCCGATGATCTTGGAACCGCATGCAATATTCAGTCAATGGTCTTCGGCAATATCGGCGAGACGTCCGGGACGGGAGTCGGCTTTACCAGAGACCCTTCCACGGGGGAGAAGAAATTCTTTGCCGAATGCCTTATCAATGCGCAGGGTGAGGACGTTGTCGCCGGCATCAGAACCCCGTTGCATATTGAGGAACTTGCGAAGAAAATGCCGAAGGCGTATGCAGATCTCAAGAAGATTTACCAGAAACTCGAAAAGCATTACAAGGATATGCTCGATATCGAATTCACCGTTCAGGAAGGCACGCTGTACATGCTGCAGACGCGCGTCGGAAAGCGTACCGCCGCCGCCGCGCTGAAGATTGCCACTGACATGGTGAAAGAAAAGCTCATCGACAAAAAGACGGCACTACTCCGGATCGATCCGGCCCAAATCGACCAGCTTCTGCATCCCATGATCGATCCGAACTCAAATCTGAAGGTTGTCTGCAAAGGCCTGCCTGCATCACCGGGTGCAGCGGTCGGCCGTGTGGTGTTCAATGCTGAAGACGCTGAACATGCTGCCGGACTCAATGAAAAGGTAATCCTCGTCCGCACAGAGACCTCGCCGGAAGACATCGGCGGCATGGCTGCGGCTCAGGGCATACTCACAGCCCGCGGAGGCATGACATCGCATGCTGCTGTTGTAGGCCGCGGCATGGGCAAGTGCTGTGTCGTGGGCTGCAGCGCGATCGATATCAATGAAAATGAAAAGTACTTTACGATTAACGGCTCCATTACGGTTCGGGAGGGAGATGCCGTAACACTGAACGGAACCACCGGAGAAGTGATGCTCGGCGAGGCGCAACTGGTCAGTTCGGTGCTGAAGGGCGATTTTCAGGTCATCATGAAATGGGCGGACGAAGCGCGGAAGCTCGGCGTGCGGGCCAATGCCGACACCCCGCATGATGCGAAGGTGGCCCGTGAATTCGGTGCTCAGGGGATAGGTCTCTGCAGAACCGAGCATATGTTCTTTGAGGCCGACCGCATCAGGGCAGTTCGTGAGATGATCCTCTCGGATACCAGGGAAGAGCGGGAGCGGGCGCTTGCCAAGATACTGCCGATGCAGAAGAAAGATTTTATCGGCATCTTCAGGGAAATGGCCGGTCTGCCGGTCACAATCCGCCTGCTCGATCCGCCGCTTCATGAGTTCCTGCCGCATACCGATGAAGATATTCAGGAGCTTGCCCGGGAAATGAATGTTTCAGCTGACCGCTTGCGCGCCAAGAACAAGGCGCTGCACGAGTTCAACCCGATGCTTGGACACCGCGGCTGCCGTCTCGGGGTAACGTATCCTGAAATATACGAGATGCAGGTACGGGCTATTATGGAAGCTGCCTGCGAACTTGCACAGCAGAAGGTGAAAGTCTTCCCGGAAATCATGATACCGCTGGTCGGCCACGTCAATGAGCTGAAGGCGATGCGTGATATCACCGTGAAGGTGGCTGATGAAGTGAAAGCAAAATACAAATCGAAGACGGCATACGCCGTCGGCACCATGATTGAGCTGCCGCGCGCGTGCATTACCTCCGATGAAATAGCGCCGTACGCAGATTTCTACTCCTTCGGCACCAATGACCTGACCCAGACGGCATATGGCCTCTCACGTGATGATGCGGGGCGTTTCCTGCCATATTACATCGATGTCAAGGTGCTGGCGGAAGATCCTTTCATGCAACTCGACCAGACCGGTGTCGGCGCATTGATGCAGATGGCGGTCGATAAGGGGCGGAAGGTTAAAAAGGACATGAAGCTCGGCATCTGCGGCGAGCATGGCGGAGACCCGTCCTCTGTTGAGTTCTGTCACCGGCTCGGTCTTGACTATGTCAGCTGTTCTCCCTACCGCATTCCTATTGCGCGTCTGGCGGCGGCGCAGGCCGTGCTAAGAAAGGCAGGGAAAGACCTTTCGAAGTCGACAGTCTAGCGGCAAACGAGAAATCCGGAGGGCCGTGGCTGAAGCCGCCACGGCCCTTTTTTTTGGATCAGTATCTCATTCTTACCGAATAGGTCAGTTTGACTTCCTGATCCTTGCCGACTTTTACCTGAAACTCCACGAGTCTTGATGAAGTTTTTGTATAACCGTGCGAGTTGCTGAGCATGGTCCAGTCGCCCGGAACCGGCTCCAGAACTTTCACGACGACATCTTCATTTTTGTGATTGCGCAGTGCAATCACATAGCTTGCCTCAGTAGTGTCCGGCAAAAAAAGAGGAGCGCATAGCCTGAAGACTCAGATGTTAGATTATAAAGGGCGACCAAACCCAAATCTGACAAGGAGGCGCA
>WSNO01000011.1 GCA_009773415.1 Nitrospirota bacterium | reverse complement strand
CCTCGCAAAATTTCGGATTCACATACTCGATTGTGCCGTTGGTGTCGGTAATGACAATGGACGCAGGGTTCTGCTCCACGGCGCGAAACAGCTTGCGCAGATCCGCCTCGGCACGGCGCTGTTCGGTGATGTCGCGGCCGACGAAGAGAATGCTCCGAACCAAACCGTCGAAGTCCTTGATGGGGGTCAGGCAAACGTCCAGCCAGAGCGCACGGTTCTGCGCTCCCCTGACACGCTGTTCGAACCGTGTCTGCTCTCCGCAGACAGTCTGCAAGAGCGCTTTCGAAGAGGTTTCGCCGTCGTCGAAGCAGACCGTCTCAAATGCCCGGCCGCTAATCTCGGCAGAACTTTTGAGTCCGAATATCGCGGCGCCCGCATCGTTCATGCTCAGAAAACCGCCGTCCGTCGCAAGGTGCGCGATGCAGTCCTGCGAACTCTCCAGAAACGAGCGGGAATATTCTTCCGAGCCTTTGAGCACCTCTTCAAAATGCCGCTCCTCGGTCACATCCCGTAAAATGACCAGCACGAGCAGATCCCCCGCAGCGGATTCATACAGCCGCTGCCACACCTCAAGCAGGTGAAGCGTATCAGAGGCGTCGAGAGCCTTGAGTTCAGCCCGCACCAGCCGTTCCATGCCTCCAAGCACCCGTGCGGCGCCGTCGGCCAGCAGGTCGGCGTTGTCGATGCCGAGAAGCTCCCGTTCCGCACGCCACAGAGCCTGCTCAACAGGATGCCCCATAAGTTCAAGAAAATCGTCGTTTGCATATACGATGCGCTCATCGACGTCCTTGAGATAGAGCGCCTGTCCGGACGCATTCAGCGCGCGCGCCTCGTCAGCAGATACGCCGTGAGCCGCCCTCTCTTTTTCGGTCACCGCCCCCCCTTATCCCGCTTGTGTTATGGGAATGCGAATGGTAAACGCCGTTCCCTTGCCCGGCTCGCTCTGCACTCTGATCTCTCCCCCGTGTTTTTTCACGATGTCGCAAGAGATGCTGAGCCCCAGACCGGTTCCCGTGCCGACCTCCTTGGTCGTAAAAAACGGCTCGAATATTTTTTGCAGTTTGTCCGGCGCGATACCGCTTCCGGTGTCCGCGATGCGCACGAAAACATCGCGGCCGTCAGCCCAGGTCTGCACCGAAATTCGCCCCCGCTTCTCGATGGCCTGAGCGGCATTGACGAGCATATTCACAAAGACCTGGTTGAGCTGCCCGAGGTTGCAGCGCGTCAGGGGCAGTGCGCCGTAGTCGCGATCTACCTCGGCCTTGCACTTTAACTCGCTCCAGACAATATTGATGGTGCTCTCCAGCCCCGCGTTGATATCCGCCATTTTGCTTTCCGCTTCATCAACCCGCGAAAAGCTTTTCAGATCCTTCACAATGCTCTTGACCCGCTCCGCCCCGTCAAGCGATTCGTGGACAAGGGCTTCGATATCGGGCACCAGATAGTCGATCTTGTTCTCCCTGCGCGCTGCCGCGAGTCTCCGTCGGGCATCGTCCGGAAGCTCCCCCGTGCAGGCGTCAACCTCGGCAACGTATGCTTTCAGATGTTCGGCATACCGGCGCAGCGTGTTCAGATTGCTGTTGATAAAGCCGATCGGATTGTTGATTTCATGCGCAACCCCCGCGGCAAGCAGGCCGATGGACGACATCTTTTCCTGTTGAATCATCTGGAACTGCAAGCTCTTGAGTTCCGCATTGGCGCGCTCAAGTGCGATGTTCTGCTCGGTCAGAATGCGGTGGCTTTCCTCAAGCGCTCTCCGGGCTTCTCGTATTGCGGTCACATCGAGCAGCCGGACAACCGCAACCGGCTGAGTGCCTGCCCGAATGGCATAGGTGACGGAAAGATCGTAAACGGTGCCGAGCGGACTGAGATATTCGATCTGTTCCTCTCCGCTCACCGAGCAGCGAAATCCTGCCTCAGCCAGAACCCGCTGCCAGCGCTGTCCCAGCAGGCGCGAAAACGACATCCCCGCAAGGTCCGCCATCGCACGGTTACACCGGAGAATGCGATCCTTCCGGTCGGTCAGGATAATGACATCCGCAATGCAGTCCATCGTTGTTTCCCACTCGAGCTTGGCCTGCCGGACCGCTGCAATCGTTTCGCGCATCATCTGTTGCTCGATTCTCAGCTCCTCCACCATGCGGAGCGAGACGAGGTTGCGAATCTTTACCGCCAGCTCCATCGGCTCGATCGGTTTTCTGAGCACGTCGTTCGCTCCGGCTTCGAGACAGTTCAGCATCGCTTCCCGCTGCCCCTCGCCGGTTATGACGATGACCGGAATCGCAGCCGACGGCATGCCGGAGCGGAGCTGCGCGCAGACAGCATCGCCCTGCATGCCCGGCATGTGCAGGTCCAGCAGAATGATGTCGGGAGAGATGGCGGACGCCAGTGCAATACCGGCCTCACCGCTGCCGGCCTGCTCAACCGAGCAGCCGAAAAACGCGAGCTGCAACGCAAGCGACTCCCGGAAATCGGGGTCATCGTCAATAACAAGCGCGGTTGTGCCCCGCAGAAGGGCTGACGGTCCGAGGTCTTTTCCGGATGGCTGCTCAGGCACGATCCAGCTCTTTTCTGATAACCGTGAACAACTGGCGGGGGTCGAACGGTTTGGGCACGCACGGGAGCCCGAGCCGCTCAATCGCCGAGACTCTGCCCTCGTCGGAAATATAGCCGCTCATGAAAACTACCCGCATTGCGGGGTGTTTTGCATGAATGACGTCCCACGCCTCGATGCCGCCCAGTTCGGGCATGACGACATCGGTGAGAAGCAGGTCTATCTTGCCCTGCTCAGCATCGCAGACGGCAACGGCCTCAGCGCCGCTTGCTGCTTCAAGAACAGCATATCCGCGTGCCTCAAGCATTGCTTTCGCAATGCGACGCAGCGTCATGTCGTCTTCGGCAACCAGAATCGTTTCCGATCCGCCCGGCCCCGGCTCCGCAGGGCCTTCTTCCAGTGCCTCCCCGGCAGCAACGCTGATCGGCAGATACAGCAGAAAGGTCGTTCCCGCGCCAAGCGCGCTTTCCGCCCGGACAGCTCCGCCGTGCTGGTGTACAATGCCGTAAACCGAAGGAAGGCCGAGCCCCGTGCCCTTTCCCGGCTCCTTCGTCGTGAAAAACGGCTCGAAAATCTTGTCCATATGCTCAGGAGCTATGCCGGTGCCGGTGTCTCTCACCCGAATCATCGCGTAGTCGCCCGGCGCGAGCCCCCCCACATCCCCGGCAAGACCGGCCAGGTGGGTTTCAACGGTCAGCGTGCCGCCGCCGGGCATGGCGTCCTGGGCATTGATCGCCAGGTTCATGAGTACCTGCTCAATCTGCCCGGCGTCAGCCCGCACCGACAGCACGGCGGGTGATTCCCGGACAATTAGCAGTATGTCTTCGCGGATTATCCGGCGAATAAATTTCGCGGCGGTTCCGATAATGCGGTTAAGGTCGGCCGGCTTCATCGACAGCATCTGCCCCCGGCTGAACGCGAGCAGCCCCTTGGTCAGGACAGCGGCGCGCTCTGTCAGGGCAATGATGTGCTGGAGCGTGCTTCGCTCGTCATCGCCCGCCTTTCCGGTCATGAGCGGCAGTGAGGCATAGCCGAGTATTGCCGACAGAATGTTGTTAAAATCGTGCGCTATGCCGCCTGCAAGCCGTCCGACCGCCTCCATTTTCTGCGCATGCCGCAATTGCTCCTGCAGGTGATGCTGCTCGGTCACATCCCGCAGAATTCCGTCGTTCCCGATATATTCTCCGTGTTCGTTCATGAGCAGTTTGGCGGTGACTTCGACGCTCCGGATTTTCCCCCGGGCGGTGCGGATACGGAACGGATAGTGCAGCACATGCCCGTTTTTCCGCAACTCGGCCAGATACAGAGAGCGATCCGCCGGATTTTCCCAATAATCAGCAATCGATTTGCCGACCATTTCTTCGGGCGACTCATAGCCGAATATTCGGGCGTATGCCTTATTGGCGCGTTGTATTCTCCCGTCGGCGCCGATGCGGAAGACCCCGTCCAGAGATGATTCAAAAAGCTCCCCGAAAGCTCTGTCAGTCTCTGCGAGCCGCATCTCGGTCCGTTTGCGCGAGAGAATCTTCCACATATCGTTCATCAAAAACTGCACCGCGCGCATATCGTAATCACTATAGGGATCTTCCCTGTTCGCCACTCCGGCGGCGGCGATGATGCGCTCGCCGTGGAAAACCGGCATGCCAAGATGCCGGACAATCGGGAAATGGCCTTCCGGCGTTCCTCGTTTTCTCTGTTCGGAGGCATAGTCGTTATGAACAACCACCTCGCGCTTCCGTATGCTGTCGGCCCAGATACCGGTGCTTTCCAGCGGAGAATGAACACTTTGCGGCATTGCACACTGCTCGATCATCCCGGCAGATAGTACTGTCAGCGTTATCTCCTGCGCATCTTCGTCATAAAAATGGATATACCCTCCGGTGCTTCCGGTAAGAAAGACGATTGCCTCCAGAGCGAATTTAATGAGTTCCTGTTCAGGAAGATGCTGCATGTTTGCCATTTCCAGAGTCAGGGCAAGCCGCTCTTCATCGAGATGCAGCTGGTCCTGCAGCTGTATCTCAAGCGTCACGTCCGCCAGCGTTCCGTACACACCGAAAACTCGCGCCGACTCATCTCTGAGCACCTGCCCGACAAGACGCAGATGTTTTTCCCCGCCGTTTCGCAGCACCAGGCGGAAGTCGGCAGTTACGGTCCCGTCTGTTTCTGAAAGAAGCGATTCCAAAGCGCGCCTGATCCCTGAAGCGTCATGCGGATGCGCCAGTAAACAGATCTCTTCAAAGGTGAGCGGCGGCATATGCAGAGGGACTTCAAAAATACGGTATAATTCGTCGGACCAGAGAATGCTGCCGGTATCAGGATCAACATGAAAGCTGCCGATACGCGCCAGATGCTCGGCATTGGCGAGCATCGACTCGCTTTTTTTCAACCGATCGAGCATTGTCCTTCGTTCGGTTATATCTTTCATCACAAGCACGGCCCCGCCGAATTCGCCCGATTCAACAAACAGCGGGGCTGCGGACACCATAAACCATCGTCCGCCAACCTGAATTTCGGCCTGCTCAGGCTCTTTTGAGGCGAGCATGCGTACAGTCGGACAATCGGGGGGCGGATGGTCGCTTCCATATATAACATCCCCATAGTGCTTCCCAAGAAGATTCCCGAACTGACATCCGACAAGGTCTGCCATTGCCCTGTTTGCCCGCAGGATGCGCAACTCCCGGTCAAGAAGGCAGATGCCACTTCCGACCGCGTCGAAGGTTCTGCGCCATTCTTGCACTGCGCTGGACAGCTCCTCTTTCGCGCGCTTGCGCTCGGTTATGTCGTACATCACATGGATGCCGCCGGCCAGCTTGCCGGACGCGTCGATGAGCGGATCTACGAATACTTCATACCAGCCCTCTCCGACCTGCACTTCATATTCGGCGCATCTGCCCGTCTCCCGCATGGTGCAATAAGGACATCCGGGAATTGCGGAAGAGCGCGCATGAAAAACCTCGAAGCAATGGCGGTCCACAATCTGCTCCATCGGGAGGTTCAGAAGCCTCATGGTCGCTGCATTGCACAGAACTATCCGCTGCTGAAAATCGAGCACCGCGACTGAAATGCTGAGCGCATCAAAAGTCGCCTGCCAGCGCCTGGCAGCATCAAACAGAAGTTTCTCTGCGCGCTTGCGCTCCGACATGTCACGGATAATTGCCCACATGCTTTTCGGCGAACCGTCCGGATGGCTGGTCAGACAGGCGCGGAGCTGGATCGGCACAATGCTGCCGTCTTTGCGCCGGTACTCTTTTTCGTATATATCGGAATGTCCGCGCGGTATGACCTGCTGCCGGATAATGTCTTCCTCAAAAACATGCCACTTCTCGGGCGTAAGGTCGATGTAGGTGAGTCTGCCGACCTCTTCCGCGGCATAGCCGGTCAGATGGAGAAATGCCTCGTTCCAGCGAACAATCCTCCGGGACATCTCGACCTCGCAAAATGCATCGAAAAGCCGGTCCACCGGAATGCTGAACTCCGGCTCTGCCGGAGCGGACGCGTCCGGCACAGGCAAAGCGCCGGGAGCCTGCAGGTCACCTGAAGATGCTGGCTTCTCTTCCATCAATACTCCTTGCGCACGGTTAATATTTATGAATATAGCACATTTCCGTTGCAAACAGAACGCACGCAGCCGGGCGCGAAGAGCGTTGCGCGGCGCTAACGGATAATCCGCGTTCCGTGCGGCGCTTTTTGTGCTATCCTTATCTCAAATGGAGCAAAGGAGAGCGCTGCATGACTGCTGACCCGACAGCCGGTAAGACCTTCCCTCTCGGCCCGAGGCTGACCCCGGACGGGGTGAATTTTTCGCTCTATTCGGATAAAAGCTCGACGGTCGAGCTGCTTTTCTTTGATAATGCGGATGCTGCAAAGCCTGCCCGCGTTATTACGCTCGATCCCCGCAAAAACAGGACGCACCACTACTGGCATATCTTTGTGCCAAGCATCGGCAGCGGACAGATATACGGATATCGCATCTTCGGGCCGCATGCTCCCGCACGGGGCCTGCATTTTGACCACGAAAAAGTCCTGCTCGACCCCTATGCGCGGGGCATTGCGATTCCGGTCCGCTATGATCGATCCGCAGCGTACCGACCCGGAGACAACACCCCGGTTGCCATGAAAAGCGTTGTTGCCGATTTATCCGCGTACGACTGGGAAGGCGATGTGCCGCTTCGCCGCCCTTTTGCCAAAACCATTATCTATGAAATGCATGTCGGCGGATTCACGAAGAGTCCGAATTCGGGCGTCGCTCCTGAAAAACGCGGAACCTTCGCCGGCCTTGTCGAAAAGATTCCCTACCTGCGGGACCTCGGGATAACCGCAATAGAGCTGCTGCCGACCTATCAGTTCGACCCGCAGGATGCCCCCCCCGGCCTGCTGAATTACTGGGGATACAGTCCCATATCCTTTTTCACGCCGCACCGGCAGTACAGCTCCCGGCAGGATCTGCTCGGTCCGCTTGACGAGTTCCGCGACATGGTGAAAGCCCTCCACCGCGCCGGCATCGAAGTCATACTCGATGTTGTTTACAATCACACGGCTGAGGGCGATTTGAACGGCCCGACCTTCTGTTACCGGGGACTCGCAAATGACACATACTATATTCTTGAACAGGACAACGCCGGATACACGAACTTCAGCGGGTGCGGCAACACCCTGAACGCAAACCATGCCGTTGTCAGAAGGCTGATACTCGACAGCCTCCGCTTCTGGGTAAGCGAGATGCATGTCGACGGATTCCGTTTCGACCTCGCCTCGATACTCTCCCGCGATGAAGACGGCAATCCGCTGCAGAATCCGCCGGTCGTGCTTTCAATAGATTCCGATCCGGTTCTGGCCGGGACCAAGCTTATTGCCGAGGCATGGGATGCCGCCGGCCTCTATCAGGTCGGAAGCTTTGTCGGTGAATTCTGGCAGGAGTGGAACGGACGGTTCCGCGATGACGTGAGAAGCTTTTTCCGCGGAGATTCGGGCACTGTGCCGCGCATCGCCTCGCGGTTTTTCGGCAGCCCGGACATGTACGGCCATGAAGAGCGTGGCCCGGAACAGAGCATCAACTTCGTCACCTGCCACGACGGCTTTACCCTGAATGATAATGTTTCGTATAACCAGAAGCACAATGAAGCGAACCGGGAGAACAACCGCGATGGCTGCGATGCGAACCTGAGCTGGAACTGCGGCGTTGAGGGGCCTTCAGACGATCCGGCGGTAGAAGGCCTGCGGGTCCGCCAGATAAAAAACTTCCTCGCCGCTACGCTGCTTTCGGTCGGCACCCCCATGCTGCTCATGGGAGATGAGATGCGCAGAACACAGCTCGGAAACAACAACGCGTATTGTCATGACAGCGAACTGAACTGGATGGACTGGTCGCTGCTCGATAAGCATGCTGACATCCATCGCTTCGTGAAACTGCTCATTGCACAACGGCAGGAAAGCGATACTGCAAGGATCGACCTCGGCTTCAGTCTCAATGAGCTTATCCGGCATGCCGAAGTGCAGTGGCACGGAGTGCGTCTCAACCGGCCCGACTGGAGCGACCACTCGCACAGCATAGCGTTTTCGGTCCGGAGCCTGATGCGCAGCTTCACGTTCCACTGCATGATGAACGCCTACTGGGAGCCGCTTGACTTTGAGCTGCCCCGCAATGAAGCAGGGACAGGCTGGCAGCGGGTTATGGATACGTCGCTGCCGTCTCCGGATGATATCGTTCCCTCGGGGACGGCGACGTTCATTGCGGGGTATGCATATACTGTTCAGCCCCGCTCCGTCGTCATGCTCTTTTCCCGCGTTCGGGAGGCGCCGGAACCCCGCCACAAAAAAGGGAGAGGTCCGGCCTCTCCCTTTTTTGTGGCAAGTTTTTTTCGTTTCCGGTTTTTTAAAGAAGCATCCCGTCCAGCGGGCTGCTTGCCGTTGCATAGAGTTTTTTGCCGATACGGCCTGCCCTGAACGCAAGCCGGCCTGCGATAGTGGCATGCTTCATCGCGGCCGCCATCGCAATCGGGTCTTGTGCTCCGGCGATTGCGGTGTTGATCAGTACGGCATCGCAGCCGAGCTCCATGGCAATGGTCGCATCGGAAGCGGTGCCGACACCGGCATCGACGATGACCGGCACTTTTGAGTGCTCAAGGATGATTTTGATGTTGTACGGGTTGCGGAGGCCCAGGCCGGAGCCGATGGGCGCGCCGAGCGGCATGACCGCGGCAGCGCCTGCATCTTCGAGACGTCTGCACATAACCGGGTCGTCATTGGTATAGGGGAAAACGACAAAGCCCTCTTTTGCCAGAATTTCTGTTGCCTGCAACAGCCCGATGACATCGGGGAAGAGCGTCTTTTCATCCGCAATGACCTCCAGCTTGATGAGGTCCGAAACGCCTGCTTCGCGGGCAAGGCGTGAGTAGCGCAGGGCGTCTTCAACAGTGTAACAGCCCGCGGTATTCGGCAGGATTTTGTACTTCTTCGGGTCAAGGTAGTCGAGCAGGTTCGGCGAGTTGCGGTCGGTGATGTTGACGCGACGGACCGCAACCGTGACCATGTCGGCGCCTGATGCTTCGATGGCCCGAGCGGTTTCGTCAAAATCCTTGTACTTGCCGGTACCCACCCAGAGGCGGGACTGGAACTCGATGCCTCGGATAATCAATTTGTCTTCCATAGTCTCCCTCCAAAAAGAGAACGCCCCTATCCCGGGGGAACAAGGGCGCTGCGTTGATAATTGCCCATTCCCTTCGCCGGCATTACCCGGATCAGGTTCAAAGGGTCGCTCCTGCTCTGCAGGAATCTCTCAGGCCTGCGGCCACCCCCAGGTAGATGTACTTTAAAACACGCTCCCTGATTTGTCAACGAAAAACGGGCCGGATATCCCGTCCTGCGCACCAATTGCCGCTCGGCGGGTTGACAGAAAGACCGGAACTCTTTTATATAAAAAGGTTAGTCTGAATAATACAGAGAGTTTTCATCTGAAAGGAGAATTGAAGATGTCGCTGCAGAAACATGAATTCAAAACCGAGGTGAAGGAACTCCTGAACCTCATGATCCACTCGCTGTATTCGCACAAGGAGATATTCCTGCGCGAGCTTATCTCAAACGCGTCCGACGCAATCGACAAGGCACGCTACGAAGCGTTGACAAACAGGGAGATTTCCGAGACCGCGTGGACCATCAGAATAACGCCTGACAAGGCGGCGGGCACGCTGACCATCAGCGACAACGGTATCGGCATGACGCATGAGGATGCCGTTCGTCACCTGGGAACGATTGCTCACTCGGGCACCACTGAATTTCTGGCTCTCCTGAAGAGCCGCGATGTGCAGGAGCATCCGGAATTGATCGGGCAGTTTGGGGTCGGCTTCTATTCGTCATTCATGGTTGCCGACAAAGTGACGGTCGTTTCCCGGAAGGCAGGTTCTGGTCAGACGGCGGTGCGGTGGGAGTCTGCCGCTGACGGCACATTCACCATTGTCGATGCTGAACGATCTTCGGCGGGGACCGATGTTGTTCTCCATCTTCGCGAGGAGGACAAAAAGTACCTTGACGAGTGGGAAATCCGTGGGATAGTCCGGAAATATTCGGACTACATTGATTATCCGGTCGTGATGGAAGTTGAGCGCGAAGAAAAGAGCGAAATAGACAAGGACAAAACGGTCAAGATACGCAAGGATGAAACGCTGAACTCCCAAAAAGCGATATGGCTGCGGGACAAGGCGGATATCAGTGATTCGGACTATAACGAGTTTTACAAGCATATCGGCCACGATTTCAGCGATCCCGCAAAAGTCATCCACTATAAGGCAGAGGGCACGACCGAGTTCACAGCCCTGCTTTACCTGCCGGAGCGCGTGCCGTTCGATATTTTTTACAAGGAGTTCAAGATCGGTCCTGCGCTCTATGTGAAGCGCGTCCAGATTATGGATCATTGCGAAGAGCTGATTCCGGCCTGGCTTCGTTTTGTGAAGGGCGTCGTCGACTCATCAGATTTGCCGCTGAATGTGTCGCGCGAGATTCTGCAGAACAACCGGCAGGTCGAGGTGATGAAGAAAAGCATCACGAAAAAAGTGCTCGACACCCTTGGCGAGATGAAGCGCGACGAGCGTGAAAAATACGAAAAATTCCATGCGGGCTTCGGCCGCATCCTGAAGGAAGGCATCCACTTCGACCATTCCCGTCGCGAGGCGATTGCCGAACTGCTCCTGTTCCCGTCCACGAAAACCGAGCCGGGCAAGACTGTTACGCTGCCGGAATACCTTGATCGCATGAAGCCAGACCAGCAGGATGTATATTACATCACAGCGCCTTCGTATGATGAAGCGATGCGCTCCCCCTATCTTGAGGCATTCGCGAAAAAGGACCTCGAAGTTCTGATCATGACGGACGAGGTTGATCCGATAATCATGAGGGATCTGGGGGAATTCAAGGGAAAAAAACTGAAGTCCATCACCCGAGGCGACCTTGCGCTCGACAAGGAAGAGGAAAAAGAGAAAAAAGAGGCGGATCAAAAATTCGCGAGACTGCTTGACCTCATGAAAGAACAATTGAAGGACGATGTGAAGGATGTCCGTTTCTCAGGTCGCCTGACCGATTCTCCATGCTGCCTTGTGACGGACGAAAACCAGATGGACCCCTCCATGGAGCGCATCTTCAAGGCGATGGGGCAGGAGGTTCCCCAAAGCAAGCGGATTCTTGAGATGAACCCGCATCATCCGGTTATCGAGGCCCTGAATGCAGCGTTCGAGAAGAACAGTGCCGATCCGGCGCTAAAGGAGAACATCGCTCTGCTGATGGATCAGGCGTTGCTGCTTTCAGGCGCGAAGCCGAAAGATCCGACCGCGTTTGCAAAGGCAGTCGCGCGGCTGATGACGGAACAACTGAACAAATAGCGACTGTTCCAAACACAAAAAAGGCGGAGACAGGGGTCTCCGCCTTTTTTGTGCACCTGAAAAGCTACGCCCGCTTCCTATAAAACCTCTTTTACCTTCCTGATAATGGCATCGCAGGAAATGCCCTCATATTCCATCAGCTCCGCGGGCTTGCCGCTGCGCGGCATCTTCGTGACCGCCAGCGAATAGACAGGCACCGGACAATCAAAAAGCGCGCTCCGGACCGCTTCGCCGATTCCGCCTTCGGGATAGTGGTCCTCGACCGTGATGATAGCCTGTGTCTCAAGCGCCGCCTCGCGCAGCATTTCCTTGTCTATCGGCTTAACGCTGTACAGGTCCACAACCCGGACATTGATGCCTTCGAGCCTCAGCTTATCGCGGGCAGCAATGGCTTCATGCACTGTAATGCCGGCTCCGATAACTGTCAGGACATCGTGTGCGCTGCTTCGCACCGTCTTGCTGCCCCCAATCGGAAACGCTTCGTCTGCGTCGTAAAGAACCGGTGTTTCCTTGCGCGTGGTGCGGAGGTAAACCATTCCCTTGTGATGAATGGCTTCTTCGACAAGCTTTTCGGTCGACACCGCATCGGACGGGTAGAGGACGACGCTGTCCAGCACGGAACGGAACATTGCGATATCTTCCAGCCCCATCTGCGATGTGCCGTCCTCCCCGATGGACACCCCCGCATGGGAGCCGCAGACTTTGATATTGCCTTCAGAGTAGCGCGCCATTCGGAACTGGTCGAACGCGCGCGTCAGAAACGCCGCAAAGGAAGAAACAAACGGGATCTTGCCGCGGCGCGCCAGACCAAGCGCCGCTCCGGCCATATTCTGCTCCGCAACGTACATTTCAAAGAACCGTTCAGGATACGCCTTTTTGAAGATATCGGCATAAGTCGAATTGCTCACTTCAGCGTCGAGCACGACCATGTCTGGATACAGAGGATAGAGGCGCGCGAGGGCATTGCCGTATGCTCTGCGCGTTGCGACCGGCTTGTCCTTCGGATAAGAGAGATCCGCCGGGCTCTGCTCTGTCTGCTTCGGCGCCTGCAGATTCCCGGGCATGGCAGGTGCGCCGCGTAGCGCTGTGTCAACCTCGCCGAGCTCCGCAATGGCCTGCTCGCACTCTTCACCGGTGAGCGGAGTCCCGTGCCGGCCTTCCTTGTCCTGCACCGCCGAGATACCGCCCCCCTTATAGGTTTGTGCGATTACCATCAGCGGAGCGCCTGAGTTGGAATCAATCTGATCGTACGCTGTCATAATCTGATGCACACTGTGGCCATGGATGACAACGGTATTCCAGCCGAATGCCATAACCCGGCGCTCATATGCGGCGATTTCATGGCCGTACATCGTCTCGCCCCGCTGTCCGAGGCGGTTTACATCGATGATGCCTATCAGATTATCAAGCTTATAGTGCGCAGCCAGCTGAATTGCTTCCCATTGGGACCCTTCGGCCATTTCGCTGTCGCCCAGCAGCACAAAAGTACGGTACGGAAGCTTGTCGATATATTTGGCATTCAGAGCCATGCCGACCCCGATTGAAAGTCCCTGGCCGAGCGAACCGGTCGCGGCTTCAGCATAGGGGAAATACATGGTCGGGTGCCCTTCAAGCCTGCCGCCGAATTTCCTGAGCGTCATGAGCTCGTCCTCGGAAACCGCGCCTGCCGCCGCCCACAGCGCATAGAGCAGCGGCGCCGCATGGCCTTTTGAAAAGATGAGCCGGTCGTTGTTGGGATGTTCCGGATTGGCGACATCAAAGCGGAAAAAACCGCCGAACATCAGGCATGTCATGAGATCCGTCGCCGAGAGGGAAGAGGTGGGGTGGCCTGAGCCTGCCTCGGTTGTCGAACGAATAATCCAGTAGCGTATTGTTTTCGCAAGCTGTTCCAGTTCTTGTCGCTCCATCACACGCTCCTTAATAGAAATAGAGAGAAATTCTTCTTTGACACATTATACCGCGCTTTGTCGAAATCGCACTAACGCTGTATCTGAATAAAGATATCTCTGATATAATAATGAAAGTATCCCCTAATAGCACCCAATACTGGAGGAAAAGAATGAAAGCAAAGATGCTCAAGTTGTTATCAATTGCCCTTGTGGCCGTGTTTCTGAGCTGCACCGTATTTGAGATGGAAGCATGGGCCCGCGCGGGCGGCGGCAAGTCTTCAGGCAGCCGCGGCTCGCGCAGCATGTCTGAGCCGGCAAAGACCGACTCGTCGCGGCCGGCCATGCAGCAGCAGCAACAGCGCAATCAGTCGGCCGTTACTCCGCCTGCGGCGGCAGCGCAGAAACCGAGCTTTGCCAGAACAATGATGACCGCAGTGGCGGGCGGCCTCCTCGGCGCAATGCTCTTCGGCGGCATCGCTCATGCAATGGGCGGGATGGGCGGCTTCGGCGGAAGCGGCATTGGTCTTATCGAGATACTGCTCATCGGCGGGATTCTGTTTTTCGTATACAGGATGTTCAAAAAGAAAAAAGAGCAGGAGAATTATGCGTACCAGCGTTCGGGAACAGGGGGCGCTCAGCAGGCTGCTCCCGTATCCTACGACATCCCGCGGGCAGTGGAGTCTCAGGCATCCAACCAGCCGACTGATACTGACCAGGGACTGCAGTATATCAGGCAGATGGACGGCTCATTTGATGAAGGACGCTTCAAGGAGCAGGCAACCGACCTCTTTTTCAAGATTCAGTCGGCATGGGGCAACCGTGACCTCTCCATTGCTTCCGGTGTGCTGACGGACGAAATGCGCCGCGCACTGCAGACTGATGTTGATGAAATGAGAAGCAAAAGGCAGATTAACCGCATAGAAAATATCGCGGTCAGAAACGTCGAGATTACCGAAGCGTGGCAGGAAAGCGGCGCGGACTTTATTACCGTGCTCTTTACCGCCAATGTGCTCGACTATACCGTTGATGAGGCATCGGGAGCGGTTGTCGCCGGCAACAAGACCGACCCGGTAAAGTTTGAGGAGTTCTGGACGGTGACGCGTCCTGTCGGCAACAATCCCTGGAAGCTGAGCGCAATCAATCAGGCATAGCATGTTTGACTGAAAACGGTTTCTGAGAGAGCAACAGACAATCGTTAGCGCTTCCGGTTTTAGAAGGGCGGGATGCCAGAGGCATCCCGCCCTTCTTGTTTCTGATTGATTTTGAAGAAGAATAATGGCGGAGGAGGTGGGATTCGAACCCACGGTAGAGTCACCCCTACAACGGTTTTCAAGACCGCCGCTTTCAACCGCTCAGCCACCCCTCCGGCCGGTAGACGGATATGTTACCAGAGCATTCTGGAAAAAACCAAGACTATCGGCATTCGAGACCCACCTGCTGAGGCTCCATGCGGCGCTTTGGTATAATTTATTCATTATCGTATTCTGGAGGAATTTTTATGGATAAACTGAAAGTGCTGTTTCATGTGAATGAGATCGAAAAATGGAGTGCCGCGCTCGGAAATATCACCAATCTGATTATGGATGTTGGCATAGACGCTGTTGATGTTGTCCTGATTGCAAACGGGCAGGGAGTCAATGCCTATGCAGACGGAGAAAAAGTAGCTGAAATGACCAAACTTGCTGAACAGGGAATTCAATTCCTCGCCTGCAGCAACTCCCTTAAAATGATGTGCAGCCAGGGGGCTGTGTGCATGCGGCCGGAATCGCTGCCGTATTTTGTGAAGGTCGTGCCGGCTGGCATTACGTTCATAATCAGGACCCAACAGAACGGGTTTGCCTATGTGAAACCTTAGTTTCGCAAGCTTGCATCGACAGAGGAGCGCCGGAGCAGGCGACTCCTCCCCTTTTTTCCGGCAACTACACCTTCAGCAAGACCATTTTTGTGACTTCATCCAGTTCACGCCGGGCAGTCACCCCCGTGATTTCATAAACAATCACTTCAAGCAGCATGAAGGTTTCAGATGCCTCACGAAGGCAGCCTACCCTGACGGAATCGAACTTTCCGTATGATCCGTGAAAGTGTATTCGCGGCTCTTCGCCATACCAGAAAATAGTGCCGAACCCGTATGTCTCGTGGCTCTCCGTCAGTTCACGCCACTCCGGCACCGGCGGCATTTCGTCGGTTTTCGGACCGACCACAAAGCGTCCTGCCTTGAGAGCTCCGATAATATGGAAAGCGCCCGCCCTTATGTTCTCTTTTTTCGCAATCTCGATCAGCCCCTGAAGAAGGTTGTCACCGTCTTCGAACTTCGCGACAACAACGCGACCTGTTTGTCCTATCTGATACTTCATCACAATCCTCCGTCTGGTGAATTTTTTTTGCCGATTATTACGTTTTTCGCTGCTTTTTCCACTTCCTCAACTGATATGGCTTCCATGCATACCGGCCTTTTGCACTCCTTTTTGTAACAGGGGGCGCACGGAAGATTCGGATTGATGACCCGGTCGAGCTGCCCGTATGGTCCGGTCCTCTTCGGATTCGCAGGACCAAAAAGAGCGACAACCGGCACATGAAGCGCTGCTGCAATATGCATTGGGCCGGTGTCATTGCAGACCATGAGCTGCGCGCCGCGGATGATCTGCACAAGCCCGGTAAGATCTGTTTCCCCGGCAAGAGAGACCGCCGAGCCGCCCGATGCCCGGACGACCGACTCTGCAAGGGCTGCATCAGCCTTGCTGCCGAGGACAACCGTCCTGAACGGCAGAAGCGATGACAGCGCTCCGTAGCGCTCCGCCGGCCACCTGTTCGCAGGCTTGCGCGCTCCCGGCACGACAGCGGCATAGTTTCCGAGTTCTTGTTTCAGTGCCGCTATTTCCCTTGATTCTTTCACAAGGGGAAGGGGAAATGTGACATTGGCGATTTCACATCCGAGCGCCGCGGCAATCTGCAGGCAACGGTCGACCGCATGAGTATCGCGCCCCCCCGCAACGGTGTGCGTATAAAAAAGGCGGCTTCCTTCGCGCGCCTCTTTGAAGCCGATGCGCACCGGCGCTTTCGTGGCGTGCGTTATGAGTCCGCTTCTCAATAACCCTTGCAGATCAACAACGAGATCGTACTGCTCATTGCGCAGAGACACAAAAAGCTCCCGCATCTCGCGTGCTGTTGCAGGCAGTTTCCTGACGTCTTTCCACTGATCCTTTCTGATGATCCAGAGCCGGCGCAGGATGGGATGGTGTTCGAGCAATCCCTCAAATCCGCGCGCGACGACCCAGTCGATAGTTGACTGGGGAAACTGATCATGGATAGCCGAGAGAAACGCAAGACTATGAACTATGTCGCCGAGAGAGCTCGGCTTGACAATGAGAATCTTCTTCGGCTCGCGATTAAGTATCTTTGTTTTCATCAGCAAGAATTGCTGCCACGGCGTCTGACAGAGACTGCACGATACGGTGCGCATGTTCGGATGATGCCTGCTGACCGGTCTGCACAAGAATGGCGCGGGCGCCGACCATCCGGGCAAGCAGCATGTCGGCATCCTTGTCGCCGACAACATATGACCTGGACAGATCGATACGGTATTTGAGCCGGGCTTCCTGAATCATTGCCAGCTCCGGCTTGCGGCATGAGCAGTGCTCGTCAGGCCGGTGCGGACAATAAAAGAAATCGTCGAAACCGTACTTGTCGATAAACACCTGATTGACCTCTTTCGCAAATGATTCCATAACCCGGCCGCGCCCGATTCCCGACTGATTCGAAACCCCGATGAGAAGATATCCCTTCTCCTTCAGTCGCAGCACCTGTTCTATGTCCGGGAAAAGCTCGAAATCCTTCCAGTCGCTCAGGTAGTCGGCATCACGGCAGAGGGTTCCATCCCTGTCGAAAAACACCGCACGCTGCCGGGGGACGATCTGAGCCAGTTCATGGGATGCTTCATCGGCCGTAATGGTTGCCATGCACTTCAGATCTTTTCGAGGACAGGTACGTTCAAAGCAGGGGCTGCAGGGCACGCCGGCGTTCAGTACGCGAACTCCGTCACCCAGCGGACCGCTCAGGGCCGGAGACGTCGACCCGAAGATGGCAACCAGCGGTGTTCCGATGGCGTTTGCCAGATGCATCGGACCGGAGTCATTCGTCACAAAGACATCACACTCCGCTATCAGTGCCATCAAATCGCGAAGCGTGGTATGTCCGGCAACGCAGAGCTTGTTATTATGTGGTATGTCTTCCTCTATTTCACGGGCAATGTCTTCTTCCCTTTTGCTGCCGAACAGAATGACTCCGCCGCCCGTTGTTCGTATAAACCAGTTGGCAACCTCCGCAAAGCGGTCCGGATGCCAGCGCTTGGCAGACCCATAGGTTGCGCCCGGATTGATGCCGAGAATCGGCTTCGGCAGATCGGCGAGTCGCCTGCGCGCCCAAAGCCGCTCCTGCAGCGTAATGACGAGAGCAGGCCTTTCATATTCTGCCGCAATGCCTGCCTGTTTCAGCAGATGCAGATAATAGTTAATGTGATGCATCACAAGATCTTCATTCTTGTAGGGTATTGCCTTTGTAAGCAGGAAGCCCCGGCCGTCGCGATCGTAGCCGATGCGCTCGGGAATGCGGGCAAGAAACGCGGTAAGCGCCGCGCCGAAGGCGTTCTGGAGCAGAATCGCTTTGGTAAATTTCTTCCGCCGCAACTCCATTGCCATTTTGAACCTGCCGAGGATGCCTTCATGATGATCATGCTGGACAATAACTTCGTCTATCCCGCGAAGGTGTTCATAAACAGGAGCGACCGACGGTTTTGCCAGAACACTGATGCGCGCTTCGGGATATGCCCGGCGCACTGCGCGAATGGCCGGAAGTGTCATGACGGCGTCCCCTATCCAGTTCACCCCGCGAATCAGAATTGATTCATGTTTTTGGCGCATGAAGCTAGTTTACCATGTAATATTGGTTCTGTTGCGGGAAGATCTCTTTAGCGGCAGGCGCAGACAGACAGAATGAAAAAATTGAACCTGCCCGATTCCCGTTTTCATCCTGAAAAAAAGTGAAAAAAATTATTGACAATAAGATTTCTAATCTGATAATATTTATCAAATAAGATTAATTCTAAATAGGATGAAAGATGAATCAATATCAATCCACAGGCATGAAGCTTACTCCTCAAAGGCTTGCGGTACTGGAGTATCTCGAGAACAATTTTGAACATCCGTCTGCCGAAGATGTTTACCGTGCTGTTTCTGCCCGGTTTCCAACTATGTCGTTTGCAACGGTATACAACACGCTTGAGGCTCTCCGGCAGCGTGGCGAGGTTGCGGAGCTTTCAATAGACCCGAACCGGAAGAGGTTTGACCCGAACCCGCAGCCGCATAACCATCTTATCTGTACGAAATGCAGGAAGATTATCGACATCCATATTGATTACAAAATCGAATTGCCGCGCGAAGCTGTGCGCGATTTTGAGATTACGGGCAGCCATATAGAGTTTTACGGCGTATGTCCTGAGTGTAAAAAAACAGACTCGGAGCCCTTGGCTCCTCAGAAAAACCAGTAGATGGAGGCATAATAATGAGTGACTGCTGCAGTGGTCTGAAAGTAGGCCAGAAAGTATCTGATTTTGAGATGGAGACGTTCGAACCTGTAGACGGTAAATTCGGAACCTTCAGCATTGCCAAGGCAAAGAAGGCCAAAAAATGGACTGTTTTAGTCTTTTATCCGGCGGACTGACTGTATCAGACAGCCGGTTGATTAATAAATGAATTCACTGTTTGAGGAGGTTCTCATGGAAGTATCTGTCGAAAAAGCTCCCGGCGGTTTTCTGGTTGACGGTCTTGAACTCAGAGGAGGCAAGTGCGGCTGCACATCGGTGCTGAAGTGCTGTTTCAGCTGGGCAAAGGTGAAGCGCAGCGGCAATGTATTTATCTACTCTGCCAAAGCCGACACGCCGGATACTAAAGAGAATTTCAGCTGGGGCTATACCGCGAAGAAGGGTGAGTACACAATAGAAGTGAGCTTTGAGGATGCCCGTGATAAAATAATTTTTTCGGGCTGGTATCCTCCGCGCATTGAAGATCTCGCCGGCAAGGGATGGGAAATTACTGCTCAAAACGGAACCCGTGCCGACGGCTCGCTCTGGCGCTGTGCGGCCTGCAAGTGGCTCTACAAGGAAGACGCCGAAGGAACCGATTTTGAAAGCCTGCCGGTTGACTGGAAATGCCCGGTCTGCAAGGCAGGGAAGGACGTTTTTGAGAAAATAGGCTGAACATCAAAGAAGAAGAGGGGGCCGGAATGCCGCGTTCCGGCACCTTCAAGCTTCCTGTTCGGCGACTTGACCTGCACAGAATTGCACAATAATATATACGCAACGTCGCACATTTTCTGTTGCGATCGAGAAACTTATTTTGAACTATTACAGGGAGGATCAATGAAGGCGGTTGAAGTAAAAAACGGAATTTTCTGGGTTGGCGCGGTCGATTGGGAAGTGCGCGACTTTCACGGCTACGAAACGCCGCGCGGCACTTCGTATAACAACTATCTCATAATGGACGATGACATTACCCTCGTCGATACCGTGAAATGCGACTTTTCCGAATTGATGATCAGGAACATCAAGAGCCTTGTTGATCCGGGAAAGATTAAGAACATCGTTATCAACCATATTGAAAACGACCACATGACCGGCATCGGCGACATCATGGCGTTGACGCCGAACGCTGCCGTGTATATCACTGAAAAGGGCAAAAAAGGCATCGAGCGATTCTTCGATATTTCGAAATGGAATCTCAAGGTGGTAAAGACCGGAGACACGCTCTGTACCGGCAAAAAGACACTCCTGTTTCTTGAAACACCGATGCTGCACTGGCCCGATTCGATGATGACGTATGTTAAGGAAGACAAGGTGCTTATCAGCCAGGACGCGTTCGGTCAGCATATTGCTTCCGCAGCGCGCTTCGATGATGAGTATGTCACCTGCCAGTCGATGGCTGAGCTTGATGACGCAGTGGTCGATTACTATGCAAATATCCTTATGCCGTTCGGTCAGCTTATCAAAAACAAGATTGCCGATGTCCAGAAGCTCGGCCTCCAAATTGAGATTATCGCTCCCGATCATGGCATCATCTGGCGCCAGAATCCCGGCAAGGTGCTCCAGATGTACCTTGACCTCGCAAGCGGGAAGGCTGACTGCAGCGTGGCGATCATTTATGACACGATGTGGCACAGCACTGAAAAAATGACGGTCCCGCTTCTGGAAGGCGTCAGGAGCGAGGGGGTTGGCTGCAAGATTATCAAGCTTCGGGCCACGCCCATGAGCATCGCCGTCAAGGAACTCTGGAAGGCGCGCGGCTGCCTCATCGGAACGCCGACCCTGAATAACATTATGTTTCCATCGGTCGCCAACTTCCTCACGCATGTGCGCGGGCTCCGTCCGAAAAACCGTGTGGCCGGCGCATTCGGCAGCTACGGATGGGGCGGCGGGGCCGTTAAGGAAGCCTATGAAATGTTCAAAAAAATGGGCCTCGACGTGGTCGAGCCGGGAGTGGAAGTGAACTATAAGCCAAGTGAGGCTGACGAAAAGAAGATTTTTGAATTCGGCGCTGAGTTCGCCCGCAAAGTAAAAGAGCACCACGCTAAATTTAATTGAGGAGAATATTTATGAGCAAGACAATGAACGATTTGGCAGAAGCATTTGCCGGCGAGTCGCAGGCAAACCGGAAATACCTCGCATTCGCGAAAAAGGCTGAGCAGGACGGATTCCCTCAGGCAGCAAAGCTGTTCCGTGCCGCGGCAGAAGCAGAAACCGTGCATGCCCATGCGCATCTCCGCGAAATGGGCGGCATCAGAACCACGAAGGAGAACCTTGCTGAAGCAATCGGCGGCGAGACGCACGAGTTTGAGTCAATGTACCCGGCGATGATTGAGCATGCAAAGGCTGAAGCGAATCAGGGCGCTCTCCGGAGCTTCATGTACGCAAATGCCGTTGAAAAAATTCACGCGGATCTCTACAAGAAAGCCCTGGAGAATCTCGGCAAGAACGAAGCTGTCGAGTATTATGTCTGTCAGGTCTGCGGCAACACGGTCGAAAACGAGGCGCCGGATGAGTGCCCGATTTGCGGCGCGAAGAAGCAGGCATTCAAGAAAATCGATTAGTTCATGAGGGCGTTCCGCATCGCGGAGCGCCCTTCCCCTCATCAGTTCCACGGACATCTCTGAATTGTATTAACATTGTATAAACCCTTTTTAATTCTTTCTCTCACCGGAGGCCTTCGTGAAAAAGCTTTTTTGCCTTATTGCCCTGGTTCTCGCATTCTCAACCGGCTTGACTTCAGCCGATGCCGCCGCCGTAAAAGTTGCCGCGCATGAGGTTGAATATGCCGACGGCGATTTGAAAATGAAAGGCTTTCTGGCGTATCCGGAAATCAGAAAACAGACGAAACTGCCCGCTGTTCTGGTCGTACACGAATGGTGGGGACACAATGAGTACGCCAGAACCCGGGCAAAGCAGCTCGCAAAGCTGGGCTATGTAGCGCTAGCGGTCGATATGTTCGGCGAAGGAAAACAGGCCGCGCATCCCGACGATGCCAAGAAATTTGCCGCCGAGGCAACAAAGAACTTCGACGTCGCCAGTGCCCGCTTCCTCGCGGCCCTTGATTTCGTAAGGCAGCAGCCGCAGGTCGATGCCGGACGGATTGCCGCCATCGGGTATTGTTTCGGCGGCGGCGTCGTGCTGAATATGGCGCGGCAGGGAGCTGATCTGAGGGGAGTCGCAAGCTTCCACGGCAGTCTCGCACCTGCCAAACCTGCGGAGAAAGGTGCTGTCAAAGCCCGCATAATCGTTTTTAACGGTGCGGACGATGTGATGATTAAGCCCGAACAGATCGAAGCATTCAAGCAGGAGATGACAGACGCCGGAGCTGACTTCACCTTCATCAACTACCCCCGCACAAAACACAGCTTCACCAACCCTGAAGCGGACAGATATGCGAAGGAGTTCAATATGGATATTGCCTATAACAAAAGCGCCGACCAGAAATCATGGTATGAGCTGCGGCGATTCCTGAAGTCCGTCTTCTCTTCAAAGTAATGCCTCATCATCACCGGCCCGGAATATGTTTCCGGGCCGCTTTTCGTTTGAACTGGCCCGCCGATTCTGCTAAGCTTAGCGTAATGAGCGCAATGCGCTTTGTCGTATCCTTCGCCGCATGCCGGCACCACTTTTCGTGATGGAGGGAAAAACATGAAGCTCCGTGCATTTCTTGCTGTCTGCAGCATCGCTGCTGTCTTGGCGCTGGCCGGTTTTGCCGGTTCAGCAGACCAGAAACCATCACAAGCGCTCGCCAAAATCAGCCCTGAAACCGAGTCGTGCATCGGCTGTCACGAGCAGTTCACTCCCGGAATTGTCGCCGACTGGCGCAAGAGCCGCCATGCGGTGACACTCCCCGCCGACGCACTCAGGAAACCGGCATTGCAGAGGCGGGTATCGGCTCAATCCGTTCCGCCGCAACTCGGCGGTGTTGTGGTTGGTTGCTATGAATGCCACAGCCTGAATCTCGCCAGGCATAAAGATGCTTTTGACCATAACGGTTTCAGGATTCAGGTCGTGGTCAGCCCTAACGACTGCAGCACCTGCCACCCGGTTGAAGCAACGCAATACGGCGACACAAAGAAAGCCCATGCTATCAAGAACCTGATGGACAACCCGGTCTACCATACGCTCGTCAGCACGATTACCGGCATCAAGAAGTTCGAGAAGGGAAAAATATCATCGCAGGCGCCCTCCGACAAAACCCTGCATGAGACCTGTCTCGGCTGTCACGGCACGCTTGTGGAGGCTAAGGGATTGCGGAAGGTAAACACTGCAATGGGCGAACTTGAAGTGCCAAAATTGACCAACTGGCCCAATCAGGGAGTCGGCCGCATGAACCCTGACGGCTCAATCGGCGCCTGCTCAGCCTGTCATCCGCGCCACAGTTTTTCGATTGAAATCGCCAGAAAGCCTCACACGTGCGGTCAGTGCCACCTTGAACCCGACGTGCCGGCATACAACGTTTACAAGGAAAGCAAGCACGGCAACATTTACGAATCCAAAAAGCATACGTGGAACTTCTCAAGTGTTCCGTGGGTCGTTGGAAAAGACTTCTCTGCGCCGACCTGTGCAACCTGCCACAACAGCCTTGTGACCTCCCCGTCGGGCGAAGTCATTGCCGAGCGCACCCATAATTTCAGCGACCGCCTCTGGGTTCGCATCTTTGGCCTGCCCTATGCGCATCCGCAGCCAAAATCGGGCAATACCACAATCATCAGGAATGCCGACGGACTGCCGTTGCCGACGACATTTACGAACATCCCGGCCTCATCGTATCTTATCGACAAGGCCGAGCAGGATAAGCGCTTTGCAAAAATGAAAGGGGTCTGCACGTCCTGCCATACGACCGCGTGGACCATGGGTCATTTTGCAAAGCTCGACAACACGATTCAGGAAACAAATGCAATGACTCTGACCGCTACGCAGATTCTTGTCGAAGCATGGAAACGCGGCGTAGAGGACAAGAAGAACCCGTTTGACGAAACGATAGAGCAGCTTTGGCTTCGCCACTGGCTCTTTTACGGCAACTCGATCCGCTATGCGTCGGCTATGAGCGGGGCTCCTGACTATGCAGCATTCAAGAACGGCTGGTGGGAGCTGCTGCTGAATACCACGGCCATGAAGGACACGCTCGATTACAAGACAATGCTCAAAAAGGGCAGGAAGTGAGGATTGCCGCCTTCAATGCCAGCCCGCGCCCGAGCGGCAATACGGAAGTGCTGCTCGAAGCGGCGCTGAAGCCGGTTGCTGAGGCCGGGCATGAATTAACGCTGTTTCGGCTGAATCATATGCGGCTCAAGCCGTGTCAGGACTGCGGCGGGTGCGACACAAGCGGCAAATGCATTATCGATGACGACGTGACCGATATTTATAATGCGATCCGGCGGGCGGATCGCATTATCCTGGCGTCGCCGATTTTTTTCTTTTCGTTGAGCGCGCAGGCAAAGATCATGATCGACCGATGCCAGGCGTTCTGGTGCGAAAAGTATCTGATGAAACGCCCGATCGCGCCCGGTCCGCACGGACGGAAAGGATTGCTTATGCTGGTCGGCGGCATGAAGAAGGATATCGGCGTCCAGTGCGCCGAGGCGTGCGCAAAGGCGTTCTTCCGCACGGTCAGCGTCCCGGAGCACAAAACGATATCGTTTCTCGGGGTAGATGCAAAAGGCGCAATACTCGAGCATCCAACGGCGCTGCATGATGCAGCCGAAGCAGGGAAAAATCTGATCACTATTATTTAGGAGGAGAAAACAATGCCCGGATACCCGAAGCAGTATGAAACCATTAGAAAACGCTTCAAGACTTACTTCAAGGCGGCCGAGAGCCTCGGCAAGGCAGCAAAAGCTTCCGGTCCGCTCGATGAAAAAACAGCGCAGCTTATTCAGCTTGCCGCCGCTGCCGCCATCCGTTCTCAAGGGTCGGTTCACTCCCATACTCGGCGAGCGGTCGAAGCCGGCGCAACACCCGAAGAAGTTTATCACGCGCTCATTCTGTGTGCGAGCACCATCGGATTTCCGACCGTCTCCGCCGCGCTGAGTTGGGCGGAGGATGTAATTCAGGGAAGAAAATAGACTGAGTGCCGCCTCATAGACTGCGCTACCTGCAGTTCTTCCCGACCTTTCGCTGCAATCAGAAGTGCGGGTTCTGCTTTAATCGCGGTCTGGCAGCCACCGAAGATTGTGATGCGGAGAGGTTCACTCGATTACTCGATGCTATGTCGGACTGCGGAATCCCGGAACTCGACATTCTCGGCGGTGAGCCGACACTGCTCTCACATCTTTCCGAGCGTATTGCCAGGGCTGTCTCTCAGGATATAAAGGTCAATATAAGCACCAACGGCAGCAATCTCCCCCTGCTGAAGAGCCTGGCAGGCAGGTTCCCCCGCGAACGGCTTCGCATAGGCATCTCGCTGAATGAACATTTTGTGGCCGACGGCCTGGCTGCATTCATCAATGAGTACCGCCCCATACTGAAAGCCGTCTGCACGCGCACGATGCCGGATTTGCCTGAACAGTATTTGGAGCTGCTGCACACAGAGTTCTATCTCATCTTCACGGACTCCGTGAGAAAAGATGACCTGTCTTATACAATTTCCTACCCCGAATACCGCCGGCGACTCGCGGCATTAAAGCAACGCCACCCGAACGTGCGCGAAGTGGTCTGTTCCGGTTTTCTTCCGGATGTCGGCCTGTATCCTGAACTCGCCGGTGTCCGCTGCCCCGCGGGCACCACCAAGCTGTCGGTCATGCCGGACGGCTCGGTGTATCCGTGCTATCTGCTCTTCAGAAACCCTGAATTCCGGCTTGGCAATATCCTGAGCGCTTCGCTTTCGTCAATGCTGAATAGTCCGAAGCTCGATTTCTTTCGAACGTTCCGGGGGAATCCGTGCAGAAAAAGCTCCTGTGAATTCCTCTCCAGATGCCGCGGAGGGTGTCCTGCGGTAAGTCTGCTGGCTGCGGGAGACATTGCGGCAGCGGACCCGCGGTGCCTTTCACAATAGTTTGACATACGACACTATTCTGCCGGGCTATTGCCGGGATACTTCCGGATTTCCCTTCGGACGTGTAATCATATAGCCGATCAGTCCCGGCACCCCGGTTATCAGGACAACGACTGTCCATCCCGTCGGATTTTTCATGCCGCGGTGCTTTGCATCCTTGTAGACCCATGCGCCAAATATTGCGTTAATCACAAAAATCAATAGAACCAGACCGGCAACAACGGCAACCATCATCATGCTGTCGGCATCCGGTACGCCGGCAGCATAGGCTAAGTCTGACGCGGCAAGAAACAACAACAGGCTGAACACCAACAACCTGATCCGCGCGGTAAATCTTTTTGAAGAGTGACACATAGCAGTTCCCTTCCTGCTTCTTACTTATACAGATGGCACGCGACCTGCCTGCCGCCCGATTCCTTCAGGGCAGGCACGTCTTTATCACACAGTTCAAAGCGCTTTTGACACCTCGGATGAAACGGACAGCCGGGCGGCACATCAATCGGACTCGGAATGTCCGCTTGCACGCCGGTCAGGAATATGCGCGGTGATTGGTCGGCTGTTCGGTCCGTTGTTATCTTTGGGACTGAACTCAGCAGCAACTCAGTATACGGATGCTTCGGCGCACTGAAAAGCTCTTCGGTGCCAGCCAGTTCGACAATGCCGCCGAGATACATCACGCCGACCTCATCGCTCAGGTACCGCACGACATTCAGATCATGGCTGATGAACACAAGTGCAATACCGGAGTCGCGCCGGATCTGTTGAAACAGGTTCAGAATCTGCGCCTGTATCGAAACATCGAGCGCGGAGAGCGGCTCATCAGCCACAATCAGCTCAGGCGATACGGTCAGTGCCCGTGCAATGCAGATCCTCTGGCGCTGCCCGCCGCTGAACTCGTGCGGATACTTCATGAGCGCCTCGGGACCAAGACCCACCTTTTCGAGCAGCACAACGACATGCTCTCTGATCTGCTTCCTCGGAACAAGTTTGTGAATAATAAACGGCTCGCCGAGCGTGTCGATTACGCGCATGCGCGGATTGAGCGATGCAAAAGGATCCTGAAACACAATCTGAACCGACCGGCGAAACGCCCTGAGACTGTCTCCCTTGAGTGCGGTTATGTCTTGTTCCTTGAAAAGAACCCTGCCGCCCGTAGGATCTATAAGCTTCAGAATCAGCCGCGCCACAGTGGATTTACCGCATCCGCTTTCGCCGACGAGCGCAAATACCTTGTCGCGCTTTACGGAGAAGCTGACTCCGTCTACCGCTTTGACAAATCGCTTCGTCTCTCCCAGTCCGCTTCTGGCCTGATAGTGCTTTTTCAGATTCTGCACGTCAAGAAAAGACATATCCATCACATCTCCCCGGCAATACCGCCCGCCCTGATGCAGCGGACGAAATGGTCCGGCCTGATTTCGCGCAGTGCCGGCTCGGCAGCCCCGCATGCATCGATACAGGCAAAGCACCGGTCTGAAAACGTGCATCCGGGCGGCAGGTTGTCGGATGGCGGCACAAAGCCCGGAATCGGCTTCAGCGCAGCGCCCCGCGAGCGCGGCAGCGATTGCAGCAGACCGATGGTATACGGATGGAGCGGTTCCGCGAAGAGACCCCGAACAGGAGCATGTTCCATGATACGTCCTGCGTACATAATGGCAACGCGGTCGGCGTGTTCCGAGACAATGCTCAGGTCGTGCGTAATGAGCAGCAGCGCCATGCCGCGATCCTGGCGCATCTCCTGCATCAGCTTCAGGATCTGGTGCTGAATCGTCACGTCGAGCGCAGTCGTAGGCTCGTCCGCGATGAGCAGTGCAGGGTTGCAGGCAATAGCCATCGCAATCATGACCCGCTGGCGCATGCCGCCCGACATCTGGTGCGGATAGTCCCTGACGCGCAATTCCGGCGAAGGCATTTTCACTGAACGCAGAAGCTCGACCGCCCTGGCGAGCGCCTCTTTCTTTGGAATACTGAAATGAGCGAGCAGCGCCTCGGCAACCTGGTAGCCCACCGTCAGCACCGGATTGAGCGAGGTCATCGGCTCCTGAAACACCATGCCGATGTTCTTGCCGCACACCGAGCGCATCTCATCTTCAGACAGTTTCAGCAGGTCTTGGCCATTGAAGACAATGCTGCCTTCGCGAACCGCCTGCTGCGGCTGGATGCCGAGAATCGACAGCGCGGTTATGCTTTTTCCGCAACCGCTCTCGCCGACCAGTCCGAACACCTCGCCCTTTTTGATTGAAAACGAGACATGCGAAACGACTTCAAACTTCGCCTCGGAGGTGGAGAAGCGGACGGAGAGATCCTGAACGTCGAGAAGTGGAGAAGCATGTTGATCATTCGTTGCTGTGATTGACATGCACTAGTATAACCCAAGGGGTCAGTTCTCAGTCTCAACGCACCTCACGATCTTCCCGCCGCACTTTGCACAGATTCCTTCCAGATTTATTTTTTCGCCACCGGGCAACTTCTCCGCTTACGAAGAGTTTTTTTCAGTCGCACACATCACCTGCTCGATTTTTGCGGCAAGATCTTTGATTGCGAACGGTTTCTGAATAAAGTGAATGTGCGATCTGGAAGCGAGTGCTTCTCGGCATGTGATGTTGTTTTCCGGATAGCCGGACATGAACAACATCTTAATGCTTGGGATGCATCTTTGAAGACGCTCTGCCAGAGCTGAACCGCTCATGCCGGGCATGACGACGTCCGTGATGACGAGGTCGGGCTTCAATCCTTTCTCTTTCACCAGAAGCAGCGCTTCGCCGCCTTCTGCCGCCGCCGCCACATGATGCCCCAAGTTCGTAAGTATAGCGGCGAACAAGCCCCGCAACAAGTCTTCGTCCTCAACCAGAAGAATCTGCAGGCTGACGCCTGGGCGCGAATGCTCATCGCCCCGCTCCGTTTTCAGTTCCGGCGCGGTGCGCGAGCCGGGAATGTATATTTTGAACGTGGTTCCTTTTCCGGGCTCCGAGTAAACCAATATGTTCCCCCCGGACTGCTTCACAATGCCGAATGCCGTGGAAAGCCCGAGGCCGGTTCCTTTTCCTTTCTCCTTGGTCGTAAAAAACGGCTCGAATATCTTGGCGATCGTCTCCTTGTCCATACCGCAGCCAGTGTCGGTCACCGAAATTATTACATACCAGTCCGGCACAAATTCCACATTGGCTTGAGCATACTGATCGTCAAGCTCCACAAGTGCGGTTTCAATGGTCAGCGTTCCGCCGTGAGGCATGGCATCACGAGAGTTGACCGCCAGGTCTAGTATGACCTGCTCAATCTGCCTCGGGTCTGCGTTTATATAAGCAGGCTCCGCCGAGGACACCAGCTGCAGATCAATGTCCTCACCGATAAGCCGGCGCAGCATCATTTCAAGATTCCTCAGCAGGACGTTGGCATCCAGCACTTCTGGCTGGAGTGGCTGCTTCCGGCTGAATGCCAGGAGCTGACGGGTAAGCGCGGCTGAGCGTTGTCCAGCCTTGACGATTTCCTCGATGTCTTCCCGCAAGGGGTCTTCTTGATGCAGCTTTTGGAGAATAATCTCTCCGTATCCGAGAATGACGTGCAGCATATTGTTGAAATCATGGGCAATCCCCCCGGCAAGCCTGCCGACAGCTTCCATCTTTTGCGCATGCCGCAGCTGCCCTTCCAGCCGATCCTTCTCATTCTGAAGGCTGAGCATATCTGTGATGTCGCGCTTGACTGCCACATAACTGACAACGTCTCCGCGGTCATCGCAGATGGGTGAGATTGTCGCATCTTCAGTATAAAGCACGCCGTTTTTGCGCTTATTTTCAAACCTGCCCCGCCAGGTCTTGCCGCTTGATATGGTTGCCCACATCTCGCGGTAAAACGCATCGTCACGATTTCCGCTTTTGAGAAAACGCGGGTTCTGGCCAACCGCTTCATTGTTCGCATAGCCCGTGACCTTCTCGAAAGCCGGGTTCACATAGAGGATTATGCCGTCCCTGTCTGCGACCATAACGGCCTCCCCCGCCTGCGCTATTGCCTGCAACAGGAGTCTGTTTTGAGCTTCCGCATGCTTGCGCCAGGAGATGTCATGGATTACAGACAACACGAATTTTTTTGACCCAATCCAAATGGGGCCATTGAAAACATTCACGTCCCGCACGCTGCCGTCCGCCAGCCGGTGCTGAAACTCGAACTCATGGCGCTTCATGCTGCACGCCTGCTCTAGTCGGTCAAAAACTTTGGGCGGCGGAAGGGTGTTGATGTCAAAAAGCATCTTGCGCATCAGCTCTTCATGGCTCCATCCGTAAAAGAGCGTTGCCGCCTGGTTTGCGTCCACGATGGCGGCGCTTTCGGGATCGATGACGAGCATAACCGTGTGCTCGTTATCAAAGAGCGCCTTGTACCGGGCTTCGCTGGCACGCAAATCCGTCAGGTCGACAAACATAGCCAGCGTGCCGGAAATCCTGCCCTGATAGTCTGTTTCCGGCACTGCGCGCACCAGGGCATCTACGACACGCCCATCGCGGGCAACCAGTTGCCGCTCTTCTGCCACGAAGCTGCCGTCCATCGCCCGATGATAGCCGCCTGACAGCAGTGCACGGCGCGACTCGTGCGTATACAGATCCGCCAAATGCCGGCCAACCACCTCCGACCGCATGTAGCCCAAAGTGTCCAAAAACATTTCATTGCACTCGGTAATGAGCGGCACCCCTCCCTCATTGCGTGTGATGACAGCCATCACCGGCGCCCGCTCGAAGAGCACGCGGTAGCGCTGCTCAGCTTTTAGGACGACAGCCTCCGCCCGCCGGCGTTCGGTAACGTCCAGAAGGGAAACAACGCTTTGCGCAGTGCCTGACACCATCCGCACCTCGAGAATAGTGTCACGCGCCTCGCCTGACTTGTTGACCAGCTTTGCTTCATAGCGATCCGGCGCTATCGCTTCGACTCCGCGCCGCGCCCTGTGGTGTTTCATCATGTCATCAAGGCTCTCAGGCGCAACATAGTTGATCCACTTTGTGCCGATGAGTTCTTCAGGATGGTATCCGGTAACCGGCAGGCATGTTCTGTTCGCCATTACGATCGTGCAATCCTCATCAACCAGCAGGGTGGCCGCGCCGGTAGCCTCAAAGATAGCTTCATACTTGGTTTCGTTTCTGCGGATCAGCTTCTCTGACCACGCGCGCAGACGCAAAAGAACAGACGCCCGAACTTCGAGCTGCGCTTTGGAAAACGGCTCCTGCAGGCAGTCGTCAAATCCATCCGCAAGCCAGGGATCGATGGGCTCATCCGCGTCCAGCGCGACGATCACGGGTAAAAAAACGCCCGATGCCTTTTTCAGGGCGAGCACCTGCCGGCTGACGCGGCCCGCTGAGGAGGCGTCAAGAATAAAAAGGTCTGGCTGCGAGCTTTCGTCTTTGTCGTACTCTGTAACGTCATAAGCGGAATCGAACAGGCAGTCAATGATCTTTTTTCGGATCGCGGGCTTGGACAAACTGAGTGCTATTTTTCTTTTGTGAAATGCCATTGTATCCCCTGCGCAAAGTGCTCGAACCAGTCTGCAACCAAAGCACCCCAAGCGCTTTGAGCAGAACAAGGAAAGAAAGCAGCACTACTGACAGAGTTTAGCAGATACAGACAATGCACGCAATCGCATGTATTATATAAACTTGACATGGGTTTCTTTACAGTGCTGTTTCTCCAACTGCTCAACAATGCGGCGGATGATGTTTCTCCGCAGATCAAGCTCTACCGGAATATTCGGATCCTGATGCGCCTCGTTGATGCGCGTACCGACAATAAAATAAACGATATCGCTGTCCAGCATCATCGAAAAAAGAGCCGATGCCGGATCCTTCGGGTCGTCTTCCGGGAGAGCGCCGGACTCCAGCATTCCCGCCACCCGGTTCAACGTCAATGTGCCTTCCGTGATGAGATCCGCCCCATCCATGGTCGCTCCCGGGGGAACGCCGGGAGCGCAGAAATCGATGTTCGTCTCAATTTCACGGTCCAGATGGCGGGCTACGATATTTGCGGTCGTCCCCCCGCTGATAACCCGCTTCCCGGGGAAGGTATCGATCAGGCGCGCCAGGTCGGCATCACGATCCCGCGCAAACGGCGGGCCCGTAACCAGCAGCATCTGCCGCGGCTTGCGGAAATAGATGACACTGCAGGTGACATCGTCAAGCGCCCCGCGACCGTCCATCTGGACCGCACGCCGCACGATGCGCCGCGCCAGCATGTGCGCGGAGATGTTCTTTTCGATGCCCAGACTTCGTTCGATGAAGGACTTGACTCCGTCACCCCAGCCGAGCGGCGTTGCCGGGCTGCCCATCCCCGCCTGAGAAACTCCGTCTGAAAAAAAGACTATTCTGTCGCCGAGCCGCACATCGAATTCCGAAAAAAGAATGATGCGGTCGTTCCACTTCTTGAGCAGCACTTCCTGCTTTTCGACCGTCACCTCGGCGCCGTCCCGCAAAAAAATGAACGGGGGATTGCCGTGCTCTATGATGCGCGTCCGCCCCGCAGAGTCGATATCGACGACGGTGAACGTCGAATAGCTTATCTTCCTCACGCTGCAAATCGGCAGCGTGTTCATGATGATTTCAGCAGAGGTACGAACATCCTTGGAGCTTGCAGTATATTTAAGCGCCATCGTTGCAGTAAGCGTTGCCAGAACGCTCGCCTTCACCCCGCTGCCGAGCCCGTCGGCAAGCACCGAGATAACCCGGTCTTCATCCTTGAGCCGCTGCGACAAGAAAACATCTCCGGACACAAACTGCTTCCGCTTGGCCGTCTGATAATGATCGACCTCTATGACATTTTTCTGCTGAATGCTGATCAACTGAGACTCTCGTCATCAACAGGAGTAAACGATTCTACAATGGAGTTGAGAATAATCTCCGACTCGGCAGCGTTTTCCCCGATAAGATAGGCAATCTTCTGCACCGTCGTCAGATTCTGCTGGATGACATGCCGGGCACGCTTGATGACCTGCTCCCGCTGCATGGCAGGATTCGTAATGTCCTCAAACAAAGCGCCGACCAGAGCATGCTTTTCGATGGTAAAAACCATGGCATGCAAGATGCGCCCCTTGAAGCGCAGATCTTTTTCGATAAGGTCTTCACCGCTCCTGATAACGCTCTGGAAGAGCCTGTGAAACGGCATGATCGACTCGAGCATCTCTCCCTCCAGATGCAGCGGACTCGGGCTCTGATCGGAAGCGCCGCCGGAACCGAACAGCCTCGCAAAAACCGGATTGCACTCAAGCACCTTAATATTCTGATCAACGATAACGACCGCGGAGGGCATCTTCTGGATCAGGATATGCGCCTTCTTCTGCGCAAGCACACGCATGTATGATACGCACATCGACAGCTCCGCTTTCCCCTCGATAAATGCCCGGGCAAAGTCGCGGCATGTGTCATACCCGCAGCCGCCGCAATTCAACTCGTCCGTTTCCGACAACTTCCCGATCTGACGCAAAGCATCTCTGATGCGGTCGTCGGAAATGTCCTCATGGACAACAGGATCGGGGACATAGACCTCAGTGATATCAAGCTCCGATTCGGACACTTCAGCCGCGGCTTCAGCGTAATGAGCAATCTTGTAATGCTTGCAAACGGTTGACACGCGGCTCTGGCTCTTCGGGCCGTTGACGCATCCTCCGAAGCATGCCAGGAGCTCCAGAAAAAGATTTTCCTTCGGCCGCAGGTCTTCAATGCCGCTCAGGGCCTTGCTGAACCGCCGGATGCCTGAAAACTGGATAAAGTGCGTCGGCAGCCTGCCCTGCTTCTGCCCCTGAATGCTCGCAATCATTCCACCCTCGATCGGATAGAGCGCTCCTTCCCGCGATCTCCGGGGGATGAATAAATCATCGCCCTTTTCACGGATAGCCTCCACATCAATCTGCGCTTCTTCAAGCCATCGGCGAAGATCCTCAAATGTCAGCGCCACCTCAACCAGTTCAGGATGGGTATCGGACTCGAGCTTTTTTGCAACACAGGGCCCGACAAAGACGACGCCGATTTCAGGCCCGAACTCCTTGCGCAACAGCAGGGCATGCGCGAGAAGGGGCGACAGGAAGTCCGTCAGATAGGGTGCATAGCGGGGCTCAAACTTGCGAAGGTATTCGACCGCTGTCGGACAGGCTGATGAAATGAACACCTCGCCGCTTGAACGTTCCAGCAGGCCGCCAACATGCGCACTCACCTGTTCGGCGCCCATAGCTGTCTCTGAAACTCCGGAGAATCCGAGCTTCCTGAGGGCTGCTATGAGTTGCCCCGGACGCAGCTCCGGAAACTCACTGACAAACGAAGGGGCGAGAGAAATAATGACCTTCTCCCGCTCTGCCAGCAGCCGCTTTGCCGCAGGGACATCATCGCGAACCTGCTTCGCGCCGCTCGGACAGATGTCCACACAGTGCCCGCAGAGAATGCACAGATCGTCGATGATGGATGCATATGCGTCTTCTATCTTGATGGCCTTGACAGGACACTCCCGGACGCACTTGTAACAGTCCTGGCATTCGGTCTTTTTTGTATAAATAGGATAACTTTTGTCCATGAAAGGCTCCGTTCTGACTGCCGGTTTATCCATGTCTGTGCTCATGATGCAGGATCTGCATCGTCCTTGCCCGATGAGGACTCGCGGCACGCTTGTTCAAGGTACGGAAGAAGCTCCCGAAGCGTTGCGGGAAACATGCCCGGATTCACCTGATGATACGGCTTGTCGTTAAAAATAATATTCGGCCCGAGATGGCAGTTGTCCTGGCAGCGATGGCCCTTCAGCTCAATGCAGGCCTCTAGGTTATGCACCTTGAGATAGTGCCGTATAAGCCCCATGTTCTGATCGTTGCCGCGCGGGTAGCAAGAACTCCCCATACACATAGATATCGCAACTTTTTTCACTTTTTTGTCGGCATCTTCGCTCATAAAAGCATCTCCTTGGCCGCACACGTGCAGGATCCTCCGCGACGTCCTCCGGATCCCTTCCCCGGGGGACGTCCAAGATCGGCAAGCATCTGCATAAGTTGTGCATGTTCCCATTCAGCATCTTCATGAAAGCAGAGCTTCTCAGGATAAATCTCATAACAGCGCCGGTAGGTTCCCGGCGTCAGATTCGGCATGACTACATTTGCTCCGCGCTGCAGGGCCAGCTTGCGACCCTCTTCACGATTGAGCGATGCGAGAGCGGTCGTGCCCGGTATGTTTGCGTCCGGGCAGAGTATGCGCGTCAGGGCTATAACTTTATATGCCATCTCCTCAGTACCCGGGACCTGCTCTCCCTCCGGCAGACGTGCATACGTCGCGTCCTGTCCGAGCGGGGTTTCCGGATGCGGCAGAAAAGGGCCTGCTCCAATCATGTCCAGCCCCATCTCGCAAAACAGAAACAAATCATTTATCAGCGCGTCATAGCTCTGACCCGGCAGGCCGATCATGATTCCGCTGCCGACCTCGTATCCGAGGTCCTTGATGACGCGGAGCAGCCCCTTCCTTGAGTATACCCTGTTCGGCAGTGCCGGGTGAATCCTCTCATACAGCTCATCGTCAGACGTCTCAAACTTCAGGAGATAGCGGTCTGCACCTGCTTCGCGCCAGGAAGCAAGCTCCTCGGGAAAGCGCTCCCCAAGGCTCAGCGTCACCGCCAGGGGGGTTTCTTCCTTTATCCGGCTGACCAGACATGAGATCCGGTCAGGTTCCAGGCCATAGTCCTCCCCGGACTGTAGCACAATCGTCCCGTAGCCGCGGCTCACCGCGGCGTAAGCGCACTCCAGGATCTCGCTGTCGCTCATGCGATACCGTTCAACAACGACATTGTCCCGCCTCAGCCCGCAATACGCGCAATTCTGGAGGCAATGGTTCGATATTTCAACGAGGCCGCGCAGGTGTATTTCGTCTCCGACGTAGTTTTTCCGCACGGTGTCAGCCTGAGAATACAACTCGGCAAGCCGCAGCGGATCGTTCTCATGCAGCCATTTTCGCACTTCTTCACGGCTCATCAAGCTGAACAGATCCCTACTGCTTCTCACTGTTTGCCCCTATATGCTTCCAGCGCCGCAGGGAACGGCCCGAGCGCGCGTTCAAAAATGCCGAGGCTGTAAGCAATAACCAGCCCATAGTTCGTAACCGGCACCCCTGCCTCCGCGCATCTGCGAATGCGGGTCTGCATTTCACGGCGGTTCATGGTGCAGGCTCCGCAGTGAATCACAAGCTTATACGACGGCAGATCATCCGGGAAGTCATGTCCCTGATAATGCACGAACTCAAGCGAGCCGCCGACATACTGCGTCAGCCAGCGCGGTATTTTGACCCGTCCGATATCTTCTCCGATAGGATGATGCGAACATGCCTCCGCAATAAGCACCTTGTCTCCGGGCTTGAGCGAATCGATCGCGGTGGCGCCTTCGACCTGCCTGATGAGATCCCCCTTGTAGCGCGAAAAAAGGATCGAGAAGCTCGTCAGCGGAATCTCCCCGGGCACATCCGCCGCAACCTTCAGGAATGCCTGCGAGTCGGTGATCACAAGCTTCGGCGGTGTCTTCAGCCGATCCAGCGCGGCGCGCAGTTCCCGCTCCTTCACCACCATGCAACAGGCATCGCTGTCGAGCAGATCGCGAATCGTCTGCACCTGCGGAAGAATAAGGCGGCCCTTCGGCGCCTCCTTGTCGATCGGAACGACAAGGAGCGCAAGATCACCCGGACCGACGAGATCCCCGGCAATCATAGGCGGCCGCAGGCACTCCGGGGGAACGCTCGCCAGCAGCGATTCCCGAAGCGCATCAAGACCTGACCGCGTTGCTGCCGACACAACAACGGCGTGACTCCTCAGCTTTTCGGGGAGTGCCAGGCGCGGGTCATCTCCGTCGAACAGATCCGCCTTGTTCACAACAGTAACGACAGGGGTTCCTCTATGCGACAACTCATTCACAAGCATTTCTTCGAAGTCGCCCCAGGTTCCGGCTTCCGTCACCAGCACGGCAAGGTCGGCGCGGTCAAATACCTGCCGCGTCTTTGCAATGCGCAGCGCGCCAAGCGCACCGATATCGTCAACTCCCGCGGTGTCGATAAAAAGAACCGGTCCGAGCGGCAAAAGCTCCATCGGTTTTTCAACCGGGTCGGTCGTCGTTCCGGCAACGTCGGATACTATCGAGACCTCCTGCCGCGTCAAAGCATTCAGCAGGCTCGACTTGCCGACATTACGGCGGCCGAAAAGCCCGATCTGAGTCCGCATTCCTTTTGACGTCGGCTGCATTATTCCTCCCTATCCGCGCATAACGGCCAAAGGACCGCAACACCAAAACAGCGCATCAAGAATCCGTAGCACTTCATTTTTCCAGCCACCTTTTGTCGTGCCCCAATTTGCATACTGCCTCAGGACTTATCGCGCGGTCAAATGCTGCTTCGGTCAGCAGGCCCCGTTCCACGACTGTCTGCCGTATGGATTTCCCCTCAGTTTCCGCTTGTCGCAGCACATCACACACCTTCTCATAGCCGACGTGCGGAATCAGCGCGGTTGCGACGGCTGTCGAGCGCTCAAGCTGTTTTCTGCAGTGCTCTTCGTCGGCCTCGATGCCGTCAATGCACAATTCGCGCAAGATGCGGCAGCTCCGCTCCATGAGCGACAGGCTGTCGAGCAGGCAATGCGCTATGAGCGGCATGAACGGGTTCAGCTCAAGGCTGCCGGATGAGCAGGCAAACGTGAGGCTTGCGTCATAGCCGAACACCAGCATTGCCGACTGGCTGACCGCTTCGGGGATGACCGGGTTCACCTTTGCCGGCATGACGGAAGATCCCGCCTGGCGCGCAGGCAGGCGAATCTCACCGAGACCGGCGTCGGGGCCTGATGAAAGAAGGCGAAGATCGCCGCATACTTTGTGCAGGGAAACCGCCAGCGCCTTCACCATTCCCATGACTTCCGCAAAAACATCAGCATTCTGTGTCGCTTCGACAAGGTTTTCTGCGCGGGCAAAGCCGATGCCGGTAATATCTCTGAGCTTGTCAGTCACGCGGAAAACATACCGGCGCGGCGCGGTCAGACCGGTGCCGATTGCCGTGCCTCCCAGATTCACCACGCGGAGACGCTCTTCGCACTTGAAGAGCCGCCAGCGGTCGCGGCTGAATGCCTCCGCATATGCCCCCATTTCCCGGCCGAGCGTGATCAGCACTGCGTCCTGCATCTCGGTGCGGCCAATCTTCACAACATGGGCAAATCGCTTTTCAGCGTCCTGAAATGCTTCCTGCAGCCTTACCACCTCGTCTTCAAGGCGGCGGAGAGCCCAGATGGCGGCCAGCCTGAGCGCGGTCGGATACGTGTCATTGGTAGACTGGTGGAGATTGATATCGTCTGTCGGAGACACAACGTCATAGCGGCCGGGCGGCAGGCTGAGCAGTTCAAGCGCCCGGTTCGCGATCACTTCATTGACATTCATGTTCGTGCTGGTGCCGGCCCCGCCCTGAAGCGCATCGACCACCACGTACTTCGTGAGCTTGCCTTCCGCCATCTCTCGGCAGGCATCAAGAACCGCCGCAGCCTTGCCGGAATTTTCTTTCCAGACGCCCAGATCCAGATTCGTTGCGGCACAAGCCCACTTCACCATGCCGAAAGCCCGGACCATTCCTTCCGGAAGCGGGCGCCCGGATAAGGGGAAGTTATCCAGGGCCCGCAGGGTATGGATCCCATAAAGGAGGTGGGCCGGAAGCTCTTTATATCCTAATAGGTCATGTTCCGTTCTCAGTGCGTCGCCTGCCATTGTGATGCTCCTTTGCAGTGTCCGGAAAACGGAGAGTGTGAATGCTTGCTATCACCTGTCCTTCCGGGTTTCTGCGCTTGCGCCTTCTTCTCTATACGAACACATCGCGCTTGCCGTGCTCGACTTCGGCAATCTGCCCCTCGGTAAATGCCCGCGTCTGCGGATCCATTGCTGAAAGACGCTGCCTGATCAGCAACATTCCGGCGGCGCGTGTGTCAGGAGCCGCATAATCGAGCAAATACTCCATAAATGTGGACAAGGCGTTCGGATCGCAGTGAGTTTTTATGTCGCCGGGCTTCGCAAGATCCATGAAGTCCATGCCCGTTCGGCCCATCCGATAGCAGGCGGTGCAGAATGAGGGCACATAGCCCATGGCCGCCAAATCCCGCGCTACTTCTTCCAGTGAACGGTGGTCGCCGAGCTCGAACTGTCCGGGTGCCTCATCGCACCCTTCGGCATAGCCTCCGACATCAGTGCGGCTTCCGGCCGATATCTGAGAGACCCCGAGCCGGAGCGTCTCACGCCGCATTTCGGCATTTTCACGGGTTGACATGATGATTCCTGTGTATGGGACCGCAAGGCGCAGTATCGCAACCATTTTCCTGAAATCGGCATCCGGCACAGCGTGCGGCGGCACTGCCGCAAACTCGGAGCCGTCGGCCGGTTCAAGCCGGGGAACGCTGATGGTGTGAGGTCCGACGCCGAAGCGCTCCTCCAGATGACGGATATGCTGAAGCAGCGCAAGCACCTCGAATTTCCAGTCGTACAGACCGAACAGCACCCCGATGCCGACGTCGTCGATACCCGCCTCCATGGCTCGGTCACATGCCGTCACGCGCCAGAGGAAATCTTTTTTCGGCCCGGCGGTATGATACTTTTCATAGGTTTCCCGATGGTACGTCTCCTGGAAGAGCTGGTACGTCCCTATGCCGGCCTGCTTCAGGCGGCGGAACTGCTCAACCGTCAGCGGCGCGATGTTTACATTGACGCGGCGAATTTCGCCGTTGCACACCCGTGCGGCATAAACAGCGGCAATAGAGTCGAGCACATGCTGAAATCCTTCGGCAGATGGGTCCTCGCCGGCAACCAGCAGCACGCGCTTGTGGCCCTGCCTGACAAGCTCCTCGGCCTCACGGACAACCTGCGCGCGTGTGAGGGAATGTCTCTCAATAGGGTTGCCGGCCCGGAACGCGCAATACGCGCATTCATTCACACAGCGATTGGAAACGTAGAGCGGCGCAAACAGAACGATGCGCGGACCGTAGATCTGCTCCTTAACCTTCTCAGCTGTCCTGAAGAGCGCTTGCAGCAACCCGGGATCTTCCAGATTCATCAGAACCGAGACATCATCAGCCGTCAGCCCCTGCATGCCTTCCGCCTTTTGCAGAATCCCGGCGGCCTGCTCCGCGCAAGGCTCTGCCGCCGCAAGACATGCGCGAATATTCGCTTCGTCAAGCCACGATGCTGTTGCTTCCTGTGTTTTTCTGTCTTCCAGGTGCGTCGTCATGCTTCATTCCTTTCGGGGCGGGCGAAAGCCCGCCCCCGTGGTTGCGTATGTGAACGGAGCGCCATGCCGTGCGTCACGCAGGCGGTTCAGCAGCGAAAAGAACCGGAGCGCACAACTGCCCGTCTTCTACTTGCAGCCTGAGCAGCTCGTGCATTCGTCTTTTGCCGCTGATTCACCGGAAAGCTGATGCTCAAGCTCTCGGCTCAGCGCCTGCACTGCTGTGTCGACCGTGGCATGATTCAGCGTCACCGCGCCGATCTTAACCGTCGGGCCTTCCTCGCACTGCTCAAAGCAGAACGATGCCCGGATGTCGACCATGTTTTCATACTTGTGTTCCTCGGCATGACCGAGAAGACCGTTCAGAACATCCTGCGCACCCTTGATAAAGCAGTTCGTGCCGAGGCAGACATCGACTTTCAGGCGCTGCCCCCCGTTGCCGCTGAAAAACGCTATGCCCTCATCGGGCAGCCTCCGCCGGCTCTGGTAGTGCGTATGCAGAAGATGATGCGCCTTGTCTCCCCCGACATCGCCAAGGAACTTTGCATAACAGTCCGCAACAAAAATATTTTCCTGCGACTTGTGGAGCGGCATCATCTTATCGGCATCGTAAATGCCCTTTGTACGCATTTTCTTTGCGTGCGGATTGCGGCTTACCGGCTGTCCGGCCCCGCCGATGCATCCCTGCGGGCAGGCCATGACCTCGACGATATCGTACTCGCAGGTGCCCTTGCGTACCTGTTCGGCTACAGTTTTGGCGTTTTTCAGTCCTGAAACAACTGCCAGCTTCAGCTGGACTCCATCAATGGTTATCGCGGCCTCCCGCAGGCCGGACTCGCCCCGTACCTGCTTGAATTCAAACGACTGAAGCTGCTTTCCGGTCACCTTTTCCGCAGCAAAACGGAGCACCGCTTCGGTAACGCCGCCGGAGTTGCCGAAAAGTACGCCCGCGCCGGTCGCAAAACCAAACGGCATGTCGAACGACTCGGGGGTGAGATCGCTGAAGAGAATGCCGGCCGCCTTGATCATACGCGCAAGCTCCTGCGTTGTAATGACGTGATCGACATCGGCGATTCCGTCGTGAATGAACTCGGGCCGCTTCGCTTCATACTTCTTCGCCGTGCAGGGCATGACCGAGACAATGCGGATTTTCTCTTTTGCAATGCCGAGCATCTCCGGAAGCCTGTCCTTCAGCAGGGCCCCGAACATCTGCTGGGGGGATTTGCAGGTCGACAGTTTCTCAAGCAGCTCCGGATAATACTGCTCAGTAAACTTGACCCATCCGGGACAGCATGAGGTGAACTGCGGAAGCTTCTCCCCTTTCGCCTTGCGCTGCAGGAATTCACTTCCCTCTTCAAAAATCGTCAGGTCGGCGGCAAATGAAGTGTCATAGACCTGATCGAACCCGAGCATCTTGAGCGATGCGGCCATCTGCCCGGTCGTGATGGTTCCGGGGTCCATTTCGAACGACTCGCCGAGGCCGACACGAACCGCAGGGGCTACACAGACTACCACGCACAGATCCGGGTTCATGAGATCTTTCCAGACCTCTTCCATTTCCGACCGCGGGGTAAGCGCTCCGGTCGGGCAGACGACCGTACACTGTCCGCAGTTGACGCATTCGACCTCCCCCAGATCCTTGCCGAATGCCGGCAACACAGAGGCCTGATGTCCGCGATGCGCGAAGTCGATCGCTCCGACCTCCTGGATTTCCGAGCAGACGCGAACGCAATCTCCGCAGAGCACACATTTGTTCGGGTCGCGGGTAACCGAGGGGGATGAAGTGTCAACCGGCTTCCGGTCGAGCACCTGCCCGAACCTGATGCTTTCGACACCGAGCTGCCGCGCGATTCTCTGGAGCTGGCAGTTGTTGCTCTTGTAGCAGGTCGGACAGTTATTGTCGTGGTTGGCCAGAAGTAGTTCGACCGAAATCTTGCGGATTTCACGGATTTCCTCAGTGTGCGTCTTAATTTTCATTCCCGGCTCAGGAGGAGTGGAGCAGGAACCGACAATGCCGCGCCCTTCAATCTCAACCAGACAGAGCCGGCAGGCGCCGTATACGCTCAGGTCGGAATGATAGCAGAACGTCGGCAGGTCAATTCCCGCCTTGCGGATAATCTCGAGCAGATTGCGCTCGCCCTCAATCGCAACCGGGCGGCCGTTTATGGAAACAGTGTTCTCAACAGGTTTCTTGGTCATTGTTTAAATCCCCTCAATCGCATTGAACTTGCACTTAGCCGTGCATGCTCCGCACTTGATGCAGGCTTCCTGATTCAGCTTGTGCGGCAGTTTCTTGGCGCCCGTAATGGCGCCGACCGGACAGACGGTAACGCACATCGCACAGCCCTTGCACTTCACCGCATTAATCAGCGGTTTTGCCAGCACCTTGCACCGGCCGGTCAAACAGTGTTTATCATTCACATGAGACTCATACTCATGCCGGAAATATTTGAGCGTCGAGAGAACCGGGTTCGGCGCCGTCTTGCCGAGTCCGCAGAGAGAACCCTTCTGCACGGCTCTGCCGAGCTGCTCCATCAGCGAAAGGGTTGCCGGCGTGGCGCGTCCCTCAATGACGTCATCCAGCAGCGACAGAAGCTGCCTGGTTCCTTCGCGGCAGAGAACGCACTTGCCGCAGGACTCGCGCTGGGTGAACTCCATGAAGAAGCGCGCGACACTCACCATGCAGGTTTTCTGATTCATGACGACAAGCCCGCCTGAGCCGACCATCGCGCCGACAGTGCGAAGCGAATCGAAATCGAGCGGCAGATCAAGCATCTCGGGGGTAAGACAGCCGCCCGACGGGCCGCCTATCTGGACAGCCTTGAAGATGTCCTTCGTCTTTTTGCCCTGATCATCGGTAACGCCGCCGCCGATGTTCAGGACGATCTCTCCCAGCGTCGTGCCGAACGGCACCTCGATGAGGCCGGTGTTCACCACATGACCGGTCAGCGCAAACGTCTTTGTTCCCGGCGATGTCGCTGTGCCGATTTTCCGGTATTCCTCCGCGCCATCAAGGAGAATGCGGGGCACCTGCGCAAGAGTCTCTACGTTGTTGATAACCGTCGGCTTGCCCCACAATCCGCTCTGCGCCGGAAACGGGGGCTTCGGCACCGGCATCCCGCGCATGCCTTCGATAGAGGCGATGAGCGCCGTCTCTTCGCCGCAGACGAATGCTCCGGCGCCTTCCATGACAATGCACTTCATTTTCATGCCGCTCTCAAAGGCGTTGTGACCGAGGATTCCTGCCGCTTCCGCGTCCGCAACCGCCTTGTACATGCGCTTTACCGCCAGCGGGTACTCAGCGCGGACGTACATATATGCTTCGTCAGCGCCGATTGCGCGGGCTGCGATCATGACTCCTTCGATTACGGAATGCGGGTTGCCTTCCATAACGCTTCTGTCCATGAATGCGCCCGGGTCGCCTTCGTCGCCGTTGCAGATGACATATTTTTTCGCGGCCGGCTGAATGCGGGCAGCGTCCCACTTGCGTCCGGTCGGGAAACCGCCGCCGCCGCGACCGCGAAGGCCGGACGCCGTGATTTCGTTGCAGACGGCTTCAGGGGTCATCGAGAGAAACGCTTTTTTAGCGGCTTCATAGCCCTTGTGAGAGATATATTCATTCAGGTCTTCCGGGTCAATCAGGCCGCATTCCTTTAGGACATAGCGCATCTGGCGCTGGTAAAACGGGATATCCTGGGTTCCCCTGCAGAACTGCTTTGTACCGGGGTCATTATAGAGGAGCCACTCAACGACCTCGCCCTTCAGCAGGGTCTTCTCCACAATCTCTTCCACATCATCAGCACTAACTTTCGTGTAGAAAATGTCGTCGGGAACGATTGTTACCAAAGGCCCCATCTGGCAGAAGCCCTGGCAGCCGCTCTTGGAAAGATGCAGATTCTCGCTTTCCGGCTTGAGAATGACATCAAAGTTGAGAGCCCTTTTCTTCAATTCGCGCATGAAGGCATCATATACTTTCAGGGCGCCGGTGGAAACGCACCCCGTGCCGGCACAGATTATGACGCGCCGCTTGCCCGCAACTGCCGGGGCGGCTCCGTCGCCTTTTTTTGTTGCTGCGGTGGCCTTGCTCATACCAGGGCAGCCTCCTTCTCAAGAATTTCGTCAATCAGTTTCGCTGCACGAGCCGGCGTCATCTGGCCGTAGACGTCTTCGTTAATAACCAGAACCGGCGCAAGGCCGCAGGCGCCGAGACAGGCGACAATTTCTATCGTAATCAGCTCATGCTTCGGCTTCTTTTCGGTAACGCCGAGCGCGCGGTAGAGCGCATCCAGAATAGGAATCGATTTTTTAACATGGCATGCCGTTCCGTTGCACAGCCGAACAATATATTTGCCCCGGGGCTCCAGCGCAAAATGGGCGTAAAATGTTGCAACGCCGTACACCCGCGCTGCCGGAACATCCAGCGCCACACCAACGTACGCCAGCACCTCCTCAGGAAGATATCCGTACTCCTCCTGCACAGCCTGAAGAATCGGGATAAGCCGGGCCGGATGGCGGCCGTGCTTTTCCAGAATCGAGCATACGTTTGCAAACTTTTCAGCAGGTGTAGCGTGCGTTTCAGTTGCTGCTTGCATAACCCTCTTCTCCTTTCTTTATCTCAACATTCAGTTTTTTGGCGAGCGTATGGGAAAGCGCTGCCAGAGAGTAATAAAGCTCCTCGTTGCGTACAACAATAGAGGAAGGAACTTTGAGCATAACGGGCGCAAAATTCCAGATTGCCTGAATACCGCCCTGCACCATGAAATCGGCAACTTCCTGTGCCGCTGCGGGAGGAACGGTTATAATGCCGAGCCGGATGCCCATTCGCCGGGCAAGCCCCGGCAGTGTTTCCAGCGGAAGCACACGCTTGCCGTGAATGAGGGATCCGACCTTGGCCGGGTCACGGTCAAACGCAGCCACAATGGACAGGCCATGCTCCCTGAACTGGGGATAGCCGAGAAGCGCCGAGCCGAGGTTGCCCGCTCCGGCAAGAAATGCGGCGTTGATCTTGTTCCAGCCGAGGAATTCTTCTATCTTTCGGACAAGATCGGAAACCATATACCCGACCTTGGGCTTCCCTTCAACGCCGGTGTGCGCAAGGTCCTTCCGCACCTGCGTGGGGTCCAGACTCAAATCATTTCCTATGGTCGTACAGGAAATGACTTTTTTGCCGGCGCTTTCGAGATTCCTCAGATACTGATAATATATCGGCAGACGCCGGAGCGTTGGTTCCGGGATTGTCGTCAACCCTTTACTGTCAGCAGCGTTCTCCATGGTGCCTTCTCCCCAAGTTCCATTTCGAGATAGCGAATCGAGAAACTTTTCTCTATATATAGAGTAATTCTCAGAAATAAAGCAAGTCAATAGCATTATAATCGTTTAAATTCAATAAGTTATAAAATACAGCCTTAATAACTCCTTCATTTTAATAGAGATTTTTTTCTTTATTAATTTTTTTAATGCGCTGCAAAAGAAGAGCGTGCGGGGATCCGTCGACTGGCGGTCTGTCGTAAAAATCATGCTTGCGCTGAAAACAAGGACATCCTGAATCCGTCGCGCCTGCTGGAACTTGCCAAAAGACTGATTATCGCCATAGTCCTGGGCGCACAGCTCGGCAGAAGCAAGGACGACAAAGACAATGTCAGGCTCGACAACCTCCGTGAGGCTGGCGACATAGAGAATGATGCGAACCTGGTTATCGGCATTTGGAATGAGGCAACCGAAAGCGCTGCGATGAGGGAGGAGCGAGTTGTTGAAAGCGTCGTCGAGCTGGAGATGGTCATACTGAAGAACAGAAACGGCGTGGTAACCCGCTCGGTATTTTTTGAGCTTAACCGTCCAATTCTCAAGATCAGGGAGGTCCAGAAATACAAGTATCATGACCAAGGGTGAGGACCAAGCCCGCTTCGCCGAGGCGCTTGGCGAGGCATCGATGCTGATCATTGCTCATCGCTCTTCCGCGCTTTCTTCCATGCAGGCAATCGGCTACAAGGAACTTGTCAGCTTTTTTGACGGCACGTGCAGGCTTGAAGAATCGGTTTCTTTCATAAAGCAGCGCTCCCGTAATTACGCAAAACGCCAGTTCACCTGGTTCCGGCAGGAGTCTGACATAACATGGATCGACATAACAGGATTGTTTGACCCGGAGGGTGTGTTCGGAAAAGTACTCTCCGCGGTGGAAGACCGCATGGGTTAGCGCTGTTCTTTTGCCTGATCATCCTTCTTCGCATCTTCCGCCATATCGCTCTATCTTTAACCAGAAAATCTCGGGAAAACTCAGGGCAGCGTTGTCCCGCCTTCAAAGAAAACTGCTTCTGGCAGGTCGCGCGCCACGCGCAGATAATACAAAGTTCTTTCTCTCCGCTCATTCCGTCCTCCCGCGCTGTTTCCGACACAATAGCGCCTACTACGACAAATAATCATCGATTCCGGATGCCTGATGCGATTGATCCGGGGCAGCGACGGCAGGTATGCTTAACAAACGCTATCGCTCCGGGAGGATCGTCCGGAGAAAAAAGGAGCTGCGCATGAATCGATCTCATATGCAGAAGATTTTTCTTCTCATCCTGCTTGCAGCAGCCGTAGTGGTCGTAAAAGCATACAATCTCGAACACTACCTTACCCTTGAATATGTAAAAGCCTCGCAGTCCCGATTTGCCGCTCTGTATGCGGAGGCGCCGTTTTTTGTGATTACCGTCTACATGGGCATGTACATCGCCGTCGTCTCGCTCTCCATTCCCGGCGCTGTTCCGATGACGCTGGCCGGAGGCGCCCTCTTCGGCTTTCTCTCAGGAACTGTGGTGGTATCCTTTGCGAGCACCATCGGCGCCACTCTGGCCTGCACTGTTTCGCGTTACTTGCTGCGTGACTGGGTGCAGAAAAAATTTGAAGACAAGCTCGGGACCCTGAATGACGGAATCAGACGCGAAGGTGCGTTCTATCTCCTTTCAATGCGCCTCAATCCCCTCTTCCCGTTCTCTGCCATCAACCTCGGCATGGGACTCACGAAGATGCCGCTGCGCACATTTTATCTTGCTTCACAGATCGGCATGCTGCCTGGCACAATGGTATACGTAAATGCCGGACGCGAAATCGCCATGATTGAATCGCTCAGGGACATTGCATCGCCAACGCTCATACTTTCATTTGTACTATTAAGCATATTCCCGATCATTATCAGAAAAATGCTCACCTTTCGGCAGAATACGAGGGGGCAAGGAGGCAGCAGTGGCAGCGTTTGATTTCGATATCGGCATTCTCGGAGCCGGGTCGGCAGGACTCACCGCCGCTTCAGGCGCGGCAAAGTTCGGAGCAAAAACCCTGTTGATTGAACGCGAGAAGATGGGCGGAGACTGCTTGCACTACGGCTGCGTTCCAAGCAAGGCCCTGATTCATATCGCAAGGGCACGCCACTTGTTGCGGAATGCTGAAGCCTATGGACTGCCGCGAATCGAACTGCCGCCGGTTGATTTCCGCAGCGTTAGGGAGCGTATTTTATCGGTCGTCAGCACTATCCAGCGCCATGATTCCCCCGAGCGATTCTGCTCACTCGGGGTGCGCGTAGAGTTCGGTTCCCCGGAGTTTGTCGATGAACATACGGTTCGACTCGGAAGTGCCTCCTTCACCGCCCGGAGCTGGGTTATTGCGACCGGCTCGTCTCCCGCAATCCCGGCGATTGCAGGTCTTTCCGACGTTCCCTATCTCACGAACAGGGAGCTTTTTTATCTCGACTCGCTCCCCGCTTCACTCATCATCCTGGGCGGCGGGCCGGTCGGTATCGAAATGGCTCAGGCCTTTGCGCGTCTGGGCAGCACGGTTAGCGTTATTCAGCGCGGCGGCCAGATTCTCACCCGGGAAGACAAGGATATGGCAGACGTCGTCATGGACTCCCTTGCAGCCGATGGCGTCATGCTTCACCTGCATGCCCGGGCGCTCAAAGTCGGGAAAGAGAACGGACAGACAGTTGTCACCATCCGGAAGGGCGATTCGACAGAGCGGGTTGTCGGCGATGCCCTGCTTGTTGCTCTCGGCAGAAGGCCGAATCTCGACGGCATGGGATTGGAACGGATCGGAATTGAGATCAAAGACGGCGGCCTTGTGCTGGACACCCGCCTCAGAACACGTCATGCCCATATTTACGGAGCAGGCGATGTCACCGGCGCATATCAGTTTACGCATGCAGCAGGATACGAGGGAGGCCTTGCAGTAACCAACGCCATACTGAAGCTCCCGCGCAAAGTCAATTATCAGCTCATGCCGTGGTGCACCTATACTGACCCGGAACTGGCGAGTATAGGAATGAACGAGCATCGCGCTCGGGAAGCCGGTACTGACTATACGGCATGGCAGGAATCTTTTTCTGCAAACGATCGAGCCCTTGCGGAAGGCGCAACCGTCGGCGCGGTCAAACTGCTGCTTGCCAAAAACGGAAAGCCGCTCGGCATTCAGATAGCCGGTCCTCACGCCGGAGAGCTTCTCGCTCCATGGATCGGGATCATGAACGGCGGAGGGAAACTGTCATCATTGGCGGGGGCGGTGCATCCCTATCCGACACTTGCGGAGATCAACCGCAAAATAGCAGGGAATGTCTTTGCGGAAAAGATTTTTTCCGATCGGGTGAAAAGCGCTCTCAAATTTTTCTTCAACCTGCGTGGACGGGCCTGCGGATAATAAAGGCAGAGCTCAAAAGGAAACATTATAGAGAGCAACTCCGACAGCAATTTCTTTGCTGCTGCTTTTATTCTGACTCCTGCCTTCTGATTTCTGAGTGCTGAATTCTGCCTTGCCACTGCGTGTAATCTTCGACTGTATCAATGTCGCTGAGCTCAGGCAACAACCGGCATGACAGTCCGAGCATTCCGGCTTTTCTCACTGTTTCCGTCAACACTGTTGGCGTACTCCAGGCAATGCCTTCAAAAAGCAGCTGATAGTCGTGCTTCATGCCGATCAGGTAATACCCGCCGTCCCGGGCGGGGCCGATGACAAGATCATGATCTTCCAGAGCCGCAAATGCCTCTGCCACAAGCGGCGCGTGCAGATCGGGAATATCCGTGCCGATCAGCACTGCACGGGGCCCCCTAGCCAGCAGCATTTTAACGGCCGCTGCCATCCGCTCGCCGAGGGTATCACCACGCTGCGGCAGGAACGTCTCGTCCGGCAGCCACCGGACAAAATCGAGAATCCGTTCTTCCGGACTAATGAACAATATCCTCCGATACTGCTCCGGAGAGATTGTCCGTTCGAGCACGAGCTCGGTCAGCTCCCGGTAAAATTCCGCTGCTTTTTCAGAACCGATTGACGCTGCAAGGCGGGTCTTTACCTGCCCGGGAGCGGGATACTTCAGAAACACGCCGAGCATGTTCCGGTTCTCATTCTGAAGCGCCCCGGTCATCGCACCGCTTTCCTGAACGGCATCAGGATCAGCTGGAAGAAGGAGAGCGCTTCCGGCTTCCGGTAAGCCCCCATGCCGGTGACTATGCGCTCCTGAGGAACGTCGAATCGAAACGTTCCGAACAGCCGATCCCAGCACGATAAAATGGTTCCGTAGTTGGAATTCCGCTCTGTGATAACCACCGAATGATGAATGCGGTGCATTGAAGGCGGAACACCGACGGCAATGAATACCTTTTCAAATGCCGGCGAAATGCGGAAACTGCTGTGGTGGAATTGTGCAGAGGCGACCAGCAGAATTTCAAAAACAGCAAGGCTTACCAGATCGATTCCAAGCAGCTTGATCATGCTTAGCTTGATAAGAGCTCCACCGGTCAACTCTCCGATATGGAAGCGGCTTGCCGTGGAAACATCCATATTCATGTCGCTGTGATGCACCCGGTGGAAGCGCCAGAGAAACGGGTTGATATGATTGACGTAGTGCCAGAAATAAATCACAAAGTCCATCACTACAACCGTTATTGCGACGCGAAGCCAGAGAGGAAGCTGAAGTGTGTTCAGCAGACCGCTGTCGTGAAGCGATCCCTCATAGGAGATGGCAGCCGTTGCAGAGGCGAACATGAGGCCTGTGAGAACACCGTTTACAAGAATCAGGGTCAGATTTGTCTGCCACCTCGCCGCCTTCGATACGGTCGGATGCCGGTAGGCCCGCACAAGCTCGAGCATAAGAAAAAAAAGCAGTCCCGCCCAGAAAGCACCTGAGCGGAGCAGAGCCAGTTGGTCATATTCGGATAGCATGGTTTTGGAGTTCGATCTGCTTAGCTGCCTTGCTGATTATTTTACCACGGCCAGGCCGATTGCGGAACTCCTGATGGATGCTATAATGAACATATTGAACACAGGAAACCCGCAATGGAGGAACGATGAGCGATTACTATAAATCAGAGGATCTGGCTCGATTTGCCGAGGTGGGAGAGAACGGCCCCGAACTCTTTAAAAAATTCATGGCGTGGTATCAGGCTGCGCTTGAGCCGGGCCTGCTGACAAAGCGGGAAAAAGTACTCATCGGTCTGGCAGTCGCGCACAGCGTACAATGCCCATATTGCATTGATGCATATACGAAGTCGTGCCTTGAGGAAGGCATGGGCATGGAGCACATGACCGAAGCGGTCCATGTCGCCTCTGCCATCAGGGGCGGAGCAACGCTTATCCATGCGCTGCAGGCAAAGAACGCAGCGGACAAAATATCCCTCTGATGCGATCAGCTCCTTCATTTGCGGCAACCGGCGCGGAGATCGTCTCGACAGGGCTTGATATCCTGCAAGTCAATGTCGGCTATCGCTGCAATATGGCGTGCAAGCATTGCCATGTCAGCGCCGGACCGGACCGGACCGAAATGATGAGCAGCGAGACTGTTGACCATGTTCTTTCCGCCCTCGCTGCAAGTCCGATAACAACTCTTGACATTACCGGGGGAGCGCCGGAACTTAACCCTGGGTTCCGGCATCTTATCGTTTCTGCGCGATCTCTCGGCAAGCATGTCATGGTCCGCTGCAACCTGACCATTTTATTTGAGACGGGGATGGAATGGCTGCCGGGTTTTTACAGACAAGAACAGCTTGAAATCATCGCTTCGCTCCCTGCCTGTCTCGGTCCCGACGTTGACCGCGTTCGCGGCGACGGCGCCTTTGCAAAAAGCATCGAAGCACTTCGCCGCCTGAATGATCTCGGCTATGGAAGCGGCGGCTCTGATAGACCGCTGCATCTTGTTTACAACCCCAGAGGAGCGTATCTCCCACCTGCTCAATGTTCCCTTGAAGCAGAGTACAAGCGCATGCTGCGGGAAAGGTACGATATTACGTTCGATCGCTTGTTGACGCTTGCCAATATGCCCATCGGCAGATTCGGAGATTTCCTGCGCAGCTCAAACAACTATGCGAGCTATGTTCAGAAACTGGCTGCCGCATTCAATCCCGATACGCTGGAAGGCGTCATGTGCCGCCGTCTTATAAGCGTAAAATGGGACGGCACGCTCTATGACTGCGATTTCAACCAGGTGCTCTGCCTGCCCCTTGAAGGCGACTGCCCGCGCCACATTGCCGAGTTTGATTATGACTGCCTGAAGAACCGTGCAATCGCGGTCGGCGACCACTGTTTCGGCTGCACGGCGGGGCAGGGGTCAAGCTGCGGAGGCGCAATCGAACGATAGGGAGCGCGCTGCCGGCATTCCTGCTTGTTCTCTGCCGGGCCGGCTTTGACTATCCTTATGACAGCAATATGATACTATATGGGCATGAGTGACAGCGTGTGCTCATCTGAGTTCTCAGCCATGCCGAACCTTTTAAGGAGTATCGCATGAGCGACATGAATCCTCGCCGTAACGCAACCGTAGATGACGACGTTGATCTGCAGCGAAAAATCGATGAACTTACCGCTCTGAACAAGATTGTCCATGCCACATCCGATAGTCTTGACCCGCACGAAATAGTCAATGCCGCTCTTGCAGAGGTTCTGCATCTTATCAATCCTGATCTTTCAATGGTCTTCCTCGCAGAAGGCAGCGACCTCGTTCCCGTCGGAACTGTTCATGCCGGAAGAGAACAGGGGAATGCCGATATTCCGCGCCACAGAATTGGCGAATGTCTCTGCGGACTGGCAGTCTCAGCAGGCGAGGAGATCTATTCGATTGACATTCTGAACGATCCGCGCTGCACCTGGCATGAATGCAGAAACATGGGCATGCGCTCTGCTGCGACTCTTCCTTTGCGGGACCGTGCGGAAATATTAGGAGTGCTTGTTCTGGCGTCACGGTCGTCGCGAGACTTCGGGCAACAACACGACTTTCTCGAGACTCTGAGCGGCCATCTTGCGCTGTGTCTGAGAAACGCGATCCTGTTCCGTCAGCTTCAGTCGCAGCTTGTGAAAGAACATTCGCTCATCAGCGACAGAAACCATCTGCAGAGCGAGCTTGCAAGAAATGAGGAGCGTCTGCGCCTCGTAATGGACGCCACCAGCGACGGCTTGTGGGACTGGAATCCTGTCACCGACCGCACATACTTCAGCCCGGCGTATTACCGGATGCTCGGGTATAAAACGGACGAGTTCCCGATGACGGGATCGTCATGGCTTGAGCGCATACATCCGGATGACCGTGAGGAAGCTCTGCGGAAGAACATCGACTGCATGGAAGCCCGCATCCCCAAATTTCAAGCAGAGTTCCGCATGAAGACAAAAGATGGCGGCTGGAAATGGATCCTCAGCCGCGGAAAAGTTGTGCAGACCGATGCCGGAGGCAGAGCCGTGCGCATGAGCGGCACTCACGTCGACATTACCGAACGCAAATTGTCAGAAGCGGCTCTGCAGGAGAGTGAGCGCAAGTTCCGCTTTCTGGTTGAGAACGCTCCTGCCGTATTTTTCATGCTCGACGACGACGGAATCTTTCTTCTGTCCGAAGGCCAGGCTCTCTCCCGAATCGGGCTCGCACCCGGGCAGGTCGTCGGAATGTCGGCACTTGAAATATACAGGGACAATCCGTCAATCGCTTCCAGCATCAGGGTGGCATTAAACGGGGAAATCGTCCGCTCAATAAATCATATTAACGAAATCATCTTTGATACGATCTATGCTCCCTATTCCGATTCTGCGGGGCTGCGGAAAGGTGTTATCGGGGTTGCCGTTGACGTTACCGAACAAAAAAAGCTGCAGACTCAGCTTCTCCGCGCACAGAAAATGGAGGCTATCGGGACTCTCGCGGGAGGTATCGCGCACGACTTCAATAATCTGCTGACGAACATTCTGGGATACACATCACTGCTTCTCCATGAGACTCAGAATAATCATCCTCACTATCGCAGACTGAAAAATATTGAAACGCAGATCGCGAGTGCGACAGAACTCACCAAGCGGCTGCTCGGCTTCGCGCGCGGCGGCAAATACGAAGTGAAGCCGACCGATCTGAACGAATTGGTCAGTGCATCTTCGGAGATGTTCAGCCGCACAAAAAAGGAAATCTCCGTCACCCGTCGGCTTGGGGCGGGTCTTCACTCTGCGGAAGTCGACAGCGTCCAGATTGAACAGGTTTTGATGAACTTGTACGTTAATGCCTGGCAGGCAATGCCGCACGGGGGTTCACTGTTCCTTTCGACTGAGAATGTCGTCCTTGACGATCGGTACTGCCGCCATCACGGAATAGAGCAGGGAGCCTATGTGAAGGTGTCTGTCAGCGATACGGGAACGGGGATGGATGAAGAAACACAGAGCCGGGTCTTTGAGCCTTTTTTTACGACAAAGGGGACGGGGGTCGGGACGGGGCTCGGACTCGCTTCAGCATATGGAATTATCAGAAACCACGGCGGAACCATCAATGTCTACAGCGAGCTCGGGAAGGGAACAACATTTACCTTCTACCTGCCCGCATCAAGAAAGACGCCCGCAAGGGCTGAGCCCGTCTCAAAAGGTCTTGTCGCCGGGGTGGGAACAATTCTGCTGGTTGATGATCAGGGCATTGTCAGCGAGGTCGGACGCGAAATGCTCTCGATACTCGGCTATGACCCCCTGATTGCCGGAAGCGGCGAGGAAGCTATAGCCCTATACGCTGAGAACAGAGACCGCATTCTGCTCGTTATTCTCGACATGATCATGCCGGGAATGAGCGGCTCGGAAACTTTTGACAGGCTGAAGCAGATAGATCCCGGGGTGCAGGTCATCCTCTCCAGCGGATACAGCATCAACGGTCAAGCTTCAGACATTCTGAACAAGGGATGCAGAGGATTCATCCAGAAACCATTCAACCTGCAGGATCTGTCGAAAAAAATCCAGCAGTCGATCAGGCAGCAGGATGACCATCCCGCATCTGCGGGCTGATTGCTCAAACCAGAAATTGTCATTGGAAAGCTTGTCAGCACTACAACTTTTTTTCATTCCTGCGCTTGTCCTGCAAAGAATGTTCGGAATCCTTCCGGCACGAAACATCCGGAAAGACTCACGACAAGTGGCAGTGACAAAAATCATGCAAATGATAAAGACAATCGCGGGTTCATGCCAGCTCAACAATAGTCACTCCGGCGCCGCCTTCAGACTGCCCGCCTTTGCGGAAGCTCTTCACCAGAGGATGGCGCGTCAGGTGTTCCCGAACTGCCTTCGCCAGCGCGCCGGTTCCCACCCCGTGCACAATCGTGACACTCAAAACCCCGTGCAGCGAAGCCCTGTTTAAAAAAGGCTCAAGCTCCGAGAGCGCGTCATCAACCCTTCTCCCTATGATGTACAACTTCAGTTCAACTGCATCATCTGATGCCGGCTCCGGTTCGGAGGATCTCCGCTTCTCGTCTGCGAAATATCCTTTCCGGGCCAAAATATCCCCGGCCGGAACTTCAACTTCAACCGCCCCGGCCTGCACCCTGACGCGGTTCTGGCGAAGATTGACCTCAAGCACACGGGCGTCATAGCCCAAGGATAAGATAAAAACCGTATCCCCTGCCTCGATGTCATCAATGGCAAGAACGTCGGGCTGCGGCGCATGTTCTCTCTGCTTGCGGACAAACTCTTCATGCTGCCGGTCAAGCTGATGGAGCGCTTCCCGTCGGTTTTTTTCTTCCCGCTTCGCTTCATCGAGCAGCGCATGGACCTCGCGCTTCGCGCGAAGCACAAGATCAGACGCCTCCTGATACGCAGCCGCAAGCGCTTCCTTCTGCTTCTGCCGGGTCTCGGCAATAAGCGCATCGGCAGCCTTTTCTTTTACCGCAAGCTCTGTTCGCTCAAGCTCCGCGTCAGCCAGTAAACGCTCATACATTGCACGCTTCTCGTTCAGTTCAGCAATGAGCAGATCAAACTCGGCTTTCATGGTGCCGAGCATCGCCCGGGCTGCGTCGACGATGTGGACGGGAAGGCCATAGCGCACCGCTGTTTCAAGTGCATATGACTGCCCCGGCTCGCCGAACCTAAGACGATAGAGCGGCACCATCGTCTTCCGGTCAAACTCCATCGAGGCATTCACCATGCCTTCGGTACGGTGAACAAAGCCTTTTATATCGGCAAGGTGAGTTGTTGCAAAGACCATAGCGCCCTTTTTCTGCAGATCCTGCAGAATGGCGCAAGCGAGAGCAGCTCCTTCGTCGGGATCCGTGCCGGTGCCAAGCTCATCAAGGAGCACGAGGGAGCCTGTTCCCGCCTGGTCAAGAATGCGCGAAATGTTTGCGATATGCGCAGAAAAGGTCGAGAGGCTCGTCTCAATGGATTGCTCATCGCCGATATCTATCAACAGTTCCCCGAACAACGGGAAACTGGATCCCGAATCAGCCGGCACCGGCATGCCTGAGAGCGCCATGGCGAGCAGAAGCCCGATGGTTTTAATCGCAATGGTTTTGCCGCCGGCGTTAGAACCGGTAATGACCATAACAGTCTGCTCTCCGCCGAGCTTCACGGAAAGAGGCACCACCTGCCCCCGTCCGCTCCGCTTGAACGCCCGCTGCAGCAAGGGATGTCGGGCGGAAACAACTGAAATGACGCCCCGGTCATTCAACTCCGGCACCTCTGCGCTTATGGAGTCGGAGAATGACGCAAGGGCGTTCAGCAGATCGAGCTGGACGAGCGTCTGAAACTCTTCCTCGATTCGGTCGGCTTCCTGACGAATAAGGGAGGAAAGCGTTCGGAGAATGCGAATCTCTTCGGCCTTCTGATCCGCAATGAGGTTTTCCAGTTCATTTGAATAATGAATAATCGCAAGCGGCTCAACAAAAGCCGTTTCCCCTGAACGCGAAACATCATGCACGACACCGGCGACCTGCCCCTTGGAGTCCATGCGCACCGGCACGACCCATCGGCCTGAGCGTTGTGTAATGAAATCATCCTGAAGGAATACGGCTACTGATTCGTCGCGAACAATGTCTTCGAGTTTTTTCCGGATTCGCCGCTCGACCGTCTTTACCTCGCGCCGAATGTGCGCGAGAGCGGGCGATGCAGTATCAAGGATATTCCCTTCGGCGTCAACAGACGTGCGAAGCGCTTTCAGCAACGAAGGAAAGCCGGTAAGCCGATCCATAAGGGATTTTATGTGAGGAATGTTTTCCCGCCCTGTTGCCTGGCCAGCAATCGAGACGGCTATGCCGAAGACCGGGATAAAACGGGCAAGCTCCTGTGCATCAAGCACGGCACCTTCCGGACGCACCGTGCCCAGAAGCGGGAGAATATTTTCAAACGGTGAAAGCTCAAGGCGGACTCCGGTCTGACTCAGCAGGCGAATTTCGGAAACCTGCACAAAACGCTGCCGGATACCGGCCGCTGCCGGGAGCGGCCTGATATCCAGCACGGCTGTGCGCGTCGCATCACTATGTGTGTATTCAGCTATGCAGCGAAGAAGCTTGGGAAACTCGAGCAGGTCGAGCGAGGTCGGGGCAATCATCCGGCGCAAAACGACCGGATTACAGTCCGAGCCCTTCTACTACCCGCTTCTTCTGCTTTTCAATGGCCTTCTGCCCCTGCTCCAGCGTCTTGACAACATCCTCCTTCGCCTTGGTGGAGAGTTCCGCGCCCTGCTCAATCAGTTCGGACACTCTGTCCTTCGTCTCTTCGGCAAAATTGTTGATGGTGTCGATTGTCTCGTCAACAAGCTCAAGAGCATCTTTTTTGACCCGACGAGCGGTTTTTGCGATATCCTTGCGGGTGTCTCGGCCCGACTGCGGCGCATACAGCAACGCAATAACTGCTCCTACCATACCACCAAGCAAGAACGCTCCGGCAACTTTTGCAGCATCATCAGATCTCATATGTCCCCTCCTGTATTGGCTGTTTCTGTCTTAACTTTAGCAGGAAAGCAGGGGGGTGTCAAACGCTGCAAGCCCGCTCTGCTGCCGCAGATGACAGCATCGGAAAAACATTCCGGAAGGCTCCGATGCCTCGGCATTCAATGACATAATCCGGTTTTCTGCGGGAAACGGACTCTCCGTGCTCCGCCGGCTTTGGGAGGAAAATGCGTGTGCGCGGACCAGGCTCCTGATGCAACTAGCTGATAGCATTAGGATAATTATCTCCTTGCCGTCTCCGATCTTAATCCAGTACAATACTCTTGTCAGGCGCCGAGAGGCTTAATAGGGAATCCCGTGCCGGCAGCACTGCCGAAACCGGGAGCGGTCCCGCCGCTGTAACCGGGGACGAACGTCGACTATGCCACTGGGATTATGCCCGGGAAGGCCGGCGGGCAGGATGAACCGGGAGCCAGAAGACCTGCCGACAAAATCAGGGTTGAGCATGCAGGATTCAGGGCACAGGAGCTGATGTTTTTGTCGTTCCTCCCGCCTTGATTCCGACAGCTGAATTCTGCGTTTCGCCTTCTCGCGGAAGAAGAGGCGTTTGCAGAGGATGAAGGAAGCAGGGTGCAATCCTCAGGGCGGTTATGCCTTGAGGATTTTTTGTTTTCCGGGGAAAAATAAGGAAAAATGATAACACTGATTATCGGAGGAACACGGAGCGGCAAGTCAGGATATGCCCTGAACCTTGCATCCGGCGGGGCCGGCAAGGCAAAGGCGTATGTTGCAACCGCGCAGGCGCTCGATGAAGAGATGTCCGATCGCATCAGTCGCCACAAAGACGAGCGGTCGGAGGACTGGATAACGTTTGAGGAACCCTTCGGCCTCGCCTCTCTGCTGCGCGAGATATGCAGCCATTTTGACCAGATTCTCGTCGACTGCCTGACCGTCTGGCTTTCTAATAAACTGCTGAACGAGCCTGAACTGGTCGACGGAGCTGTCGAGGGTCTTGTCCACGCACTCATGGAAACCCATCGCAAGACACAGTACTTCATCGTGACGAATGAGGTTGGCATGGGGATTGTTCCGGACAACGCACTGGCGCGTAAATTCCGTGATCTTGCGGGACTCCTGAATCAGAAAGTTGCCGAAGTCGCTGATCATGTCTACCTCGTCAGTGCCGGCATTCCGATAAAAATCAAATGAAGAGGACTCTATGACCCTTATTGCAGAAACCATCGGCCGCATTGCTCCCCTTGATGATCGTTTTTTCTCCGCCGCCCGGAAACGGCTCGACAATCTTACGAAACCGCCCGGCAGTCTGGGCCGCCTGGAAGAGTTCGCCAGGCAGATGGTTGCCGTATCTGCCGATGAAATGCCATTGCTCCCCCGGAAGGTCGTCTTTGTTTTTGCGGGAGATCACGGAGTTGCCGAAGAGGGTGTTTCGGCGTTCCCAAAAGAGGTGACCCGGCAGATGGTCTTCAATTTTCTCAGCGGAGGAGCCGGCATCAATGTACTCGCACGGCATGCGGGCGCCGATGTTGAGGTTGTCGATATCGGGGTTGATTGCGATTTTGGCACTGTCGGAGGTTTGCTGCAGCGAAAGGTTCTTCGCGGAACGAGGAACTTCACTAAAGGCCCGGCCATGACACATGAGGAGGCGGTCCGCTGTATTGAGGTCGGCATTGAGTTGGCAGATGAGTACGCCGCCAAAGGGTTTTCGCTGTTCGGCACCGGGGAGATGGGAATCGGCAATACCACCCCTTCCAGCGCAATTGCCTCGCTTATGACCGGCATGTCCGCTGCGGCCGTAACCGGCCGGGGCACCGGAATTTCCGACGCCGCGCTCAACAACAAGATCCGCGTCGTCGAGGCAGGCATCCGCATGAACAACCCGAATCCGCTGGACGCAATCGATGTGCTGGCAAAGGTCGGCGGCGCTGAAATCGGCGGCATTGCCGGACTGATTCTCGGATCTGCGGCAAACCGCATCCCGATTGTTATTGACGGTTTCATTTCGACCGCCGGAGCACTGATTGCCTTCGGGATAGAGCCAACGTCTCGTGATTATATGTTTGCCGCACATGCATCAGTCGAAATCGGCCACCGTGCTATGCTCGAAAAAATCGGGCTTCAGCCGATTCTGGATCTGAATCTCCGGCTCGGCGAAGGCACCGGCGCCGCGCTTGCGATGATGATTATCGAGGGTGCTTTGAAGATATACCGTGAAATGGCGACGTTCGGCGAAGCCGGGGTCTCCACCGGGAGCTAAATGAGGTCATTCCTTCTCGCGTTGCAATTTCTCACAATCGTCCCGGTGCGCATCTCCGGGACGGTGAACGAGTATGAGCTCGGAAAGAGTTCTTCATGGTTTGTCGTAGTTGGCGCCCTTCAGGGCATATTGCTTCTGGCGGTCGATTACACGATGGGGAATGTCTTTCATCCCGATATTGTTGCGGCCCTGCTGGTGCTGGCGCTTATCGTCAGTAACGGTGCCTTTCATCTTGACGGGCTTGCCGATACCGCAGATGCGCTTGCGGTCAAATCAGCTGGCAACGCCGAAGCCGACCGCGCGCGGCGACTGACGGTGATGAAGGACCCGGCGACCGGCCCGATTGGGGTCACCGTGCTTGTCATGGTCCTCTTGCTGAAATATCTGAGCATCCGCAGCTGCGCAAACTTGCTGCCATTCACGTATTACTCAACACTTTTTGTCTTGCCGATGATTTCGAAGTGGTGCATGGTGGTTGCAATGTATAACGGGACTGCAGCCCGGCGGGACGGCTTGGGCAGATCGTTTATTGAAAGCGTTCGCATGCCGCAGCTTGCTGCCGCGACCGTCATGTTTCTTGCGCCCGTCTCGCTCCTTGTCTTCAAATGGGGCCGATTTGGCGATCTTGATCCTCTGCTTTTTTATCCGGCGCTGCTTGCCGGCGGGTACATGATGACCCTGGCGTGGGTTTCTTTTTGCAAAAACCGCGTTGGCGGTCTTACGGGCGACACCTTTGGGGCGCTCAGCGAAGGCAGTGAACTTGTCTTTCTCATGGTGGTGCTGGCATGGTCACGACTCTCTATCTCGTTCGCCACGGCGTAACGGTCGGCGGCGAAGAACGCCGCTACAAAGGCAGCATTGATGTTCCGCTCTCCGATGAGGGTGTAGCGCAGGCGAAAAAAACCGCCGGGTTTATTGCTGAGGAACTTGCGCGCCGAACGCTCTCTGCGGAAAAAGACGGCTGTTCCGCATCGAAGCTTCAGGCGGTTTACTCCTCGCCGTTACGCCGCGCACAAAAGACTGCGGAGAAGATCTGCGAGCCGCACGGGCTTAGCCCCGTCATCCATCCTGATTTGAGGGAACGACACTTCGGCATTTGGGAAGGATTGTCGTTCAGTGAAATACAAGAACGATTTCCGGATGAGTTCAGGGCTTGGGCACGCAACCCGGTTGATCACTCCCCTGTGGGCGGAGAAACGACCCGGGAAGTTGAAGCCCGAGCTGTTTCGGCGCTTTCCCTGATTCTGAAACTCCACGCAGGACATTCGCTCGCTGTTGTCGCGCACGGGGGGCTCAATCGCGTCATGCTCTGCCATATCATGGGAGTTCCCCTGGAACACGTCTTCCGAATTGAGCAGGACACTGCCGCAGTGAGCATCATTGAGTTCTGGGAAGAATACCCTGTCATTAAGTTGCTGAATTATTCACCCGCAAAATACGGGGAAATCCGATTATGAGCGCAGATCCCGGATTGACGATCACTCCGCAGCATATGCTTCAGTCGGCACAAGGAACGCGGCTATGAACAGAGCCCAAGCCCTCATGATTCAGGGAACCGGCTCGGGAGTCGGCAAAAGCCTTGTCGCTGCCGCCTTCTGCCGCATCTTTTCGGATGAAGGCATCTCGGTTGCACCATTCAAGGCCCAGAACATGGCTCTCAATGCTGCCATAACAGCCGAAGGCGCCGAAATCGGCCGTGCGCAGGCCCTGCAGGCCGATGCCGCCCGTATTAAGCCGACAGCGGACATGAATCCGATTTTGCTGAAAACCTCCGGAGAGAACGGCTCGCAGGTCATAATTCATGGCAAGGTGCATGCAACGATGCACGCGAGAGAGTACTATTCTCATAAAAAAATGTTATGGGCAGCAGTTGCTGATTCATATGATCGTCTCGCCGAAAACCATGAACTGATCGTCATCGAGGGAGCCGGTTCGCCGGCCGAAATCAACCTGATGGATGTCGATATCGTCAACATGGCAATGGCCCGCCACGCCGATGCGCCGGTCATCCTCGTCGGCGATATAGACAAGGGCGGTGTTTTTGCTTCCTTTTATGGCACAATCGGACTGCTGGCGGAAGCGGCTACGCCAATAAAGGGATTCCTTATCAACAAATTCCGCGGGGACCGGACCATTCTTGAGCCAGGCCTCCGCATGATTGAAGCAAAAACGGGGCGCCCCGTCATCGGCGTTCTGCCTTACCTGGAGAGCATCGGGCTTCCCGAGGAAGATGGTCTCTCCCTGAGCGATCACTTACCGCTTCATCATGAACATGGTTCCATCCGCATCGTCGTCATTCGCCATCGCTCAATCGCAAACTTCACCGACTTTGATGCGTTGCGCATGGAACCTGATGTGTCGCTTATCTTCTCGCACAGTCCGTCCGATCTGGAAACCGCGGATCTCGTCATCATCCCCGGTTCAAAAAATACCGTTGCCGATCTGAAGATTCTCCGCACCCGCGGCTTCGAACCGGCACTCCATGCTGCTCATGAGCGCGGAGTGCCGGTTGTCGGCATCTGCGGGGGATACCAGATGCTCGGAAAGCGGATACTCGATGAGCAGGGCATTGAAAGTTCCGAACGTGAAGTATGCGGGCTTGGACTGCTCAACATCACCACCAGGTTTCAGGCAGAAAAAACCACTTGCCTGTCAGTCGCGGAATTGCTCGATTCCCGGATCACCGGAGGCCTTTCAGTTCCAACATCCGAGGTTCACTCCCTCCGTGGATATGAAATCCACATGGGCGACAGCAGCGGCGATATGAATCTATTGAGAATCCGGCGGGCTGGAAGCGCTGTGTGGGTGCCGGAGGGTTCTCAAAACGGCTCATGCTGGGGCACATATCTGCACGGACTGTTTGATAACGATGCTTTTCGCCGTGCCGTGCTCAATGACGTCCGTCATCGCAAAGGATTGCCTTCATTGGAAAGCGGCGTGTCATATCATGCAGCGCGTGAAGCCGCGATTGACCGACTGTCTGACGTGGTGCGGAATAACTGTGATCTTGATGCGGTCAGGAGGATGATAGCGCCATGATCCCCGGCACGCCAAATATGGTCATCCCAATCGAAGCATTCATTCTTGCAGGCGCCTGCCTGCTGGATTATGCCATCGGCGACCCCCGGTGGCTGCCTCATCCGGTTCGCCTTATCGGAGCGGCAATCGCCGGGGGAGAGTCGGCGCTTCGGAGAGTAGCACGTTCGCCGCTGACGGAGCGCATCGCAGGCGGAGTGCTGACAGTCGTCGTTGTTGCTGTAACCGGAGCGCTCACCTTTATAGTGCAGGAATATATTCTCGGCATCGTTGCTGGACATACGCTCCTCAGCGCTCCCGCGCTGCTTAGCCTTGGAGTGCTAATTCTGCTTGCTGCAACAACTATCGCCCTTCGCGGACTGGGTGATGCTGCTGCCCTTGTTATTCTCGATCTGGAAGCCGGCAATCTGGCCCGGGCGCGGCGAAACCTCAGCATGATTGTCGGTCGCGATACCGAAGGGTTGAGCGAATCGTCGTGCGCGAAAGCGACAATCGAAACGGTCTCGGAAAACCTGTCCGATGGCGTCATCGCACCGCTCTTTTACTTTACTGTCGGAGGACTTCCTCTGGCGATGGCGTATAAGGCGGTGAACACGCTCGACTCGATGATCGGTTACCGGAACGACCGGTATCGTCATTTCGGGTGGGCTGCCGCCCGTCTCGATGACCTTGCAAACTTCATCCCGGCGCGTATTGCGGGCGGTCTGATTGTCCTAAGCGCCCTGCTCGGCCGGGCTGCGTCTGCAAAAAATGCCTGGCGCATCATGCGGCGCGACGGCAGAAATCATCTCAGCCCGAACAGCGGTGTGCCGGAAGCAGCAATGGCCGGTGCGCTCGGAATCCGGCTTGGAGGGACATCAACCTATGGAGGCGTTTCTGTTGCAAAGCCGACCATCGGCGATGCAGACCATTCTGTCAGCACGGCGCATGCCCGGCTGGCAGTCCGCATCATGCAAACGGCGGCAGTGATCGGCATCGGCTGCGCCGTCGCCGCAAGATGGGGGTTCGCGTGACCCGGGCGCTCACACACGGCGGCAACATTCACGCTGCGGCCAGAATGCTAGGCGTAGGCATCGGGGATATCCTTGATCTGAGTGCATCGATCAACCCGCTCGGCATGCCGCGCTGCGTGCAGACCGCGCTGCGCAAAGGACTGACGGAAGCGGTGCATTATCCTGATCCCGCCGCGGCGGAACTCACTGCGGCGCTGGCGAACTATCACTCGGTTCCTCCCGAAACTCTCCTCTGCGGCAACGGCAGCACTGAACTGATTTACCTGATTGCACAGGCGCTCCGTCCGACTGCGGCGCTTATCCCCGCGCCTACGTTTGCGGAGTATGAAAGAGCTGTAACGGCATGCAGAAAGTCGGATGCGAGAAGTGTGAAGCACAGCATATCTTATTTCCCTCTGAAAGAGAAGACGGGCTTCAGAATTGACCCCGATGGATTCATTGATGCCATGGCGAACATGGTTTCCACGCTTCCATTGCGGCATCCTCGTCAATCAGCGCTGCCGGTAGCGTTTCTCTGCAATCCGAACAATCCGACCGGCGTGGGAACGCCAAGAGAAGATGTCCTTAAAATCGCTCGTGCTGCAAGAAAACTTCGCTGTTATCTGGTCGTTGATGAGGCGTTTGTCGATTTCTGCCCGCAACATTCGGTAATCGACGCGGTAGCCGGTAATCCCTGTCTCATTGTGCTTCGCTCGATGACCAAGTTCTATGCGCTTGCCGGAATCAGACTCGGCTACGGGATATTCCCGGGTTCCGTCGTGCGCAGAATTCTGTCGATCCGTGAGCCGTGGACAGTCAGCACCATCGCACAGATTGCCGGATTAAGTGCCCTGCAGGATGCATCGTATCGTGCGAAGACAGCACAGATGCTCGCGAGGGAGAAACTGTTCCTCGAAAAGGCATTTCGCACATTCGGGATCGAACATCTGCCGTCTGAAGCCAACTATTATCTGCTGAAGATGCGGGATGCGGAAACGATTGCCGCCGGTCTTGCGCAAAAAGGGATCCTGCTCCGCCGCTGTGTAAATATTAGCGGACTGACCCGCTCGCATCTGAGAGTGGCGGTCCGCACACGTTCTGAAAATATCAGGTTTCTGAAGGAGCTCAACGCATGCAGGGATTAATGATTGCAGGCACCCACAGCGGCTGCGGCAAAACAACCGTCACCCTCGGCGTAACGGCGGCGCTGGTCGCGCGCGGAATTCCGGTACAGTCATTCAAAGCAGGACCGGACTTCATCGATGCCGGGCTTCACCGGCTTGCATCCGGTTGCACGTCGATCAATCTCGACCTCTGGATGTGCGGCGATGATGGAGTGCTTTCCTCGTTCTGCCGCTATGCTTCCATGGGCGACATCGCGGTTGTCGAGGGCGTAATGGGGGTTTTTGACGGCGCGCAAGGATCCGCAGCGATAGCGGGCATGATCGGATTACCGGTCATCCTTATCGTCGATGCGTTCGGCATGGCGGAAAGCGCGGGAGCGCTCGTGCTCGGATTTACTGCATGGGCCGCAAACAGCGGGATTTCGATTGCGGGCGTTATTTTTAACCGCGTCGGGTCTGAGCAACATTACCGCCGACTTCTGCACGCCGTCTCCGGCGTTGAGGTGCTCGGCTACCTTCCCAGAAACAGCGTGGCGGAAATCGCATCACGGCATCTCGGTCTCGTCACTGCGGATGAAGTGCCGATGACGCGCGTACAGGTCGAGTCGCTCGCCGCGCTTGCGGAAAAACATATAGCATTAGACCGCCTCATTGACCTGAGCGAGATGCAGATTGAGCCGTGCGAGCGCATTCTGGGACGCGGCGGTCGCATACCGATAACTGTGCGCATCGCGATTGCCCGCGATGTCGCGTTCTCTTTTTACTACGAAGAGAATCTCGACCTGCTGCGCGAGGCTGGGGCCGAGATTGTCGCCTTCAGCCCGCTGTGGGACAGCGCGCTTCCCGCAGATGTTCATGCGATCTATATCGGCGGAGGGTATCCGGAACTGCATGCGGAGCGCCTCTCGGCCAACGGGAGCATGCTGTCGGCGGTACGGGAATTCATCGCATCCGGCAGGCCGGTCTACGCTGAGTGCGGGGGGCTGATGTATCTGTCGCAGGGCATTCATGATCCTGAAGGCCGCTTCTTTCCGATGGTCGGTGCACTGCCCTTTGAGACCAACATGAAACAGCGGCGCGTCCGCCTTGGCTATCGCGAAATCACCTTCACCGGCAACTGCATTCTCGGCCGCGCCGGAAGCACGATGCGCGGCCACGAGTTCCATTACTCGGAAATCGCATCGGACATATCAGGGCTCGATACCGTGTATTCAGTAGCGGACGCGCACAAGACCGAACTGCCGCCGGAAGGATTCAGTGTCGGCGCTCTGCTTGCCAGCTATATCCATGTGCACTTTGGGAGCAACCCGCGCACAGCGCGCAACTTTGTCAATTACATAAAGGAGAAGATATGGAAAAGATAATTATAATCGGCCACGGAAGCCCGAAAAAGAGCGCCAACACCATAGAGACGGTCTGCGGGCTTGTGCACGCGTCGATGCACCCGGGCTGCCAGGGACGATGCGTAAGAGCGGCGTATCTTGAGTTCGGCGAGCCAAGCATCGTTGGCGCCATTGAACAGTGCGTGGCGGACGGAGCGACACGCATCGTCGTGCATCCGTATTTTCTTGCGGCCGGAGTTCACGTTACCAAAGATATTCCGGAAACGCTCGACGAAGCGAGAAGCAAATTCCCGCAGGTTCAAATCGTCTACACCGAACCGCTCGGCATTCATGAGAAGCTGATCGAAATCGTCAGAGAACGTATCGGCCACGGCACGCGTCTCAGGCCGTCGGAGATCGAGCCGGAGAGTTTTGCCCTGATCAGCCGGGAGCTGGATTTCAGCACTGTCCGGGCGGAGCACCGGCCGGTTGTGCAGCGCGTCATTCATGCCACCGCCGACTTTGAGTATGCCGATACCATGCGCTTTCACCCTGATGCGATCACTGCCGGCATCGCTGCTGTCCGCGCAGGCAAAAGCATTCTGACCGATGTCGAGATGGTACGCACCGGCATTAATAAAAAAGCGCTTGAGAGCTTCCGTGGTTCCGTGCTCTGCCATATCCCGGCAGACGGAGAAGATCATGGCTCCGAAGGAGCAAAGACCCGCGCCGAAATCGGCATTGAAGAAGCACTGGGAAATCCGCACAACAATATCGGAATCATTGCCGTTGGCAACGCGCCGACCGCGCTTCTGAAAACCATTGAAATTCTGCGGGGGCGGCCGGCAAGCGGCGATCAGACGTCTCCGATTCTTGTCATCGGGGTTCCTGTAGGTTTTGTCAAGGCGCTGGAGTCCAAAATTCAGCTTGCGAGCCAGTCCTTTCCGTTTATCACAAATCTCAGCAGAAAAGGCGGCAGCCCGGTCGCTGCCGCCATTGTGAATGCTCTCATCAGGATGGCAGAAGGAGGTGACACTATCGGCACATAGCAACGCGCTGTTTTTTTAGGGAAGCACGTATCAACACAAAGGGAACTGAAGCGGAAAGAGGTGTGAATCCTCTGCTGTCGCGCAACTGTGATGGAAACGAACGCCTGATATGCCACTGTTCGCCGGAGGCGGACGGGAAGGCAGGCAAGTAGGACGTCCTCAGCCAGGAGACCTCGGCACCCTGCACCTTCGCGGAAAGGAATGAAGAATTATATGAGAATATTTACCGGCAAAGCATTTGTTCTTTTTGCCTCCGTTTCGGCCTGCTCTTTTCTTCCGGCAGGCGATGCCGCCGCAATGCACATTGCGGACGGCATAGTGCCGTTCGGCTGGGCAGCCGTCTGGTATGCAGCGGCATTGCCATTTATTTGGCTCGGCCTGCGCCGCATGCAGACCCTTGCCGCAGAAGACCTTTCAATGAAACCGCTTGTCGGACTTGTTGCCGCCATAGTCTTTATCGTTTCATGCATGCCGGTCCCGGTACCCTTCATCGGCACCTGTTCGCACCCCTGCGGAACTGCCGTTGCCGCGCTGCTGCTCGGTCCGCTCGTTGCGGTGCCGGTTGCGCTCGTTGCGCTGCTTTTGCAGGCGCTTTTTCTTGCTCACGGCGGACTGAGCACGCTCGGCGCAAATGTCCTTGCCATGGGCGTTGTGGGTTCGTTCACAGCCTATGGCATCTTTTGGGCGGTGCGACGCTTCGGCGCCGGCCTCGGAGCGGCGGGATTCTGCGCGGGGCTTGCCGCTGACTGGGCGACCTACCTTACCACCTCGGCAGAGCTTGCCCTCGGACTGCAGGGCGCGGAATCCTTTCTTTCGCTCTTTGCCGCCATTGCGATTGCATTCGCGCCGACCCAACTGCCGATCGGCATCCTTGAGGGCGCGATGACCGCCGGTGTTGTTCTTCTGCTCTCGCGCAAGCGTCCTGACCTGCTCCTGAAAATGCGCCTTCTCAATGCAGAGGAGGCAAAGACATGAATACACGTCAACAGCCCGGAAAACATGCCGAGCATGCCGCACTCCCCCGCTGCTTTCTTGCTCTGTGCCTTCTCGTCCTTCTGGTTCTCCCTGCCGGAGCGGCGTTAGCCGCTGAGAAAGCAGAAAAGTGGGAGGGCGTTGACAAAGCTGTCGTTGAAAGAATTGCGAAAGAACAGGGCAGAGAGCCAAGCGCACCGCTCATCAACACAGAACAGGGAGATCTGATGCTCTTTCTGTTTCTGTCCGCCGGGGCGGTCGGCGGTTTCCTTGCCGGCTACTCATACCGGGCGCTCACCGAGCGCAAACCGGACATGAAGGAGAAAACTGCCTGATGCATCAGTGGACCTTGAAGGCGCAGTCCGATCATTTTTTATCCCGGATTGATACCCGCGTGAGGCTTTTTTGCGCAGTCTTTGCCATCGTATTAGCCATCAGCCAGAGCGGAATGATCTTCCCCGCAGTGTTGTTCATCGTTAGCAGCGCTGCAATCTTTGCAATCGGCATTCGCGTGCGGCAGTACTTCCTTCGCCTTGCAGAGCCGCTGATAATCGGCCTGACAGTGATCGTTATCAAATCGCTCGCCGGCAATGAAGCCCTTGCAACCTGGCAGGTCGGCACATGGCAGTTCACGATATTTCAGGACGGCATGCTGGCCGGATGCGCTCTTGCCCTGCGCATAGCGGCATCGGTATCGGTTCTGCTGCTTCTGGCATTCTCCTGCTCATTCACAGACCTGCTCACCGCGCTGTCGTGGTACCGCGTGCCCCGAGGACTGGTCGAGATCCTCCTGTTTGCACACCGGTCGCTTGCCGCACTGCATGAAGAGGCTTCAACCATGTATCATGCACAGCGCAACCGTCTTGGCTACACATCCGCACGCCATGGATTTCGTTCGTTCGGCATTCTGGCGGGGACTCTTATCCTGCGGGCATTTGACCAGAGCCAGGCGACCGCGCTTGCCATGATGCAGCGCGGATATAACGGACATCTGCCGGTTGCCGACTGTCGCAGATTATGCGCATGCGATTTCTGCTCAGCCATCTTCTTTCTGGCAGGGATGGGAGCATTATGGATGATGACGTCAGGTATCTAGCGTCTATCGAAGCGTTCGACTATCCGGACGGCACGCGCGCGCTGACCAGAGTCAATCTTGCCATCCGGCGGGGGGAGTGGGCTGCAATCCTGGGGTCCAACGGCTCGGGCAAGACAACGCTTCTGCGCATCCTCGACGGCCTGCTGAAAGACTATGCCGGAAGCGTACTGCTTGACGGGACCGACGTCCGAAAGCTCTCTCCCCGCCAGATATACAGCAAGGTCGGGCTGGTTTTCCAGAACCCCGACGACCAGCTTTTTGCCCCGACGGTCTTTGAAGATGTCGCCTTCGGCCCCCGCAACATGGGCTGCTCGGAGGAGGAGAGCGGGAAGCGCGTCGCTCAGGCGCTTGAACTGGTGGATATGCAGCATGCCGCGCTGAAAGCAATTGGCGCTCTGAGCTTCGGACAGAAAAAGCGCATCTGCATTGCAGGTCTTCTTGCCATGGGCCATGAAATCCTGCTTCTCGACGAGCCTACTGCGGGACTTGATCCTATGGGCGAGTATCGCATGATGCATCTTCTGCAGCGGCTGAACAGGGAAAAAGGCGTCACCATCGTGATGGCGACACACAGTGTAGACCTCGTGCCGATTTTCATCGATTCGCTCTACATTCTCAGCAGAGGCCGTATCGCCCGCGGGGGAACGCCCGAAGAAGTCTTTACCGCTCCTGACGAAATGGCTGCCGTGAAGCTGCGCCTGCCGCACATTGCCGAACTGATTCACAGACTGAAACATGAGGATCAGGTACAATTCGGAAGAATTCCGCTCACTGTCGGCGAAGCACGCAGAGAAATCATCAAGATGCTGGAACTCGAGGGCAAAAAACAATGAGAAAAGGCTATGTGCAGGTTTATACGGGGAATGGAAAAGGGAAGACAACTGCCGCGATCGGTCTGGCTCTCCGGGCGGCCGGAGCCGGGCACAGAATATTCTTTGGTCAGTTCGTTAAAAAAAGGCGCTGCGGCGAACATAAAGCCCTCGAGCGATTCAGCGACTTGATTACCGTGCAGCAGTTTGGCACCGGCTTTATCCGGAATGAAAGGGCGAATGAGAAAGCAGCGGCGGCGGCTGTCGAAGGATTCATGGCAGCGGCGGCTGCTATTCTCTCCGAAGAGTACGATGTCGTCATCCTTGACGAAATCAATATCGCGTTGCATAAAAAAATGATCGACATGAGAGAACTTTTATTGCTGCTCGATCAGAAGCCGGCACGAACCGAAGTAGTCCTGACAGGACGCCATGCACCAGCTGCGCTGATACGCCGGGCGGATCTTGTTACCGAGATGAAGCTGGTCAAGCATTATATGGATGCCGGGGTTCCGGGTCGCAAAGGCATTGAGTGGTGATCAGAACGCGGCGCCTTCGGTCCGGTTTCACAACAGGCGCCTGCGCTGCGGCGGCGGCAAAGGCTGCCCTTCTTTGCCTTGACGGGCAACGATGCGGAGCGGGGCCTGTCGAGATCCCCTTTCCTGATGGCTGGCGGCGGGTGCTTCTCGTCGAAAGCTGTTCCGTCTCGCTGCATGACGGAATTCCTGTTGCCCGGGCTGTGGTAAAAAAAGACGCTGGAGATGACCCCGATGTCACCAATGGCGCCAGGATTACAGCAACGGTCTCAGCTACTCCCGTTCCGTTGCCGCTTCCCGGCAAGGAGATTAATCGGGCCGCAAAGCTATCCCTGACGCGGGACGGCAACAGAAATTCGTTCAATATGGTTCTCAGGGGCGGCGAAGGCGTCGGCACAGTCACAAAGCCGGGGCTTGCCGTTGCTGTCGGAGAAGCGGCTATCAATCCCGTTCCCCGTGCAATGATCCTCGAAGCAGCAAGCGAAGCGCTCCGGTTGGTCGGGCGGGTGCCGGCCGACGCCACCATCACCATCACCATATCTGTCGCCAACGGCTGCGAACTCGCAAAAAAAACTCTGAACTATCGACTCGGCATTGTCGGAGGCATCTCTATTCTCGGCACTACCGGGATTGTAACGCCGCTATCAGCTGACGCATGGAAAGCCACTATCAGCGTCGGCATGGATGTGGCGAAGGCGACGGGATGCACCGAGATTGTTCTTTCCGCCGGTCGAACGTCCGAGAAAGCCCATATGCGCCGCTTCAGCTTTCCAGAGGAGGCATATATCATGATGGGGGATCGCTTAGAGTTCTCCGTTCTGGAAGCAGCAGCGCGTGGATTTTGGCGCATTCACATCGTGGCTCAGTGGGCAAAGATGCTCAAGATTGCGATGGGAACTCCTCAAACCCATGTCCGCTTCGGGGCATTGGATGTTCGAAAAGCCGCCGCGTTCCTTCAGGAACTTTCGATACCGCTCCCCCGCAAGGATTCCTACAATACGGCACGAGAGATGTTTGAGACCCTTTCAGCGTCCCACTCCGACACCGCTCCTTTCTTTGCAAAAGTCTGTGATGCTGCCTGCGGTTATACTGTCTCTGTTGCGACAGGAATTCCGTTTTCTGTTCATCTGGCCGGATATGACGGAACCATCCTGCAGACGGTGCAGAGCAAATAAGATTTCCTAATCAAGCTATTTAATACTTTAAGTTCACAATTCGCCGCGTTGCCTATAAAATAGTATCTGGTTTTTCTTTCCATATTTATTACGTTCTGTTTCCGACGGAGGAATACATGGGGATCAAGTCACGAATCACATCGCTTTTTGAACGCATCCGCGCTTTTATTTTTGCAAATCCGAAACTCACCGTTCTTATTCTGCTTGCAGGCATCGGATTCTTTGTCGTCGTGAGCGTTCAGGCGTTGCATTTCACCAGCACACCGGGCTTTTGCAGGCACTGTCACCCGAAAGAAGCGGGCTTCGGCGGAGAGGTTGCGACTTGGGAGCGGTCCAAGCATGCGGAAGCCAATGTTTCCTGCCTTGACTGCCATGCGAAACCAGGCGTTGTCGGGTATCTGAGGGCAAAAATTGTTGCCCTTCCCGATGTCTACCGCGAGTTCATGCTTGGCGAAGAAAAGAAGATGCATGTGCTCCTAAAGTCCGACGATCCGATCTATGCCGGCAATCTGGTTAAAAATGAAGTATGCCTCTACTGTCATACAGATGCCGCGAACCAGAAGACACGCTCCGAACGATTTATGTCTCTGCTGGGGCACGATTTCCGCAAGCTTGACGGGGTAAAAAACCCCGAGTTCCGCAAAAAAATGGGGCTGCCCGACATTCTTACCGAAGGAGTCCGGCCGACGACCGATGTCGATCCGAAGCATAACAAGCATTTTGAACTGGGGCTGAGCTGCGTCGACTGCCATCTGAAGATTGCTCACAGCGGCACGCTCGGCTATACAAGCAACATGGAGACCTGCTTCACCTGTCATGACAAAGTGCGTGCGGAGAAGAAGAATCCGCCTAAAAACGAAAACTGTATCGACTGTCATCGCAAGTCAGAGCGGGTTACTCCCGAGAAGCCGATTGTGCGGGGCTCTGGTGCAAATGCCGTCAGCTTCTCGCACAAGACTCACTCGACGGTCGCTCAATGCGGCATCTGCCATTCCGGTCTGTTCCCGATGAAGGCAGGCGCCACAAAGATAGGCTTTGCCGAGCACGGAAAGGATAAGGCCTGCTTCCCGTGCCATAACGGCAAAAAGGCGACCGACTGGTCTAACTGCAAATACTGCCACGCCGGCATGTCCAGCCCTAAGCCGGTTGCCTTCGGCAAGGGCGACACTGCTGTCACGTTCAAGCATGATACGCACTCCAAAGGCATGCAGTGCGATGCGTGCCACACGAAATTGTGGCCGATGAAGGCTGGTTCATCAAAGGTGACATTTGCCGATCACAGCAAAGACAAATCCTGCTTTGCATGTCATAACGGCAAAAAGGCGAGCGACTGGTCGAACTGCGCGAAGTGCCATGCGAAGGTTCCTATGCCAAAGGACATTACCTACAAGCCGTCCGACGCCGCACCGGCAACCTTCAGTCATGATTTTCACGGCAGCGCCTTTGCCTGCAAGGAGTGCCATCCCAAACTATGGCCCATGAAGCGCGGAGCGCCGATGAAGATGGACCCGATGTATGAGGGCAAGTCCTGCGGCACCTGCCACAGCGAAAAAGGCGGAGCATTTGTTGCAACCGACTGCGACAAGTGCCATATTGAACCGAAGAAAAAATAGACTGAAAAGCCACTCTATAAACTGATAAGAGAGAGGCAGGCTCGTGGGAGCCTGCCTCTCTCTTTATTGAGGCTTGTTCATTTTACGCCTCACAACATATTCACCTGGACTTGCCATTTGTGGGTTCACGAACAGTCCGGGTCAGCGCATCGATGCAAGTGCAGCCTTCATGGAAAGAACGAGTATGCGACAACGGATCCTGACATCAGCCGAAATGTTTTTCGAGCGATCCGTAACATCCAGCATCGACTCATACGATGCAATAGCCTGCCGATAATACCCCTCGTCGCGATGCAACGACCCGAGCGATTCGAAAACGACCCCGGTATTGCCATAAATCCATGCATCATAGTGCGGCTTCTGCTTTCCGTAATCAAAAGAAAGTGCCTTCCGGTATTCCTTCAGAGCGCTTTTCAGCAAATGATTCTTCTTCAGCTGGTCCTCTGTCCGCTGAGCCGCGCCAAGAAGCGCATCTCCCTTTTTCATTGAAACAAACCCTGCAAGTGCCGTTCGGGCTGTATCCGAACGCTTTTCAACAAGGTTCTCGACCGAAGTCAGCAGTTCATCGGCACTTCGGCGATGGTGCGATGCACGTCCGCCATGAACGTCAGATTGATCAGCTGCTGATAAACTATCGGTGTTTTCTGCGGAAGTCTGGATGTCGCGGCATTCGCAGCGCCAAGCGCAGCGAGCGCTTTCGCGAGCATGTCCTGTTTCACCTGCGGCTTTATCGGACCGTAAGTCAGCTTGAAATAGCATCTGCCCTCATAGCTCTTCGCCTCTGCCCACGCAAAAACCCGCTTGTTTGGGATTTTGTCGCTCAGAATAACAGCCGTGTCGATCACGTCCAGGCACCGGTTTTCTTCGTATTGTTTCATAAGCAGCGCCTGCAGTTCCCTTGCCGGTTTTTGCCTGAGCGCATCCATGGCGGCGGGCAGGTCGACAGAAAACGCGCAGTTCGGCTGCATGGCAACCGTCAGACACCACAAAAAGCATACGGCACGCAGTAATCGGGGGAAGCGGGGACTGCCCATGGATAGCAACTCCATTGCTTTCATTTCTGCCGGTACTCAAACGAGACCGGCTGCTCCTATCCATATAGTATAGAAATGCATGCTCAAAATAAAGCAGCTTTATGCATTTATTATCGGATGGAATGAGAATCTGTAAATACGACCGGACGAACCGCTCGGAATTCCGGCTGCGGAATAATCCTGTGCTATAATCAAGAACCATTTCAGATCAAGGAGCAACAGGCTTTTCATGCCCCTAATCAATGTCATCGGCATCGGCTACCGTCCGCTCGACGATCACGCCACAGAGGCGCTGCTTGCAAGCGACGTGGTCCTCGCTTCAAGCCGTCTGATGGAAGTTTTCCCTGACTATCCCGAGTATCCTTTGGTGAAAGACAGGATGAAGGTCATCAACAATCTAGACGAAGTGATGTCCTTCATCGACGAACAGATTGATTCCGACCCTGCGGTAACCATCGGACTTATCGCCTCCGGGGATCCCATGTTTCACGGCATCGGCAAGCGGACGCTTGACCGCTTCGGCTCGGCCATTGTGCAGATCATGCCCGATCTTTCGAGCGTTCAACTGGCAAGCAGTCTGAGCAAGGAATCGTGGGACGACGCGCTTCTCATCAGTCTGCATGGCGGACCGGACCCTGCCAAGCGCAGAAAGCTTCCGTATGCACTGCATGATGTGCCGTATCTTCTCGCACAACACGCGAAGATATTTATCCTCACAGACAAGGAAAACAATCCGGCGGCCATTGCCGGAATGATTGCCTCCAGCAGCTTCTCGCAGTCCATGTCAATTACGATGCACGTCTGCGAGCAGCTTGGGTATCCGACAGAGAGCATCATCTCCGGCACTCCCGCTGAACTTGCCGGAAGAAACTTCCGCGAGCCGAATATTGTCGTGATCATACGCTGTGCTGCCGAGGCCCCGCCGGTTTCCGCTGCCTTCGGGCTGCAGGAAGATGACATACTGCACAGCCGCGGACTCATCACAAAAGATGAAGTGCGCGCGGTTGCGATGCACAAATTATCCCTTCCTTCGTCCGGCGTCGTGTGGGACATCGGAGCAGGATCCGGCTCGGTTTCTGTGGAGATTGCCCGGCTGGCTCCGGGAATTAAGGTCTATTCGATTGAGAAGAATGAGGAGCAGTTGGCCCATATCAAGTCCAACCGGGCACGACTCGGAGCCTTGAATATCGAAGTGGTTGCCGGAAATGCGCCAGAAGTGCTCGCTTCATTGCCTGCTCCGGTTCGGGTATTCATCGGCGGAAGCGGCGGGAGAATGTCAGAAATTCTCACCCATGTATCAGACGTTATGCCAAAGGGGATTATCGTTATCAATGCCGCACAGATTGAGACGTTGAATGCCGCGATTGTGGGGCTGAAAAGCAACGGATTCCAGGTGGACGCCTGTCAGGTCAGCATTGCGACAATGAAAGCCCTCGGGGATGGCTCTTTCTTCGGGGCTCAGAACCCTGTATTCGTGATCCGGGGAGAACGCTCGTCATGATGCCTACAATTCGCAACAGAAGGAGCGTTCGCCGGTATCTTCCGAAGCCGGTTGAGCCGGGCAAAATTCATGAACTCCTGAAGGCAGCCTTTTTTGCACCTACCGCGAAGAATCTCCGGCCGACCGAATTCATCGTCATAGAGAGCCTGCCCACTGCCGAAAAATTATCCTGCGCAACCCCGTATTCTGCATTTGCCAAACATGCGCCGCTTCTTATCGCTGTCTGCTATGATGCACAAAAAGCACGGCGTTTTCAGGAAGACTGCGCCATGGCCGCCGAAAATATTTACCTTGAAGCTACTGCTCAGGGACTCGGCGCCTGCTATATCCAGATAGCTGAAGGAACCGAGGCAGAAGTCGGCCCGCCTGAAGACTATGTGAGGAAACTTCTCGCCATGCCGCCGACACACCGGGTACTCTGCCTGATGGCGATTGGCTACCCTGAAACCGTGCCTGCACCGCATGCTGACAGTGAGTATGATGCAGCGCGGGTCCACAGGGAGAGGTTCCGCCGCGAATGAACGGAAAGCTCTTCGTTATCGGCATAGGCCCTGGCGATCCGGAACTGCTGACGCTCAAGGCGGTCAGAATCCTTGAACGAGTGCCTACCCTCTGCGTGCCCAAAGGAAGAGAGGAGGGCACGAGCCTCGCTCTTTCTATTGTCAGGCAGGCGGTGAACATTGACGGAACTGACATTATCGAAGCGCACTTCCCGATGCGGAAAACCAGGAATCATGGTTCAGAAAAGCAGCAACCGCAGGGGGACGCCCAACTGGTGCAAAAATGGGAATCGACGGCGGAGGAGATCATCAGCCGCCTGCAGCAAGGCACCGACGTTGCTTTCATTACTCTCGGCGATCCCGCAATTTACAGCACTTTTTTCTATTTGCACGATGTCCTCCTGCAGCGCCTGCCCGGCGTTGCCATCGAGTTCGTTCCGGGCATCACTTCGGTGACTGCCGCTGCTGCGCGCGCAGGCATTTCGCTCGGTCTCGGCGATGAAAACATCGCGATTCTTCCGGCGACATACGCCGGCGACATCAGGACAGTGCTGGCCGGTTTCGACACTGTTGTGCTTATGAAAGTACATTCCGTGTTTAAAGACATTTTCCCCGTTCTGAAAGAACTGCATTTGGAGGACAATTGCGTGTATGTAGCCCGCGCCGGCATGCCTGACGAACGCATCGTTTTTGATATCGGCGCAATAACAGCGGACGATCTCGACTACTTTTCGATCCTTATTGTCCGCACCCGGAGACCGCATGCGCGACCATGATCTTGATCGCATGAAGGCATGGTTCACCGGCTTTTGCTCCAGCCACGCCCTTTCTGATGCTGAAGAGCAGCAAAACCTCGACATGAAAGAGGAGCATACGCTCAATGTCTGCAGGAACATGCGTGACATTACCGATTCCCTCCGGTTGTCGCCGGAAGATGCCCTGATCGCCGAAGCGGTCGCGCTTTTTCATGACGCCGGGCGCTTTCCGCAGTTTGTCAAATACAGAACATTCCGTGACGACCAGTCCGAAAATCATGCGCTTCTGGGCGTGAACGTTCTTGAGGAAAGCCGCGTTCTCGAAAAGCTGCCTATTGAGGAACAAGCGCTCATCACCACCGCCGTCCGCTTTCATAATGCCTTTGCCTTGCCAGATTTTCCCGACGCGCGGCAGATTCTTCTTCTGAAACTGATCCGCGATGCCGACAAACTCGACATCCTGCGCGTCTTCATCGACGCCTATGAAGGCAAATCGAATCCATCCGCCATCGGGCTTGGCCTGCCGGAGACTGCCGGGTATTCTCCCGAAGCGCTCCGCTGCATTGCAGAGCGAAAGATTTTCACCCTGAAGCAGCTCCGCTCCCTGAATGACTTTCGCCTGCTCCAGCTTTCATGGGTTTTTGACCTGAGCTTCACCGAGTCGATCCGGATGATGCTCAGCCGTGACTATCCCGGCAGGATAGCTGCGCATCTGCCGAAGACGGACGAAATTCGGGCAGCAGTTGATGGTATTGTCCGGTACATGAAGGAGCGCATTGCCGTTGGCTGATGTCTATTTCATCGGCGCCGGTCCGGGAGATCCGGAACTTATCACCCTCAAAGGCAGGCGCCTGCTCGATGCTGCTGATCTCATCATTTTCGCCGGCAGCCTTGTGAATCCCGCATTGCTTCAGGACGTGCACGGAGAGGTGATCGACTCTGCATCCATGAATCTCGATGAGATTGTCGACCGCATTGCAGCAGCCGTCAAAACGGGCAAGATGGTTGCGCGCCTGCACACCGGCGACCCGGCCATGTATGGCGCAATTACCGAGCAGATAGACCGCCTTCATGCCCTCGGTATTTCAGCGGCCATTATTCCCGGCGTATCCTCCGTCTTTGCCGGAGCCGCCGCTCTCGGTCAGGAACTGACGATCCCCGAAGTCTCCCAAACCGTAATCATGACGCGCGTGGAAGGCCGCACCCCAGTGCCGGAAAGCGAATCACTCAGGTCACTGGCGCTGCACCGCTCCACCATGGTTATCTTCCTCAGCGTCGGGATGGCAGAAAAAGTTCAGACTGAGCTGCTCACCGCATATCCGCCTGACACCACGGTTGCCGTCGTCGAAAAGGCGTCGTGGCCTGAAGAGCGCGTCGTGCGCGGAAGACTGAACAATCTTGCTCACCTTATTGCCGATGCCGGCATCAGAAAGACCGCTCTCATCTATGTTGGCGACGCCCTGCGGGCTTCTGAAACACCGCTCGGCAAAGAGTCGAAACTCTACCATAAAACCTTTTCGCATGAATACCGGTCTGAATAGATTTTCCTTGAGCTGACCTCGTTTTCTCAGCCGTTCGTGCACTTTTTCAAATACCTGCCCCCCTTGACAGTTGAATCCTCAGCGCTTGCGTTTTGCGGTTCCGAATGCTATTGTTTTTTCAGGTGCTGAAAATAACAGTATCCACAATTACGAATCGGCACAAAAAACGGGAGAGTAATCCATGGCTGTTCCTGATTACCAGAGCTTGATGCTGCCTCTTCTCCGCTTTGCCGGAGAAAAACAAGGCGAACTATCCACTGGCGAAGCCGTAGAAGTTCTGGCTGCGCGCTTAGCACTGACAAACGCAGATTTGAAAGAAATGCTCCCAAGCGGCATTCAGTCTGCTTTTGTTAACAGGGTTGGCTGGGCGTCTACGTACATGAAGAAAGCCGGGCTGCTCGAATCTACCCGGAGAGGCCACTATCAAATCACATCACGCGGAAAAGAACTCCTCAAGCAGCAGCCCAAAGCGATTACTGTGAAACTTCTCAGGCAATACCCTGAATTTCTTGAATTTGAGCAGCTCAAAGGAACACGGAGCAGTGAGAAAGCATCTGCCTCAGACAGCACACCGGACATTTCGACAGCGACCCCGTCAGAAACATTGGAAGCTGCCTACGAGAATCTGCGCGAGGAGCTGGCAGACGAGCTTCTTGCCCGGCTGAAAAAATCGTCGCCATCCTTTTTCGAACGCCTTGTTGTCGAGCTTCTTGTAAAGATGGGGTACGGAGGATCGCGCGCCGATGCAGGAAAAGCGATCGGGAGAAGCGGAGACGGCGGTATTGATGGAATTATCAAGGAAGATAAGCTTGGGCTTGATGTCGTCTATATTCAGGCGAAGCGATGGGAAAATAATTCCGTCGGACGCCCGGATGTCATGCAGTTTGCAGGTGCGCTGCAGGCACAGAAAGCAAACAAGGGCATATTCATCACGACCTCCCGATTCACTGAGGATGCCCGAAGTTATGTTTCTCAAATTGGAAGCAAAATCGTCCTGATTGATGGAGAGCAACTCACCAATCTGATGATAGAAAATGATATTGGCGTATCAATAGTTTCGTTGTATCCCGTAAAAAAGATCGATGCCGACTTCTTTGATGAAAACATCTGACAGAACGCCGCACCAGAAACTGCGGGTTCGGTTGACGGGTCTGAATGGCGCGTGCGCATATCGAAAAGCCGGCCGGCAAGGAATATTTTGATGCGGCGGTAAGAATTGAGCGCATCAGCAGCATCACGGTCAGGATGAACACCCGGCACCCCCTTGAAGCAGCCTGCCGTCTGACCATGCGCGACCTTCCGGTATAATTAACAGATGGATATTCAGCTTGTCTCCCGTCCGGACTGCCCCGCCGCACAGGGGCTTCAGCGCAATGCTTCCTCAGCCATGACAGCTCTTGGCGTGCGGTCCGACGCAATCGTTCTCCGGGAGGACGGGTCCTGTCGATGCCCGGCGCTGCTCATCGACGGTGCGCCTGTCTGCTCATGTCTTCCAAAAAAAGATGTCGCGCCCTGCCCGGTCTGCAGAGCAGTCCCCGACATCCCTGACATGGAAATAATCCGATGGCATCTTGCCCGGGCGCTCGGGCGCAAAACCGTTCTGTTTGTCTGTTCGGGCAACGCGGTCCGCTCCCAGATGGCTGAAGCGCTCGTCAACCATGCGCTTGGCAATACATGGGCAGCTTTTTCAGGTGGGATCATGCCGATGCAGATCTGGAAGCCCGTGGTGAAAGTCCTACGGGAGATTGGCATCGATGCCGGCGGGAAGCAGTCTAAGCATATTGAGCTTTTTCTCGGATGTCATTTTGATCTCATCATTTCACTTTGCTCGGATGCGGACGCTTTCTGCACGGCATTCCCCGGTGAGGGCATGCGGGAGCATATGCCGTTTGAAGATCCGATGACAAGTTCTTTCTTTGGCGTCGGTGATACAGAGAGGACCCGAACCCTTCGTAACAACATGAAAAGCCGGCTTCTATCATATATAGGAGGTAGCCAATGAGCTTTTTCGATCTTTTTTCTTTTGGGAAAACCTGTTCTCCTCTGTCCGTCTCCAATGGAAAGCATCAGGTCAAATATCAGCACTTCAGAACCCTTCTCAATCATAATCGTGAAGCACTTCGCCTTTTGGCTGAAATGGAGCAGCTTTACTTCAGCGGTCGGCCATTTGACGCGGTAGCAGTAAAGCAACACTATGAACGTCTGTACGAACATGTCCTTGGCCTTGCAAAATCGCTCAATACTCTTTCTGGAGGTCTTTTTGCGCGCCTGGCTGACATCTGCAAGGGGATTGATGCCGACATTTCGAAAGAAATGGAATTTCAGCCGGTCAGCTTATCAGGAGATATGGTTCTCCCGCTCGAGCGAGTCGGCCACGACATGCAGCGGATTGCAGGTGCAAAGGCGGTGAACCTTGCCGTGATGAAAAACAGCCTGAAACTCCCCGTTCCGGACGGCTTCGTCATTACTGCGGAAGCGACCACCCGTTTTCTTGAGCAGAGCAGTCTTACCGGGATGATTCGGGAGCAGCTCGCACGATTATCTATGGAGGATATTGCCCGACTGGAGACAGGCTGCGCCGCTATCCGGCAGATGGTGCTCGACGCAGAAGTGCCTCCGGAAATTGCAGCCGTCATTATTGAGGCGTATGAGTTGCTCGAGACAAAGACACATAAGAAAGTCCGGATAGCCCTCAGAAGCAGTGCCGTCGGCGAGGATACTGAGGCATCGTTTGCGGGGCAGTATGCGACCGTACTGAATGTCACGCGAGCAGATCTCCTCGACGCATTCAGACGAGTCGTTGCGAGCAAGTATTCTCCGCGGGCGATTGCGTACCGACAACTGCTCGGCGTTGAAGATGACGCTACTCCCATGTGCATGATAGGACTGTGCATGGTGGATGCGCAGGCAAGCGGGGTCATGTATACGGTAGATCCGGCCACCATGGATCCGGCAACCGTTAAAGTCAGTTCGCTCTGGGGTCTCGGAGAACAGCTCGTCAGCGGCAATGCTTCCCCGGATACCTTCGTCGTCAAAAAGGAGACCGGTGAAATAACCGAACGGCATATAGCCAATAAAACCGGGATGCTGGTAACGCTTGCAGAAGGCGGTGTTCGACTGGAAAAGACAGGACCGGACAAGCAAATGAACTCTTCACTGCCAGATGAGGCACTTCGAACGTTATGTGCCTTCGGAGTGCGGATTGAGGAATATTATCGGACGCCACAGGATATTGAATGGGCACTAGACGCTGACAATCGGCTGTTTCTGCTCCAGACGCGCCCGTTGCATGTGGCGCCAAAAGTTCCCGAAATGCCGGCTGAAGACCTGTCCGGTTACGAGAACATACTTACTGCAGGCGAGTCTGCGTCATACGGAATAGCATCGGGTATGGTTTTTATTGCAAAAGACGAAAAGAAACTGTCCCCAATCCCTGACAATGCCATTCTCGTTACCCATACTGCCTCACCCTCCTATGCAGAGGTGATTGGACGCATCAACGGCCTCATTACGGATGTCGGCAGTATTACGAGTCATCTCTCGTCTGTAGCCCGTGAGTTCGGCGTGCCGGCAATTGTCAATGCGGGGAATGCAACAAGAATACTGACAGATGGAGATGTTATCACCATGTCCGCAGAGTCACAGACTGCTGCGTATCGCGGTATCGTCGATCAGCTCGTCAGCCGGATGCGCCCCTCAAAAAAACTGATCATCGACAGTCCGATACACCGCAAACTGAGGACCATCTTGGACAAGATATCCCCGCTCAGCCTAACTAATCCCGAGGATCCGTCTTTTAGTATTGAGGAGTGCAGATCGTTTCATGATGTCATCCGTTTCTGCCATGAGCACGCCATGCGTCAAATGTTTGGCATTTCAACGGATGCCGAAGGTGCGGAAGCAGCAGTAAAAATTGTGTCCCACATTCCGCTGGTGGTCTATGCTATCGACCTCGGCGGTGGACTGAAAGAGGGGCTCTCGACCTGCGATGCCGTCACGCCGAACGAAATAACATCACACCCGATGAGAGCCATCTGGAAGGGCTTTACGCAGCCGGGCATCAGTTGGGCCGGAACGGTGAATTTTGATGCTCGCAGCTTCATGACCCTTATGGCATCAATGGTTACCTCGGAGTTTGGGCCAACGCCAGGTGGAGACAGTTATGCGCTGCTGTCGCGGGACTACATGAATTTCAGCGCAAAATTCGGTTATCATTTTGCGACGATTGACGCATTCTGTGATAACGATCCGAATCACAATTATGTGTCACTCCAATTTGCCGGCGGTGTCGGAACCTATTTCGGCCGGTCACTCCGTGTAAGATTTTTGGGGGCGGTTCTTGAACGACTCGGGTTTCAGGTTAATATGAAAGGGGATTTGCTGGAAGCATCGTTCAACCGTCATGACCGAGCGACCACGCTCGAAGCATTGGATCAGCTCGGCAGGCTTCTCGCAACCAGCCGCCTGCTCGATATGGCGTTATCTAATCAGAATGACGTGGAGACACTCACAGAGGCTTTTTTCTCCGGCGACTATGACTTTCTTCGTCCGAGAACCCCGGAACAGCCTACTTCCTTCTATCTTCATTGCGGACACTGGCGATGCGACGCCGACGGTGATGCCCTTCACCTCTTGCAGGACGGACTTCAGTGGAGGGGGCCGATGTCCGGCGCGTTATCAGACATCGTCGGCAAAGCATTCGGCAGCTCATACCAGGAATTTCTCGATACGATCGGCGCATATTACTATTTCCCTCTTGCTATAGCCAAGAACAGCGAAATGGTCGGTAACGGAATTGTTCTGGCAGATATGCACCTGGAAAGCGGCAGTATCGATCGCGCAGGCGGCATCGCGTTTGGCCTTCGGAACGTTGCCAACTATTTCGTGTTCAGAATAAATGCGCTTGAAGATAATGCAATATTGTTCGAATTCGTTAATAACAAACGTATTCAGCGCAAGAGCGTGCATACCAAAATCGCCTCTCATGTCTGGTATCGGCTAAAAGTCATGATAGAGCACGCAAAAATTCAATGCCTGATTGATGATGTACCGCTGATTGAATACACAGCAGATTCCTTCGTAGAGGGGCATGTCGGATTATGGACGAAGGCTGATTCTGTCACGCGCTTCAGGTCATTGACGATTGAAGATGCCGTGGGTGTCAGAACCTTTTGCTGCTGAATTGCATGCAAGGCCGCCAGTGCTCGAAATTGATTTTTTAGCTCAAATCCATGTAAGCTGAATGGCTGAAGGGGAGTAGCTTTCCGGGCACGGTCAACATCCTGGCGTAACTGCCTGGTCGTGCCGTTGGTCGATACCAACAAGCGAGACTTTCAGTGTGACGCCCTGTCATGCTGAAATGTCTTTTTTTTATGTAAAGGAAAGGACAAATGACGGTATTTATCGGCTCAATGCTCTTTGTAGTGCTTGCCGAGATGTTCGACAAGACCCAGTTGCTCGCCATGTGTTTCGCAGCCCGTTATCGTTGGCAGACCGTCATGTGGGCGGTTTTTGTGGCAACTGCCGCAAATCATCTTCTTGCCGTCCTTGCAGGCAGCCTGTTGACGACCTTCATTCCCATGCACTACATCAACATCACAGCTGCAGTCTCATTCATCATTTTCGGGCTCTGGACAATCCGCGGAGACACCCTTTCCTGCAAGACAGACACATCGGGCCGCAGCCCGTTCTGGATCGTTGCAATCGCTTTTTTTATTGCAGAATGCGGCGACAAGACACAACTCGCGACGGTGGTACTTGCTGCGCGGTACAATGAAATCATCCCTGTCTGGCTCGGAACAACCGTCGGCATGGTGATCGCCAATGCCATCGGCATCGCTGTCGGGAACCTTGCAGGGCGACGTCTGCCGGAAAAAGCCGTCACCTGGTTTGCGGCTCTAACGTTTATTGTGTTCGGCGCATACAGCCTCTGGGATTCGACGCCGCGTGCATTCTGGCAGCCCCCTATTGTTATCGGGGCGTTTGCTGCGCTCGCGGGCGTAATCGGACTGATCGTGCGAATGAACCAGAAATCCAGATTGGCTGCCCTTGAGGGGATTAAACCGTCGTAGATGTTCTCTTTTTGACTTTTATTAAGGAGGCTCCTGTGGAATGGATTTTTGATGTGAACGTCTGGACAGCGCTCATTACCCTGACCGTACTGGAAATCATTCTCGGTATAGACAACATTGTTGTCATTTCGATCCTCACCAGCAGACTTCCCGCGTATCAGCAATACAAGGCGCGGCAAATCGGCATAAGCCTCGCCATCATTACACGCATTCTCTTTCTCCTCAGCCTGGTCTGGCTCGCCAGTCTTACGAAGACGCTTTTCAGCCTCTTTGGAACTGATTTTTCCATGCGGGATCTCGTTCTCATAATTGGCGGCATCTTCCTTCTATACAAGGCAACGCATGAAATCCACGGAATCATGGAAATAAAGGCCGATGAACGGAAACCAAAGGTGCTTGCCGCATTTGGCGCTGTCATTTTCCAGATACTTATCTTAGACATCGTTTTTTCGCTCGACTCGGTTATTACTGCCATCGGCATGGCGCAGCAAGTGGGCGTCATGGTTGCCGCCGTCGTCATTGCCATGATTATGATGCTGTTCGCTTCGCATGCCATAAGCGCATTCATCGACAAGCATCCGTCGCTCAAAGTGCTCGCACTCAGTTTTCTTCTCATGATAGGCGTGACGCTCATTGCGGAAGGGTTTGATCTCAAAATTCCAAAGGGGTATCTCTATTTTGCGATGGGTTTTTCGGGCTTCGTAGAGACGATGAACATCCTCGCAGCCACACGGAAAGCTAAAAAATCCGGCTGAAGAGCAGAGACATTTCAAGAGCATCAGCATTGGACTGCTCCTGCCATCCTGTATAATACTGCCATGCGGTTTGCCGGGATCAGCTTCTTGTTGCATATTCAATCCGACAAATTCGCAAAAAGGAGGCATCTCCATAATTTATGATCTGGCTTGAGCTTTCAGTCATAATTTTTTTGATAGTTTTAAACGGCGTGTTTGCTCTTTCTGAACTTGCCATTGTCTCATCGCGAAAAGCACGGCTTGAGCAGTGGTCGAAAGAAGGGGATGCAAAAGCCGGAGTTGCACTGGAGCTTGCCAACAATCCCGGCAGCTTTTTATCGACCGTCCAGATCGGCATTACCTTTATCGGCATTCTTGCAGGCGCTTACGGCGGCGCCACCATTGCCGGTCTTCTGGCGCCGGTGCTGGATACTCTCCCCCCGCTCGCTCCGTATAGCCTGACGATCAGCGTCGGAGTCGTTGTCGTCGGCATAACCTATCTTTCGCTCATTATCGGGGAACTCGTTCCCAAGCGTCTGGCACTGAACAATCCTGAACGGCTTGCACGTCTCGTTGCCCCGCCGATCCGAAAGCTGTCCCGGCTTGCGCACCCGCTGGTGGTTGTATTGAGTGCTTCAACCAATGTGCTGCTTCGTGTGCTCCGCGTGAAGCCGTCTGATGAACCGGCGGTAACCGAGGAGGAGATAAAGCTGCTTATCGACCAGGGGACTCAGGCCGGCACGTTCCATGAGTTTGAGCAGGATATGATAGAGCGGGTATTCCGCCTGGCTGACCGGCGCGTTACCGTTCTCATGACTCCCCGGACTGACATTGTCTGGCTCGACCTGAGTGCGGACGAAGCGGAAACAAAGCGGTCGATTGCCGAACATCAGCATTCGGTCTTCCCTGTTGCGCGGGACAGACTCGACCATATTGTCGGACTTGCTGCCGGCAAAGAATTGCTCGCCCGCATTCTGGAGGAAAAGCCGTTTGATCTGCTTGCCATTCTTCGCAAGCCTCTTTTTGTATCGGAGACAACACCGGCAATCAAGGTGCTGGAACTCTTCAAGAAGTCAGGAACGCATATTGCTTTGGTAATTGACGAATACGGCTCCGTTCAGGGACTGGTGACGTTCGGAGACATCCTCCGTTCGGTCTTTGAAGATGTCGAGGACGCTGTTGAGGGCGAAAAAGAGATTGTCGAGCGCGAAGACGGCTCGCTGCTCATTTCCGGCAGTCTGCCGCTTGATGAATTCACGGACTACCTTGAAGTGGGCGGCATAGCTGATGAAGAGCGAAGCGGCATGAACACGGTCGGCGGATTCGCCATGGCAAAGATCGGCGCCATCCCTTCAGAGGGGCAGCACTTCGAATGGCGCGGCCTGAGAATAGAAGTCATTGATATGGACGGCAGAAGAGTCGACAAGGTGCTGGTAACGCGGTCTTCGGAATGATTTTTTGTGCGCCGGATAGAGGAGAGGGGGGCGTTCCCCCCCCTCAAAAAAGTTTTCTATTGCTCCGTCGTTCTCTTTTTCTTCACGTTGCCGTCGTGGACATAAACCTTATCGCCGATCCTGATGGTCTTGGTATCACCTTTTCCTGATATCTCCTTTCCATCAACAGTCTTCACGATAATGGTGTCGCCGTCAATCTTGGACGCTACTCCCTTTAAAGGGGCTCCCGCAAAGCCGGCAGATGCAACCGCAAGCGTGAGAATCGCTGCAACTAACATCGTGGTCATACGCTTCATGCTGTTCACCTCCTTTCTTTTTATCAAATCGTTCTTTTATTGTTTTCGGTCGTTCACAAATACCTCAAGTTTAGCAATACCTTTGCGATATGACGGTGAACGCACGGGAAGATCCTTCATTGCCCATGAACACAATGATTTTTTCACTTTTCCTCCTCCTTCTTGCTGATGCCGAACTTCATGTAGAGTGACGGCAATACCACCATGTTCAAAGCGGTCGAACTGAGAAGTCCGCCGAGAATAACTGCCGCAAGCGGAGCAAGGATTTCGTTGCCCGGCTTGTCGGCTGCGAAGGTAACCGGCAGAAGAGCAAGACCTGCTGCCAGTGCTGTCATGATGACCGGGCGAAGTCGCTCCATCGATCCGCGCACGACCGCGTCGCGGAGGCCGAGACCTTCCTCCTCCATGAGATGCCGGTAATGGGCGACCAGGAGGATACCGTTCCGGGTCGCTATACCGAAGAGCGTGATGAACCCGACAATCGATGCAACGCTGATAACCCGATCCGTGACGAGAATTATCGCAACCCCGCCGATAATCGAGAGCGGCAGGTTCACCATCACAAGCGATGCCTTCCGGAATGACCCGAACTGCATGTAGAGGATAAGCAGTATGGCGGCAAGAGACAGGATGCTCAGAATACTTATCATCCGCGACGCCTCTGCCTCGCTCTGAAACTGTCCCCCGTATTCTATGTAATAGCCGGGAGGAAGTTTCAGGTTCCTGTCGATGCCGCTCCTCGCATCATCGTATACCCCACGGAGATCCCGTCCGGCAACATTCGCTTGCACCACGATCTTGCGCTGTACATTTTCCCGGTTGATGCCGTTCGGTCCCTTTCCGGACACCACTTCGGCCAGTTCGGACAGCGGCACCTTTGCGCCGGTCGGCGTATCGACCAGCGTCGCCCGAATGCTGTCAAAATCACGCTGCATGCCTTCGTCATACTTCACCAGGATGTCGAAGCCCCGATCCCCTTCAAGAGTTCTGGACACGATCTTGCCGGTCATGGCAGTTTCTGCCGCTTCAGCCACCTGCGTAATGCTCATGCCGTGGCGCGCGATTTCGGAGCGGCGGGGGACAATGCGCACCTGGGAAACATCCACCTGCTGTTCCACCGAAAGATCCGCAATGCCGTGCACCCGGCTCATTTCGAGGCGTATATCCTCGGCAATAGCCCTGAGCCGAAAAAGCTCCGGCCCGTATATCTTGACCGCGATATTTGCTGTGGTGCCCGACAGCATATGATCAATACGGTGGCCTATCGGCTGCCCGAATGTGATAATCGTGCCCGGAACCACCTCGACAGCCTTGCGCAGTTCCGCAAGGATATCGCCCAGTTTCCGGTCCTTCATATCAAGCCGTGCTTCTATTTCCGAAGCGCTCGGCGGTTTGCCGTGCTCATCAAGCTCGCCTCGTCCGGTCTTGCGGGAGGTTTTTATGACATTCGGGTGTTGCAGAAGTATCGTCTCCACCATGCCGCCTATCTGGGACGATTTTTCAAGCGATGTCCCGGGAGCCGTCGCTACCATGACGGTCAGCGATCCTTCATTGAAAGAAGGCAGAAATGAGCGCCCGAGAAACAGCAAAGGCAGCATTGCAATCGCAAAAGCTATCGCCGCTCCTGCTATGACCTTTTTCGGATGATTCACCGCATACTCCAGGGTCGGACGATAGCGCCTCTTCAGCCAGACGACCAGTCTGCTGTCTCCATGTTCCTGGAGAAATTTCCCGCGACGAAGCAGGTACGCGCACATGGCGGGAGTCAGCGTAAGCGCCACAATGAGCGAAGCCGCTATCGAGACAATATAGGAGACGCCGAGCGGCTTCAGAAGCCGTCCCTCGATACCGCTCAGAAAGAAGAACGGTATGAAGACGACAATAATGATGAGAGTGGCATTGATAATCGGCCCCCGGATTTCACGGGAGGCATCGTAAATAACCTTCAATGACCGGTGCCGCTGCTCTTCGGGACGGGAGCGGTTTTCGAGCAGCCGTCGCCAGACATTCTCGACATAAATGATCGCATCATCGACGATAATGCCGACCGCGATGGCGATGCCGCCGAGTGTCATCGTGTTGATGGTGATGTCGAAATACTTCAGGACGAATATCGCAAAGATAAGCGACATCGGAATCGCCGCAACCGAAATAACCGTCGCCCGCACGTTGCCGAGAAAGAGCATTATGATGGCGACAACCAGTATGCCTCCTTCAAGCACGACCCACTTCACATTGTCAATGGAGCGTTGAATGAAGTCCGCCTGTCGGAACAATGTGGAATCAAGCTTCATTCCTTCAGGCAGAGTCTTCGTTACCGCATCCAGGGTGGTTTCAATCCGTTTCGTTAATTCGACCGTGTTTGACTCAGGATGCTTGAGCACAGCCAGAACAACGGCTTTCTTCCCGTCTATGGTGGCTTCGCCGATGCGATATGCAGGTGCGATTGCGATCCGGGCGACATCCCGAACCAGCACCGGAACGCCGTCTCTAACTGTCAGGGAAGCTGCACCAATGTCTTCCGGAGATTGCACTCGCCCGACTCCCCGAATAAGATATTCCTGAGCCGAACTTTTCATGACACCTGCAGAAAAGTTCTCATTGCTTCCTTTCACTGCCGCAATGACATCGTTCAACGAAACTCCATACGCAAGAAGTTTGTGGGGATCCACCTGAACCTGATACTGTTTCAGCTCTCCTCCGACGCTCACGACCTGCGACACCCCCGGAACTGAAAGCAATCGCTTTCTTACGACATAATCTGCCGTCTCTTTGACTTCCATCAGGCTGTGACGGTCGCTGCCGATCCCCACATACATCATCTCTCCCATGATGGAGGAAATCGGCGTCAGCGTCGGAATCATATCCTGCGGGAGAGTGCCGGAAAGCAACTGAAGCTTTTCATTCACTACCTGGCGAGCCCGGTAAATATCCGTCCCCCAGTCGAACTCGACATAGACGGTGGATGTCCCGTGCGTGGAGTATGATCGCACACGGCGAACACCGGTGGCGCCATTTATGGCGCTCTCGATGGGAATCGAAACGAGCGATTCTACTTCCTCAGGCGCCATGCCGTGAGCATCGGTAATAATCGTTACGGTAGGAGCAGTGAGATCCGGAAACACATCTATCTTCATGCCTGCCCCGACAAACAATCCGACCACGAGCAGCACAGCGGCGACAGCAACTACTATGAGGCGTTTTTCCAGACAAATCTGCGTTAACCGATCAAGCATCGTAGCCTCCCGTTAGTGTGCATGACCGTGGCCCTGCGGCATGCGTGAAGAGACCGATGCGAGTTTGACATAGTAACCACCCCGCACAACGACTCGTTCATCCTCATCGAGACCATCAGTTATCTGCACATAGCCTTCGCCCTTCAAGCCTGTCTTTACCTCTCTTCGTTCAAATGCCTCACCTTGTCGCTGTACAAAGACAAATGCTCTTCCTTCGTCTTCAAAGAACGCATCTGCAGGCAACGTCAGGGCATCGGTCACCGACCCGGTCGAGAGTGACACATCGGCGTACATGCCGACCTTGAGCTTGCCTGTCGTGTTCGGCACTTCAAACAGCACGGAGATGCTCCGGCTTTTCGTATCGACCAGATCATTGGCCGATACTACACGGGCCGGCTTGAAACGACCCTCCATGCCGTTGATGCTGAATGTTGTCCGGGCAAGGTCCTTCATTGATGCGGCAGCAGTTGCAGGAACATTCGCCTTGACCCAAACGAGCGACGGATCGACGATGCGCGCAATCTGCGCGCCGGCTTCCACCGACTTGCCGGGCAGAGGCATCACTTCGACCACGGTGCCGCTGATAGGTGCCGTAATGACAAACTTCCCATTCTTCGTTCGGCTGCTGACCTCTCCAATGGCCTGCGCAAGCGGAGCCAATGCCACACGGGAGCTTTCGAGGGCAAGCTGGGCTTCTTCGACGCGGCGCTTTGGAGCAGCCTTTGCTTCGTAGAGGCGCTGGGCACGGTCATGCTCCTTCTGCGCAAGAAGATACTTCTGGCGCGCCTCGGCATGCGCGGCCTGCAGCTGCCCGAGACCGTTCTGCTGGTGCAGCGGCGGCTCGATGACCGCTACGATGTCGCCCTTTTTCACCTTCTTGCCGACATAGGGGGCGTCTTTCCCTGTTGCCACGACTCCGGCAAACGGAGCGGTTATCGCGGCATCAGCGCCCGCAGCAGGCATGATTTCTCCTGATGCGATAAACGCAGCTTGCAGATTCCGCTTCTCGGGCAATGCCGTGCGGAAATCGACACCCCACTGTTGTTCCTTGAGGAAGGCTATTATTGCACTCATTTTTTCTTCGGCATGGGCATGTGCCGCAGCATTTGCGTCATGCACATCGATATGCTCGATATAAATGACATCGGTATAGTCCTTGGCTGTCGCTTGAATCTTGAGCGTGTAGAGACCGGCCTGTTTGAACGGTATCTTTGCCCGATATATGCCGGGCTTCTCCTGCTTTTCTGCAGTGACCGAAAAAACCGGAGCATCATCGATCTGAAATTCCAACGCAAGCATCCCTTCGGTTAAAGGACGGAAATCTTCCAGACGTGTCACATGAATCAGCGCCTGTGACTCTGTGTTTGCCTTCGGGTTGGTGAATTCCACGAAGACTTCGGTTTTCTTCGACCAGCCGGTCGCGGCAAGCACTTCGCTTTCCTGCGCATCTTTTTTTGCATCATGGGATATGCAACCGACTATAAGCATCAATATCAGAGATAGCATGATCAGATATTTCATTGTCTGTTTTCCTCCCGTACTGTCAGAACACTTCCTGCCGTGCGCTCAAGGTCAAAGACCGTCGACCGGTATTCGTGCAGGGACGAATTGTATTCCATGACCAGATCTTTCTCAAACCGGACGGCATCGAGAAGTTCGATAAGGGTGCTGGCGCCTTCCTCATATGCCAGCCGGGCGCCTCTGGAAACAGTCTGGGAAACAGTCTGCGCGGATTCGAGCTGCCGGAGCATTTCTCCGACTCTTTCAGACAAGCCGGCAGCCTTGTCGAACTGAGTCAGGACTTCTATCTGTGCAGTCTTGCGGGCAAGCTGGGCCGCATGGTGCTGCTGCTCTCTTCCCGCCTCGGCTTTGGCTATTGCACTGCGGTTCTGATTCCAGAAGGGAAGCGGTACGGATACACCAAAGATCATTCCGCTGAATCCGCCGGATTGACGCTTATACCCGGCCTCAACCGCGATTGCCGGCAAACCATCCCGCTTCGCTGCGGACACTGCGGCTGCAGCTGCCTCCGTCAATCGCAACTGGCCGACGATATCCGAACGATGCTCCCATGATTGTTCGAGAAGCTGACGCGCATCTGCTCGCAAAGGTGTAAACGTTAGCGAGTCTGTCAATACGACTTCATTGATATCCCTGACGATAAGCAGCCCCAGCTTTCTCCGCTCTGAAAGGGCTTCCGCCTTTGCCGCCGCAACGGTACGCTGCAATTTCCCCCGCTCAACGCCGAGCTTGAGCAGTTCGCCTTCTGCAGCATCCCCCTCAGCAACTCGCGCCTGCACAATACGCACGACCTCGGAGAACGATGCCGCAAGTTCCGACAGTTGGCGGCTGTTTTCCTCCAGCAGCAACACCTTGCCGTAGGTTTGCCGTATCTGGACGGCGACGCCGGATGTTTCATGCCGCAGCAGCAGGTCGCGAGCCTCCCGGCTTTTCTCTGCCGCTTCCACCCGCTTGCCGCGCTTCCAAAGAAAATCGATAGACTGGCTTACCGTGAAGGTTTCGGAGCGATCAATTTCGTATTCACGGTTTTTCAGCGATTCATATCCATATTGAAATGAGGGGTTCGGTATTTCAGCGGCACCGATCACCTCAGCCTCGGCTTTGCCGAGTTCAGCCTGTTTCGCCTTGAGCTCCATATTGTTCTCAAGACCCAATGTGACAGCCTGCTCCATAGTCAGCGACAGCGCGGCAGATGCCGAAAGCACTGCTGACAACAGGAGAGCCGCCATGAGCGCACTGCGCATGGGAACCTCCAAAATGAAAAATAATAGTGTGTGTTGTTGCCGGATCAACAAAAGACCGGCACGAGACTCGGAACTGCCCGATGGAAAGACTGATTAGACGACTGGAGGAGCGAGACCGGAAACAGTGCCTCCAAAGAGAAAATAATGATCTATTTTCGGCTCAGGGCCGACGAGACTCCGGCGCAGTGCGGTTCGGCAAGGAGCCGACAGTGTCCCGGCAACGGCAGTTGGTGTGTTGATGGCGGGTTTAAAAACATAAGAAGAACTACGAAGAATCTCGGTGAGAATATGATGATCAGGGTGTGCGTCAGTATGCGTAGTCGTCAATACACAGCAGTCTTCGGATGGCGGCTCCGGATGCTTGTGCATTTCAGATACTGCTCCACCGTGTAACGCGCCGACTTCCGCTTCGCAAAGCACATGGGAAGTGCTTGTGGAGAAAGCAACTATGATTATAAAGACAAGAAGCTTTATACCTGATTCAGCCCATTTCTTGTACATGATATATTTTATCACACCGAACTTTGCATCATCAAATGACTGTTTTGATCTCCGCCGCCGTCATCAATAATTTGCGGCAATAATGAAGATTATCTGTCGGACTTAAATTTCAGAAAACACATGCGCTTATTGGGCGCAGCCATCAGAGCCGAGTAAATATCGAGCAGCGCGAGCAGAAAATTCACCGCAAGAGGTCCCAGCAGAAAACCGAAGGGGCCAAAGTAGGCAAAACCTCCCAGAACCGAAAGAAATACCAGCAGGGGGTGTATCTGCGCTCCCCGGCCGACCAGGATCGGACCGAGAAAATTGTCTATCAGCCCGACTGCCGTCATGCCCCAGAGTGCCAAACCGATTGCAGCAATGTCTTGCCCTCCATAAAACAGATAGATGATGGCCGGCGTCAATACAATCGCAGTGCCGATGCCGGGAATCAGCGCTGCAATTGCCGCTACGCTCCCCCACAAAAAAGCATTCGGCACGCCGAACACCATGAAACCGACTGTGGTTAATGCTCCCTGAATAATCGCAATTTCAAGATTGCCCTTGAGAACAGATGCGACCGCCAGCTCGAGTTTTGTCAGAATAATCTCATTCTGATCTTTTTTGAGCGGACTGAGCGCAATGATCGCATCCTTCATCCTGGACCCGTCCTTCAACAGATAATAAAAAGCGATCAGAAACACGAAAAAACTGATCGCTGTTTTCGCTGCATCGGCAAAGAAGGAGCCGACATTCTGGAGCAGCCAGTTCAATCCGTCCTGAACATAGTCGTCGGGATTGAATGAAAACGCAACCGAACCCGGCAGAACAGACTGAAGATGCGCTGTGACTTTCTCCACAACATGAAGAAGTCCTGCCTTGCCGGCGCCCGAAATAAGGGTTTCATAGACATGGCGGGCTTCCTTATAGATTTCCGCGCCGAAAAATGCGATCGGCACTATTACGAGCACAATCAGCAGAACCGTTGTGAGCAGTGAGGCAAGTCTCCGGCGATTGCGTGTGAGCTTCAGGACTTTCTGATGAAGCGGATACGCCATGACGGCAAAAGACGCCGCCAGGATCAGCGTAACAAGAAATGGCTGAAAAATGAAAAAAATGACAACCAAGACTCCGCAAAGGAGTGCTCCAATGAATACCTGTTGTGCCTTTGAAGGTGCCATGCAGGACATTTTACCAGAGTTCGCCAATCACAGGCTTTGCCGCCGCTGACATCCGTACTGTTTTCCGACATCTGGTGTTGACAGGCGCAGCGTCATCTCATTTCGAGGCCGAGCAATCCGTGATACCCGACATAAAAGCCGATGATCAGCATCAGAATGCCCGACAGATAGGGGGCTTTGCGGGCGACCGCACCGAAACCGCACCATCGCCGTGAAGCATGTTTCACACTCACAGCGGCAAGCGCGCCTGATACCACCATCGTCAGCGCCAGCCCGATGCTGAAACAGAGGACCAGCGCCGCGCCAAGTACAATCTGCTTCAACTGCAGGCACAGCAAAAGCACCGTAATTGAAGAAGGACAGGGAATCAGTCCGCCTGTCAGGCCGAATACGATAATCTGCCCGGTCGTTACAGTGCGGTTTGCAAACCGCCTGCGGATATCATTGGCATGAGCCAGTTCATGCGGATCCTGGTATCCGGGAGCCGATACGTCCAATCCTTCATAGTCCTGCACTGCGTGATGATGGCGGGAATGATCGACAAACTCCACGTCATAGTCGTGGCTATGGCGCTCATCGCCAAGGCGCAGGCGAACGACAAACTCGTGCGGCTCCGGAATTTCCTGTTCCGACTCCGCATACCCTTCGCGCCGGACGAACGTAAACTCCTGACGGCTGCCGTCGGCACGTTCCGTTTCAATCCTCACCTGACCGGTCGTCCGGACATGCCCGTGCGATCCTTCCTGAAAGAAACGGAACCGCGGTGATGACCCTGTCTTATCTATTTCGAGCCGCACGATGCCGTGGCCGGTATCGATCCGTTTGACCGTGTCATGGGAGTTGTGATCATGATCTTGCTCATGCGGTGCAATGCGCTGCTGCCGCCATGTCCGGACCATCATCCAGAAAGCGACTCCGATAATGAGCAGCGCGGATGCCGTTTGCAGATAAGGCTCGCTCGTTTCGGCGCTCCACTGTTGCCCGAAATACATCCCTCCGAGCGCAATAATCCAGACAATTGCGGTATGCGAAATCGTCGCGGCAAGACCAAGGAGAACAGCCTGCATGACCGTGCCGCGAACGGCAATGATGAAGGCTGCCATCATTGTCTTGGAGTGACCCGGTTCCAGGCCATGCAGCGCTCCGAGCAGAACGGCGCCGGGGATGAACAGCCAGGCATTGGACGCTCCCTGCTGGAGCAGGGTCGAAAAATCGGTCATTGAGGCTCCTCTACAGGTATCTGGTAATCGCCTTGAACTCGCGGATGGTTTCGTTCACTCCCTTGGTGCCTTCCCGCGCGGCCTGCTCCAGACAATGGTCGATATGATCATGCACCATCGTCCGTTTGGCGCTCGCTATCGCATGCTCGACAGCCTGCAATTGCTGGGCAATATCCATGCAGCTCCGGCCTTCATCCATCATAGTGATGATGCTTTTCAGGTGGCCTTCTGCACGCTTCAGCCGCTTGGTGATATCGGGATGAGAGGTATGCTTGCTCATAACATTATCCTATCCATGTGGATAGGATACAACATTCCTCGGCCTTCGGTCAAGGGCGTCTGAATCCATCTGAAAAAGTACTTGACAGAAAATGTAACATCTGATACATTTGAATCAGGCGATACATTCGCCGCATTCTTGTGCATCAGGAGGATAACATGCCACCCGTCGAAAAACATGTTGCGACCAGCCGGCTCCGCACCGGTAAAGAGTACCGCGAACTCCACACCTGGATAGACGACGCCGATCCGAAGATCAAGTCCGAGCGTCACGACATCACGCGCACGTTCGTCTTCGGACAGCGCATCGAAAAACGGTATGGACGGGAAGGTCTCAACGAATACCTTCAGCATATCCATGATGACGTCGCCGCCAAGTTCGAACAACTGCAGCACGATGTGGAGAAGATGACCGGCGACATCCTCACCTATTTCGGCGTCAAAAAAGGAAGCGCCCTGAACTACACCGTCCAGCAGGCCGACATCGACATCATGAAGAATGCCGGACTGACCGACGCCGATCTCGCCCACTGCCTGAAGGTTGCCGGGAAAGCGATAGAGATTGCGCAGCGCACCGGAGTGCGTCTCGACATGGAGCTGGTTGGACGCGGGGCATTCTTCCACGACCTCGGCAAGGCGAAGTCTCATGCGATGGATCACGGCAAAATCGGGGCAGAACTCGGCATTGCGCTCGGCCTGCCGAAGGCCCTCACCGACATCATGGAAAAACATATCCGCGGCGGCATGACCGAAGCGGAAGCGAATGAACTGAACCTGCCGGTCAAGGATTATGCGCTCTCGTCGCTGGAAGAGAAGATCATCATCTATGCCGACCGGCTCGTGGACATCATCACTGACGGCGTGGTGCAGATCGGGTCAGAGCGTGAGGCGGAGGACCGCTTCGAGGAGTTCATCCGCGACGTGCAGAAATACCACAAAAACCAGGTGACGTACGAGCGATATCTCGGCTACCACCGCGAGATTCAGTCGCTCATCGCTCTCAACGCGTAAGAACACCGGAGAGCTGCTTCTGTGAAAAATTTCGCGGAGGCAGCTCTCCGCCAAGGAATAGCCAGACATGATGACTCCGTTCCGTTTTCTCTGCATAACCGGGTTCTTTGCGATCTTCAGTTCGACGATCGCGAAGAGTCCTGTGCTGCCGATTTTTGCCGCCTGGCTCGGCGCCGACCCCTCTGAAGTCGGCATCGTTGCGTCAGTCTCGGCATTTGCCGGCATTGTTGCAAGCATCCCCGCCGGTTTTATTGCCGACCATTGCGGCAGGCGGAAGATGCTGGTGGGTGCGGCGGTCGTCTTTGCGACAGCGCCCTTTCTCTATCTTGCGGTGACCCAAATATGGCAGCTTGCAATTGTCCGCCTCTACCACGGCATCGCTACAGCCGTCTTTCTTCCGGTCGGCATGGCGCTCGTTTCCGAACTGTTTCATCAGGAGCGCGGGGAGAAGCTGGGCTGGTTTTCGACCGCTATGCTCCTCGGACGTTTTTGTGCGCCGGTTGCCGGAGGCCTGCTGTTCAGTCTGATGATGCTGAGCGAAGCGCATCGCTTTCAGGCAGTCTATCTCGTCTGCGGCGCAGCTGGACTCATCGTATTGCTTCTTGCCCTTCGCATTCCGAAGGAAGAGGCCTGCCGACTGCCGTCCAGAAGCTTTCGTGCTTCATGGAGCGCGTTGAAAACCGTAGTTGCGTCGAGGGCGATCGCTCTCACCTGCGCCGTTGAGGCAGGCATCCTTTTTGTGTACGGGATTTTCGAGACCTTTGTCCCGCTCTATGCCATACAGTCGGGAATCAGCGCGGTGGAGATCGGCGTACTGCTCTCTGTGCAGGTCATCACGCTGGCGATCTCGAAGCCGGCCATGGGGCGCTTTTCTGATCGTCATGGCAGGCCGCCCCAGATATTCTGGGGGGCCGTGCTGGGAGCTGCATGTATCGCGCTTTTTTCACTGGTCTCATCATTCCCCGGCCTGTTCATGCTCAGCATTCTTCTTGGCCTGAGCCTGTCGATATTGACATCAGCCTCTTCGGCGCATATCGCCGATCTGAGCAGCACGGACACACGGGGTTCGGCTATGGGAATGTTGGGTTCCATAATGGATATCGGCCACACCGCGGGCCCGCTCATTGCAGGGTTTGTCATTCTGCAATACGGCTTCGGAACAGCGTTTCTCATGGCGGCAGTCGTGCTTGCTGCTGCTGCATCGGCTTTTCTGATGCATGCGGGCAGAAACGCTCTTGCCGGGTTTCGCTTCGGATCATGAGGTCATTGCATTTGATTCTCCGAATGCATAGTGCGGCATAATTGCGAAAACCGCATCGCAACAAACAAAACGTAGTTATTGGAAGGATATGGCATGGAAAGAACTATCAAGCCCGCAGAGTTGAAGCAGCTGAGCAATGTTGTTCTTGTTGATGTCCGCCGTGAAGCTAATTTCACGTCCGGCCCGGCGATGATGGAAGGAGCGCTCCGCGAGCTGCCCGAAGCTGCCGAGGCGTGGGCGGACACCCTGCCGAAAGAGGGGGATGTGGTCATTTACTGCGCCCGGGGCGGCTCTGTCAGCAACAGCGTTCTGGATGTCCTTCTGGAAAAAGGCGTTCGTGCCCGCTATCTCGAAGGCGGAATTGAAGCCTGGAACAAAAACGACTGATTCCATCACACATGAAAGCGGAAAGGAGTTGCATGTCTGCTCAAAAACGGACCGTTACTGTTCCATGGCTTATCTTTTTTTATTCGGCGCCGTCGCGCCCGGTAAGCAAGCGCATGAAAGTATGGCGCAAGCTCTTGCAGGAAGGAGCGCTTCACTTCAAGGGGGCAGTGTATCTTCTGCCCTGGTCTGAAAGCCGCGAGGAGATGCTGACAACACTTGTTTCGGATGTCATTGCCATGGGGGGAGATGCCGCCTTTGTGAAAGCGGCTCAGATGGAGACGATAGGCAATGATGACATTGTCCCTCTCTTCAATGCGGAGCGCTGCCGATCCTATGAAGATACGGGGAAAAGGCTCCATGCCCTGGAGCAGAAGCTCGCCGGCATACAGAAGGGAGGAAAGGTCATTACCCCGGAATTGCTCCTGACAGAGTTCCGCAGGATCGAAAAAGCAGTCAATGACATCGCGGCAATCGATTTCTTCGGCTCCGAGCAGGGTTCCGCCTATGAGGCGCGCCTGAAGGCACTCGCCGAAAAACTCGATGAAACCTCTCACGGCAAAGCTCCCGCCGATTCGCCCGGAATTGAACTGAGAAACCCTGCTGACTATCAGCGCAGGCTCTGGGTGACACGGACCAAGCCATTTGTCGATCGAATGGCCTCTGCCTGGCTCATACGGCGCTTTATTGATTCTGAAGCCCGGTTTTCCTTCATTGCGGACGAAAAGAAACCGCCTCCGCCGGGCAGTGTGCTGTTCGACATGAGCGGCGGGGAATTCACTCATCACAACGACCTCTGCACCTTCGAAGTCCTTATGAAGTCCTTTGGACTGAAGCAGCGTCCTCTCAGAAAGATAGCCGGGATCGTACATGAACTGGACATCAAGGACGGGCGCTGCAAAGTTCCGGAAGCGTCCGGCATTGAAGAATTGCTCACCGGCATCCGAAAAACTGCTCGGAGCGACGCCGAAGCGCTCGAAAAAGGCATGGCGATCTTTGAACTGTTGTACGCGAGCAAAGCATAGGAGGATATCGCCATGAGTACAGACATCACGCAGAAGCCGACATTCCGTGAAGCATTTCTCTGGTGGCTGAAGCTCGGCTTTATCAGTTTCGGCGGACCGACCGGGCAGATAGCCATTCTCCATAAGGAACTGGTCGAAAAAAGGAAATGGATATCGGAAAACCACTTTCTGCAGGCACTGAATTTCTGCATGCTCCTGCCGGGGCCGGAAGCGCAGCAGCTCTGCATCTATATAGGCTGGCTGCTCCATAAAACCTGGGGAGGCATCGTCGCCGGAACGCTCTTTGTGCTTCCTGCCGTTTTCATCCTGCTCGGACTTTCGTGGCTCTATGCCGCGATGGGTACCGTTCCGACAGTTGCCGCCCTGCTGTATGGCCTGAAGCCAGCTGTTGTTGCAATTGTCGCGGAAGCGACGCTCAGGATTGCGAAAAAGGCTCTGAAGAACTGGTTTTTCGTCCTGCTTGCGGCACTCTCGTTCATCGCGATATTTGTGTTTTCGGTGCCGTTTCCGTTCATTGTGTTCAGCGCAGCGCTCCTCGGGTTCGGCGCACGACATGTCTCTCCGCAGCTGTTCGGAAGTTCCGGCGTCCCTCAGGCAGAAACAGACACCCTTATCGGCGGACTTGCCGCACAGATACGCTCAACCGGCTGGAAACCCGCCGTCACAACGCTTTCACTCTGGCTGTCGCTCTGGGCAGCGCCGCTCGCAGCAGTTTCACTCTGGAAGGGGACCGGCATTCTTCTTGATCTCGGACTGCTGTTCAGCACGGCGGCCATGGTCACCTTCGGCGGTGCATACGCCGTACTCGCTTTCGTTGGCCAGGCAGCAGTCGAACAATACGGCTGGCTTCGGCCCGAGCAGATGATGGATGCCCTTGCGCTGGCCGAAACAACACCGGGGCCGCTCATCATGGTGAACCAGTTTGTCGGCTACCTTGCCGCATACCTGAATCCCGGCACAATGTCTCCTGGGATGGCAGGACTGCTCGGCGGGCTGCTCGCCACTTGGGTTACCTTTGTCCCTTCATTTCTGATGATTCTCCTGTTTGCCCCATACATGGAAGTCCTGAGAAAAAACGTCATGCTCTCGACGGCACTTGCCGCGGTGACTGCCGCTGTTGTCGGCGTTATCCTGAATCTCGGCGTTACGTTTACATGGCATGCGCTGGTGCCTGACAAGGGCGGGCTCGACTGGTACGCGCTTGTTGCATCTGTCGTAACGTTTTATGGACTGCAGTATCGCCACTGGCCGATGATTCCGGTCATCATCGGCTCTGCCGTCGCAGGCTACCTGTTCAAAACGATTGCCTGAGGTTTGCTATACTGAAACAGTACAGTGTTGATGACCACCATCTTCTTTATAACGAATGCCGGAAAAGCGGTTGCAGCCAGAATAGAAGCTGCGCTGAACGACGCCAGTGCGGCTCGCTTTGACCCTGAACTGGTCCGCCAGCAGTGGCAGCCCGGCAACAAGCTGGTTTTTATTATGGCTGCGGGAATCGTTATCAGGACGATTGCTCCCCTCATTGCCGACAAGAAAACCGACCCGGCTGTTGTTGTGCTGGACGAGTCCGGGCAGCATGTCATCAGCCTTTTGAGCGGTCATCTGGGAGGGGCAAATTCGCTCGCTCAAAACATAGCGCATCTGCTGGATGCCGTGCCGGTCATCACGACCGCATCCGACGTTGCCGGCCTTCCTGCACTGGACATCTGGGCCCGCAACAACAATCTGTTTATCGAAAACCCTGACGCCCTCTCCTCAGCAATGATACGTCTTTTGAATAACCGGTCGCTCCGCATATTCTCCGACTGCGATGTCAGCCTGCCTGCTGTTTTTGAGCGGACGACAGAACAGGACAGCGCCGATGTGATTATTTCTGTTTCGGATGACGTCGGGGATGCGGTCGCCGCTGAGCTTCCGCTCATGCTCCGTCCGAGAGTGCTGACGGTCGGCATCGGCTGCAACCGCGGGGCTCCGGAGCGTGAAATTGAAGCCTCGATCCGCGCCACGCTTCGCATTGCAAATATCGCATTCGGCTCAATCCGGAATATTGCGACCATTGACCTGAAGGAGGAGGAGCCGGGGCTGGTCTCATTTTGCAGGAACCATAATTTCCCGCTTGTCACGTTCCCTGCTGCCAGGCTGAACATGGTGCCGAACGTCGGTCGTTCTGAGACCGTATTCAAGGCGACCGGTGCGTATGCGGTCGCTGAACCGGCCGCCATGCTGGCGTCAGGAGTCGATTGGCTGCTTGTCGACAAATATAAATATCAGAATGTGACCGTTTCGGTTGCCCGACAAGAGGTCTTCCGGACTCCCGGGATGCTTTCAATCGTAGGGATCGGGCCGGGTCGCGCGGAGCACCTGACTCCTGCTGCCAGGATGGCTCTGCGAGAGGCGGACACGGTCGTCGGCTATGACACCTATATTGAGATGATTCGACCGCTCATCGCGGACAAAGACGTGCTCACCACGGGAATGACCGGCGAGGTTGAACGCTGCCGCGCGGCGATAGATAGTGCACGCAAGGGCAGACGGGTTGCGGTCGTCAGTGGAGGGGATCCCGGCATTTACGCCATGGCAGGCCTCGTTTTCGAACTGCTGAGCGCTGATGAACGGGAAAAGGAAACCACGGAAGGAACAGGATCGGCCGCTTCTTCTTCCTCGGGTTTCTCGCTGCCCTCCGTTCCCTTTTCCGGAATTTCCGTCTCGGTTGTTCCCGGCGTTTCCGCCCTCAATGCCGCAGCCTCAGTGCTTGGGGCACCGCTGATGCATGACTTCTGCGCCATTTCCCTGTCGGACCGCCTGACGCCGTGGGACGTTATCGAACGAAGACTTATCGCAGCTGCTGCCGCAGATTTCGTCATCGTTTTATACAATCCGAAAAGCCGGGGTCGCACAGAGCACATTGAGGCAGCCATAGCGCTGATAAGCCAGGTACAGATCCCCTCGACACCTGTCGGAATTGTAAAGGCCGCCTTGCGCGATGGTCAGCAGGCCATAATCGCAACGCTCGGCACCGTTCCGTTCGGAGAGATTGATATGCAGTCAACCGTCATTATCGGAAATTCAAAGACCTTTGTCTGCAACGGACGGATGATTACGCCGCGCGGCTATGAAGATAAATACGACCTTGCATGAGCCGTCGGCGGTCGTTCTTTGGGATGAATCTTTCCTGTGGGGATTGATTGCGCTACGTACGCTCCGGCAAAAAGGACTCGCATTCAGGCTCATCAGGGCGGGAGACATCCGGGCAGGTGCTTTGGACGGACACAAGCTCCTTTTTGTCCCCGGGGGATGGGCTTCCAACAAGCTGAAAGCGCTTGGAGACGGAGGCGTTGAGGCTATAAGGCAGTTTGTCCGGGACGGCGGCAACTACCTTGGCTTCTGCGGCGGAGCCGGACTGGCAACGCAGGACGGTCTCGGCCTGCTGGACATTCAGCGGGTGCCGTCGGAATACCGGGTGCCGAGCTTCAGCGGCCAAGTGCTCTGCTCTGTTGATGACCATCTTCTCTGGAGCGGCATCTATAAACCGGTTTTCTGGGCGTGGTGGCCGTCCCAGTTCAGAGTGAAGGGAAACGAGGTTCGGATTTGTGCGCAGTACGACAAAGCATTGCCTGATGCTTATAGCTCCGACATCCGGGTCGGCTCAGTCAGGACGGAGGCCGAGTGGTCTGAGCGGGAGGCCAAATATGGGATTCATCTCAATCCGGCACGCTTAGCAGGAGAACCGGCAGTCGTCGAGGGTTTTTTCGGAAAGGGCCGCGTCCTTCTGTCTCTGCTCCATTTCGACACTCCTGATGACGCTCGCGGCAACCGGGTTCTCAGACAGGCCTGGTCGAATCTCGGGGGCACTCTGCTTGCGGAGCCTCCTGCAGAAGATTCTTGTCGCCTGCTTTCAGGGGCGGTAAAGACACTTCTGCATGAGGCGCGGGCTCTGATTGCAGTCGGTGAATCGCTTAGGCTCTGGCGCTGGAGAACGCACTGGGTGCTCCAGTGGAAGCGGGGGGTGCGCGGGCTGGAATACTGCACTCTTGCGAATATGGCGGCTGCCCTTGCTGAGAACCTTTCATTCCGATTCGGTGACGACATCCCGGAGCAGACGACCGAAAAGCTTCTGGCGGTCGCACACTTGTTCGCTTCGTTCCGCACGCGCGCGGAAATACTGCTGCACCAGGAATATGAAGCCATGATGCAGGAACCCCTTGCGTATGACAGGTGCAATCACCCTGCAATGCAGGAACTGAGAATCTCCCTTTTCGGTTCCGCCAAGAGCTACGGCGGCGAGTTCAAGACACTGCTCGATGAAATTGACTCCCTGTTGTTTCAGCTCATTTCTCCGGCAGCGGCATAGCCGCGCGTTTTCCGGCACAGCAGGGCTCAGTCCTTGTTCATTCTTGTTTTTTCACCAAAAGTAATATGAAAATAAGTTTTTTTTATTTGACCTCCACCGGCAATTCTCTTATTGTGTTAGGATAGTATCGTAGTATAAAGCTATACGAGTAAATGCGCTTTCTATCACTCGTCTGCATATGCTGTCGCTGATCAATCATGCGGCATATATGCCGTATAGACAGAACCCAATACCGCACAGGGAGGTGTATGGATGAAACTAGCAGTATTCAAAAGCGACTTTAGAACCGGTGGCGACATGCTTGACCGGTTGAGCGCAGAGAAGCTCGGCATAATTTTTGTCGGCAACGGGATTTATCATGCCGCCGTCAAGGATGCCGGCGCAGCAGATCCGGTTCTCCAGAAGAGCGCGAACTTTTATGTTCTGGCTGAAGACCTTGAAGTGAGAGGGTTCAATGCCTCTCAGGTTCCGGGGAACGTTAAGGTGGTCACCTACGATGACGTAGTTGACCTGATTTTCAACGAATACGAAAAGCTCGTCTGGGTCTAGACCTGATCGACTACGCAAGGAGGATACAATGGGAAAAATTACGATAGGTGCCTTCCCGGGACTTGTTGGCTCTCTCTCTCTTGACTTTGCCGTCAAGCTGTCTGAAGCTGCAGTAAAAAAGGGACATAGTGTTGATTTTTGGGTTTCTTCCAACGGAACCATGCTTTCCAAGAAGGGGCAGCGCGCATTCAAAGACTACTCCGTCCTCTACAAGACGCTTGAAGAACTCTTCAAAACCGGCAGATTCCAGGCATGTGCATGCGAGGCATGCGCAGAAGCGCGCGGCTACCACAAAGAAGACACCATGGACGGCTGGATCCGCAAAAGCATGGACTGGTATCTCGCCAGTTGCTATAACGCAGACCGAGTTTTGCTTATAGGAGGCGAATAAGATGATCAAGAAAATCGCATTTATCATCAGATCACTGCCATACAAGACTGAGGCATCCCGCCTTGCAATGACCCACGCCATCGCAAGCCAGACGGTTGAGATTTACCTTGAGGACGGTCAAAACGTCGAGCCAATCGTCGCGCTTGTCGGCGACGGGGTTATGAACGGCCTCAAAAGCCAATCAGCAAAGTGCTATGGAGTTTCGACGCTTGAGCAGCACACGAAGAACGGGCTCCTGCTCGATCTGCCGATCATGTACTGTAAGGAAGATGTCGAGCGCCTCGGACTGACGGAAGATTCACTTATCATGGACGCAGATGACCTCGGCGGCGACATGAAGGCCAGAATTGTGCCGATGAGCGAGATCAATGCGGCGCTGGCAACGGCTACGCACCTGCAGATTTTTTAACGAACAAACCAAAGGAGGATTATACTAATGAGTCTGAAAGCAAAAACACCGGCAGAAGTTCTTGATGTTATGGGCAGGGTCTGCCCGTATCCGCTCGTACTCACGAAGAAGCAGATGGAAAAATTGAGCTCCGGACAGGTTTTGAAGGTTATGTGTGATGCCCCGGCATCGGCTGAAGATTCGCTTCCGCGCTTTGCTGAGAAGTCAGGTTTTCCGATTGAGGTCGACAAGGTCGGCGATCACTGGGAAATCTACATCGAAAAGAAGTAATCGCTGTAAAAACCAATAAAAGAGGGGTTCCGCATAAGCGGAACCCCTCTTTTATGAATGATTAAATCTCAGTGATGGTAATGGCGCTCGTCGGACAGACGTTGAGACAGGTCTCACACATCACGCACTCGGAAGCCTGGAACGGGTCGGACTTTTCGTCCTTCATTTGGAAAACAACCTGCGGACAGTTGTTGACGCACTCCTCACAACCGGTGCACTTGTCATTATCAACCACAACTAAATACAAAGCACTCACCTCCTTAATCATGAATAGTTCTCTAACAAGAGACGGTTCCGGTAATATTACTAACTCACTGCATATATTGTCAATCCGCTCTGCTGCTGGCGTGAACGCTTGCGGCTCACGACACTACTGCACAATTTGTATCAGCTCCACATCGAAAAGAAGAACCTGATTCGGTCCGATGACCTGAGCTGCCCCCCGCTCACCATAGGCAAGCTCAGCGGGAATTGCAACCTGCCATTTTGCCCCTTCTTTCATGAGCTGCAGCACCTCTTTCCATCCAGCAATGACGCCGGTTACCGGAAAGGTCGCCGGCTCTCCGCGCCTGATTGAACTGTCAAACTCGGTTCCGTCGAGCGTAGTGCCGCGGTAGTGCACCTTCACGGAGTCGCTCTCCTTCGGCTGTTTCCCCGCTCCCGGGGTGATTACCTTGTACTGCAAACCGCTTGCAGTCGTAACCACACCTTCCTTTTTTCCGTTTTCTGCAAGGTATGCAACCCCTTCTTTTTTGTTCTTCTCGGCCGTTAACTTCATTGCTTCAGCCTGCTTTGCAACAAGAACTTTCTGGTATTCATCAAGAGCGCCTTTCATTTCGTCTTCAGTCATTGCGCCCTTTTTCCCCAGATACCCATCCCGGATGCCCCGGGAGAGCTGCTCTGCAGAGATATCAAGGCCATCCTGCTTCATGTTCATGCCGGTCACATAGCCGACGCTGTAGCCGAGCTTCTCCTTGACGGTCTTCGGCTTTCCTTTCTCAGCCGCAACAGCCGGAACTGCGGCAATCGCCACGATCAGAATAATTCCCAGCAAACGTTTCATACGCACCTCATTTCATTTCGTTGTAAGTATATTATATTTTACCGAAAGAGCGGCTCCTGAAGCTAGCTGGCTGCAGATTCCCGACAGGGGATGGCACCGAGGCAGTCACCTGAGGGCATGGGCAAATCCCGGAATTCTGGGGACTCCCGGCATAACCGCCCATGACACGGCATCGAATAGCCGCATAGTCATAGCTCTTTGCAGAGAGCACTTTTATCAGAAAAAAGTGCGCAAAACAGCTTGTCTTTTCTATAATAAATATACCTCCTATCATGATACAGGCATACAATCTCTCTAAATCATACGGGCGTCAGATCATCTTCGATGAGGTCGGGTTCACCGTCAGCGCGGGGGAGCGCATCGGACTGGTCGGGCGCAACGGCCACGGCAAGACTACCCTGTTCAGGATGCTTCTTGGCGAAGAACATCCTGACAGCGGGATCATCAGTATTCCCAGCGGCTATACAATCGGCCACCTTTCGCAGCATATCAGGTTCACGGGCAAGACCGTTCTTGAGGAAGCCTGCCTTTCTCTTCCGCTGCGCGACGACGGGGTTGATGAAACCTATCGCGCCGAGAAGGTTCTCACCGGTCTCGGATTTACAGATGTGGATTTTCGGCGCAGCCCCCTGGAGCTTTCTGGCGGGTTTCAGATCCGGTTGAACCTCGCAAAGGTGTTGCTGCAGGAGCCGAACCTTCTTCTGCTCGATGAGCCGACAAACTATCTCGATATTCTTTCTATCCGCTGGCTGAAGGAGTTTCTCCGCGCATGGAAGAATGAACTGATGCTTATTACCCACGACCGTGCGTTCATGGACAGCGTTTCGACTCACACCATGGGAATTCACCGCTGCACACTCCGCAAGATGGAAGGATCCACCGAAAAGTTCTGGCGGCAGATTATGACGGATGAAGAGGTCCACGAGCGCACCCGCGTCAATGACGAAAAGAAGCGCCAGGAAATTGAGCAGTTCATCAACCGTTTCCGTGCGCAGGCAACCCGGGCCAAGGCGGTCCAGTCAAAGATCAAGGCGCTCCAGCGGCATGAACGACTCGACAAACTGCAAAACGTCCGCACACTCGAATTTCAGTTCAATGAAGAACCCTTTGTCGGAAAGTGGCTTCTGGAGACAAAAAACCTCAGCTTCTCCTATGCTGCAGCAGGCCATCAGCTTATAGAAAACCTGAGCTTCATCGTCGGACCGAAGGATCGTGTTGCTATCATCGGCCCCAATGGCAAAGGGAAGACGACACTGCTCAATCTGCTTGCGGGAGAGCTGTCCCCTTCTCATGGGGAAGTCGCGCTGAGCTCAAAATGCAAGCTCGGATATTTCGGCCAGACAAATATCAACCGGCTTTCCCCGACCATGACGGTTGAGGAGGAGATTATGTCGGTCGTTCCCGATGAGCTTCGGCGGACAGCCCGCGCCATCTGCGGAGTGATGATGTTTGAAGGCGATGCAGCGCTCAAAAAAATCAGCGTCCTGTCCGGAGGAGAGCGCAGCCGGGTGCTGCTTGGGAAGCTGCTTGCCCAACCGTCGAATCTGCTGCTGCTGGACGAGCCGACCAACCATCTCGACATGGAATCGGTCGACTCCCTGCTGGAGGCCATTGACGCCTTTGAAGGCGCCGTCATCATCGTTGCGCACAGCGAAATGATCCTGCATGCAGTGGCTACGCGCCTCATTGTGTTTGACGGCGGCGCCGTCAGTACTTTTGAAGGCACCTATCAGGATTTTCTTGACCGTGTCGGCTGGCTGGACGAAAAAGAGCTGTTCACCGAGCAGAAGAAAGTATCGCCTGATGAAAAAATCACCAAAAAAGACCTGCGCAAGCTGCGGGCCGATATAATCGCGGAGCGCTCAAGAACGCTCGTGCCGATGCAGAACCGCATGGAACAGATAGAAAATACCATCGTTCAACTCGAGGAGCAGTGCGCACGTGCTGAAAAAGCTCTGGTTGAAGCCTCCGAAAAGGGAGACTGGCAGACCATCAGCGAGCAATCGAAAATCCTGAGTGACTCGAAGTCTGAGATAGAAAATCTTTTTGACGAGCTTTCCGGGCTTGCCGAAACCGTTGAGACGAAATCAGGCGAGTTCGTCAGGCGACTGAGCGAGACAGGCTCGATCATCTGAAAAGGATCATTATGGCTCATTCTTGTTCGTCGCCCGCTCTTCATGAGCACACCACGCCGGCCTTTTGGTTTATCTTTCACAAAAACCGCATCCTCATCGATGTTCGCACCGGCAAGCCGAAAATCCCCCTTCTCCGCGCCATCGAACATCTTCCGCTGGAGCCCGTCAGCATTTCTCATGTGGGCAGCATCGGCGACATAGACTGCTATGCGGTCGAATCTCTCAAGAGCGCCGAATCTCCCGAAGGAATGGAATACTCTGAACTGAGACCGCTCTTCACTCTGCTTCCGGACAGGCACTTCTCAATGGCGGGCAAGGCGTTTCAGATTATCGAATGGGACCGAACGTACAGATTCTGCCCCCGATGCGGCGCGGTTGTCACCAAAAAACCAGACGACCGGGCAAAAATATGCCCGTCGTGCGGACTTGTCAGTTATCCTCCGGTAACGCCGGCGATTATTGTTGCGGTTGTCCGCGACGGCAAGATACTGCTTGCTCACTCCCGTCGTTTTAAGTTCGCTTTTTACAGCGTTCTGGCCGGCTTTGTCGAACCCGGTGAAACACTCGAAGAGTGTGTTCACCGGGAAGTTCGGGAAGAGGTCGGCATTGAAATTGCCGACATCAAATATTTCGGCAGCCTGCCGTGGCCGTTCCCGAATGTCCTGATGGCAGGCTTTACCGCAAGCCACGCAAGCGGCGAGATCGCGATTGATACGTCGGAACTGACCGATGCCGGATGGTACAGCCCCGATGATCTTCCTGCCATTCCAGGCAAAGGCACGATAGCGCGTCAGCTCATAGACTGGTTTACGGCAAATCATCGGCCGCGCTGACCATGCGGAAGCAAGCTGAACTATCCTTTCCTCTTCCTCTTGAGCGCCGCAATTCCGCGCCGGATCCCCGACACTGCAATCACGACAACGGCACCCGCAGCCACGACCGGCAGGGTTATTGCCAGCAGGCTCAAAACAAGCGCGCCCCCCGCTTCAGCAGCAGACACCAGGAAGTTTCCCGCTCCGCCGGTCAGGGTTGTCGAAAAGCCGCGGGCAAGCATTGAGGATCCCTGAACCACTGCGGCGCTCCCCCCTCCCGCAATAAGAGCCAGCGTCCATTTAAGCCATGGGCCCATGTCGGTCAGCGATGCAGCCATGAGAAGCGTTCCTGCAACGAGAGCAGCCGGACCCGCAATACTATCCATCAGGTGGTCGAACCACGGGACAAAATATGCTAAAACCTCAAGCAATGCCGCGGTTGCAAACGTCCAGAAAGCCGTCTCCGACCCAAGCCATTCAAACCCCGCTGATGGCTGCAGATAGCCGAAGAAAGCAGCGCCGCTTGCAACAAACAGCGGAATAAACACGCGAAACCCGCATGCGGCGCTCAGGCCTATGCCGAGGCAGATGCTCAGGATAAGATCTATTCGTGGTTCCATGCATGAAAGGCCCGCCCGCCGGTGCGGACGAGCCACATCAATTCCTTATTGTCCGAAAAGCTTCCCCTTCAGCATAGTAAGACCTTGCTCAAGCAAGTCATTATCAGGCACATGTCCGTTCGGCGTCAATTTATCGACAACATCAGGAAGCAATCCTGCAAGTCCGTTGGCTGCGTCCTGCTGCCCCAAACCAAGCTTCTGCGCAATGTCTGAGATTTGATCAGACCCGAGCGCCTGCGTAATCTGATCGCCGGAAACCGGCTGGTTCTGGCCGGTGCCAATCCAGGATGAGACTGCGTCTCCAAGCCCTTTTTCCGCGAAGGTCTTTGCCAGGCCCGCAAGTCCGCCCGTTTCCTTGTTGTTTACGAGATTCAGCACCAGCTCCAGAAGTTGATTCTGCGAGGAGCCACCCCCGCCGAGCACACTGCCAGCAAGATCATTCAGTAGTCCCATACCTGCGCTCCTTTACGGTATCATTATTTCCACAATAATATAAGGCGGCATCAGCGAAGATACCGCATCGCACTATCACCTTATTTCACAGCGATGTTGTCCTTGATCTGGTCATAGGTCTTCTGCTTGATTCCCCTGACCTTCATGATATCTTCCGGCTTGCTGTAGGGTCGTCCGGCGATAATGGCTTTGGCCTTGGCAGGTCCGATTTCAGGAAGAAGCTCCAGGTCAGTCTGACTCGCGGTGTTCAGATTAATCTTTTGTCCGGGCGCCAGTTTTGCCTTCGCTTCTTTCTTGGCGTCTTTTTCCTTCTTTGCGTCCTTTGCCGGCTTTTCTTCCTTGGCAGGCGAAGCAGCTTTCTCCGGCGTTTTTGCCGCCGGATGGGCCTTCGCATCATCCTTCGGCGCGACTGCGGGAGCAGCACCCACGACCACCTGCGATTTCAGTCCGTCAATCTCCTTTTTGGAAAGCCCCGCCTTTGACAGCTCATCAGCAGACTTGTACGGGCGGTTGGCAATAATCTTTTTTGCCTTTGCCGCACCGACGCCCTTGAGCGCCTCGAGTTCTTTCTGCGACGCGTTATTCAGATCAACAGCCTTGGGAGATTCTTTCTTTGCGGTATCCTTCCTCGGCTCCTCTTTCCTTGTTTCTTTTTTTGCGTCATCCTTTTTCGGCTCGTCTTTTGCCGCCGCAAAACAAGGCACCGCAAGACAGAGCGATACAAATACGGCAACTACCATGCTGAGTAGAACCGGCACTTTTCTCTTCATACACATCCCTCCGATGCTGAAAATATCGCGGGCTCACAGAGCCGCTCTTGCTGTCAGTATATCACGATCGGCGACGTCGGAACATGCCTTTGCTTTTTCCTCATTTTTCCTGAATAATGATAATAAAATATCACTTCTCGGGAGGCCGTCATGGTGCGCTATACCGGAATCAATCACCTTGCTCTTGCAACTGGCAACATGGACTCTACGATCCGGTTCTGGCGGGATATGCTGGGGCTGAGAATCGTTGCCGGAATCGGCGGAAAAGGATTTCGTCAATACTTCTTCGAGGTATCCGAAAATGACCTCATCGCATTTTTTGAATGGCCTGAAGTTGAGCCGATCGAGGAAAAAGACGCCGGCCGGCCGGTCAAAGGCGCCTATGCTTTCGACCACGTTGCACTGGGCGTTGAAGGTCCCGATCAGCTATGGGAACTGAAAGACCGGTTGAATGCTGCGGACATCTTTGTATCGGAAGTCATCGACCAAGGGTTTATCCATTCCATCTACGCGTTTGATCCAAACGGCATTGCGGTTGAGATCAGCTATTGCCTGCCGGACATGGATATCCGCAAGCAGCCAGTGATGGCAGACCCTCACCCATCGCATACTATAGCTGATGGGCTCTCCCCTGTGGCCAGCGCATACCCGCCGGTAACGCGCCCTACTCCGTCAAATGAGCGCAAAGTTCATCCAGGCGAGGGGATACTGCTTCGGCGGAAAAGAGAGACGCAATAAGCCTCTGAAGCGCTCTTCCATGCAACAAAAAACCGGCCCCGGTGCACTGCACACGGGGCCGGTTTTTCATTCAGACCATTCGGCCAGCTAATGAATCGCTTCGCCGCCCGATTCTTCCTTGATCGAAACAGCAACCTTGTAAAGAACTGTCAGAATCAAAAAGCCGAGCGCCCAGACTCCCATGGCGATGGAGAACTCCGCGAGGGTCGGCCAGTATTCAGTCACCTGCTCGAACGAGTTGGGAACGAAGCCGCCGACGACCAGACCGAAGCCCTTGTCGATCCAGAGCGAGAAGAATACGCAGACGCATGCAATTGCCAGAAGCGTCTCATTTTTCCTGACCTGCGGGAATACGAGCATCGAAATCGATACGGCCGCAAGAATCGCTGAGAGCCACATCAGCGGCACCAGCACTCCCTTGCCGTCAATTCCGGCATAGAGATACTCCCACGCATGCATATGCCCCGGAATGCCGCTGTAAAACGCGGTAAAAAGCTCCAGCCCGAGGAGAAAGACGTTGAGAATCATGCAATATGTGACAATCTTGCCGAGCGTCTGAATCGCTTCGCTGCCCGGATCGAACTTCGAGAACTTCCGGACGATAAGCGCCAGAATCAAAAGCAGTGCCGGGCCGGACGCAAATGCTGAGGCAAGAAATCGGGCTGCCATGACGGCGGTCAGCCAGAAGTGCTTGCCCGGGATGCCGGCGTAAATGAATGCCGTAACCGTGTGGATAGACGGTGCCCAGATGATCGAAAGAATGATGAACGGCTTCACCCACTTGGGCGGAGCAATGCTCTTCTTTTCGGCATGCAGGCAGGTCCACCCGACCAGCAGATTAAGAAGAAGATAGCCGTTCAGAACGATGGTGTCATAAAACAGGATTGAACTCGGCGACGGGTGAAAAATAACGTTCATCGCCCGATACGGCTGACCGAGGTCGACCACAATAAAGGTGACGCACATAATGACTGCCGGAATGGCGAGAAACTCGCCGAGAATCGTAATCCGGCCGAATGCCTTGTAGTCGTGCAGATAAAACGGCAGCACAACCATGACTCCTGATGCGGCGATTCCGACAAGAAACGTAAACTGGGAGATATAAAAGCCCCACGATACGTCGCGGCTCATGCCGGTAATGCCGAGGCCGACATTCCACTGCTGGAGGTAAAAGAGGAAACCGACTCCGAATACCGCCAGCAGGAAGCCTATCCAGGTCCAGTACAGCTTGCCTCCGTTAAGCGCCCTTTCCAGCATCCTTCATCCCTCCTATCACATAGTATACGCTCGGACGAGTGCCGAGCTCGGGTTTACGGCGGATCGTATAGGTTTCAGCAAGAACCTTTCTGACTTCCGACTTCGGGTCTTCAAGGTCGCCGAATACTATCGCGCCATTGGATGCTTCAGCGCATGCAGGTATCTTTCCGACTGCGATGAGCTCGTAACAGAGTGTGCATTTCTCGACAACGCCTTTCATGCGGGTCGGAAATTCAGGATTGATCTTTTTCGGATCCAGATACGGCCGGGGATCGATCCAGTTCAGGCTGCGCGCACCGTATGGACAGCCCGCCATGCAGAAGCGGCAGCCGATGCAACGGTGCATGTCCATCATGACGATGCCGTCACTTTTGCGCTTAAACGTCGCCTGTGTCGGACAGACCCTCACACACGGCGGATTTGCGCAGTGGTTGCACAGAGTCAGAAACGGCATATGCTTGTAATGCTCGGTAAGATACTTGTCTTGTTGTTCAGGAAACACATTCTCCATCATCTCGGTGAAGATCCACTTCACCTCCTGCTTCGGATTCGGGATATTCGGAACGTTATGTTTGGTGTGACAAACTTCGATAACCCTCTTAACGTCAGCATCGGTCTTAAACTTGTCCATGTTTATGACCAGCGCCCAGCGCTTGCCCGTGAGTTCTTTTGGGTCCGGGATATAGGACGGGGTCTGCTGTACGCTTGCGGCAATCGCGGTGCCACCGAGACCGAATATCGCGGACAGCCCGGCCAGCTTGAGGAACTCTCTTCTCTCAATCTTCATGGCTACGCTCCCTCCTTCGGTGCAATGTGGCAGTCCCAGCAATAGGGCTTTGCCCCTACATAAATGTGACACTTGTCGCAGAACTGCGCTTTATTGGAATGGCACTTCATGCACGTGTTCTGGAGGCTCATGTCGTACTTCTTGCCGTCCGTTGCAACATACAGGCGCTTGCCGTCCCGAACGACCGAATCGCGCCAGTCATTCAGCATCTTCATATGCTCGGTCTTCATGACAGCTTTCGCCTCTACGCACTGCTTCTTTTCCATTGCCTTGATTGCGGGGGTGTCAATGCTCGGATTCGGCTTGGCATTGCCCTTTCCCAGTCCGAAGATGAAAGGCGCTGCCATGAGGCCGATGAAAACAATCAGGCCAAGAATGATTTTACCGCCGTTATACATCAGCCTCACCTCCTTCCGCCCCCGCCTTGCCCGGCAGCGGCTCGTTCCTGAGGTCAACCGTCCGCTCTTTTTCGCCCTTCATGACAAGTGCATTGCCCACCAGTTCATGGGTTCCGGCAACCTTGACGCCCGGCACCCAATAGTCCATGAGCGGCGGCAGCGAAGCGCGGTCGATAGCACAGATGTTGGTAAGCAGGTTGACGCCGTGTTTTTCATGGACATGGCGAACCGCATTGGCGCGGGGGAAGCCGCCGCGCATTCTGAGCTCCATGTTTTCACTTGCGTTCAGCCCTGAACCGCTTCCGCAGCAGAAGGTCTTCTCGCGGATAGTGTCTTCCGGCATGTCGTAAAAGTGATTGCAGACACTCTTGATTACATAGCGGGGCTCCTCGAGGAATCCCATGCCGCGTGACGTATTGCACGAATCATGATAGGTAACCTTGAGATGATCGTTGCGGGTCGGGTCGAGATTCAGCTTGTTGTTCTTCATAAGGTCGGCGGTAAATTCTACGATATGGACCATCTTCGTGCCCTTCGCACTGTCAAATACCGTGCCGGTGATGGGTGATTTCGGCACCTCAAGAAAGTCCGCGGGACCATTAAACGTGTCCATATACTGGTGCAGCACACGCCACATGTGGCCGCACTCCCCTCCGAGAATCCATTTAACACCGAGGCGTTTTGCTTCAGCGTAAATCTTGTAGTTCAGGCGCTTGGCCATATCCATTGAGGTGAAGAAGCCGAAGTTGCCGCCTTCCGATGCATAGGTGCTCCAGGTGTAGTCGAGCCCGAGTTCATGGAAGAGCATCAGGTACCCCATTGCAGTGTAGGTGCCGGGGTCGGCAAAGAGGTCGCCGGAAGGGGTGACGAAGAGAATCTCCGCGCCCTTGCGGTTGAAGGTCGGTTCAATGGTAATGCCGGTGATGTCTTCAAGGTCGCTGAGGAAAAATTCGACCGAACTCTTGATGGTATGCGGCTCAAGCCCGAGATGATTGCCTTTGCGATAGCAGTTTGCCGCCGGGCCGCAGATCCAATCGATGTTCAGTCCGAGCAGGTTCAGCAGTTCACGACCGATGATAGTAATTTCCGCCTGGTCGATGCCATAGGGGCAGAAGAGCGAGCAGCGGCGGCATTCGGTACACTGAAAGTAGTAGTACCAGATTTCCTTGAGCGTTTGGATGTCAAGTTCGCGGGCGCCTGCAGTCTTTCCGAATACCTTGCCCGCCGTCGTGAAGTATTTTCGGTAAACGGAGCGGAGCAGCTCGGCACGAATTACCGGCATGTTCTTGGGGTCGCCTGAACCGAGAAAGAAATGACACTTGTCGGCGCAGGCTCCGCAGCGAACGCAGATATCCATAAATACATGGAAAGTGCGGAACTTCTCAAGTCGTTCCTTTATGCCGTTCAATACTGTTTCCTTCCAGTCCTCCGGCAACTGCCAGTCTTCTTCCGCGACCTTGAAGTCACGCGCGTTCGGAAGCTCAAGCGCTGCTAGGTTCTTGGCTTTTGCACCGTGGCAGTACATGCCCTGCCGGATATCGGTAACAACGTCCATCCAAGGTTTTGCGGGAGGCGTAAGACTTATCTTCGCAAGTTCTGAGGGTTTTGGTAGTTTTGCCATATCTTACTCCTTCTCCACGGGGATGCCGACTTTCTTCATCTTGTCGCGGAACTCGTCTTCATATTCAGCATACGTATGAACATGCACATCAGGGTTCCACGGGTTGACGTGGCGGACCATACGGCTGTTGTTTGCAAGGTTTCTCGTCGGGCTCAGAAAGACGCCGCCAAAATGCATCAGCTTGCTGAAGGGAAAATATGCCAGCAGCGTACTGACAAGGAACAGATGGATGTAGAAAATCACGCCGACTTCAGCAGAAGGTGCCGGTTGAAAGCTGACCAGGCCGATGATGACCTGCTTCGCGCCGGTAATGTCCACGCGGATAAAGTAGCGCATGAGAATACCGGAAATGGCGATGCCGAGTATCAGGAAAAGCGGGAAATAATCGGCGGCCATCGAGATGTAGCGAATCTGCGGCAGAAGCACCCGGCGTGCAAACAGGAAGGTCGCAGCAGCGACAAGCATCAGATCCGTCAGATATACAAACGGCACGCCAGCCTGGAAAAAACCGTCGAGCGATTCGATAATCAGGATAAATCCCGGCACGTTTTCAAGAAACAGCCTGAAGTGGCGGATAAATATAATAAGGAATGAATAGTGAAACATCAGGCCGAAAAGCCAAAGCCACTTGTCGGAGCCGTGTATCAGGCGGCCATCGTGAATCTCTGACTTCGTATTCCGGAAAAGCGAGCGGAAAAGAAGAACCTCCAGCGCCATCCGGATTACAACGCCGAACCCGTTCGACGGATTGTCGAATTTGTTCGATTTCACCCATGGGAAGCTCTGCATCTGGCCGGCTGTTGTCGGAATTCGGAACGGCACCGCTGACGTGCCCCACAAAAAGACCCGGTACGCAAACCCGATGACAAACAGAAAAAAGGCGATATACGGGATCAGCGCACCGAAGAGGAAGTGGAGCCCGGCCGCTTGCACGCCCAGGAAGGCCAGCACAATGAGCCCTGCAACTGCGAGGAATGCTACATACATGCCCATCAGTTAACCTCTTTCGTTGGCTTGACGTTAATACGTTCGCCGGGGATCTCACCCGGCTCATCTTCAATTTCGGTAACATAGCCGCTTCGCTTCAGAATCCAGAGCGTGCGGTCACGGAGTTCATTTGCCCGCAGGTCGTAGAGCTTTTCCCGGCATTGCATGAAGATATCGAAGGCCATGAGCGACAGTTCGTCGATGCGCAACTCCAGATCCAGCAGATCATCATGCAGTCTCTCGGCAGCAATCTTTTTCAGGCAGACTGCACGAACGGCTGTCTTCAGGTGAAACACGAACGCGACTGCCTTTGAAGCGGTAAAGTCCTGCACAGCGCGGACACGGATAATGTTGTCGAGGAACGGGCGGTACTGTTCCAGCGCTGCGCCGCTGATCACGCCGTCGAATATGTCCTCTATGCCTTGAGAAATAGTATGCCCAACAGGATTGGTAAACGTGCTTTTCTTGCGAAAAAATTGTGCTGCATCGGAAGGATACGTCGAAAGAATCAGGGCAAACCACTTGTCAAGAATCGGTGACTTCTGTGCAGTGAGTAGACGTGACAGACTCATACAGACGGTCTCCGCACTGCTCTCAGGACGTCACGGCTATTGAGGAAGGCAACAGTCATCCGGGGTGCGCCGGTACGCCCGACATTCCGCATCGTGGTCTGGTCTCTCTTTTCTCAACGGTGAAAGTTTGAACGGAGAGGCAGAGGAGAACCCCTGCCTCTCCGGAATGGATACGTCTAGACGCAACCCGTCGGCTTCGGCAGTCCTGCATATCTACAGGCCTGTTTTGCCGGACCATCAGGGAAGAGCTCATAGAGGTATTTGGTGTTGCCCTTTTCCGGGCCCATAACCTTGCCGATCTCTTTGACGAGGATTTTGATCATCGGAGCAATCTGATACTTCGCATAATAGTCTCTGAGGAAGTTTATGACTTCCCAGTGGCTCTCGCTGAGGGTCATACCGTCCTGGCTGACCATGTACTCAGCAAGCTCCTTGGTCCAGTCGTCAAGGTTAACAATATAACCGTCCTCATCAACTTCGACCTGCTTTCCTCCAAACTCGATAAATGGCATCTGTGTGTCCTCCTTTCATTCTTTACAAGTGAGAGCAATTTGTAGGCTCTGATATTGCAGATATTCTACTTTATGTGTTGAAAAATTAATACAGTATGGTGTTATCGGTCAAATTAAATATCCTTATACTCTCATTAGCTCAGTTTATTATTAATGTTTTCAACAAGTTCCCTGATTTTTGCGCGCCCGAGTTTCCCGTCCACATAGAGAGGTATTTCTGCTTCATCCTGCGCCAGCCGCGCAGCATGTTTCGTGAAATCGGGATGGCTGATTTCTGCACCTAAAAGCAGGCCGTAGCCGCGCACCACCGGATTCGGATCGTCTGCCAACTCGTCCAGTTCGGTCACAACTGCAGCTACCGCCATCCGGTCGGCCTGCGCCGCACGGTAAAGCCCCCATGCAGCGCCCGGACGGAAAAGATCTTCATCGCGGCAATTCCAGACGAGCGGAATAAGATCCCGGTACTCCGCCGGATTGGCCCGCACAATCTCGCCGAGCATTTCCGGAGCACTCCATCCAATCCCTCCCGACTCATCCGTCATGGACCAGAGCAGTTTGCGCGTCGTTTCCCGCACAACATCAACCCGGGCGCATTTCGCAACAGAGCCCATTGCTTCAATGGCGCGCCACGTCCGGATATCTTCCTTGTCGTATGATGCCGCAATGAGAAACTTCATCACATTTTTATCCTCAATCGACCGGCGTCCTATCTCGTCAAATTTGGCCGCATCGAGCAAATCAAGCAACTCCTTTTTTGTCATTCCTTTCCCGGCTCCCTTCCCGGATAATTCACCGCCCGGAGATGATTCCGCGGAAGATTGCTGTGTCTTCATCCTTACAAAAATCAGCCTTCCGGCATGGACAACGCTGCTGCGATTATAAATTCTGATATGCGACTTCATGTCGTAATCCATGGTAGACACATCATAGTCGACTCCGGGAGCAAGAGCGCCTATCTCCCAGTCTCCTTTTGCCAGGACCATCGCATCGCAATATGCTTCACCTTCATTGCGGCCGGTCGGATCGCAGACATAGACCGCTCCGCACTCGCAGTTGCCCGAATCAGCCTGACCAAAATCCATGCGCCTCAAAACGGGGCGCTCAATCTTTCGACCGCAAAACGGACAGTCAGGAACATATTTCGTCATATCAGCCATGATATTCCTTCGCCTTTCTTATCATGCCTGCAGCCCACTGAGGTGCGCCGAGCGCATGAATATGGGTATATGTTGCAAGCACATTCTTGTAACAGATGCCGTCCCGTTTATTAAAAATGCCTTCTCCACGATCCATGCGAAACGCAAATGAAATGCCGTCCGCAGGACGAAATCCGACCATGGATGAATAGTGGAATTCATGACCATTCAATGTTGTTTCCTGCTCGTAAAAAGGATTCGGTCCCTCGACCGCTGCAACAGAATACCCGTGAGCCTGAGGCTTCTTGTGCATGGCAAAGGTCAGCGGAAAGACGCCCGCCATAGGATAGCGCACGCCGTCTGCCACTATTGCCTCTCCAAGAAACATCAGCCCGCCGCATTCCGCGTAGACAGGCAGTCCGTTGTCGGCTGCAGATTTCACTGAGGCCCGAAATGACCTGTTTTCAGCCAGCCGGAGCGCATTCGTCTCGGGAAATCCGCCCCCGATATAGAGCGCGTCGACAGATCCCAGCCCGCTTGCACTCAGTGCATCTATCTCGACAATTTCTGCGCCGAGGCGCACCAGTTCTTCAAGATTTTCGGGATAATAGAACTGGAATGCGGCATCCTTCAATACGCCGATACGAATACCCGACGATACCATGGGAGGCTGCTCCTCTGGCAATCTCTCCCCATGTGCGGAGAGGCTCCCGACAGCGCTGGCCATCTCCAGCAAGCGAGGCAGATCGAGATGCTGCCTCGCAATCTCCCCTGCGCGGGCAAGCGCCAGTGCAATATCGCCATGCTCCTGATGCGGGGTCAGTCCCATGTGGCGTTCCGGCATTTCGCCTGCCTTCATGCGGGGAATAACGCCCACAACCGGGATGCCGCAGTACTGTTCTATGGAATCACGAATTATGGAGGCGTGCCGAGTGCTTGAAACCTGATTCAGCACGACTCCTTTCACCTGCACCGACTCATCGAACTTCATGCAGCCGAACACCAGTGCCGCTGCGGTTCGTGTCATCTTTGTGCAATCCACAACGAGCACTACCGGGCAGTTGAGCAGTTTTGCGACTTCTGCGGTACTGCATGAACCCTGCACATCCTTGCCGTCAAACAGCCCCCGATTGCCTTCAATGACGGCAATGTCGTGAACATGATGCCGCACAAACGAGTCAAGAAGCTTGTCCCGGGGGATGAGAAAGGGATCAAGCGTATAACACGGGGCATCGGCTGCAACAGATAGCCAGCCGGCGTCAATATAGTCAGGCCCTTTCTTGAACGGACTCACGGAGCGTCCGAGGGCGCGCAGTCCCGCGATTACCGAAAGAGTGACGGTCGTCTTGCCGCTGCCGCCGCGCATGCCGGCTATGATGAGTCGTGGGCGCGAACACATAGGGTTAATTATAACGGATTTGACCTGCTCCCGGGTGCCGAATGGCCGCGTTTTATTTTCTCCCTGATTAAGAAAACTGCTGCAATGTCGACAAACCGGATTCGTGAGCTTACAATGCCCCGGCGTCTATCGGTGAAATTATGAAAAGATTTTCATCCGCCGGCAACAGGCTGATTGTTGTACATTCCCGCATTGAGGCACGCCTGAGCCAGAACGATGCCGACCGTGTTCGCAAGATTATAATTGCGAACCGGACCGAGAATCGGCACATGGACGGTTCGGCCATCCCATCTCTCAATCCAGGATGCCGGCAGTCCCTGTGTCTCGCTGCCGAAGATGAGAACATCCTCGTCCTTATATGCAGGTCGATCATATCTCAGCCTCCCCTTCCGCGTCACTACCCACGGACGGCGGGCGCCCAGCCACTCAAGAAATGCTTCGGGATTGGTATGAATCGTCAGTTCAAGATGATCCCAATAGTCAAGACCTGCCCGGCGCACCGCCTGCCTGCTGAGATCGAACTGCACGGGGCCGATAAGGTGAAGCTCAGCACGCATGCCGACGCACTGCCGTCCAACATTCCCGGTGTTCGGCGGAATCTCGGGCTGATAGAGAACAACATGGAACATTCCTCTGCCTCCTGTGTTTTAATAATAGCGTGCCGGCCCCCGGCATGCAACTGCATTTTAAGGAGCGGGCTTCCATGGCAATAGAAACAGAGCGCAAATTCCTTGTCAGAAATAGTGAGTGGCAGCAGCAGGCAGAGAAAAGCGTATTTGTGCGGCAGGGATTTCTCTCAACCTCTCCGGAGCGGACCGTCAGGGTCCGGACCACCGGCGAAGCGGCGTTTCTTACAATAAAGGGGAAACCCGTTGAAACTTCCCGCCCGGAGTTTGAATACCCGATACCTCCTGAAGACGCCGAGGAGCTGCTGTGGCTGTGTGAAGGCGTGATTATCGAAAAGACCCGTCACTACGTTCCCCACAGAGGACACGTATGGGAGATCGATGTTTTCCACGGCGACAACGAAGGACTTATTGTCGCTGAAATCGAACTGACGGTATCGGATGAGCAGTTTGTCCGACCATGCTGGATTGGAAAAGAGATTTCAGGCGATTATCGTTATCAGAACTCGGCGCTTGCGAGCAAGCCGTTCCGGCACTGGGACAGTCAAAGCAAATAAATTCAGGCGATCCGCCGACATGGCAGATCGCCTGAACTCAAAACACCTTGCTTTAAAGCTTTAAAAAACCCTATTTGGGTGGAATTTCCACGTAGCTGCCGCCAAAGTACGTATAGATAAGCCTTCCTTCGTCAACCAGCTCTTTCAGGGCTTCTTTTACCTGATCTTCAGCAATGCCCTCATTTCTGTAGTGCTTCTTGATATCGCCGGCTTTCAGCTTCTTTTTGCCCATCGCGCTTTCGACAAGCTTGTACATGTTTTCTTTGAGCTCAGCAATTTCCATCTGGTTCTCTCCTTTCAAAGGTTCAGGAGGGAGCCGTAAATGCCCCTCCTGAACTCATTATACCACCATCAACTGCATCTTACCACTTGAATGCTGCAGAGGTTCTGAACGTCTCCCGAGCTATGGTGAAATCGTCGATGTGCTGGAAGGTGAACGGGAACTTGGTGATGTTGAAGAACTGCTCCCAGCCGATCCGCTCGACCCACTCGCCGACGCGCTCATGCTTCTTTGCCCCGGCGATATACGCATCAAGAATAATCTTGAAGGCTTTGGCGACTTCCGGCCAGCGCGGCGGGTTGTTCGGAATATACGGAATAACCAGCTTCGAAAACTTCGGGTCGCTGCGAAGGCTGCCGACCTTGCCGCCGACGACAATGGCCACGCCGTCATACTCGGAGTCGGAAATCGGGAGCGCCGGGCAGACTGAATAGCAGTTGCCGCAGTACATGCACTTCTCGTCCTTAATCTTGATGCTCTTCTTTGCCGGGTCCGGGCTGATAGCGCCGGTCGGGCAGCAGGCAAGCGTAGACGGGACTTCACACATATTCTTGACGTTCTCATGCTCGATGCGCGGCACTTTCCGGTGAATCGCGACAACCGCGATGTCGGAGCAGTGAACCGCGCCGCACATGTTCGTGCAGCAGGCTACCGCGAAGCGGACCTTGTTCGGAAGAGTCTTTTCGTTAAAGTAATCGGCAAACTCGTCCATAAGGACTTTCACGAGACCGGATGCGTCGGTACATGCGCTGTGGCAGTGAATCCAGCCCTGCGTATGAACGATGTTCGAAATGCGCGGGCCGATGCCGCCGAGCATCTGTTTCTTTGCCTTGAGTTCGGCTACCAGCGGCTCGATGTTTTTCTCTTCGGATACGAGGAACTCGACGTTGTTTCTCGTGGTGAAGCGGACATAGCCGCCGCAATACTTTTCGGCAAGATCAGCATACTCACGGATGGTATCGGTTGCGAGCAGTCTCGGAGATGCGATGCGGACGGTCCAGATCTTGTCGCCGCTGTTGGCGACGTGGACCATAAGACCACCGTTGATTACTTCATGATATTTCCAGTCGCCGTAATTCTTCTGAATGACCGGCGGAAGAAAGTCTTTATAATGAGGCGGGCCGATGTCGGTTCTTCTCTGAGGCAGTGCCATAATCTTCCTCCTTATATATCGCTATTTAGTGTGGTTACTTCGTGTATGCTTCCCACGGCTTCTGGTTGAGGTCGTCCTCGGTCCAGAACCAGAACGGGTCTCTTCTCGGCTCTTTCACCTGCTGCGGAACCGGATCGACACCGATATACTCGAGGAACTCTCTCATGCCGCGACGGATGATCAGCTCACCGATACGTTCGCGGTTCTTGCCGTGCTCATCCCACCATTCCCACATCTTGCGAATGAGAGCGAAGAATTCGGTGTACGGAGCCTCCATCTTGATGAACGGAACGATGACCCACGAAAGGGTTGCGCCGACGACAAACGGAGCCTTGGAGCCGATAAGAATCGATGCGCCCTTCTCGCCGGTCGCCTTGAGAGCCTTCGTCATTTTTGCAATACAGTGCATGCAGCGCGAACAGTTTGCATCGTCAATAGCAAGCTTTCCGCCGGCATAGGTGATGCACTGGGTCGGACAGAGATCGGCGATTTCAGCCTGGATATCCATGCCTGCCTTGGCATAGTTTGCGACTTCAGCCTGGTCAACGGCAATATTGCCTTTCCATGTGCCGATAATCGAACAGTCGGCGCGCGCGATTGATGCGTTGCAGTCAACTGCACAGCCGACGGTCTTGAATTTAAACTTGTACGGGAATGCCGGCCGGTGCATCTCGTCCTGGAATTCCTGGGTTACTGCATAGTTAATGTCGAGGGTATCAATGTTCGACCACTCGCACCGCGCCGGGCCGACGCAGCAACTCGGGGTTCTCATTGCAGAGCCGGACCCGCCGAGGTCCCATCCGCGGGAAGAATACTCAGCAAAGATAGCCTCAAGCTTGTCGGTCGTCGTGCCGAGGAGGACCAGGTCGCCGGTCGATCCGTGAAGGTTGGTCAGGCCGCTTCCGTACTTGTCCCAGATGTCGCAGATTGTTCTGAGAGACTCAGAGGTGTAGAAAAAGCCTGCGATGGAATTAATACGTACCGTGTGAAAATGCGCAACTTCCGGGAAATCTTCCGGAACATCTGAATAACGCCCGATAACGCCGCCGCCGTACCCGCGAACACCGACGATTCCGCCGTGTTTCCAGTGGGTTTTCTTTTCGCGGTAGCACCTTTCGAGCACGCCGAGCTCAGCAGCTGCCATTTCTGTCCGTGCCGCTGCCTTTTTAATCTCGGTCACGAAGCTCGGAAAAGGTCCCTTTTCCAGCTCGTCCAACAAAGGCGTGTCATACTTCTTTGGCATGCTATCCTCCTCTTTCTGATTGTTTTTCCAGCAGAAAAACAGTGTGAACTGCGTGGAGATAAGCCATTTGGCTATAGTACACAATACGGGAAACAGCCTGAATCGTCAAATTTAATTTATTTATTCATCTATTACTTTTTTTTAGTACTTGACCCTGCTCGACCCCCGCCCGTAAAATTGATGGTTATGAAGATTAAGGAAATAGAGCTGAACGGGTTTAAATCCTTCAGCGACAGAACGGTTTTATCGCTCCATGACGGCGTAACAGTCATAGTCGGGCCCAATGGATGCGGCAAATCCAACATAGTAGACGCCTTCCGGTGGGTGCTTGGCGAGCAGAGCGCCAGGAGCCTTCGCGGCGAGAAAATGGATGAGGTCATTTTCCAGGGGTCGTCTTCCAGAAAACCAAAAGGCATGGCAGAAGTCACCCTCAGCATATCTCTCACACCACCTCAGAGCAAAGATACAGGCAACGCAACGGAACTGCCGAAGGACGACGACACCGCGCACGATTCAGTCGTTGTCGCCCGCCGCCTTTACCGGTCCGGCGAAAGCGATTATCTCCTGAACAAGCGCTCCTGCCGCCTGAAAGACATTAAGGACCTGTTTCTCGACACCGGTCTCGACGTAAAGAGTTATTCAATTCTTGATCAAGGCAGGATAGGTGAAATTCTGAATGCCAGGCCGATTGATCGCCGCTTCCTGATTGAAGAAGTTGCTGGAGTCATGAAGTACAAGGTTCGTAAGGCAGAAGCGCTTTCAAAGCTTGCCTCCTCAAAAGAAAATATTCAGAGAATCAATGACATCATTCATGAAGTCAGGCGTCAGCTCAATAGTCTTGACCGCCAGGTCAAAAAGGCCGAACGGTTTAAGCGACTGATTGATGAATTAAAGGATATCGAATTGCGGATTGCGCGTCGCGAATTCCTGAACCTTTCTGAGCAGCTTGCAGGAGTGACTGCCGAACTGGATCAGCTCCGTGAGGCTGATGCAGGCAAGAGGGCCGCGCTCTCGACCGCAGAAAACAAGCTTGAAACAGAGCGCGTCGGAGTCGTCGAAAAAGAGAAAGCGCTCGCTGCCCTCGAACAGACGCTTTATGATAAAGAACGGTCGGTCGCTGAAACCGAAAAGAAGATTGCTGTTTTAAAGACCACCATAGAGAATATCCGCATCGACATCGCCCGCCTGACCTCCATCGAAACCGAGGGCGCGGCCAAGAAGACCGAACTGGCGGAAAGACTGGTCGAGCTTGAAGATCGGGAACGTTCCCACGCTGCTCATGTTGAGCAGATCAGCAATGCCCTTCGGGAAAAGCGGGAGGCGACCGCATCGATTGAAGCAGCCATGGCCGAGCAGGAGTCAGCTCTTGAGGAGAACCGCAAGGCGATCTTCAGTGCGTCCGATCGCCTCAGCTCCCGGCGCAATGAACTCAGCAGGCTCCAGTCCTCCAGCGAAACGCTGGCATACAAGGAATCTGTCGCGGTTCGCGATAAAGAAGTCATCGCGCAGGGCATCGTTGCCGCAGAAGCCGGCATTTCCGGAGCTGACGCGCAGATTGCCGGAGCGAATGCCGAGATTGTCAGTCTCAAGGCAGCGGCCGGGCGGCTTGCTTCCGGAGCAGATGCGTTCAGCCGGCAGATTGAAGAGAAAAAAGCCGAAGTCGCGCAGGAACGTGAATCCCTTGCTTCCAACACGTCCCGCATCGTTTCGCTGAAAGAGCTTATCATTGACAAGACGCTCCGCGACTTTCTCGCAGATTCGAGCAACCGCTTGCAGACGAGCAGCACCGTCCTGTCCGACATTCTCTCGTCTGACAGAGATCATGAAGTTGCCCTGGAAGCCGCGCTTTCGGAGAAACTGAATTCTCTCATCCTCGACAGCGCGGAAGATGTGCTGGCAGCTGTCAACGTGGTCAGAGAAAAGCAGCTTGGGCGGACCTCCATATTCTACACAGCCCTCGGCGCCGAACCTGCGACAATAGAAACCGGAACCCCTCCGATAGCAGGCCATCCAGCCGTGCTTGGCAGGGCATCCGATTTCATCAAAACGGAGAATATCGCCGCTGGGCATGCGGTGATCTCTGTGCTTGACAATACATTTATCGCCCGCGACCTTCGCGCGGCCATCGGGGCCTTTCAGTCGCACCCCGGCGGTTCTTTTATATTGGTTACGCTCGACGGGGTGGTGATTTCGTCCAGCGGCTTCATCACTGCCGGTCAGGGGAAGGACATTCTCAGACGCAAGCGTGAAATCAAGGAACTCCAGCAAGCGGTCGAAAAGCAGCAGAAAGTCATCAGTGCCATGGAGCAGGAACTTCTGCTCATGAACGAGGAGCTGTCTGTTCGTCTTGATTCTGTCCGGGAGACGGAATCCGCCGTTGTGGAGGCGGAGAAAAAGCTCTCGCTGATTCAGCACCAGCGGGCCGCTCACAGTGAAGAGCGTGAGCGCAGAGTGCGCCGCCGCTCTTTCCTTGAGACAGAACTTGCCACGATAGCATCCGAAAAGGAGAGCCTGAAAGCCGCTCTTCAGGCAAAAAGCCGCGAAATCTCCCAGCTCGAAATCGAACACCAGACGGTCAACGTCGCCATTGCCGAAATTCAGGCGCTCATCGCCGGCGTCCGTGAGGACTATGAGCAGGAGCGGGCTCAGATTGAGGATATGCGGCTGGAGATAGCGTCGTTCAGGGAGAAACTTCTTGCCGTCAGCCGCGAGAAGCAGGCGACCGAAGACGCAATCGCCGAAACAGAGGAGAAAAATTCGATCGCCGCAGAAGACATCGCTGCCAATACCGCTAAGGTTGAGGAGTCTGTCGCAAAGCTCCGGCAGATGGAAAGCTCCATCAAGTCAAGCGTCGAAGAGGCAGCAGCACTGCGGCAGGCGCGGGAACGTCAGCGCGAAGCAATCGCCGCAGAAAAAGAGGGCTTGCTCGGGTTTGAAAATGGCCTCAGAAAGCTCCGCGCCGAAATCGACGAGCTATCCCGGCGCCTTTCTGACCAAAGGTCGGCTTCGGTTGAACAGCGAATGAAACTTGAGTCCATCGCGTCGGGAATGCACCAGAAATACGGTATCGGGATTGCGCAGGCCGAAATTTCAATCGATGGCTTTGACCCTGCTGAAGACGCCGAAAAAGCCGCTCTTCTCAACGATAAAATCCGCGAACTGGGACCGGTTAACCTCGGCACCCTTGAGGAATATGATGAACTCAAAAGCCGTCATGACTTCCTGACAAAGCAGCAGGAAGACCTGACGATGTCAATCGCAGAGCTTGAGGAGGCGATTTCACGCATCAACCTGACGACCCGCCGCAAGCTTCGTGAAGCATATGACGCCCTTCGAGCGAAGTTTGCCGAGGTATTCACAACGCTGTTCGGCGGCGGACGCGCAGACGTCGTGCTGACCGACGAGGAAAACGTACTTGAAGCAGGACTCGATATCATTGCGCAGCCGCCGGGGAAAAAGCTCCAGAACATCAACCTGCTGAGCGGCGGCGAAAAAGCGCTGACCTCGCTTTCCCTTCTCTTTGCCGGATTCCTGCTCAAGCCGAGCCCTCTCTGCATCCTTGATGAAGCGGATGCCACACTCGATGAATCCAACACGACCCGCTTTGCCCAGATGATACGCGAGCTTGCGCGTGATACGCAGTTCGTCGTCATCACACACAACCGCACCACAATGGAAGCAGCCGACAATCTCTATGGCATTACCATGGAAGAGCCCGGCGCATCAAAAACCATCTCGCTCCAGATGAGCGAGATCGAAGCCATCGGCGTGGCGTGACAGTCCGGAAAAACCAAAGCCCGGAAGACAGAAAACAAAAATGCAGATCACTACCTGTGGCCGCACTCAATCACCGCAAAAAACTTCCGCTCTTCCAATCTTGCGGTTTTCCGCCGCATGGACCCGTCAATTCCCCGGCCTGAAACTTCACCCTTGCAGGTCGCTGTCATGAGCTCCCTCTTTTCCATTCCCGGCATCGACATCTCGACGGAGCCGGAGGATCTCGTCTGCTACAGCTACGATGCATCTATCGCCGCGCCATCGCTGCCTTACGCCGTTGCCTGGCCGAAAAGCGCGGCCGACGTGTCCCGCCTTGTCAGGCATGCCGCGGAACATGAAATGGCAATTATCCCCCGCGGAGCCGGCACCGGCATGGCGGGCGCGTCCATACCGACGGTTACGGGTGCCATAGTGCTCAGCTTTGAGCGCATGCGAAAAATTCTCGAAATCGACACGCAGAATCTTCAGGTCGTTGTCGAGCCCGGCGTGGTTAATGCGACGCTCCAGAAAGAGCTCGACTACAAAGGGTTTTTTTATCCACCCGACCCTGCGAGCATGGCGATCAGCACCATAGGCGGTAACGTCGCGACGAATGCCGGCGGCCCTCGCGCCGTAAAGTACGGAGTGACCAGAAACTATGTGATGGAGCTTGAGGTGGTGCTTGCCGACGGAGCCGTCCTCACTGTCGGCGGAAAAATGCAGAAACGGGTTGTCGGCTATAGCCTGAAAGACCTCATCGTCGGCTCAGAAGGCACGCTGGCGATAACCACAAAAATTCGTCTGCGAGTATTGCCGCAGCCGGAAGATCTGATGACCCTTCTCGTTGTATTCAGAGATTTAGAGGCTGCCGGGACCGCGGTGCCGCGCATTCTTGCTGCGAAAGTTATCCCGCGTGCACTTGAGTTCATTGACCGTTCAGCCATCGACGTTGTTGAAAAGTACAAACCGACCGGCCTGCCTGCAGGCAGCGAGGCGCTGCTGCTTATCGAACTGGATGGATATCCGGCCACCGTACGGAAAGAAGCCGATCGCGTCGCATCGGTCTGCTCCCTGCTTGGCGGCGAAGTGACGATCGCTGAAGACCGTTTCGCGCGGGAACGGCTCTGGGAAGCACGACGCGCACTGTCGCCCGCGCTGAAATATATGAACCGGCGCAAGATTAATGAAGATATTGTTGTTCCGGTCGAACGGCTCGCCTTTGCCCTGAAGGAGTTGCGACGACTCTCCGAGCGCTCCGGGATTCCGATTGTGAGCTTCGGCCACGCCGGAGACGGCAACATCCACGTCAACATCATGGTCGAAAAAGAGAGCCCGGACGCCTATCGACAGGGGCTGGATCTCGTGCGCGAAGTTTTTTCAATGGCAATAACAGCGGGAGGTTCCATCTCAGGGGAGCATGGCATCGGCATCCTGAAAGCGCCGTATGTCGATATGGAGCTGAAAGCTCGGGAGCTGGACATCATGCGCGCCATCAAGCGAACGTTTGACCCGAAATCCATCCTGAACCCCGGCAAAATATTTTCACAGGCCCCGAGGACTTTCGAGGATAAAGACAGCCAAATCCCTCTGTTTGAATAAAGAAGACGGGGGCGAAGTCTTCGGGACGATTCCGCATTGCGCTGAGACCTGACTTGACGGAAAACAGGAATTTTTCGTACTATAGTGGTCTGTTTCGATGGGCCATTAGCTCAGTTGGTAGAGCAGCTGACTCTTAATCAGCGGGTCGGAGGTTCGAATCCTCCATGGCTCACCATCGAATAAAGCAGGGATTTCAAGGAGATATAGACCTTGAAATCCCTTTCTTTTTGTCCTGAAACGACGGTGAAAGTACTTACTGTGTCAGTTGTGTGCAAGTTGTGGTCGGAATTTTGCCGAAATTTTGGGTGATTTTCGCCTTTGCGTTTTCATCCAAGTCGATATAAATCATCGTCGTGGAAAGTTGTGAGTGGTCCAATATTGCAGCAATTTGGTACGCATTAAGGCCAAGTTCGCCAAGTCGAGTACCGGTGGTGTGTCTGAGGTCATGCACTCGCCGTTTGCCGATTCCTGCGGCTTCACAAGCCCGTTGCAATGCGTGATAGACGTTCCGGCCCTCATATTCCGTGCCGTTCCCGGTCCTAAAAACAAGGCCCGTAGCGCCTTCAGAATGGCGTCTCTGAAGCACCTGCCGGACAACATCAACCATGGGAAGGGTATAAGCCCTTTTGGCCTTTTCGTTCCATGCCTTAATAATATTTCGGTCAAAAATCGACCTGCGACCAAGTCAGCGCCAGCAATGCTCCTGAACGCATGCCGGTGTAAATGCCGAGAGTCAAGATGTCTGCAAGGTCGCCGCTCAAGTAGTTTCCTGCCCGGCATTCGACCAGAAGAGTTATTTCGTCGGTCAGTGAAAGGGGCTTCCCGTGCCGTACCGGTGGCACTTTTTCTTTCAGGCCCTTCTTTATGGGATTGGCCTTTATCCAGTCCCACAGAACGGCGAGGTTAAACATTTTCGACAGGACGGCAAGATCGCGGTTGATAGTGCTGGCACTATTGCCGCTTTTCCTGCGGTGAATCTTGAAGCTCCATATTTCGGCCTGACCGATTTCCGACAAGGTATATCGGCCAAAATACGGCGTGATATGGTTTGTCAGGCATTGCTTATAGAAGCGCTGCCCGCCTGCGCTGACGGTCGGTGCATGTTCAGACATGAAACGGTCAACGAGCATGCTAAACGTGTACTGCTTATACCGTTCGCGTTCGCGCCATTTGCCGCTGCGAATTTGCCCGACAACAGCATCTCTGATGCGTTGTGCTTCTTTTTTATCGGCAGTGCCGGTGCTGCGGCGTATTGTGCCGATGTACCAAATCCCATCGCGTTGATAAAGATCGAAACTACCTTTGATAGCGCCCCTGATAGCCATTATGCTACCGCCTCTCCGGGCACTGCAAACACACGCTGCATGATACCATCGATATGCGGGTCCTTGCCAGCGCGTGGGCCTCTTTTGCCATTCCTTTTCGGCTTTTTGGTCTTCGACTTGCCCGGTCCAAGGTCGGCGATGTTTGCGATGTCGCTCTCGCTGAATCGCACGGCGCGACCAATCCGGTGGCATTTGATGCGTCCCGACGAAAGCCAGTTGCGGAGCGTACCAGGGGAGAGTTTCAGGAGTGCTGCTGCCTCTTCAGTGGTGAAATACTGTGTCATTGAGTGTATACCTCTTTCATTGGAATACACTCTTGAATAGCGAGGAACGATTCGTTTTTTTTCGGCATGTGTCGGCGGTAACCGAAAGTCTAGTCTCGTCTAAAAAAAGACGGGGCTAATTTGCCCCCTAAGAGAAAAACAGAAACCGCCGGAGCAAGCGAGTGTCGGGAGATAGCGGAGCATATCCTTAATCTCCCGACCGAGACGCGTAGGCACATACTACGCCGCTTCCGGCGCTGCGCTCCGCGCTCCGACCACCGACCGACCACACAAGGACAGCACATCACCGACCAAGAGGTCCGCCATACAGGTTATAGCAATGATAGTCATACTGGTCGTTTTGGCGCTCCCTGGCCTGCTGTCTCATCGTCTCTACCATGTTTTTGCCCCGCTGGATGGCATCCTCTACCCTAGACAACTCAGCATTGACATTTTGCAGGCGCTGGGCACGTGCCAGGTACTCTTGTGCCGTGTCTGATTTTGATGTCCTGCTGGCCCTCTGTGACGCTCTGGGAGCCTATCTAAGCCACGGGCAAGGTGAGAGCGGTGGTCAACCTTATCGGCCTCGGCAACGTAAAAATTGATGCTCTCGGCGACGTGTCTCCGGAAGGCCATGAGCCAATCCCGGTTGTTAGACAGGTCTCTCGTTTTTCTTGCGCCGCCTGTTCGGGTGCCGTCTTTTTTTTGGCTTGCGCGTTTGAAAAATTGGTCGGCATCGAGGGACCGGGTATAGTCATCCTGCATGCGTTCGCTCACGAGAATGTGCAGATGTTTGTTCCCCGGTTTGTCGTGAACGGCGGCTAAAATTGGGAGCCCCATCAAAACGAATGGACGGACGATTTCGGCTGCAATAGAAGCATGGTCGTAGCCATTTGGCAGCGCGATATTAAAGTGTTTCCCACGGCATGCATTAACGCGTTCGTGCATGTCGGATTTCGCGAAAAAATCAGTGGCGTTTTTTGCAAAAGAGGGGATGTTGAACGCGTACGTTTCGACCGCATGCTCATCTCGGTGCGCGTAGCCAGCGACCCTGCAAATGTAGGCAGCAGTCTTGGCGGCGCTCTTGTCCGGACCGAGAGATGAAACGTGACAATGGTAATGGGCCATCTTTTATTTTCTATCCTTTCCGGCTCCCGGCAGGGCGCACGCATTTCCCGAAGGGAAATGCCTAAGTGCGCTTATACCCAGCTGAAGGGGTATAAGGGCGGTTAGGCATGACATCACTCCGAAACCTCAGCGATTTTGGCCAGCGTTTGCGTACCGAGGACACTGAGCACGAAAGCAAAATCAGATGGCGTGAGTTGTAGCATACCTGGCAGCACATAGCCATTCCGGACGGCGGCAATGAGAGCGCCACCGATGATGATTTTAGCGCGGGTCTGCTTCTTCCTTTCTGCGCGATTTCCGGCTGCAAGGATGGCGCGTTTCCGACTTGCCAACGCCTTCTTTTTTGCCTCAAGCATTTTGATTCGTTTTTCAATCTGTTCGATTTGCATTTTACCTCCTGGTGTTCTCCGATATTAATAGCACCTACCGCTCGTAGGGCTGTTTATGTGCGTATTCTGATCGAATCCGAACACTTTTGCGGAGTGATTCGGAATGGGTGTTCGGGATGATCGGAACGAAACCGAAAGTTCCCTGACGAAAGCATAGCGTGCCTGCTGGATAAGAATCCTGAGCATAGGTCATTGTGAATCCTTGACGGACTGTACTTTGGACTGGGCCTGAGCAAGCGACAGGTCGCGAGGTCCTGCACCATATCACCGAGTACCGTCGTTGAATATATCGGACGTGCAGAGCTGGCCGGATTAGGCTAGCCGCAAATTCCGGCTTCTGACCTTCCCCCAGAAACTGCCCTGTTAGCGGCGGCAAAAAAGCACCGATTCTGGCGGCACCGAAACCGGCGCAGCAATGGAACCGGAGCATGATTTAGCGGCGACGTTATTTTGATTGAGCGGGAT
>WSNO01000010.1 GCA_009773415.1 Nitrospirota bacterium | reverse complement strand
TGGCAAGCCGACGCGGGTTCGATGCGTTCGGGCTTATTGAATACCCCTCTCATTTGGGAAATCTATTCGGTTGAAAAAATGTTCGTGCAACGGACTCCTCATTGTGCTTTTTTCACTTCCGCACTTTTGCGCGCATAAAATGCGGTATAATAAACGTTATTATCAAAAACGGGAGAAAGATCGTGCGCTCACTGAAAATTCTGCTGCTCTGCCTGACCGCCCTGCTCTTTGCCGTTGTCGCGTGCTCTGAGCAGAAACCACAACAAATCACTCAAAAGGAGACAAAAAAGATGTCCGCAAAACATGCTGTGATTACCACCAAATTCGGTGATATCGAACTGAGGCTGCTGCCCGATGCTGCGCCGGGCCATGTGCAGAATTTCATCGATCTCGCGCAAAAGGGTTTTTATGACGGAACAACCTTTCACCGCGTCATTCCCGGTTTCATGATTCAGGGCGGCGATCCGAACTCCAAGGATGCCGACAAGTCCAAGCACGGCATGGGCGGCCCCGGCTACACCATCAAGGCCGAGTTCAACGCAACCCCGCACAAGCGCGGTATTCTCTCCATGGCGCGCGCGGGGCACCCTGACTCAGCAGGATCGCAGTTCTTCATCTGTGTCGCCGACGCCCCGTTCCTCGACCGCCAGTACACGGCATTCGGCGAGGTTGTGAAGGGAATGGACGTTGCCGACAAGATAGTGAGTGAGCCTCGCGATCGCAGCGATAATCCGAATGAGCGGATTGAGATGAAGGTGCGCATCGTAGAAACAGCTCAACAATAATTGCCGTATTGAGGACGGACGCGCGCACCGCGCGCGTCCGTATCTGAACACATGCAGACACCCCATGCCCGCCACACCATGGACCTCGAAAACAAACGTCTTCGAGCTCAATATGCCGAGCTTGAGAGACGTTTTCTGAAGCGCACCGCTGAACTCGAATCAATCAATGCGGCGCTCTCCTTGGAAATAGCGGAGAAAACCCGCCTTGAAAAGACCCTCAAGGACAATGAAGAGCGCTATCGCCGCATGATCAGCGCAATTACCACGTATACATACTCCGTTCTTCTGGAAGACGGACTCGCTGTTTCAACGACTCACAGCATTGGAAGCCTGGCATTAACCGGCTACCATCCAGGTGATTACGAGCGGGATCCGTTTTTGTGGCACTCGATGATCCATCCTGAAGACCGTCATCTGGTCGAGCAGCAGATTCAGAATCTGCTGGCCGGCAATGATGTGGAACCGCTCGAACATCGCCTTTTCCGCAGGGACGGGAGTCTTGTCTGGGTGAGAAACAGCATCATAGCTCACCGGGATGAACACGGCCGCATCATTCGCTACGACGGGCTTGTTGAAGATATTACCCCGAGAAAGAATATCGAACAGTCGCTGCGCGACGCATCTCTCCTGGATGAATTGACCGGTTTATACAATCGACGCGGTTTTTTCATGCTGGCAGAGCATCAGATCAAGACCGCTTCGCGTCTGGAACGTTCCATCCTTCTTTTCTTCATCGATCTTGATCGCATGAAGTGGATCAATGATACCCTTGGCCATGCTGAAGGAGACAGTGCTCTTATCAGGACTGCCCGCGCTCTGAAGGCGACCTTTCGGGATTCCGACATTGTGGCGCGTATCGGCGGTGACGAGTTTGCCGTGCTTACGATTGAAAACCAGGAGTTCAACGCTGAAGAGATTCTTGAACGCATTGACCTTGCAATCCAGGCGGAAAATGCCCAGCCGGGGGCGATTGCACATCTGTCGCTCAGCATCGGCATGTCCCGCTCCACGGCGGAAATCTCCGCACCGCTGGAAGAACTGCTTGCCCGTGCCGACAGCGCCATGTATGAGCAAAAAAGGAAGAAACAGAGGGCACGGGGAGCATAAAAAAAAGCCTGTGCCGCCAAAGGGCACAGGCTCCCGTTTCGTAATATCTACGTGCAGATGTTATGGCGCGCCAAAAAGAGCCTTTTTCTTCTCAATCGGCTGAGCATCCATCACCCGCAACAAAAGCACCGGCACGGTAGCGTGTGCCAAAACCTTCTCGGCAACACTGCCGAGTACCCAGGAGAGTTCGCCGCGCCCGTGAGTAGCCATGGCGATCAAATCACAGCCCTCTTCAATGGCGACCTCGAGAATGTCCTGTGCCGGCAGCCCTTCACGGTACTGGGTAGACACCTTGATGCCTTTCACGCTGATCGTTGCCGCAACCGCAGCAAGATTTTTTTCAGCCGATGCCTTTATCGAGGCATACATGTCTTGCACCACTCCCGGTAACGCCTCCGCGGCCATAACCATGCTTCCAACGTCCCCCACCGTCAGCAATACTACTTCGGACTGCTGGGACTTTGCAAGATCCTCAACCTGCGGCAGAATTCTTGCAGCAAGACCTGACCCATCCAGCGGCACCAGAATCTTTTTGAACATACACTCTCCTTTCCTGGCAGAAGCAGCTTTCTGCCGCCCTGCCGAGCCGTTGTTATAGTATAAGTATACGTATTAAAAAAAAAGTTGCAAGTTATCCGCATGTTAGAATGACAGGAAGAGCATTCTGTCCTGAACTTTTCCTTTTTGCTATAATGTCATGTTTATCTGTCACTGCCCTCGTCACGCAAAAGGAGACTGCCCTCATGAATCAGCTTCTGCATGCTGCAGTTGTAGTCATATACGTCCTCATTATGCTGGGTGTCGGATACTGGTGCATGCGGCGCACCAAATCAGTCGGCGATTTTTTTCTGGGGGGCAGAACACTCGGTCCCTGGATGAGCGCTTTCGCGTACGGAACCACGTATTTCTCCGCGGTTCTTTTCATAGGGTATGCCGGAAAACTCGGATGGGGCTTCGGCATACATACGCTCTGGATTGTCGTCGGCAATACGCTTATCGGCACGCTGCTGGCATGGAAACTCCTTGCAGGCCGGACCAGAACCATGACGGCGCGGCTGAACGCCCTTACCATGCCTGAGTTTCTCAGAGCCCGATACGACAGCAAGGGCATGCAGATCATCTCCTCGCTGGTGGTCTTTGTATTTCTGGTTCCCTACTCAGCCTCAGTCTATATGGGGCTGAGCTATCTGTTCGAGAAAACACTCGGACTGCAATACAATGAGGCACTGATTTTCCTTGCAGCCCTGACCGGCGTTTATCTCGTCATGGGCGGCTATCTCGCGGTTGCGGTGAGTGACTTTATTCGCGGCATCATCGAGTTTTTCGGAGTGCTCATCATGGTTTTTCTCCTGGCGCAGTGGCAGGGCGGCTTTGTTCATACGGCAACCGAGCTGATGGGAAACCCAGCGGTCATGTCCCCTGCCTTGACCCAGACTATTGTGCTTGGCCCCCCGGAGATGCAGTTGCCGGTTCCGGGATCGGTTATTCTCATTTCTCTGATTCTGATTACGAGTTTCGGGCCGATGGCCCTTCCCCAGATGGTGCAGAAATTTTACTCAATCCGCAGCACGGCCGATGTCAGGCGCGCTATGATCGTAGCGGGTTTTTTCGCACTCTTCATGTCGTTTGGAGCATACTACAGCGGGGCGCTGACCCACCTCTATTATCCCGACGGACTGCCCGACGGAATAATTGAAAACGGCAGACCGAACCTCGACATGCTCATGCCGCATTTCATTACGACCATGCTGCCCCACGGTTTTGTGCTCATCATCCTCCTGCTCGTCTTTTCCGCCTCCATGTCGAGCCTCTCGTCGCTTGTACTCGTGTCAAGTTCGGCGATTGCGATCGACCTGTGCGGAGCTTTTATCGACCGTCACAAAAACCAGAAGCAGACGATGGTGCTTATGCGGGTGCTCTGCGCTGTATTTGTCGCGCTTTCGCTCATTCTGGCGATGGTCAAGGTGGACGTCATCGTCAACCTTATGGTCATGTCATGGGGAACGCTTGCGGGGGTGTTTCTGGCTCCGTATATTTACGGCCTGTTCTGGAAAAGAACAACCCGACAGGGAGCTTTTGCGGGCATTTTCTCCGGTCTGTCATGCGCGGTCATTCTCTTTCTGCTCTGGGGGAAGAACGGCATCCCTCTGGCGGGCGCAATTACCATGTTCCTGCCGATGCTTGTCGTGCCCGCGGTCAGCCTGATGACCGCGCCGCCTTCGAAATCGCTGATCGACGCTGCTTTTGGCGATGAATCTCCCGCGGCAAGTCATAGTTCACGCATTTGACACGTGTTGCCTCCTGCCGTAAACTTACGACAGAATATCTCGATGAAAAAGAAAACCTTTGTCAGATTATTGCTATGGTGCCGGATCGCGTGAATGCTTGATGCCTTCTTTGCACCGATTCTCTCTGTTTCAGGTCGTTCTCATGACCATCTGCCGATACTCATGACGTCCGGACGGATTGCCCTTATGTACACTTTGACATGATACAGCGAGTTCTTTTTCCGCTGCTCTTGGCACTACTGCTCAGCGCTCTTGCCGCATGTGTCGGCATGGAGCCGAGAAAAAGCCCTGATGCGCTCCGGACCGTCGCATACCTTCCCTATTACCGAATGGACACGATACAGCCGGCATGGTTCAGCGCCGTTGATGACCTTATGTATTACAATGTGAAGCCGAAACCTTCCGGCGAGCTTGATGCATCGAACTTCAACAGAGATGCACTGCTGCAGATCCGGTCGCTCTCACGGGACACAAACATGCGCATCATGCTGACGGTGGGCGGGTGGAAAGAGAGCAGCGGTTTTGGCCCTATGGCTACGGATGAAAAGCTGCGGAAAGAATTTATTCGCCGGCTCCTGGTCTTTTGCAGGGAGCATGATTTTGACGGCGTGGATTTTGACTGGGAATTCCCGGAAACCCCGGAAGAAGACAGAGCCTATTCGCTTCTTCTGGTCGAGACAAAACGGGCATTCCGACTGCACCGCATGCTTGTTACGGTAGCAGTCGGACATGCTCAGCGGCTTTCTCCCGAAGCCTATCAGGCAGTCGACCATGTCCATCTCATGTCGTATGATCACGGCACTGTTTTTCCGACCTATGAGGGAGGAGTTGCCGATGTTCAGCGGCAGCTTGCGTTCGGTGTTCCGAAGGAAAAACTGTATCTCGGGGTCCCGTTCTTCGGCAGAAATCAGAAAGACAGAAACGATGCCGTCAGTTATGCCGACCTGATCCTGAAATATAATCCTCCCCCCGACAGCGACCTCTCAGGAAACTATTATTTCAACGGCATCAGGACAATTCAGAAAAAAGTTCGCTTTGCGCGGGAGCAGGGGCTGGCAGGAATGATGATCTGGGAGCTTGGACAGGACACCGCAGACCACAGGTCGCTGCTCCGGGCGCTCACGGAAGAGATCCGGCATCTCCGAAATTAGTCGCCTCTGTTTTTACACCAGACGGCATATCGCCAATTGAGCATTACTGTGTCATTGCCGCTTTTCGGGAGCCTCACTTTTTCGGAAACGTGCCTGACATCAGCTCCGACGCGTTTTTCCTCAGTTCGCGTTCTTTCCAAATCATATAAATCGCCGGATAGATGAGCAGCTCAAGAATAGTTGAGGTAATGACTCCTCCGACCATCGGGGCGGCGATACGCTTCATCACGTCGGCACCCGTTCCATGGCTGAACATAATCGGCACCAGACCGGCGAGAATGACGCATGCGGTCATAATCTTCGGGCGAATGCGCTTGACCGCGCCGTACATGATCGCTTCCTTCAGGTCGTCCCGTGAATTCAGCCTGCCCTCTTTTTTCCACTTTTCATAAGCGAGGTCAAGGTACAGGAGCATAATAACACCGGTCTCCGCATCGAGACCGGCAAGGGCGATAATGCCGACCCAGACCGCAATGCTCATGTTGTAATTCAGCAGATACAGCAGCCAGAACGACCCTACGAGAGAGAACGGAACCGCAAGCAGGACGATGAAGGTCTTCATCATGGACTTTGTGTTCAGATAAATCAGCACAAAGATGATGAAAATGGTGAGCGGAATTACCATCTTCAGCCGCTCGTGCGTCTTTACGATATTCTCATATTCGCCGCTCCACTGAAGACGATACCCTTCAGGAATTTTTATCGAAGCCGCCCTTTGCTTTGCTTCCTTAACATAGCCGCCGATGTCTCTGCCCCAAAAATCAACATACACATACGAAGTAAGAAGGCCCTCCTCGCTCTTTATGAGCGTCGGCCCTCGCACTATGCTGATGTCCGTCAGTTCGCCGAGCGGAACCTGATAGGTGGTTCCGGACGTCCCCGTCGACATGCCGGCAGACGTGGGCGATGCGGTTGCCGTGACCGGAACAAGCACCCGCTTCAGTTTCTCGATGTCGTCCCGCAGTTCACGTGCATATCGGACATTGACCGGATAGCGCTCCCGGCCTTCTACCGTCATGGTCAGATTCATTCCGCCGACGGCGGACTGAACAATCTCCTGCACATCGTCAATCGTCAGAGCATAACGGGCGATCTCTTCACGCTTTATTCTGAAATCAAGGAAATATCCTGTTGTCACCCGCTCTGCGTACACACTGCGCGTGCCCTCGATGTCCTTGATGGCATTTTCCAGTTCGAGGCCGATTCTCTCTATCTCCGACAGATTCGGACCGAGAATCTTTATGCCGACCGGCGTTCTGATGCCGGTTGCGAGCATGTCGATTCGGGCCTTGATCGGCATGGTAAAGGAATTGGCAACTCCAGGAATGTTCAGTGCGTCGTTCAGTTCGTTCTTGAGCTTGTCTACCGTCATGCCGGGTCGCCATTCAGACTCCGGCTTCAGGTTGATAACCGTCTCAAACATCTCCAGGGGCGCCGGATCTGTCGCGGTTTCGGCACGGCCGGCCTTGCCGAAGACCTGCGCCACTTCGGGAATCTGCATGATGATTTTGTCCTGCATCTGAAGGAGTCTGGAAGCTTCGGATACCGAAATACCCGGAACCGTCACCGGCATGTAAAAAAGAGCGCCTTCATAGAGCGACGGCATGAATTCTGTCCCAAGCTTCATGAACGGATAGACGGTGATTCCCATGATGATAACCGCCGCGATGATGACCGATTTTTTGAAGCGCAGGGACAGTCTGGCCACCGGCTCATACATTTTGTGGAGGATAATGCTGACCGGATGCTTCTCCTCCGGATATATCGTGAAGAGATATTTGAAAATGGGAACCCTGGCAAGCTTGTCGTTGCCGCTGATGAGCATGGTCATGAGCACGGGGGTCAGCGTAATTGCCAACAGTGACGCAAAGAGCATGGCAAACGTCTTCGTATACGCCAGCGGCTTAAAGAGCCTGCCCGCCTGCGCCTGCAGTGTGAAAACCGGCAGAAACGCGACTGTAATGACAAGGAGCGAAAAGAAAAGCGACGGACCAACCTCTTTTGCCGCGTCGATTATCACATTGACCCGGCTTCCGGGTCGCCCGTGCTCCTCCCACTCCTCAAGCTTCTTATGGGCATTTTCGACCATGATGATGGAGGCATCCACCATCGCGCCGATAGCAATGGCAATGCCGCTCAGGCTCATGATATTCGAAGTGACGCCAAGATAATACATCAGAATAAAAGAGATGATGATGGCAAACGGCAGCGTGAGGATAACGACGAGCGCGCTCGGCAGATGAAACAGGAAAACTGCGCACACAACGCAGACCGCTATTGAAAGCTTGATAATCTCTTCGGTGAGCGTTTCGATGGATCTCCGGATCAGGTCGGAGCGGTCGTATGTGGTTACAATCTTCACTCCCGGCGGAAGCGAAGGCTGAACATCATGCTGAAGACGTGCCTTGACCCGCTCGATAACACTGAGCACATTTTCGCCGAACCTAACAACAACAATGCCGCCGGCCACTTCACCCTTACCGTCGAGTTCTGCGATCCCTCTTCGTATTTCCGGACCAAGCTGAATGCTTGCGATATCGCGAAGGTAGATGGGCGTCCCGTCAGGGCTCGAACCGACTGCTATGCTTTCAATGTCGGAGACTGATTTAATGTAACCGCGCCCTCTCACCATATACTCGATGCCGGAAAACTCCAGTACGCGGCCCTCGACGTCCCTGTTGCTCTTGCGGATGGCCTCGGTGACCTTTGTAAGAGGGAGGTTATATGCCGAGAGGCGATTGGGGTCGATGGAAACCTGATACTGTTTGACGAATCCTCCTATGCTTGCCACCTGGGACACACCGGGCACGCTTTCGACCGCCAGCTTGATATTCCAGTCCTGCATCGATCGGAGCTGAGCGAGGTCGTGCTTCCCGGTTTCATCAACCAGAGCGTAGGAGAATCCCCACCCGACACTCGTAGCGTCGGGACCGAGAACCGGGTTGACGTCCGCCGGCAATTTGTTTCTGACTGCCTGAAGATATTCAAGCACCCGGCTGCGCGCCCAGTAGATATCGGTTCCCTCTTCAAAAATGACATAAATAAACGAACTTCCAAGAAAAGAGAATCCGCGAACTGCCTGCACTTTCGGGGCAGCGAGCAGTGTGGATGTTATGGGATAGGTAATCTGATCCTCGACCAGATCGGGGCTTCGTCCGGTCCAGTCGGCATAGATAATGACCTGCGTATCGCTCAGGTCCGGAATAGCATCAAGCGGCGTCCGGTTCAGCGACCAGATGCCCCAACCGCAAAGAAAAAAGACGACCAGAAAAACAATGAACTTGTTGCGGGCACTGGCGTCGATGACTCTCTCAATGATCATTTCACGATGCCCTTGAGTTTTGCTTCAGAGTCGATGAGAAAATTAGCTGAAGACGCAACCTTCTCACCAGACTGGAGTCCTTTGACAACTTCAATGAACCCTTCTGCCTTGATACCGACATGAATTTCCCGTGGTTCAAAGTAGCCCTCTCCCTTGTCAACATAGACGATTTTGCGCATACCGGTGTCTATGACGGCATCCTGGGGAATAGCCAGCTTTTTCCCGAGCGGAATTTTAATTTCGACATTCGTGAACATCTGCGGCTTGAGCTGTCTGTTCGGATTGGTCATAGTAAAACGGATTTTTGAGGTTCGCGTCTCTGCCGAAAGCGAAGGATATACAAAGTCTACCTTTGCAGCAAACTCCTGTCCGGGAAACGCGCTCAGGCTGATTGCGGCGATCTGCCCGACCTTGACGAACGACATTTCATATTCGTAGATATCAGATACGATCCACACAGATGAGAGGTCCGCAACATCGAAGAGCTTGTCGCCGGGCATCACCCGCATTCCCTTGAGCACCGGCTTCTGCACAACATACCCGCTGACCGGACTGTATAATGTCAGCGTGCGAACAGGCTTGCCGCTCTGTTCGATTTTTTTTATCTGGGCATCTGAAATATCCCACAGTTTCAGCCGCTGCCGCGCAGCATCCACAAGCGCCCGGGAGTCACGGCTGAGCAGATTGCCGCCCCCGCCGTTGCTCCGCTCCGCATTTTGTTTTTCCCACTGAAGAAGGTGAAGATATTCCTGCTGGGTGGCATAGAGATCAGGGCTGTATATCTCAGCCAACGGCTCACCCTTATTCACATATCTGCCGGTATAGTCGACATGGAGGTGCTCGATCCAGCCTTCTATTTTTGTGTTGGCGGTTGCGATGCGCCGCTCGTCATATTCTATCCGCCCGACAGTCCGGATAACCTTCTGAAGCGTCCTTACTGCAACCACAGCAATCTTCACCCCGATAAGCTGCTGTTTGTCGGGGCTGATTTCGACAGTCGGCGGCTCTTCGAATGTTGCTTCAGGTGAGGATTCAACCTTGGCCTGTGGTTGTGGAGATTCTCCGCCGTGGCCTTGATGCGCCGGAGGACCAGAACTGGGCGGACTGGCAACTGCTGTGGCAGGTTTTGTGAGCTGCTGAGCCGGTGCGGAACCCTTCTGGAAAGTATATATGCCCACCCCGATCAGCAAACCGAGAAAAACCAGAATACTGCCGCCGGCAAGATATTTCCTGTTCATGCCCCGCTCCCTCCGGTTCATCTGTTCTTGTCATCACCTTCCCCATACCTGCCCACCCTCACAGGGAGATGCGGGAGAGGAGCACTATCCATCAATTATGAAACAGCCCGTGCCTCCTGATTTTCGGGTTTCGGCTGCTACTTATTTCCCTGTGCTGCCGACCAGGGCTTCAATCCGCGCGATGGTCTTTTCCCGCTCCACAAACTGCCCCCAGTACAATGTCTCAAATTCGATCAGGGACTTCAACCGCGTAATGACCGAAAGAGCCTCGATCTTGCCGGTGCCATACGCGGCAAGTGCGGACTCAATGTCCTGCCGGGACTTGGGGATCAGAGAATTCCGGTACAGATCCATCAGTGTTTCGGTTGTTCTCAACATCGAAAAGTAATCCTGCACCATGGAAGCAACCGTCAGCTTTGTTACCTGCAGATCGCTCTGCGCCTCGGCAAGCATCGCCTCGGCTTCATATACCGCCGGTTTCTGCTTGGAAGCCGCAAAGATCGGAATATTCATGCCGACAGTCAGACTCCACATGTCCAGAAACATGCCTTTTCTGTCAAAATAGCTGCCAGTGACGGAAAAGTCCGGGAGAGAGTCTTTTTTTGCAAATTTCACTTTCGCCTCGGCAGCGTCAATCAGCCTCTGTTTTGCCCGGACATCGGGCGAGTTCGAGAGCACGGCTGCAACAATCTCGCTCTGACTCAATGCATAGGTCGTTGGTTCGGCAACTGCGGGGCGGGCCAGAGGCGAGGTTGCGTCACGTCCTGCAGTGCTGTTCAGCATTGCCTGAAGGGCCTGCACTTTCTGCTTCAACATGGCCTCTCGTTCCATCTGCATATATTTTTCGGTCTGAGCCATCAGGACGTCCTGCTGGGAGCTTCTTCCAGAGGAATAGCGCCCTATGGCAGCCTGCTCAATAACATCATAAAGAGCGGTTCGTTCGTGGAGAAGGTCGATGCTTTTGTAGGAGAAGAAAAGATCGTAATAGAGTTCCTTTATCCTCTGGACGGTTTTTGCCCGTGAACTCCGGTACGCCTCCCGCAGGGCTTCGGCATCCTGTGCTGCCGCCTCACCCTTCAGGGAGAGCTTGCCGGGAAAAGGAAATGACTGGGAAACCGAGTACATCCATTGAGCACCCTGCTCCAGTCCGTAGGTGTATCTGCTGAATCCTTCGTTTTGATAGCCAAACGATACCAATGGATCGGGCAGGCTCTGCATCTGCGGAATACGATGGTCCGCCGCTGCAGCGCGCATTTCAGAAACCTTGATTTCAGGACTGTTCCGCAGTGCTTCATCAATAAGAGCTTTCAGGTTCAGTTCAGTATCAGCAGCCCGGGAATATGACGAAGGAGAAAGCAAGACGCAGAAAGCACAAAGCATGACAAGCAGGCCCTTTCGCAAAAGACCGACTGCGGGGGTCATCATGCCGGGTGCTCTCTGCATTGCCGTCTGTTTACTGAACGTCGATAGTGAACTTGACAGATGATGTTTTACCTGCCTTGCTTATCTTCACCGCAATATTCCACGGACCCGCCATCGAAAGGTTCATCGTTGCCTTGTACTCCAGGCCTTTCACTGTGGCATTTGCCTTGTAGTTCATCGGCGCCATGCCCTGCATCGGAGGCATCGAGTAATCTACGACAACCCGTGCATCGGTTACTGCCTTGCCCGCCGCATCCTTGACAATCACCGTAACATAGTTATTTCCGACAACCGGCGGATTCTTGTCAATCGTCACGACCACATCAAACTCGCCCGCCTTTTTCGCGACCTCGTAATTTTTTGCATACGCAAATCCGGCAACAAACAGAACCATGAGAATAACTGCCGCAACCTTTTTCATTGGAACCCTCCTCAAAAATTCTTCCCGGCCTTCACAAGACCGATTCTATCACCAAACGGGTGCAATAGCCATCATACTGCCGCAAGAGGAGTGTGCCGCCCCTCTGCATCGGAGCTTTGGGACGAAAATTCCTGCTCATGGTATGACTATACCCTGCAAATGTGAATATTTCATGAAGACGCAAACGGACGAAAGTCCTGCTCCGCAGGCACTGGCAGAATTATGAAAGAGAGGGGAGAATAACCTTTACAGTTGTACCCGCACCCGGGGCGCTTTTGACTTCGATGCGACCGTTCATGACATTGACAAGCTCCTTGACGATTGCCAATCCAAGCCCAAGTCCTTCAGCACCGGCATGATCCACGCGATAAAAGCGGCTAAAGACACGAGGAAGTTCATCAGCGGATATGCCTTTTCCCGTATCGGTTACTGCGACAAAAAAGAATCGCTGTTCGAGTCCGAAATCGAGGAAAACATAGCCGCGGTCGGTAAATTTCAGAGCATTGGAGAGGAGATTGCCAACGATACGCTCGAGCTTTTCAGCATCGGTCCGGACAGTAATCCCTTCCTTTTCGGCAAGGCTGAATTTCAGGCCTTGCGCATGAAATGCAGGGATTTGTTCCTGAACGATTCCGGCAAGAAACTCCCGAAGATTCACTTCGGCAATCTCCCCCGGTTTAAAAAAACTGGCCTCTGCAGCAGTTATATCTTCAATTCCCTTCACGAGTGATGTTAACCGGTCGACCTGGCTGATGAGGCTTTCAATCCCCCTTGCACTGTCCGGAACAAGTCCGTCGGCCATCGCCTCAGCGCGCGTCTTCATAATTGTCAGCGGGGTTCGCAGTTCATGAGCAATGTTCTCAAACAGGCGCCTTCGCAACTGCTCCTCCCGTTGCAAAGACTCGCTCATCCGGTTAAAAGCTTTTGCAAGATCGCCGACCTCCCCCGTAGATTCCGCCGAAACGCGTGCCGAAAAATCCCCTTTCGCGATTTTTTCTGATGCAGACTGCAGCCGCCTGACCGGTTTTGAGAGATGCTGGCTGAGAAAAAGTCCAATAATCAGCGCCCCGCCACCCGCAATTGCCAGCGATATTCCGAGAAAATATTTCGCGCGTGACTTGAATGCTGCTTCTTTTTCGGCAAGTTCCTTCCTTGGAAGCGGACGCATAAGAAGAGTGCCGAATTGTTCGCGAGCCGTACCGAGCGGATAGCGGTGAAATGCAACGCCGGAATCGCCGTGCATATGGAAAAGACCTTCCATATGCTGCTTCATCGATGCAGACAATCCTTCTATCACATCATGGGAGAGCACAACCTTATTACCCTTCATATCGAGAATCTGCACGTCCAGACCCATCATCATCGCCCAGTGAAGAGCCTCCGAGAGCTGCGCTCTGTTCCATTGGCCGTCAGAATAGCTTCCCTCGACTGCTATTTTAATCCAGTAGATGTTATCCTGCCTGACACTCTGCGCATACTCATCAAAATCGCGCAGAGTAATCCAGGCAAACAGAACGGTGGAAAAGAGCGCTGCAGAGATAATAATGAGGAATGCGGCAAACAGTCTTGTTCTCATTTTTGGGGCCTTCCGAGAAACTTGTACCCGACGCCGTAAACGGTCTTGATGTAGGCCGGTTGCTGCGGGGTATCCTCGATTTTCTGGCGAAGATTTTTCACATGTGCATCCACAACGCGATCAAACCCCTCGAAATCCATGCCCTGCACAGAATTAATCAATTGCTGACGGCTGAAAACGATGTCAGGATGTTCCGCAAGACAGAGCAGTATTCGATATTCCGTGTTTGTAAGAGCCAGAACCCGTCCGCCCTTGCGTACTTCCCTTGAAGCCGTATCAATGAAAAGGTCGCCATGGTGAAAGGAGAGCTCTTTCCGCTCCGTTTTCTTCGTCCGCCGGAGATGCGCCTTCACCCGTGCCACGAGTTCCCGTGGGCTGAACGGCTTGACTACATAATCATCAGCTCCGATGCCGAGCCCTGAGATTCGATCCTCCTCGGAACTCCGGGCGGTAAGCATAATAATAGGAATGTCCGAAAACTCCCGCACAGCGGCACAGATGTCCTGGCCGCGCATGTCCGGGAGCATAAGGTCAAGAATGATAAGGTCAAATCCATCCTTGATAGCTCCCAAGGCATCGGTTCCAGTGCACGCAACCATCACAGAAAAGCCCTCGCGCTCAAGATAGAGCCGAACGGTCTCGGCGATCTGCATTTCGTCTTCAACAATCAGAATGCGTCCGGTTGTCATTGTGATCGTTACCAAATCGCGTGGGCGCCATTCGACAAACGGGGCAGTGAACGCTCCGCACTGAAAAAGAATGCGCCGGAATATCCGTGATGACGACAATTCCGGAATAAAGAGACGGGGTTCCCCGTCGCCATGTCCTCAGTTGTCAGGGTTCGGCATATGTCGGACAACATCGGTCAGGAAAACGAATGCTCAGAGCCGGGAAATGTTCCGTCTTCAACTTCCTTCTTATATTCCTGTATCGCCCTGACGCCAAGCTCCTTGAGATTCACATACCGCTTTGCAAACTTCGGCAGAAAACGCTCAAAAAGGCCGAGCAGGTCATGCAGCACAAGCACCTGTCCGTCACATTCAACGCCGGCGCCGATTCCAATCGTCGGAATGGCAAGGCTTTTCGTTATCTGCGTGGCAAGCTCCGCAGGAACGGCCTCGACAACTATTGAAAACGCTCCGGCATCCTCAAGAATCCTCGCATCTTCAAAAATACGTTCGGCCGCCTCTTTTGATCGACCCTGCACCTTAAAGCCTCCCATGCGATGGAAAGCCTGAGGAGTGAGTCCTATATGCGCCATGACCGGTATCTCGGCGCGGGTCAGGGCGGCCACAATGCCGGCAACTTCACGGCCGCCTTCGAGTTTGACAGCCTGGGCTCCCCCTTCTTTTATGAACCGTCCGGCATTGCGCAACGCGTCCTCGACGCTGATATGATATGACATATACGGCATGTCGCTGATGACCATGGCATTTTTGGCGGCGCGGGCGACCATTTTCGTGTGGTAAATCATTTCATCCATGGTCACCGGAAGGGTGTTTGCGATGCCCTGCACAACCATCGACACGGAATCGCCGACAAGGATAGCATCTATGCCGGCTTCATCAACCATCTGTGCCGTCGGATAGTCATACGCCGTCAGCATGGTAATCTTCTCCGCAGCCTGCTTCTTTCTGTAAAAGTCATTGACGGTAATCTTCATGGCAAGCCTCCCAGTCGAAGAAACACGGAAGCAACAGCTTCCGGCATGACGTCATTTTATGTTAGATGGATTTGCGCCACGCCAGCCGTCTTTCGAGCCAGCGTGAAAACTCAGTAAAAATATAGCACAAAATGAAATAGATGACAGCGATAAAGATGAAAATTTCGGTAGGATAGACAAAACTGCGGTTGTTAATCTGCGTTGCAACATGCGTCAGTTCGGAAACTCCGACAATAAATGCCAGCGAGGTGTCCTTGATGAGCGACACGAACTGGTTGACAAACGACGGTATCATGTTTCGCAGACCCTGCGGCAATATGACGAAAACCATTACCTGCCAAAGCTTCAGTCCGCTTGAACGAGCGGCTTCGGTCTGCCCCTTGGGAATACTCTCGATTCCCGCCTTCACGATCTGCGACATGTACGCCGAAGTGAAGAGCGAAAGAGCAATAATGACCGTCTTGGTTTCGCCGACCGGCTGACCGAAAAGTCCCGGCACAAGGAAGTAGCACCAGAAAATGACCATCAGGAGCGGCATGCCGCGCACGAAATTGACAAATGCCCCCGACGCATACCGTATTGCCTTGTTGCGCGCCACGTTCATCAGGCCGAGAATAAGGCCTCCCCAGAACGAAAAGAAACAGGCCGCAACTGCAAGATAAATCGTAAGCGCGATGCCGCCGAGCTTCCCTTCCGGATAGGCACCGATCATGAAATAGAGGAGATTGTCTTTGACGATTGTGAAATCGAGACCTGATTCCATATGCCCTACCCTGTCCTGTGGAGCACTTTTTTGCTGTAAAGCGTAACAAGTGCCGTGATAATGATGGAAAGGGCCACATATACGAGCGTCGCCGCAGTAAATGCCTCAAATCCCTTGAAGGTATAGGCCTCGACCTGCCGCGCCTGATAGGTAAGCTCCGCGACGCCAATCGTCATGGCAAGTGAGGAGTTCTTGGTCAGGTTCAGGAATTGCCCAATCAGGGGCGGAATGGTAATGCGCACAGCCTGCGGGAGAATGATATATTGCATGGAACGAAGATAAGAAAAACCGCCGCTCCGGGATGCCTCCATCTGTTCCTTAGGAATCGAAAGCACTCCGGATCGGATATCTTCGGCGATAAATGCCGAGGTGTAAATCGTCAGGGCGATGACAGCGGCAGCGAACTCGAAATTGGTGCTGTTCAGCCAGTCATTGACCGATTGCGGCAGGATTTTATATGAACCGAAATACCAGAAGAATATCTGCACCAGAAGCGGCGTGTTGCGGAAGAACTCGAGATACCCGTGAGCAATCCACTTCACGGGTTTCACCGAGCTCATCCGCATTACCGCAATAAGCAATCCAAGCAGAAAGGCCAGAACGATCGAAACGGCAGAGAGCTGAATCGTCAGGTACAAGCCAGAGACGATCCAGTCATAATACTGTCCCGACGTTACAACCGACCAGTCAAACTCGTATTTCAGCAAAATTCAGCTACCGATTCCTGTCTCTCAAGTCTATTTGTCGGCAACAATCTTGAATGTGCGCGGCATCGGCAGGTCGGAGTTCGGGCCAAACCACTTGTCATAAATCTTCTGCGCTTCGCCGCTCTTCTCCATGTCGAGAATGGTCTTGTTCACGAAATCGACAAACTTCTTGTCTCCCTTGCGCATGCCAAGGCCATACGGTTCATCAGAGATCTGGATATTAGGAATTTCAAATTGTGCCTTATTCGGAGCCTTCGAAAGCATTCCTGCAAGAATTGTCTCGTCCGTGGTAACTGAAGCTACCTTCCCCTGCTGGAGAGCAAGAAATGCCTGCGGATAGTCGTCAAAGGAAAGGATGGTCGCATTCGGGAGCGCTTTCTTCGCATTCTGCTCCGATGTAGAACCTTTCGCCGTGCCGATTTTCTTGCCGTCGAGATCTTTCAGGGCTTTTACCGAATCCTTCTTGACGAGGAACTTCTGGCCGGTCAGGAAGTAGGAATGGCTGAAGTCAATCTGCTTGGCGCGTTCGGCATTCTTGGTCATCGTGGCAGCGATCATGTCGATGTTGCCTTCCATCAACTGCGGCATGCGGGCGGCGGAGGTAACCGGCTTCACTTCGAGCTTGACCCCGAGGTTCTTCGCGACAGCAGCGCAAAAATCGATATCGTAGCCGACAATCTGGCGGGTTTTCTGGTCCACATATCCGAACGGCGGGGTGGAGTCCTTGACACCGCAAACCATGGTACCGCGCTTCTTCACTGCATCATACGTGTCTGCAAATGCGTTCCCGGCGACAAGAACCAGAGCAAGCATACAGACCATCAAACCGACTGCTTTTTTCATAGCGACCTCCTTGGATTTGAGAGCTTCAGAGCCCTCTCGATAATTACATTTCACAGTGCATCGGAGTAAGAATCTGTTTCAGGAACTGCTTGGCACGATCGTGCTGGGGGTTGAGGAAGAACTCATCCGGCGTCGCCTCCTCGAGTATCGCCCCGTGGTCCATAAAGACGACACGGTCCGCCACTTCGCGCGCAAATCCCATTTCATGCGTAACGACCACAAGCGTCATGCCGGTATGCGCAAGATGACGCATGACGGCAAGAACTTCGCCGATCATCTCGGGATCAAGCGCGGACGTCGGCTCGTCAAACAGCATGATTTTCGGCTTCATCGCCAGTCCGCGAGCTATCGCGACGCGCTGCTGCTGCCCCCCGGAAAGCTGGGCAGGATATACATTGCGTTTTTCCGCAAGCCCGACGCGCTCCAGAAGGGCCGTCGCAAGATCCTCTGCTTCTTTCCTGGCCATGCCGCGCACCTTGATAGGGGCAAGCGTAATATTTTTCAGAGCCGTCAAGTGAGGGTAGAGGTTGAACTGCTGAAAAACGAAGCCGATTTCAGCGCGAAGTTTGTTGATGTCAAAGCTTCTGTCGGTAAGGTCGAATCCGTCGACAACGAGCTTTCCCTGATCAATGGGCTCAAGACGATTGATAGTCCGGATAAGGGTTGATTTGCCGGATCCGGACGGACCGCAGACGACGACCGTTTCATTCTGCTTGACATGCAGATGAATATCGTTCAGAACATGGAGTTTCTTGAACCACTTGTGAACGCCTTCAAACCGAATCATGAACACTCCCGACGGCATGATAGAACTGAAAAACAGTAACGTTTATTGTATTGGTGAAAGCGGGGAAAAATCAATCGGAATGCGGCAGTCAATCGGAAAAAGACAAGAACATCCTGCCTCTTTCCATGTTCCCCCGCCTATGCAGAAGGCCGGAGAGCCCGAATATTCAACTGGACGGAGCGACCGCCTTCCCATTCATTCAGAACAGGAACAAAAGCCGCATCAATGCGGACACCGCCGTCGACCATTTCAAGATGCCCGCCAAGGTCAAATCCGATGCTGTCGACGCCGCGGCCGTTCTGGCGGAGATACATCTTCAGGTGGTTATTGCCGACAATGCGGGGATTGGCCGCTTCCAGTCCCCGGCAGCCGAAAACCGGCTCGACGTTGCCGCATCCGAAAGGCTCCAGGCGGGTTATCTCATCGACAAGGCTGAACGTGATATCGGACATGTTCAGCGCAGCGTCAATCTCAATTGCACGCAGGAAGTCATCATCAGACAACATGGTGCTCATAATCTCCGCCATCCGGGTCTGAAACTCGAGCAGCTGCGCAACCGGCAGGCTCAGCCCGGCAGCCTGCTTATGACCGCCGAAGCGCGTCAGCAGAGAACTGCATTCAGACAATCCCTGATAAATGTTGAACGAAGGGATGCTCCGTGCAGAACCTTTTGCAATGCCGTGATCAAGGGAAAAAACAAAAACAGGGCGAAAATACCGGTCGGCAACCCGGGAGGCCACGATACCGATTACGCCGGGATGCCAGCCTTCTCCGGCCAGCAGTATCGGACCCTGCCCCTCGGCTTGCTCAGAAAGCTGCGCTTCCGCCTCCTTGAGGACAATTTCCTCTATTTCCTGCCGCCGCGCATTCAACGCCTGCAGGGAGCGGGCATGCTCGCGGGCATCATCCTCCGAAGTGGTCGTGAAGAGAGACACCGCGGCTGAAGCATCGTCAACGCGTCCGGCAGCATTAATGCGAGGGATGAGCACATACGGAAGAAACGACGGCTTGAAAAAATCCGGTTTCAGTCCCGCTGCTTCCTTGAGCGCACGAATGCCGACGCGGGCATTCTCCTGTATGAGCCGGATTCCCTCCCGGACAAATATCCTATTGTCTCCGACGAGCGGCACCACATCCGCAGAGGTGCCTATTGCGGCAAGATCCAGCAAATGATGCACTGCGTCGATACGGTTGTCAAAAAGAGCCTGCGCCAGCTTAAAGGCAACACCTGCGCCACAGAGGTGCTTCAGGTGGGTGTCGCTGTCGAGCAGCTTTGGATTTACGACGGCAACAGCATCGGGCTTGGCAAATCCCGAATTATCATTCGTCTCAACCGGCTCATGGTGGTCGGTGATGATGACGTCGATGCCGAAGCTGTTCGACAGTGCGACAGTATCAAACGCGGATATCCCGCAGTCGACCGTCACGATGAGTCCGGCGCCTCTGTTTTTCGCCCGTTCCACCCCGGCCGCGCCAAATCCGTAGCCGTGAAGGATGCGATGGGGAATAAAGAAGTCGGCTGTAATGCCGAGAGCGCGGAAGGCCTCGATCAGGATTGCTGTTGCAGAAACGCCGTCAGCATCGTAATCTCCGCAGACAAGAACGCGCTCCCCGCGCTGGCGGGCTGTCTGAATGCGCGCTGCTGCAACCCTCATATCGGGAAGATCAAGGGGATCGCTCAGTTTTTCAAGAGAGGGATTCAGAAACGCGTCGAGCTGTTCGGATGTCTTTAGTCCCCGGTTAATCAGAACCTGCGCCAACGGCAGCGATACCGACGCGAGACGTGCCACGTAATCGACATACTCGGGGTTTGTCCTGTTCAGGAGCCATCTGTATGTCGGGGCTGCCGGCACTCCGGTTACTTCTTTTTCCTGATATCTTTCTTTCCGAGTGCAATGACGATCGGGCTGGCCACGAAGACTGATGAGTAGTTGCCGACAACGACGCCAAGCAGGATTGCCAGGGCGAAATCATGTATGACCTCGCCTCCGAAAAGATACAGGGACAACGCGCTCAAAAAAACGGTTATTGCAGTAATTATGGTTCTGGACAATACTTCATTGATGCTTCTGTTCACGACAACATCCACCGGGTCGCGCAGATATTTCTTCAGATTTTCACGAACACGGTCGAAAATAACGACGGTATCTGTAAGGGAATATCCGGCTATTGTAAGCAGTGCGCTCAGGAGAATAAGATTTATTTCCTTCCCCATCAGGTAGAAAATGCCGAGAACCGCGAGAACGTCATGAAAGGTTGCAATGGTCGCCCCGACGCCGAAGCGGAAGCTGAAGCGAAACGCAATATACGCCAGAATGCCGATAATCGCATAAAGCGTTGCCCAGAGCGCATCCTGCTTCAGGCGCGAACCGACTTTCGGGCCGATTTCGGTTGTGGAGTCAATCACCGGGTTTTTGTCGGCCAGTTTTTCTGACATCACGCGAGTAATAATCTCGCTTGAACCCCCAATCTTTTCTTCCTCTTTCTTCACGCGAATCAGCACCTTGTTCTCGGTCGGCAGATCCTGAAGGTCAAAATCCTTCAGCCCTCCCTTTTCAAGCGCCACGCGCACATCATGCAACGCAACCGACTGGGAAAACTTTATCTGCACAGAGGTGCCGCCGGCAAAATCGACTCCCAGATTTGCGTTGCCGGTCACAATCTGGATAATCGCAAAAAAACCGAGCAGCAAAAACAGCCCCGAGATAATAAAGGCATAGATTCGCATGCCCATGAAATCGAGATTCGGATTCTTTATCAGTTCAATCATATGCTCAGCCTCTTCGCATCTTTCTTCGCGTACATCATGTCAAACACCGTTTTGGTACCGGTAAGAGCCGTAAAAAGATTAATCGAAACGCCGAGGCTCAGGGCTACTGCGAAGCCCTTGATCGGACCGGTCCCGAACTGAAATAGCACCGCAGCAGTGATAAGCGTAGTCACATGTGAATCGAAAATGGTCCAGAACGCCTTCCTGTATCCGCCCTCGACGGCAGAGCGCGGCGTCTTGCCTGCCCGCAACTCTTCACGCATACGCTCGAACATCAGAACATTGGAGTCGACTGCCATGCCGATTGCGAGAATGATGCCGGCAATGCCCGGCAGGGTCAGCGTCGCGTTAAGTGCGGCCATGGCGCCAATCAGGAGGACAATATTCAGTATGAGTGCAAAGTCGGCGATAACCCCCGACAGGCGGTAATAAAAGATCATGAAAACGACAACGAGCAGCGTAGCAATGATACCGGCAAGCTTGCCGGCCTCTATTGAGTCACGACCGAGCGAAGGCCCGACCGTCAGATTCTGCAGTATCTTGACCGGCGCGGGCAAAGAACCCGCACGCAGAACGATCGCGAGGTCTTTTGCTTCATCCATGGTAAAACTGCCGGTAATCTGGGCATTGCCGCCGCCGATCTTCTCCTGAATGACCGGCGCCGAGTATACGTTGCCGTCAAGAATAATCGCCAGACGCTTTTTCACGTTCTTCCCGGTTATGTCCTCAAATATCTTAGCACCGGCCGAGCTGAACACAAGTGAGACATACGGCTCGTTCATCCGCTGATCAATTGCAACACGGGCTTCAGTTAAGAGATCGCCGGTCAGCAATGTCTCCTTTTTCATCAGCATGGGACGCTTCGTAACGACGCCGGTTTCCTTGTTGGTAACTCGCTGAAAGAGTATCTCATTCCCGTCTCCGAGTCTGCCTCCAAAGGTGGAGATCACCAACTGCTCCTCGCTGGGCAACACGGAGGCAGGCAGATCGGCAGCCAGTGGAGACTCGTCATTCACAATTTTGAACTCCAGCACAGCCGTCGTCTTCATCAGCTCAAGCGCACGCTTCGGATCTTTCACGCCCGGCAGCTGAACAACAATTTCATTTTCTCCCTGCCGGTGGATGGTCGGCTCCGCAACGCCAAACTGGTCGATGCGGTTGCGGAAGACTTCGAGCACCTGATCAGTAGCCGAATCTTTTATGCGCTGAGCTTCCTTGTCCGCTATCCGATACTTTTGAGTCCCTTTGTCATTGGCAAGCGTGAGCGTCGGGAAAGCCTCTTCAACGAGTTTCCTGACGTCCGGCGTGCCGGGAGTCACGGCAATAAACAGACCTTCGCGTTTTGCCGTAGCCGAAACTTTTTTTCTTTCGAACTCTCCCGAAAGCGTCGATACCATTCGGTCTGTCGCTATTTCGAGCGCCTTGTCTCCCTCAACTTCAAAAACCAGATGAAGCCCACCCTGCAAATCCAGGCCGAGCACAATTCCTTTGTCCGGCATGCTCTTTTTCCACCAGTCCGGCATATGCTGATATCCCGGTGTGTTCGGCAGGAAAAATACTACCGCAAGTACTACCGTCGCAACGATTAACGCTGCGCGAAGTGCGACTCCTGTTTTCATCGCTCGTCTGCCCTGTCCTTATTCTTCTTCAGTCTCGCCGCGAAGGAATGAGACCGAGTTTTTGTTCAGTTTGACTTTGGTGTTTTCGGCAATCTTGACAATAACAGTATTGTTGCCGACCTTTTCAATAACGCCATAAATACCGCCGGCCGTGACGATTTTATCGCCGATCTTCAGGCTCTCAAGCAGTTTTTTATACTCCTGGGCCTTTTTCTTCTGAGGACGGATCAGAAGAAAATAAAAAATCGCAAAAATGATGATAAGCGGAGCCATGCTGCCGAGCATCTGCTCCCATCCGCCCTGCGCACCGCCCTGCGGAGCAGGACCCATCGCGTATGCTTCACCAACCAAGTAATTAAGAAACTGCATACAACACCTCCATATGCTATTTTGGGATTATAATATCGGGCGCAAAAACGAAACGTTTTGCTTGAAAAATCAGCTTATATAGTAGCAGGCTGTCAGAAAAAGAGCAAGGCAGGAGGGAGGCCGCTTAAGTCGCCGCTCTCCGAAGTTATATGAATCAACAGCTTATGAGCCGGCGTAGGATACTCGGTGCTATGTTATACTGAAAAGCCAAATTTCAACTCAGCGAAATTAAGGAATTAGGAGTGCAAATGAGAATTCTCGTTACAGGCGGCGCCGGGTTCATCGGGTCGCACATTGTCCAGTTTCATCTGAGCCGGGGACATGAGGTCATCGCCGTTGATGATTTGAGCACCGGCTCAGAGCACAATATCAGGAATTTTCTCCCGAATCCGAACTTCCGCTTCGAAAAGGCAAATCTTTTGTCGTGGCCTCATCTGGAGAGCAGTGTTGCCCAGTCTGATCGTATCTACCACATGGCAGCGGTTGTCGGAGTATTTCGCGTGTTAAAAAACCCGGTTGATGTTATGGCCGTTAATGTAGAAGCAACCGAACTGCTCCTGAAAGCCGCTCATAAAAATAAGTGGAGGAGCACCTTGATCGTCGCATCTACATCGGAAGTATACGGCAACGGCATTCCCGGCAGAGAGACATGCGAATTCTCCGAAAGAGACGCATTGCTCATAGAGGAAAACTCGAGCCTTCGATGGAATTATCCGATCAGCAAACTGGTTGACGAAGCTTTTTGCCTGTCGTATGCAAAAGCATACGGAGCTCCGATTGTTACCGTCCGTTTTTTCAATACCATCGGCCCCCGGCAGACCGGGCAGTACGGGATGGTCGTCCCCCGCTTCGTCCGTCAGGCAGTCTCAGGACAGCCCATCACGGTTTTTGGAGATGGAACGCAAAAACGCTGTTTCTGTGATGTGCGCGATACTGTCGTCATGCTTGACCTTCTTGCCGATAACAGCAGCAGTTACGGCGAAGTGGTGAATGTCGGAAATGCACAGGAAATTTCGATTGCCGAGCTGGCGGAGCGGGTGAAATGGCTTTCTCACAGTCAGTCCGAGATTCGCTGCGTTCCTTATCAGGATGCTTATGGAATGGACTTTGCCGATATCTTGCACAGAAGGCCTTCGATGACAAAGCTCCTCTCGCTGACTGACATGCAGTTTCAGTGGCCGCTGAATCAGACATTGCTTGACCTTATCTACATCGAACAAGACAAACGAAAGGCACAAGGGGGATAATGTGGCAACACTTCCATATTTTGTAGTCAGTCCGAATTCCCTGATGAGCATCTTGGGGTTATTGCATGGTCCCGACAAAACAGTGCCCACTCCCGCAGAAAACTGGCGCGATGCAGTTGTAGATGTTGTCATCCCGGCCTTTAATGAACAAAAAAACATCGCGCACTGTCTCTCCTCAATAGCGAAACAGACTCTCAGACCGCGCAATGTCATACTAATCGATGACGGCAGTTCGGATCGGACATTTGAATATGCAAAAGACATGGCGGCGACGCTCGGGATGGATATCATTGCCATTCGTCGGGAAAAATCGATCGGAAAAACCCCCACTATTAAGCGGCAGTCGCGCGAGTTCGATGCTGATGTGGAATTCATTCTTGACGGCGATACGGTTCTCGAATCGCCGAACTACATAGAACGCACTGTTCAGGAACTTTATCAGGGGGTCGGCATTGCATGCGCCTGCGGCGTCATTCTGCCGCTTCGCGACAGGGACAGAACCAGTCTGGATAGAGACAATGTCATGCACTCGTTTCTTCAAAAGCACCCTGAGGCGAAATTTGTGCAGCGCGACAGCCTGTGGAATCGTCTGAAAAGAGGAATCACCAATCTTTATCGGGATGCTCTCTACATGTTTCTGCAACGCTTCATATACCATGGGCAGATGGTTTTTGTCGGATCTATAACGAATCCGGTCGGATGTGCCGTCGCCTACCGCAGAAAATATGTCAAAGACCTGTTCGACAAATATGAACCCATCCTCGGCGACGATCTGACGAATTCCGAGGATATTTTTATCGGATTTGCGATGACGAACAAGGGATACCGGAACATCCAGATTGCCGACGTCTGTGCCCGGTCTGAAGAACCGGAAGCCACGCGTCTTCCGAGACAGATATATATGTGGTCTTCTTCTTTTTTACAGAGTTGCTATTATTTCGACGATCTCCTGAAAACTCCTTTCCGTGTCATTGCGTATTGGCGCAAAAAAAGGCGTGACAAAAAGGTTTCAAGGGAAACGGAGCAGAAACGAAAAATCGGGGAGCAGTACCGGCAGTCATTCGGGGAGGAGTATACCAAGAAATACGGACGCCCTGTCGGATGGATCCTCTTCACGTCTCTTTTCGAAAAAATTGCGTTCCCGACATCGTTTCTGATCATGCTCCTCCTGCAGCTCTGGGAACCGCTGGTCATCACAATTCTTGCAGAAGTGCTGCTCTCCACGCTGGTTCTTTTCATCGTGGCGAAAGGGCAGCGTTTCAACTACGCGCTAAAAAGCCTGCTTGTTGCTCCCTTGCGTTATGCATACCTCATGTATGACTTTACCGTCATTCTGCGTTTTGCTGCCGATATCTGGATATTCAGGGACAAAAAATGGCGCAAATGATGATAAAAACAAACATATATATCAGGAACCGAAAGGATACGATCATGCGATTCACATTTGCTCTTGTGCTACTGGTGCTTTTCTTGACACCGGCTGCGGCCTTCGGACAGGAAATTCCTCTTCCGGCATTTGAAGACGGCCTGAGAGCCGAGATGGCAGGAGACTGGAACAAGGCGATTGCCATCTACGACGGTATGCTGAAACGCAATCCTGATCAGCTTCCCATATGGCTTCGCGTCGCAGATCTCTACTGGGCGCTCGGAAATATCGAAAAGACAGCTGAAGCGCTTACCCAGGCTGTTCGGCTCAAATCCGGCGATGCAGAATTGTATTTCAGGCTTTCTCAGTCATATTCCGTGATGCAGAAGCCCGAACCGGCGCTGGCCGCCATCGAAAAAGCTATCGAGTTAAACCCGAATAAAAAGGAATACTGGGAATCGCGCGGCTCAATTGCAAACTGGCTCGGAAAGTATGATATAGCCGGTCAGAGTTTAGAGAAAGTTCTCGAAATTGACCCGGACGCCGCTGATGCGGAGATAAACCTTGCCCGTACTCAGAAGTGGAGCGGCAAGCTGACGAAATCGGTCGGAACCTATCGTTCCTACCTTGAAAAGAATGCCGATCGGAAAGATATTCTGCTTGAACTGGCAATGGCAGAAGCAGAGCGTGGAAACTATCCTGCTGCTGAAAAAATCCTGGTCGGATATGCAGACCGCTTTCAACATGATGATTCTTCCCGTGCGCACCTTGCAAGAGTATATGCCTGGGATGACCGCCCTGACCTTTCGCTTTCCTTTCTCGGCCCTCTGTTGAATGCAAAGCCGAATGATTACGAGTTGCTGTATACCCGGACAGTGGATCTCCGGCATGCCGAAAGGTTTCCGGAAGCGCTGGAAAGCGTCAGGCAGCTTGAGAAGCTTCGGCCGGGATCAAGGGAAGTATATGATGCGGGACGATTCGTCAGGACACCCGTCCGGCACTACCTTACCGGCGGGTTTAATTTTTATCATGACTCTGACAGCGTAGACATCTATCGCACCTATTTGAAGGGTGCCTATTTTATTACTCCGCTTACACATGCATATGCCAAAGCTGAATTCGACATCGTTCGCGCACAGATCGGCAGCGGACTGGAGAACATCAGCGGAAATGCATCGGCGTTCCGCACTGCGCTTGCACTCGGGATCAACCACCGTTTCTCGCCTCTTTTCGCTGCTGATGTCTATGCCGGAGAAGCCTTTACTGAAAGTCATACCACGCCGTACTACGGGTTGAACGCCTTTATCCGTCCGCACGACGCACTTAAGCTCCAGGTAGCGCATGCTCATGATTACTATTTTCCTTCGGCACGCTCGCTGTCGCTCGGCATCCAGAGGTATCTGAACCAGGCATCATTTGAATGGCGCCCGGATTTGGCATGGACGGTTACCGGAAGTGCCGCACTGAACTTCTTCAGTCGTGACAACCGCCAATGGGAAGTGCAGCTCTTTCCGCGCCGGGCAGTTCTTCGCACCGAAGTGCTGAATCTGGACATCGGCATCTCAGCCCTGCGCACAGGGTTTAAAGAGCAAGATGATACGAATGGGTATTATGATCCCACGCTCTATCAGAAATATCTGCTTGTCGGCCTCTGGTACTGGAAAATCGACGATGATAACGGCGTCAGCTTTACAACAGGAGCCGGCATCAACAAGGATACGACAACCGATGGATTCAAGGGGTGTTTCGAAGGATCCGTTGAAGGGTTCTTTGGCATCTATCGCGACTGGTTTGTCCGCATGAGCTTAGGCGGTCTCCATAACCTTGGACAGACGGGATCCTATAGCGGTTGGTCTGCGGGGATTTCAATTACACGACGCTTTTAGTTTCAAATCAGTTCTCCAAAAAATCCGTCTGTGAGAAGCAGTCGGATTTTTATACAAAAGCCAAAACGAAATTTCTGCAGAATAGTGGCATATGCTATTGCTCCTTCGGCAAATCGCTTATCCTCCTGAACTCAAGCCGTGAGGCTGCATACGCGACGATTGCCTCAAGGTCCGATTCCCGGAGTCCCAGGCAGGGACCAATCATAAAGCGGGCCCCCGGTGCAGTAAAACGCAGCAGGTTTGCATTGGAAATGAGGATTCGGTTGCCTTCAACTTTCTGAATGGCAATTCCATACTGCAAGGGTCTCTCCATATCAGGGACGAGACAACTATACGGGTCATGAAAGGGCTTCACAGGTTCCCCCGCAGTCAGTTCACCGCTGGTGACCGACTGAACAGAACCCGTATGGAATGCCGCATCAGGAAGCACCTGATGTCCGTAAAGAAACAATACACTTCCCTCACGATGCGCTCTGTCAATCCACGAAAAAACCTGTGAAATCGGAACATAGCCGGCGACATCGATAGCCTTCCCTGGAAAAGAACCGTCCGGGCGGATGCCGGTGCCGATGGGACGCTCACCGCCCGAGCGAAACGAAGACACGTGAAGAAGCACGGTACGGCGCAGCTCCGCAGTTGACTTGTTATAGGGGAAAACCAAAGAATGAGCCTTCAGCCCCAGTGCAGCAAGCCCGCGAATCGAACTCAGCAGTTCATCCTGAATCCATCTTTCTCCGCCGTAAAGCAGCACAAAGGCTTCGGGATTCGCATGCCCATAAGTATGCGTGCCGATCTCCCATCCATACACATCCTGCAAGGCGCTAAGCATCTCGGCCGAAATATCGCCGCGGTCAATCCTGAAATTATTCACATATCCTGTGGCGACGCCGCCATGTTTTTTCAGGATATGTGCGGCAGTCATCCAGTTCGGATATCCGTCGTCAAGAGAGAAAGCGGCAATCCCGCGCTTTTGCTCCGCAAATGCAGGAATGCTCAGCATCCCGATAATCGTCAGTAAAACAGCGGCTATTCGAAGCCCTGCCAATTACAGCCTCCAGTACCGAAAACCATGTGCAACAATAGCCTCCCGGGAGAAACAGCTTTTCACATCCATGAATACCGGCTCCCCGCGACAGACTGACTTGAGCCGGGCAATATCCAGAGTTCTGAACGCATCGTGCTTCACCGCCGCAATCACGCCGTCATAGGGAGCATGCTCAATAAGGGTTTGAAGCAACTGCAATCCGTATTCCTCATGAACATCATCGGCATCGGCGACCGGATCGAAGATGAAACACTGCACTCCGAACTGCCGGAGTTCGTGATAAATATCAATCACTCTTGTATTGCGGATATCGTTTATATTTTCCTTGAAGGTAAAACCAAGAATAAGAATTTTATTCCCCTTGAAACAGACTTCTGCCTTGATTAATTCCTTGATGGTCTGTTCGGCAATATACTTGCCCATATTGTCGTTGATCCGGCGGCCGGAAAGTATTACTTCAGGCCGATAGCCAAGCTCTTCCGCCTTGAAGGTCAGATAATAGGGATCAACGCCGATGCAGTGCCCGCCGACAAGCCCCGGCTCAAAGGGGATAAAGTTCCACTTCGTCTTTGCCGCCGCCAGAACTTCACCCGAATCTATCCCGAGTTTTTTGAAAATAATGGCAAGTTCGTTCATGAGAGCAATGTTCAGATCGCGCTGGATGTTCTCGATGACCTTTGCCGCTTCGGCAGTCTTGATATTGGGAGCGCGATGGATACCAGCCTTTACGATGCTCCCGTATATCGAGCACAGGAGTTCGGTCGTTTCCTCATCCTGCCCGGCGACAACTTTCACGATATTTTCCACGGTATGCGCCTTGTCCCCCGGATTCATGCGCTCCGGAGAATACCCGAGCCTGAACTCAGCCCCGCACGCAAGCCCTGAGTGCAGCTCAAGAATAGGCCCGCAGACTTCCTCCGTGACGCTAGGATAGACGGTGGATTCATAGACGACAATCACGCCGGGTTTCATGTTTCTGCCGACAATTTCTGAAGAAAGCCGCAGTGGGGCTAAGTCGGGAATCTTGTGCGAATTGATGGGCGTAGGTACCGCAATAATAATTACGTCGGCTGTTTCCAGGACGGACGGATCAGCCGTGAAGGCAGCCGATGTCTGCATCAGTTCATGAGAAGTTACTTCCTCATTCCTGTCCAGTCGGGCCTGCAATTCCCTGATGCGGTCCGCATTGATATCAAAGCCTGTGACTTTTGGGAACGCCCGACCCAGACTGACACACAAAGGCAGTCCCACATATCCAAGACCAACAACCGCTATGCACTTCTTTCCCTCACGGTACTCTTGCAGCATGAATCCTCCCTGATATTACGTCATGCTATCGCCATAAAACGAGGCATGAGCAAAAATAACGCACCAAAAAAAACTGACGACTATACTATACTATCCTGCCTGCGTGCATGCATGCCCGAACACCTTTGTCGAAAAAAGATGCATTGACCTGACATGTTCATCTTCGAGTTCGTAATCGAGCTTGCTCCAATACGACAGAAGCTCTTTAGCGGAAAGCTGCCCGGCAAGAGGAGAAGCATGAGCTATTTCTCCCAGCCGCGCGAGCGATTGACGTTTTGCCGCATCGAGGTCGGCGGTAAAACGATGCAGAAGCTTTTGCCGGGATTCATCGCGTATTAGATCCTTTCGCACAATCCAGAGTGCAAATACAAACGGCAGACCGTTCTGCTGATACCATAGTTCTCCAAGATCGTAGACAAAGTGTTCATTGCCGGCTCCCGTTCTGAGACGGTAGATCAACGCGTCATCTCCAATAAGGAGAAAAGCATCGGCGCGGGCGAATTCCGCCCTCTGTGTGCTGACATACCTCACATTCCGAATGCCGGCCTCACGAAGCAGCAGGTCAAGCAAAACAACTGAAGTTGCCGACTGGCTTGTGACGGCAATTTCTTCGCCCGAAAGGTTCTGAAGCGGTTTTTTTGAAAAAAGAAAAACACTGCCGACAGGACCGCGGCTGCTGATTGAAATGCCGTTAATATAGGTATAAAGCTCAGGATGATTGAGATACTCGACGGAAGAAGACGGACTGATATCAAGGACTCCTGCCCGAAGCATCGCATTCAGCTCGGAGGGCACTCCTTCAACAATCTCTATCTGTGAAGAATCGCACATGCGCTCCAGCATATAGAAAATGGGGAATACATTTGCGTAGGCAATTTTCCCGATTCGCAGTTTTTTTCCGGCCGTCATCCTTTAATCACCCCAAGCGGTCTGAGCCGCGCCACTTTCTTTGAGATTCCCGCGTTGTGAACAACATCGACGACATTGGAAACGTTTTTATATGCTTCCGGCATCTCTTCGGCAAGCGTCTCGCGTCCCGCCGCTCTGACAAGAACATTCTTATCCTCCATCTCTCGCCAGATTGCCCTGCCCTTGGCCTGACGGATTGCCTGATGGCGCGAAAGCAGGCGTCCCGCTCCATGACAGGTAGAACCGAATGTTTCATTCATCGCTTTGTGCGTTCCAAGCAGCACATAGGATGCCCGGCCCATATCTCCCGGGATTAACACCGGCTGACCGATGGGACGATACCGGACGGGCAGCTCCGGATGATTGGGAGGAAATGCCCTCGTGCAGCCCTTCCTGTGAACCACCAGCTTTCGGTCCACTCCGTTTACGCGATGCTCTTCAACTTTGGCAATGTTGTGTGCGACGTCATACACAAGTGTCATACCTGCTTCACGGGGCGTCATGCGAAACAGGGAATAAAAGATTTCCCGCGTCCAGTGCGTCAGGCACTGTCGATTTGCCCATGCATAGTTCGCCGATGCCTTCATGGCCGCAAAATATGCCCGCGATTCACTGCTCGAAAACGGTGCGCATGCAAGTTCACGATCCGGCAGAGTTATACCATATTTCTCAACAGCCCTGCCCATGACCTCCAGAAAATCCGTACAGACCTGATGACCGAAGCCGCGCGAACCGGTATGAATCATGACCGTTATCTGGTTCGGAAAAACACCGAGGACCCCCGCCGCTGCTTCATCGAAGATCTCATCAACATACTGCACTTCGACAAAGTGATTTCCGGAGCCGAGGGTTCCCTGCTGTGCCTTCCCGCGCTCATACGCCTTCGCACTGATGCCTGACGGATCAGCGCCGTCCATGCAGCCGCCGGACTCGCAATGCTCCAAATCCGCGCGTTCGCCGTAGCCCTGCTCAACCGCCCATCGCGCCCCTTTCAGCAGGATATGTTCTCGATCCCTTTCGCCGAGCCGGATGCGACCTTTGGAGCCGACGCCGGACGGGATGGAGGTATAGAGCGACTCAACCAGTTCCCTCATCTTCGGCATGACATCCGGCTTCGTCAGATTACTCCTGATCAGACGAACCCCGCAATTGATGTCGTAACCGACACCGCCGGGTGAAATGACGCCTTCATTCAGATCGAATGCGGCAACTCCGCCGATCGGAAAGCCGTATCCCTGATGCACGTCGGGCATCGCCATCGAATTGCCGACGATACCCGGCAGCGTTGCCACATTGGCGACCTGTTCGATGGAGCCCTTTTCAAGATCTCTCTGCAGCACTTCATCGACAAAAATCATACCGTCCGTCCGCATGCCCGTCAGATAGCCTTTCGGCACCAGGAGACGATTCGCATCAATCCGTTTCAGTTCAGTTGCCATCTCTTCCAGCTCTTCCGTTATAACGCTTCATTCATACAATCCGGCAGTGAACCGGAAAGTGAACAGCTCACTGCCGCATGCATAATCCGCATCAGATATCGAAGATAACCTCCGCATACCATAGGCCCTCGCGCTGCTCCATCCGCAGTTTATGGTAGGTAGCCGCCTTCACGAGCAACCGCCTCTCATGCCGCTCAGGATCAAAACGCTCCCCGTGCACATCAGCCTTGAGTGAGCATTCAGATTCGTCAAGCGACATTACCTTAATTCGGCTCCCGACCAGTTCCTCCGTCTCGAACAGATAAATAAGCTCATTCAGAAAGCAGACGAGCAACCCGTCGCATGTGTCGGCTGAAGTGCTGAACTTCCTGGATACGACCGTCCGCACACTGGAAACATCGGTCATGAGGTCATAGAGAGCTGCGCCGGCATTCGCAAAGAGCTCTCCGAGCGTTGCCCCTGAAGCCGAGATGCCGATGTCTCCTGAAACATCAATAATGCTGAACTCCTTCATAATCGTATCTGTATTGTGGCTCATGCTCCTCCATGAGTCAAGAAATAGCTGAGAGTTCATTGCATCTTCTTCCCGATTTCAGGAAGCCATAAGCCATCTCCGGAACTTCATGCAATCAAACTGATCGCATGGAATCCGGATAACATTCTGTTTTTTATTATTTTAATCAAGAGCTCAGGACTTGGCACGCGTGTTGCTAAAGAAAAAAGATGAGGTTCATCCTCAAACACTAAACCACAAATGGAGGATTCACCGTGAAAAAGATTATCCCCTCAATCGTCGCCGCAGGTATCACCTTTTCTCTTGCCGTCGCACCGGCACTCGCAGCAGGAACCGACAGCCCGGGCATAGATCAGCGTCAGATGAATCAGCAGAAGCGTATTGATCAGGGGGTGCAGAGCGGCCAGCTTACCGAAAAAGAGGCCAAAAAGCTCAACAAGCAGCAGGATCGCATCGAAAAGAAAGAAGCCAAAATGAAAGAAGACGGCAAGCTGACAAAGAAAGAGCGTGCAAAGCTCAAGAAGAAACAGGATAAGGCCGGCAAGAAGATTTACAAGGAGAAGCATGACAAGCAGACCACTGCACCAGCGCCCGCTCCGATCAGATAAATGCTGAGGGGCTGCGGTTCGCCGCAGCCCTTATTCACGCAACAGCGTAGCCGATAACAACAAGTGCGATACAGATGACCGGAAGCCAGCTCATATAGATTGAACCCCGGTATTCGCCCCGCTCATAGCGCTGCTTTGCCAGCGTCCGGCCGACCGCAAAAACAAGCGGATAACTCAGCAGACCACTGCCGATAAGCAACATACCGAGAGACTTTTCGGTGTTTCTCGCCAAGATCGGATTGTCCGGAAAGAGCAGAAAAAAGACAACTAAAAGCGGCAGAGAAAGAATATATTTATTGATTTTGAGGCTGTATTCTGCAAGCCGTTTTTCCGAAGACTCTTCCGGCATGCGCATTGATTGGCTCATAGGAGACCTCCCGTTCACTTAAAGATGAGTAGACATTTTACCATTTCACCGTCAAAACTCGCCTTGCCGATGTACTGCAAGGCGTTTCTCAGCTATAATTTGTCATGAATTGAATAGATTCAAAGTGCCTATTGAGAAGGAAAGAACATGCAGACATTTGCCGTCAGTGAGGAAAAGAACCGTTGGCTTCGTCACGAAATGGAAGCACTGGGCATCGGGGAGGCTGATATTGAGGAAAAATTTGTCCGTTCATCGGGCAAAGGCGGCCAGAAAGTGAACAAGACATCCTCATGCGTCTACCTTCTGCACAAACCGACCGGACTTGAAGTCAAATGCATGAAAGACAGGAGCCAGTCGATAAACCGTTTCCTCGCGCGGCGAGAACTCCTGGAGAAGATAAAGAAACTTCGCGGACTGCCGACAGCTGATGATCTTGAACGCGAAAAGATCCGCAAACAAAAGCAAAAGAAAAGACGCAGACAGCGCTCTGAAACTCTTGAGCACTTCAGCTCCGGCCGCACTGGTTCAAAGACCGAAGAGTGAGCAGGAGAGATGATGACGCCGATTTTTCTTTCCAGCCCTGCCGTGATACAATGAGCATGTTTCGCTGAACATAATAAAAAGACAATTGCGTGAGGGGATGTATGAACTGGTATTACAGCTCTGTCGATGGGCGGAAAGGACCGCTGACCGAGTCAGAGTTCCGGGAGCTTGTTCAAGCGGGCATTATCACTGATGATACTCAGGTATGGAACGAACATATCGGCAGATGGCAGCCATATCGTGATATATCCATACGTTTGCATAGTGTAGACGTCGGCCATGAACATCGAGAAACTCTATTGCCGAGTCCGCATCAGCACACGGACTCTTTTGCGACTGCGGGTGCGCCGGTCACTTCTCAAATGTATTCGTTTGAGTTCACCGGTTCCGGAGGCGAGTATTTTCGCATCTGGATCGTTAATCTCCTCCTTTCGGTTCTGACGCTCGGCATTTACTCGGCGTGGGCTAAAGTGCGGAAGAACCAGTATTTCTGCCGCCACATGCGTATAGCAGGTTCAAGCTTCGACTATCACGGCAATCCGATCGCTATCCTGAAAGGCAGAATCATTGCTGTTATCCTGCTGCTCGGATTACACTATTTGCCGGGCTTCAACATGCATCTCTACTATTTCATTCTGATTCTATTTATCATTGTATTTCCTTTTCTGCTGACCCGCTCTTTCGCCTTCCGCCTGCACAATACCAGTTGGAGAAATATCCGCTTCCGCTTTCATGGCAAGGCGCAAGATACTGCCTTGACTCTCTACGGCTATGGTCTGCTCATTCCGATTTCCTTCGGTCTCTGCTATCCTCTTTTCTACCAGCGCATCAGAGCCTTTTTATACAATCATGCGTCTTTCGGGAAAACATATGCGCGTTTCGACACAGGAGCCTGGCCGGTTTACAGCGTATTTCTTAAGACAGTAGGGATCGGCATCGCCGCCGGGCTGATCGCAGGAGTTGTCGGCTGGGGAATCGGCGGCTTTTTCGGCAGTGCCGGCTCACAGACAGCGCGTGTGCTCGGAATCGGAATTATCGGAGCTGTGTCGTATGCTCTGTTCTCCTTCATGGCATATCCTTTTTTCCAGGCATCCATGACCAATCTTATCTGGAACAACCTGCGCCTCGGCGCTGCCGGCTTTGTATCAACACAACGCACCGGCAGTCTGGCAGTTCTCTTGTTCAGCAATGCTTTTCTCACGCTCATTACGCTCGGGCTCTACTGGCCATGGGCATCAGTCCGATTGGCACGATACCGGGCCGAAACTCTTGCGCTCCGCACTGAATTGGGTGTGGACGACTTTGTTGCCGATGCTGAGGCAGACATGGCAGCGACCGGTGAAGAGGTAACTGATGTTTTTGACTTTGACATCTCGTTCTGATATCTGTGCAGGCAAGGTGACCGGTTCGTTCTACGACGGCGTCAGCAGTCGTGCGCATCAGGTAACAGTGTCGCTGAAAGGCGGAAAGTGTGCAATCACGGGAAACAGCATAAACCGTTCTTTTCCGTTCAGCGGCATCGTTGTTTCAGAGCCGCTGAACGGTGCTCCCCGGTTGCTTCGCTTCCCTGACGGTTCGTCATGCGAAGTGCCGGACAGCCCGGCTTTTTCGGCTTTTCTTGCGCAGGGCGGCCACCGGGAGGCGTTTGTCGTCCGCATACAGCGGAAATGGCGCTTGGTAGCAGTCTCTGTTGTGGTGCTTGTTGCCGCTCTTGCCGCTGCATATCAGTGGGTGCTGCCGTTTGCCGCTGAGAAACTAGCCTATCAGCTTCCCGCCAAGGCTCTGACTCTCATCAGTCAGCAGGCGATGGCGAACCTCGACGGGAAGTTCATTGAGCCGTCTGCACTTCCGGCGGACCGTCAGCAACAACTACGGGATCGTTTTTCGCGGGTCGCTTTTCCGCCCGGCGCTTTTGTGGTGACAACGATACAGTTTCGTACCAGTAAGTTTGCCGGTGCCAATGCATTCGCTCTTCCCGACGGCACCATCGTTTTTTTCGACAAACTGGTCGATCTTGCTGACACTGACGATGAGCTGATTGCGGTTTTTGCCCACGAGGCCGGCCATGCTGCATACAGGCACGGTGTTCGCCAGATGATTCAGAGCTCTCTTGTTGGTTTAGTGCTTGCTGCCTATATCGGCGATGTGAGCACCCTTGCAGGCGCTCTTTCCGGATGGCTGCTGGAGGCGAACTATTCCCGCAACTTTGAGCGCGAGGCGGACCGTTTTGCCGCTGCGGTACTTAAACAGAACAATCTTTCCCCCGCACTCCTTGGAGCATTTCTGATGAAACTGGAGCAAGACCACCGCAGGAAAAACAGAGCTTCCGGCAGCAAGAATCTGTTTGATTACCTCTCATCTCATCCACCAACGGAAGAACGGGCAAGAGCGATGGAATCTCTGGCCAGATAATGCATCGCATAATCTGGCGCAAAAAAAAGCGGGGAGTTCCGAAGTGCCCGAAACTCCCCGCCACGCAGACTGAAAAAACTTACTGCAATTAACGCTTGCCTCCAAGCTGGACTCTAATCGTGGCGCGTTCGACAGCAGCCGTTGCGCGGGCAAAGTCGATCTTCTCAGCCTGTTTGAGCCGTTCTTCCGCACGCTGCATGGCAGCCTTGGCGCGCTCGACATCAATATCTTCCGACCGTTCAGCGCTGTCTGCTAGGACAATCACCTTATCGGGGGAAACCTCCGCATAGCCCGAGTTCACAAAAACATACTTGTTTTCGGATCCTTTTCGATACGTCAGCATGCCTATTTTCAATGTGGTTATAAACGGCACGTGGCCGGGAAATACGCCGAAGTCACCCTCGCTGCCCTGGGCGGATACCTCGTCCACGTCTTCACTCACCACCTCGCCGTGAGGGGATACAACTTCAAGCTTGAGCTTCGTCTCCATAGTCATTTACCCCGCCTTTTAGGATTCTCTGGACCAGCCAAGCTTCCGTGCCTTCTCCTCAACTTCTTCGATCGTGCCAACCATGTAAAATGCCTGCTCCGGCATGTCGTCATACTTGCCATCCGCAATCGCATCGAAGCCTCTGAGCGAATCTTCGAGCTTGACGTACTTGCCCGGTGTGCCGGTAAATGTCTCAGCAACGTAAAACGGCTGGCTGAGATATCTCTGGAGTTTGCGCGCACGGGAAACAACGAGCTTGTCGTCTTCCGATAGTTCCTCCATGCCCAGAATTGCGATGATATCCTGAAGCTCTTTATAGCGCTGGAGAATAGACTGGACTCTCCGGGCGATGCGATAGTGCTCTGCACCGACAACCAGCGGGTCAAGCGCGCGGGAAGTGGAATCGAGCGGATCCACAGCAGGATAAATACCCAGCTCCGAAATCGAGCGGGAAAGAACGACCGTTCCGTCAAGATGCGTAAACGCTGTCGCAACAGCGGGGTCTGTCAAGTCGTCGGCAGGAACGTAGATAGCCTGCATCGACGTGATCGAGCCCTTCTTGGTGGTAGTAATACGCTCCTGGAGCACGCCCATGTCAGTACCGAGGTTCGGCTGGTAGCCGACTGCTGACGGCATTCTGCCGAGGAGTGCCGAAACCTCCGCACCCGCAAGGGTATAACGGAAAATGTTATCGAGGAAGAAGAGAACGTCTTGTCCCTGATCTCTGAAATACTCTGCCTGCGTCAGTGCGGTAAGTGCGACGCGAAGACGTGCGCCCGGCGGCTCGTTCATCTGTCCGTAAACAAGCGAAACGTTCGGGAGAACGTTGGAGTGCTTCATTTCGAGATAGAGGTCATTTCCTTCTCTGGTACGCTCACCGACACCGGCAAATACCGAGATACCGCCATGCTTCATCGCGACGTTGTTGATCATTTCCATGATAACGACCGTCTTGCCGACGCCTGCGCCGCCGAACATGCCCATTTTGCCGCCCTTGATGAACGGAACAAGAAGGTCGAAGACTTTAACTCCCGTCTCAAAGACTACGGAAACGGGTTCCTGATCGACAAAGGACGGAGCCAGGCGATGAATCGGATACCGCTCGGTGCATTCAATAGGACCAGCCTTGTCATAGGGTTCGCCGATAACGTTCATGATACGTCCCAGCGTGCCTTTGCCAACCGGCACTGCGATTGGGGCGTCCAAATCCAAAACTTTCATGCCGCGGGTTACGCCGTCGGTTGTCGACATCGCAATCGTGCGGACCTTGTTGTCGCCGAGGTGACCGGCAACTTCCAGCGTAACCGAGATTGCAGGAACCCCCTTGGCGGGGTCTCCGGCATCCTCTATCCGCAATCCCTGGAGGATTGCGGGAAGCTCTTTCTCAAATTCGACATCGACAACAGCACCGATGACCTGTGAAACTTTTCCTTCATTCATTTGTGATGCCCTCCTGTATCTGGATAGCTCATTCGTTCTTGATTCACCGCTTCAAGCGGCTACTTTTTTAAAGCTTCGACGCCGCCGACAATGTCCATAAGCTCCTTCGTAATCGAAGCCTGTCTGGCCTTGTTGTACTGAAGCGTCAGTTTCTTGATCATGTCGTTGGCGTTTTTGGTCGCATTCTCCATTGCCGCCATACGGGCTGCCTGTTCAGAAGCCTGCGCATCGAGTATCGCGCGAAATATCTGGATTTCGACATTCTTTGGAAGCAACTGCTCGAAGATAGCCTGCTGTGACGGTTCCAGAATATATTCACCCTTATCCTGGGCCTTATCAGGCGGACATGAACTTCCATCCTGCGGAGCGAGAGGCAAAAGTCTGCTCACTGTAACTTTCTGGATAGCAGCAGATTTAAACTGAGTGTAAACCAGCTGAACTTCATCGAAGGTCTCGTTCATGTAGTTGTCGATGACATCTTTGGCGATTCCCTGAGCATCCGCATATGACGCCCTTCCGGAAAGACCGACCCAGCGCCCCCGCAAGGTCACCTTCCGGCGGCGGAACAGATCCGCGCCTTTCCGGCCGATAGCGCTGATGCTGACTTCTGCCCCGGTTTTCTGCGTATCCCTGATAAGGTTAATGGCAGCCTTCATGACGTTGGTATTAAATGCGCCGCAAAGGCCGCGATCTCCGGTCAGAACGATAATTTCCACCTTCTTAACCGGTCGCGCCTGCAGAAGCGGGTGCCCCTCTTCCACGGTACAAGCAAGGCTCGACAAAACCTGGCTCATCTTTTCGGCATACGGCTTCAGCTCGGTAATTCTGACCAAAGCTTTGCGGAACTTTGCCGCAGACACCATTTTCATCGCCTTGGTGATCTGCTTGGTGCTCTTCACCGAGCCGATTCTTCTTTTTATTTCTTTTAGTCCCGGCATATCGTTACCCTTTCCCCGCTGAGATTAGACCACAAAGCCTTTCTTGAATTCTTCAATTGCGGCCCTGAGCTTCGGCTTCAGCTCATCATCAAGAACCTTCTTCTTCTTGATATCATCGCGCACATCAGCTTTGCGTTCCTTCATGAAGGCAATAAGCTCTGACTCAAAGCGGCGGATGGCATCAACCGGGATGTCATCCATCATACCCTGCGTGCCGGCGAAGATTCCGATAATCTGGTCTTCCAGCACGAGCGGAACGTACTGGTTCTGCTTAAGAAGCTCGACCATGCGCTTGCCGCGCTCGATCTGCGCCATAGTAGACTTATCAAGATCGGCGCCGAACTGGGCAAATGCAGCCAGTTCTCTGAACTGTGCCAGGTCCAGGCGGAGGGTTCCGGCAATTTGCTTCATGGCCTTCGTCTGCGCTGCGCCGCCGACGCGGCTGACCGAAAGACCGACGTTTACTGCCGGGCGGACGCCTGCATAAAAGAGATCCGGCTCGAGATATATCTGACCGTCTGTAATCGAAATGACGTTGGTCGGAATGTAGGCCGAAACGTCACCGGCCTGTGTTTCAATAATCGGCAGTGCGGTAAGCGAACCGCCGCCATTTGCGTCGGAGAGCTTTGCTGCGCGCTCCAGAAGGCGCGAATGGAGATAGAAAACGTCGCCGGGGAACGCCTCACGTCCCGGAGGACGGCGGAGGAGCAGCGACAACTGGCGATATGATGTAGCCTGTTTGGACAGGTCATCATAAATAATGAGTGCGTGTTTTCCTTTATCGCGGAAATACTCTCCGATTGCGCAACCGGTGTACGGCGCGATGTACTGAAGCGGCGCCGGCTCGGACGCAGTCGCGGAAACAATGATGGTATGCTCCATTGCTCCGTACTCTTCAAGTGTCTTGACGACGCGTGCAACAGACGCTCTCTTCTGGCCGACCGCGACATAAATGCAGATTACGTCGCCGCCTTTCTGGTTGATAATGGCATCGAGCGCGATTGCGGTCTTGCCGGTCTGGCGGTCGCCGATGATAAGTTCGCGCTGTCCGCGGCCAATCGGAATCATCGCATCAATCGCCTTGATACCGGTCTGCATCGGCTGAGTGACCGGTTCACGATCGATAATGCCCGGAGCAACAACGTCAACGATCTGCGTTGACTTGCAGTTCAATGGACCTTTGCCGTCGATCGGCTGGCCGATGCCGTCCAGGACGCGGCCGATCATCTCTTCGCCGACCGGAATCGACATGATGCGACCGGTCCGTTTTACAACATCGCCCTCCTTGATGAGCGTGTCTTCACCGAACAAAACGGAGCCGACCGCTTCTTCTTCAAGGTTGAGCGCCATTCCGAACACGTTGTTCGGGAACTCCAGGAGCTCGGAAGCCATGCAGTTGTCGAGGCCGTAAATGCGGGCAATACCGTCGCCGACCGCAGTCACAACACCGACCTCGCTCACGTCGACTTTCTTTTCAAAGTCCGTGATCTGTTTCTTTAGGTAATCGCTGATTTCTGCTACCTTGATATCCATGATGTCACCCCTCTATGAGCTTATCTTTCAAAAGACCGAGTTGGCCTTTCAGACTCGTGTCATACATTGTGCTTCCAACCTTTATCCGCACGCCGCCAAGCAGCGAAGGATCAACCACATATTCAACATCGATTTCCCGCCCGGTTCTCCGCCGAAGCGCCGCAAGCAATTCAGCCTCAAACTCCTTGCTGACTGCCACCGGAGTGGTCACTACGGCCTGTGATCGTTGTTTCATCTCGAGATAAAGCGCAAGAATTGCGGTGCTGATCTCCGGCAGTGCGCCAAGAGCTTTTTCGTCCGCAAGATAGCCGAGGTATTTCGTCAGCTTCTCTGAACACTGCAGCTTCTGTGAAAGCACTGAAAGCGATTTTGCTCGATCTTCCTTGGTAAACATCGGGCTGACCATGAGATTCCTGAAACCTTTGTCTTTTTCCATCAGGCTCACGATAACGCTCAGGCTGTCGAGAGCCTTGGAGATCTCTTCAACCGCTACGTTACCGACGAACTTCTTGGCGTATTGTTTAACTCCTCTGACCTTTCTCAATTTTTGCCCTCTATTAACTTTATGGATTCACGAAGGAGCTTGTCCTGCTCCTCTTTGGTGAGCTTGGCCTTAATCTTCGCCTCAGCGAGCTGAAGCGCTGCTTCAACCGTCTCGGCTTGGATGACCTCCTTCGCCCGTTTGACCTCGAAATCGATGTTGGTCTTCGCCTGCTCAGCAATGCGCTCAGACATGCGTTGTCCCTCTGCAATCAAGCGGTCACGCTCACGTTCCCCTGAACTCTGCGCCGATGCGATGATGTCGGCGATTTCCTTGTCTTTCAGCTTCAGGCGCTCCTCAACTTCTTTCAGCGCCTTTGCGGCCATATCCTTTGCCTCCTGCGCCTCACGGATGCTCTTTTCGATAAGCTCTTTGCGCTGCGCTAGATATTGCTTGAGCGGCTTGCCGACAAACGTGACAAGCAGAACAACGAGGACGGTGAAATTGACAATCTTCCATACCCAGTCCATCGTGCTCATGCCGTGGTCGCCCCCGCCGCCGGCAGCAAAGGCAACAATGGGAAGAAACAGTGCTGCCACCAGAACTACCATGGTTTTCATATGCACCTCTTTATTAAAACTAAACTTCATACGGTCACCAGCTTTCTGACGATGTCGTCAGCAAACTTGTCAATATCGCCCTTGAGTGCTACCCGGGCCTTCTCGGTTTCAGCCTGCAGCTCCTTGCGGGCGGCTTCAATCTGCTGCACTGCGGCAGCTTCGGCCTTCGACATCGCTTCTTTCTGCTGTGCGACACCTGCTTCACGAAGAACAGAGGACGTTTCCTTTGCCTTCTGACGTGCGGCAACAAGCTCGGCATTCATCTTTGCCACTGCGTCGTCTTTCTTTGCCGTCATGGCCTTGGCTTCATCCAGAGCGCCCTTTGTCGCACGATCCCGCTCCTTGAAGATTTTGGAGAGAGGCTGGAAGAGCAGTGAGTTGAGGGCAATGAGCAGGATGATGAAGTTGGCAAGGAGGACAAAAAACCACTGATTAAATTCAAGCATAGCGGCTCCTCTCGGGAACTGGAATAGTTACATTGAACGGATTCACAAACACAACTTGGATCGAAAGTTAACACACCATCTGATGTTTGTCAAGGCAGCAATCCTCGTAAACCCGCGCCCTGATTTGATTTTTTTATAGGTCCATTAACCGAAAAGAAGACGATAGCGGCTAATAAAGCCTGCGCTTTCAGGAAGTCGGGATACGGGGACTGTCGAAAAGCGCTTTCAGCAATTGAAGAAAATTATTACAATATTAATATTTTAAATAGTGTTTATATCAATCATGCTTCAGGAACAGTGCGTTTCCATGTCTCGATGATTGATATTGACGGTAAACATGAGCGACCCTTCAAGATGGGAAACAATCCGTTCCGCAATAACGGGAGAACGATGCCGTCCTCCGGTACAGCCGACACCGATACTGAGATAAGTTTTCCCCTCCTTTATATAGCGGGGAACCAGAAAGTTGAGCAGCGGCAAGACGTGCTCGAGAAAAGCCGTTGTGTCTTCCTGCCCCATCACAAAATCAATCAGTTCCCGGTGGCGACCCGTCAAAGCTTTCAATTCCGGCACAAAATAGGGATTCGGCAGAAAACGAACATCAAAAAGGAGGTCAAGCCCGGACGGCACGCCGTACTTGAACCCGAAGGACACGACCGTAATGTTCATCTGGCGATCACTCGCCTCACGGCTGTACCGGGACGTTATCAGGTGACGCAGCTGATGCGGAGAGCAGGAAGAGGTGTCGATGATGGTGTCCGCAGCATCGCGCAGAGTGCCGAGCTGCTTTGCCTCTTCAGCGATGGCACTTTCAAGATCAATTCCCCCATGAGTAGTTATAAGCGGGTGAGGCCGACGGGTTTCCTTGAAGCGGCGCACCAGCACATCAATCTCTGCTTCAAGAAACACAATCTCAATCGCCAGTTGTTTCCGGAGATCTGCAAGCTGCTTCTCAGCGTCCCCCTGAAACACCTTTTCACGAATATCAACCCCAATGCCGATTTTTCCGCTGATGTGAGCATCAGATGCCGTTGAAAGAAACGAGCCGATGAGTGCGATCGGGAGATTGTCGATACAGAAGTAACCGACGTCTTCAAGGGCACGGAGCGCAACGGTCTTGCCGGCTCCTGAGTAGCCGCTGACTATTACAACACTTATGGGGCGCTTATCGTCGGGCATGAGAGCATTTTTGAGCGGGGCGGCCTGCATAAGCAGAGCCGCCCCGCTCTGTGTTACCGCGAAGGTTCAATAAGACCGTAATTGCCGTCCTTGCGGCGATAGACAACATTCATTTCACCGGTAGCAATGTTCGTAAAGACAAAGAAATCCTTGCTGAGCATATCCATCTGATCGACAGCTTCGTCCGGCATCATCGGCTTCATATCGAACTTCTTGTGCTTGATGATGCGGCCCTCGCGGGCAGTTTCTGCTTCAACAGGCTTTGAAGCCTTTTTGTCGGATCCCTTGGAGCGGTGCTCGGTGATTTTTTCTTTATATTTCACGACCTGCTTCTCGAGTTTTTCAACAACCTCATCAATTGCCGAATAAACGTCTCCGGTGGCTCCTTCCGCCTGAATTAAATAGCCGTTGACCTTAAGGAGCACTTCTGCTTTCTGACGGTGCTTTTCCACGCTCACCGTGACAACTGCTTCGGAGATATTGGAAAGATATTTTGTGAATTTGCCGATTTTATCTTCGGCGTACTGCCTGAGCGACGGTGTTATCTCGAGATGACGACCATTTACTATTACGTTCATGCATTCCTCCTGGTTAGTCGTAGCGTTTTCTCATGTTCTGCGGTGGGATTCTGAGTTCCTCACGATATTTCGCCACCGTCCGACGGGCAATTATGACGTTCTGCTCGCGCAACTTGTCGGCAATCATTTTGTCGCTGAAAGGCTTTTTCGGTTCCTCCTGTTCGACAATCCTGCGGATACTGTCTTTAACCGACGTCGATGAAACCTCGCCGGCGTCTGACTGCAATGCACTGCTGAAAAAAAATCGGAAACTGAATACGCCGTGGTCGCAGGCAAGATACTTGTTCGACGTTACACGGCTTATGGTACTCTCGTGCATACCGACATCGACTGCAACATCCTTCAGGGTAAGTGGTCGCAGATCCTGGCGTCCTCCTTCAAAGAACTCCATCTGAAACTTAAGAATACTGTCGGCAACCTTATAAATGGTGCGGTTCCGCTGGTCAAGGCTTTTTATCAACTCTGTTGCAAGACGCAGTTTCTCGCGGAGAAAACCCTTTTCCTCCTTCGTCAGCTGATCCTTCCGCTTCAGCAAATTGCGATACATGCTGCTCAGGCGAAGGCGGGGCATCCCCTCATCATTCAGCATAATCTGATATCCATCGTCCGTCCGGGCAATAAAAACATCGGGAACCACATACGTCGTCTCGCTTGATGCATAATTCGCCGCCGGGCGGGGATCAAGCGCTTCTATAACCCGCACCGCAGCCATAATGTCTTCAACCGGAAGGTTGTACTGCCGGGCAATCTGCTGAAATCGCCTCTTCTGGATATCATCCATATTGCCGGCCACAATCTGCGCCACAAGCGAGTCCCCAAGACTCAGAACCTTCAACTGGAGCAGCAGACACTCCTGCAATGTTCGCGCACATATTCCGGGCGGATCAAACCCCTGCACAAGCGCAACCGCCTCATGAACAAGAGCAACCGGAGACCCCGCGTCCCTGGCCAGATCTTCATCAGACATTCGGAGATAACCGTCATCTTCGATATTACCGATAACCACTTCGGCCACAATGCGCACCTCATCCCTGGCAGGGCAAAGCCGGAGCTGCCAGAGGAGATGATCATACAGATCCGGTGTCTTTGAATAGAAAAGCTCGTACGACGGCTTGTCTTCCGTTCCCGGATTAAAATACCCCAGGTCACGTCCGTCGCTGCTCCGCTCCTCGAAATAGTCGTCAACGCTGAACTGTCGGAATCCTTCTTCAGTCAGCTCCGCCGTATCGTAATAATCATCCGTAAGCGCAGGCTCTTCATCCCGGACTTCCTGGATGACCTCCTCTTCATCATGCTCATCAAGCGTTTCTTCCAGAAACGGATTCTCCGTCAACTCCTGCGTCAGCGTCTGCGCAAGCTCCAGCTGCGGCATCTGCAGAAGCTTGATTGCCTGCTGCAGCTGTGGAGTGAGCACCAGCTTCTGGGTCAGTCGCAGATCAAGACGGTTTTCGAGCGGCGTCACAGCGAGAACTCCTCTCCAAGATATGCAGACCTGACCGCCGGACTCTTCACCAGCTCTTGCGGAGTGCCTTCAGCCAGTACGGACCCTTCGCTGACGATATATGCCCGATCCGTAATCGACAGAGTCTCCCGAACGTTATGATCGGTTATCAGGATGCCCAGGCCCTTGGAACGGAGATACGTCATCATTTTTTTCAGTTCAATGATTGCTATCGGGTCAATCCCTGCAAACGGTTCATCAAAAAGCATGAACGTCGGCTTCAGAGCCACAGCGCGGGCAATTTCGGTCCGGCGGCGCTCTCCGCCGGAAAGCCGGTATCCGTCTCTATCAGCAAACTCGGTCAGGTTGAACTCCTCAATAATCCCCTCTACCGCTTCATCAATTTCAAGGGGATCTTCCAGCCTGCCGTTGCCGTTGGCCCGGATTTCAAGCACCGCCTTCAGATTCTGCCGCACGGTCAGCTTGCGAAAGATGGAAGGCTCCTGCGGCAGATAGCCGATACCGCTCAGGGCACGCTTATACATCGGCATGGAGCGAATATCCGTACCGCTCAGGAGAATTTCCCCCCGATCCGGACTTATAGCCCCAACGACCATATAAAATGTCGTCGTTTTTCCCGCACCGTTCGGTCCGAGCAATCCGATCACCTCGCCGGTTCTGATCGTGAAACTGACGTCTTGCACCGCCATTTTTTTCCCGTACGTCTTTCCGAGATGACGTGCTTCGAGAATATGATTATCCATGATAAGCCGGCGTATCAGACACTAGCGGGCCTTGCCTTTCTTTTGTTCGGCGTCGGCGGACTTCCGCTCCTTATTGACAAGAAATACTTTGCTGTTCTCTACAAGGGATCGGTCATCATTCATGAAGTATGTCATTTTCGTTCCAGTCACAACGTTTTGTCCTTCGGCTGCTTTCGGTTCACCAGTAAAAATGACCCGTTCGTCCGGATCAGCGTAATATGTTGCAAACTTTGACGTAATGACGCGATTTCCCTTCACCATACGTACATTCCCATCAGCTTCGATTTTTTCTATATCGCCTTTGTCTTTGTCCTGCTCCGTCGCCGGCCTGGCCTTGCCCGCAGCATCCATGCTCTGATCAGCATCTTTTCTGGAATAAACAATCATTTTATCCGCGTAAAGAGTCGCATCACCCTTCCGTGCAACAACATTTCCGACAAAGGTCGCTGTCTTCGCAGCGTTATCAGCCAGCAAGGACTGGGAAGTAATTATCAGCGGCTCGCTGCCGGCTGACTTTTTGGCATCAGCTGCTGAGGCGCTTGCCGGCAAGACAAGCCAAGCCGCAAGGCAAAAAAGAACGGCAGTCAGCAAGCACTTAGAGGGCTGAAAATCCTGAATTCTGCAAAAACTATTTTTTTCCATTGAAAACCGCCCGCACATTTTTTTGAAGTTTTGCACCAGCCGTCGTAGCTGTAAAATCGTCACCCTCGACGACAAACTGTTTTCCGACTATCTGAACCTTCTGATCGGAAATGAGTTCATTCGTTTTCCCATCCCACAACAGGGATGAGGCGATAACGTCATAAGTGCCGGTCGTAGCCTTGACGTTGCCGTCAATCCTGAGATTGCGTGTTTCAGTATTATACAGCCCACCCTCGGAATTCAACACCAGCTTTTTCTCCGGAAAGGTGATGCCGAGATCCGAAAGCCGAATGTCGTTTTCAGTCTCAAAGACCGCTTTTTTTGCGTTTAATGTCCACTTGGCAACGCCATCTCTTCGCTGCACAATCCGCACGTCTTCCATATACGATTGGTCGCCAAGGACAATTTTGGCTCTGAAGTCACGATCGTGATTAACGTAAAAAGCGATGATGCCGAAGAGCAAGACTGCGACAGATGCAAACCATACTCTTTTCATATTCCAATATTACCACACTGCACCGGAGGTGTAAAGCAAACTGCATGCTAATTCCATGCCAACTTAAAAATGGATGAGCTGGCAACATTCATTCAAAAAAACCCGGAAACTACCGATAGAAAAGTTTCACTGATTCTCGCGCTTGCTGCTTGCTGCACTATATCTATCGGCTATCCAGAAGCGCCTTCCTCATAACATCTACGGGAGCAGGCAGCGTCGTCCAGAGTTCAAAGGCAAGCACCCCCTGCCAAAGAAGCATGCCCCGACCAGTCAGGGTTCGCGCCCCTGCATGACGGGCTCCCAGAATCAGCGGGGTATCCCGATAAATCAGATCGCAGACAACATGGCGCTCATTGAACAGCGAGCTTTCGATGAGCGGAGGGTCAGAGTGATTGAGACCAGCCGAAGTCGCATTGATAATGATGTCCATCCCGTCAAGAAAGACAGCATTCTGAATGTCCGTCATTGAAACGCCCTTCACACCGGCACCCAACCCCTCAAGGTCAGCGGCAAGGCGTTGAGCCTTCTCCGGGGTCCGGTTTGCTATGACAAGTTCAGCAGCCTCCCGCGCAAGATAGTAGCCGACAGCGCGGGCGGCCCCGCCAGCGCCAAGGAGCAGCACCTGCTTCCCCGCCGCAGCGATATTCTCATCGGCAAGCGAGCGCATAAATCCTCGCCCGTCGGTGTTGTAACCGCAGAGGCGCCCTTCACGGTTCACAATGGTGTTTACGGCGCCGATAAAAATCGCTTCACTGTCTACTTCGTCCAGCAGCGCCAAAACCGATTCCTTGTGCGGAATGGTCACGTTCGCCCCCAACAAACCCAGTGCGCGCATACCCAGCACAGCATCCGGCAGGGAAGAAGGCTGTACATCAAATGCAACATAGCAGCAATCCAGACCGGCAGCACGAAACGCGGCGTTCTGCATGCGTGGCGACAGAGTATGCCCGACCGGATGACCGAGCAGAGCTGCAATGCGCGTCTTGCCGCTGATATGCGACACCTGCTCCACAGCCGCCACGTTAGAACCCGAACAGTCCGCGAATCGTGTTCAGCGGATTCGGACCAGAAGGACGCTCAGTTTCAGGCTGTTCCTTCAGCTGCGGCGTATCAGCCTGTGTTTCGTCGGAGCGACCGCGTCCGCTCCGTTGGTCCGTTTCCATCCCAAGCGGAATCATCCCGGTCGATTTCGAGCGAACCCTGACACCCCAGATAGGATCCTTCGGTTTCGGCGGATAGCCGAAATGCAGATCTTCTCCGTATGCTATAAACTGAAGCATTGCTCCGTCAGCGTTGCTGAATATGCCCTTCGGAATCCGGCACGAGATCTGATCCGGTTTCATGACAATCCTATCTCGCACCAGTCGCCGCGCATCTGGAGAGGAGACATAATCCATCAGCTGCCAGCCGAGCATATACGACTCGCTTGATGACCAGACAATCATTTCCTTGTTCTTTGTATGAGCCATGACGGTACTGAAATACCCAAGCGAATTCGGAATCCTGCGCCAGTTAAATACAATGCTGTCAGATAGTCCGCCGGTTAGCCCGTTAAACTCAACCGGGGCAAGAAAGTCGTGCGTTGAGCCGATGGCAAACCGGATATCCGGCGTATAGTTGCCGTTCACGAAATGCTCACCGACCAGTGAACTATCGGATGGCACCTGAAGCGAATTCTTCAGATTCGGCCATTCTGCATAAATGCGCATACGTCCCGGCGCGGGCGGCACCTGAGCCGTAATGACGCCTGTGCGCATGGCGCGGCTTATTTCGCCAGGACTCATTGATGCAGTATCAATCACCTTCGGTTGTCCCGGCCTGACGGTATCATTGCACCCCCAATAGACAAGAATGCGCATACGTTCCTTTTCAACGCGCTCTTCAGCCTGTTCATAGTCATGACGCTGCGGTTTCTCTTGCTGCGGAATCATCAGCGGGAGCGTCGCGCCCATGCTCATGCCAACGGGGATGTCATGAGTTGCTGCGGGATTCGGCGGTAATTGCCGTGGAGAGTTCATCTGGAGAAGCATCGTTTTTTTCGGACCGCCCCCCAGTCCGCCCAGCATCCCCGCCGGTATCTCCCGCGGCATCCCCGGCATCGTCTGATTTGTGGTCGCAATGCTCATCCAGTAGACGGTCGGCAGAGGCTTCTCAGCGGCCTCGGCAACAAATGCACCCACAAAAAGAGCTGCACAGAAAAGAGCAATGCATCCTGCATGATTGTTTTTCTTCACGATATCCTCCTTACGGACTCTATACTTTTTTGTATTCCTTCAAGCAACCCCTGCGGCGTCGCCGCGACGAGCAGGGCACGCACACCGAGAATGTCTTCCACGTCATTCAGCGCCACATCGTCCAGAAAAATCTGATCTCCTTCCCGCATGACGACATCGGGAATAAGGAGGATGTCGTCCTTATGAAGGCACCCGGAAAGAGCTTTCATCACATCACGGCCGGTCAGGAGTCCCGCGACTGTAACGCTTTTCCCGAAAAAGGTATTCTCAACCGGAATAACCTGAAGATCGACGCCGTGGCGACGAAGTCTCTCGGCAAAAACTTCAAGAAAAGGCGCGAATGACGTGCCGGTAAATGTCACAAAACGTCGTTTCGGCGCGAACTGCGGTATTTTTAGCCTGCGGGCCTGGTGCCGGAAAAGCGCTATGAGGCCGATGCCGTTTTCTACCTGTGAAAGTTCATCGTACTGTTTATAAGGAGGAATGTCCAGCCCGGCCTTAAGGTATAATTCATCCGCAGCATATACAATTCCTTCTCCGTGCTTGCGCCGGAATCTCGCCTGAAAGCGATGAACAATGCCGAGCGCGTCCGCAGCATCCGCCCTGTTTACCGGAGTGAGCGGCTTCCGGCGATGTTCCGTCAGTCCCACAGGAACAATCGCGATGGATTGGATATAAGGATAAAGCTTATAAAGATCGTTGATCGTCGAAGAGAGAATTTTTTTGTCGTTATATCCGGGACAGAGTACGATCTGCGTATGCATCCGGATGCCGTGCCCGGCAAAATACTTTAGCTCCTTGAGTATGTCCGGCGCAGATTCGTTGCCGAGCAATATACGTCTTACCGCCATGTCAGTTGCATGTACCGAAATATACAACGGGCTCAGATGCTGTTCAACTATCCGCTTCCGCTCATCACGCGTGAGATTGGTGAGGGTAATATAATTTCCGTAGAGAAACGAAAACCGGTAATCCTCATCCTTCAGGTAAAGCGCCTTCCGCAGTCCCTTCGGAAGCTGCATGACAAAACAGAAGATGCATTTATTTCCGCAGGTTTTGACGCGGAGCGGCTTAAGCGAAATGCCAAGCCCTTTTCCGTCCCCCTCCCCCCGGTCTATATAACAGGAAATCTGTTTGTCTCCGCGCTGTATCGCAAGCCTGAGTTCAGGTTCGCTGCCGTAGAAAAGCAGATCTATGGCATCACGGACCCGTCTCCGGTTCAATGAAACCAGCCGGTCACCTGCCCGGATTCCGGACTGTTCCGCAAGGCTGCCCGGCTCGACTGTCTCTATTTCCACCGCGTTAACGTTTTTCACGCGTCTGCTCCAGCCCCCTGTATATATATTGCAGCCCTGATGCCACGGAAAGAACGGCAACGACGACAAACATCCATACCATCGGCTCCGGCAAGGACGGAATATTCAGCCAGAGCAAAATATAGGAAAGAAGCACCATTTCCGATGCAATAGCCGTCTTGCCGGCCATCGTCGGCGACACCTTTGTCAGACCATGCACTTTCATTATAAACACCCATCCGAGAACAATCACCAAATCGCGCCCGATAAGCGTAAGCGCCAGCCAGAGCGGAACCCAGCCGAATGAAGCAAAAAGAACAAACGACGCAATCATGAGGCATTTGTCCGCGGCGGGATCGAGAAACACTCCGAGTTCGCTCCGCTGGTTCCAGGTACGCGCAATCCAGCCGTCGACGGCGTCAGAAACGCTGGCTGCGATAAAAAAGACGGCCGCTTCCGGATAGCTGCCGTAGAGGATCGCAATGACAAAAGCCGGGATCAGAAGAATCCGGATTGATGTTATGACGTTCGGCAGTGTAAAAACCGTTATCGACATGCAGCTTACGGAATATTGAACGGAATGCTCAGACAGTCGAGGTTCACGCCTATTTTCCGGTAGCAGGTCTTTTTTGCCGTCCCAAGCCCGTCGCCAGAAGCGATAGCGAGCAGCGCCTCTGCATGACATCGTTCAAGCGCAAATCCGAAATGCTCAGCTTCGGTAAAGGCTGCCTTGAACCTGCGGATTGACGATGCTTTTCTCCCCTTCAAAAAGTCCATCTGGCCAAGCGTCAGTTGGCAATAAATAAGCCCGCGCGGATCTTTGGTCTTGCGGAAGTTTTTCTGCGCGCGGGCAATGCAGTCTTTGGCATCATCGAGCTTTCCGGTCATGGTGAAAAGAGAAGCCATGCTCCAGAGTGTATAGGAAAAGCTGACAATATCGCCAAATGCGGCATAGAGCTTTTCGGCCTTGCGAAAATATTTCAGGGAGGCGCGGAAATCGCAGGCCATCCGGTGGGCATTGCCGAGTCCGCAGTATGAATAAGCCTGTCCGAACCGATCTTTCAGGACACGAAACAGATCATTTGCCTCGCTGTAAAAAGAAAGCGACGCAGCAAAATTGCCTGCAAGCCGGTTTGTGCCGCCAAGCCCGCATAGTGAATAGGCAATCCCCGGAGTGAACCGGGCCTTTTCAAACATTTTTTTTGATTCTGCAAAACGGCGAATCGCCTCAGGAACCTTGCCGCCGAACCGGAGCGCTCCCGCCTCCGCCCAGATAGAAAATGCAATGCCTTTTAAATCTTTTGCTTCATGATAGATTGCCCGGGCCTCTTCAGTGAACCTGATTGCCTGCTCCCACTTGCCTAAAGCGCGGTATGAGAGTCCGATGCCTGCCAGCGTATCGGCGGCGGCAAGTTCATCATCAAGCGCACGGCACATGTCGAGCGCCTCTGAATAGGTGCTGATTGCCGCATCAAACGCGCCGGTCATGCGGCAGATGTCCCCAATGGCGATGAGAGAATCAAGAACACCCTGCAGATGCTCTCTGCGGCGACAGAGCGCAAGCGCCAGACGGAACAGCTTCAGGCTCGCAGGATAGTTGGAGCGCTCGCGGAGCGCTTCCGCAGACACCATGAGCGAGGCAATCCTCTTTTCCATCAGCACCCCTCCAGCGTTGTGCGAAGTGTTTTCATGAGCAGCTCGTAATCATCAGCCCCGAAAAATGCTGACCCCATAACAAGAACGTCAGCTCCTGCAGTTGCTACCGCGCGGGCATTATCAGGCTTTACGCCGCCATCAACTTCGATAAGCGCCAGCGACCCGCACTCCGCAATCATCCGTTTCAGTGTGCGTATTTTCTCCATGACGAAGGGAATGAATTTCTGACCGCCGAAACCGGGGTTCACCGACATCAGCAGCACCATGTCGAGGTCCGGCAGTATACACTCAAGCACGGACAGCGGAGTCGCGGGGTTCAGAGAAACACCCGCCTTCACGCCAAGCTCCTTGATGTGCTGAACCGAGCGGTGAAGATGCACTGACGCTTCTGCATGAACGGTGAGATAGTCTGCTCCGGCATCCGTAAAATCCTGCAGATAGCGGTCCGGCTGCTCAATCATGAGATGAACATCAAGCGGCAGGGCTGTTCTCTTTTTGAGCGCCTCGACCACAAGAGGACCGATGGTCATGTTCGGAACAAAGTGCCCGTCCATGACGTCCACATGCAGCCAGTCGGCTCCCGCGCGCGCTGCGGCTTCTATTTCTTCCCCCAGCCGCGCAAAATCGGCTGAAAGTATGGACGGCGCTATTTTTATCATTGAGAATCCTCCTTTTTGTCCGGCTTGGCTTCAGTATCGCCAAGGCTCACCAGAACGCTGAACTGCTCCCCGCCGCGTTCCAGTGGTTCCGGTCTCTGGGCAATGATGGTATCTTTCGGCGCTGAGTCCGAGCGGACATACACAACCTTGCTGATTTTTATGCCACGGGGCTGCAAAACAGTCTCAGCCTGCTCAATAGTCTGACCGACAACATCAGGCACGAATGCAATACGGGATCCCCGGCTGAGTATAATCCCAATCTCTCGCCCTTGCTTTACCTGACCGCCTGCAGGAATGCTCTGTCTGACAATAAAGCCCTGCGGAACGGAAGCATCATAATCATCGCCTTCCAAGCGTATGTAAAGGTTCTTGCTGCGAAGCAGATCATTGGCCTCTACCATGCCTTTGCCGCGCAGATCCGGAACATCGACAGTGCGGTTCATGGTAAGCAGCGTGAAGGTAAGATAGCCCGACAGGATCCCGAAGAGGATCATCAACAAGCCATACAGCGGTATTTTCATCCATCTGTTCATCGTAGTCGCTTCAGCCGGGCCGCGTAAAATCCATCCATGCCGTCACGGTGCGGAAACGTCCGGTAACCAGCAAAGCCCTTGTCGTCTTCCAAAAAGAACGTTTTCAGGGCAGGAGATTCGCCCTTTATAATACTAAAATTCGCATGCTCCTGCAAAAAAAAGCGGACAACGTCTTCCCCTTCCTCCGGCTCTGTCGAGCAAACCGCATAGACGACTGTCCCTCCCTCCCGCACCAGTCCTGAAAGACGGGAAAGCATGCGCATCTGTGTATGCTGCAGGCGGAGAAGATCCGCAAGGGTGTGACGATACCTGACGTCCGGATTGCGGCGAATGGTGCCGAGCGCCGAACAAGGAGCATCAACCAGAACATGGTCAAAGCCTGATGCGTCAGAAAAAGAAAACGCATCTGCAGCACAAACCGTGACAGAATGCAGACCGAGCCGAATGATATTCTCCCGAAGCAGTTTGAGTCGCCCGTCGTCCTGATCGACGGCAACAACTTCGCCCCTGTCCTGCATGATTTCGGCAAGATGCGTAGCCTTTCCGCCGGGTGCTGAGCAGGCGTCCAGAATCCGCTGTCCCGGCTCCGGAGCGAGCAACATGCTCACCATTTGGGCAGCCTCATCCTGCACAAAATATGGGCACGACATCGCATCCTCAATATCCTCAAAGCGGGCAGTCCCCTCCAGAACAATGCCTGCAGGAGATATTTGGGAAGGACGCGCAGCGATGCCCTTTGCGGCGAGCGATGCTATGGCATCCTCCCGCTGTGCAGGGACTGATACCCGCAGAGCAATCGACGGAATTGCGTTGTTCGCCTCACAGAGCGCCGCCGCATCCATAATGCCAAACCGCTTAATCCATCGTTGCACCAGCCATAGCGGATGAGAGCTTCTCATAGCGAGCACTGTGCCGGAAAGATCATCAAGTGGATCCGGCAGCGAAGGCCTTTTCCGGAGGAAACTTCGGAGCACCGCATTCACCAGCCCATGCTTGCCGCGAAGCCGCTTCTCAAGCGTTACCGCCTCGTCCACAGCCGCCCACTCCGGAACCCGCATGAACTCTATCTGATAAACCGCCATCCGGAGGTTGTCGATAGTCTTTGCCCCCAGCCCCTCAGGACGGGTCAGAAAGCCTGAAAGAAGCCAGTCCAAGCAGTCACGATATCGCAGTACGCCGTAGACAAGCTGCATCAGAAAAGCACGATCGCGCTCCTCAAGCCCCGCGCCGGCCGCATCAAGCGACTGCTTCGGCTTCAGTCCGGTCTGAAAGATATCTTCAAGCACCTTCAGCGCCAATTGACGCGGCGTCATGTTCGCGCTCCTTTTGAAGCACGTCCATCATAAGCAGTAACTTCCCCCGTCAAATGAATGAATTTCATTTTTTGGCCATCGCGCGGATTGTCTCTTTTACTTTTTCGATGTCAACCTGGGTATTCAGGCACGGTCCGTGAGGACGCTCGTTCAGAATGCCGATCACCGGCATCGGATAGGTGTCGACAATGCCGCTGCTGAGATCACGCTCGCACGCTATGGCAATAATCGCATCAGGCCGCGCATCTTTCACAATGCGACGTGCGATCGTACCGCCGGTGGCGACAAACAGCTTCAACCCGCTTTCTTCGGCAATGCCGATGAGATCCTTGATCTCGCATCGTCCGCAGCGCTTGCAGTTCTGAATGTTGTGCGTAATGCGAACATCGCAGTCGGCAATCTGAAGACAGTGCGGAAGGAGAAGAAGAATATTGCTCGCGTGTACCGTATCCGCACCGACCAGCCGGTTGTTCATGCGAATCGTCCAGAGCTGAAAACCCTCGCGACTGCCTTTTATGAATGCGGCAAGCAGCATCATCAAAGGATAGACAATCTTGAGCAGCAAGCCTCTAAGAAATCGTTTCATTGCCTTCCTGAAGCTTCCTGCCTGCAAGATAGGCTGCAGCAGACATCGGTTTTTTTCCGTCCGGCTGCAGTTCGTCGATCTCAAGCAGCCCGCCGCCGGTCCCGATCCGCAGCACGCTGAACGACGCTTTTACGATCAGTCCCGGTGCAGCCGACCCCGGCTCGGCATGAGCCTTTGTTACCTTCAGTCGTTCGCCGCCGAGATAAAAGTACGCAGAGGGCCACGGATACATGCCTCGCACCTGACGTGCGATTGCAGCTGCAGGTCGTGTCCAGTCGATTCGGCCATCTTCTTTCTTCAGCGGAGGCGCGAAGATGACGGCGCCTTCCTGCGGCTTCGGCACAACCGTTCCCGCACGCAGACCCCGGAGCGTTCTGACAAGCGTCTGCGCGCCCAGCACAGACAGTTTTTCAAAAAGCGATGCGGCGGTATCATCCGCGCCTATCGGCATGCTCTCACAGAGCAAAACAGGCCCGGTATCGAGTCCTTCATCCATAAGCATGGTGCAGACGCCGGTCTCCTGATCGCCGTTGATAATCGCCCACTGGATTGGCGCGGCGCCGCGATAGCGCGGCAAAAGAGAGCCATGCACGTTGATGCAGCCACGCGCAGGTATGTTCAGTATTTCTGCGGGCAGGATACGTCCATACGCCACGACGACGATAAATTCAGGCCGACAGAAGCGAAGCTGGGCCAGCAGTTCAGGGTCGCGCATTCTGGCCGGCTGCACAACCGGGATGCCGTGTTGAAGGGCGAGTTCTTTTACCGGCGGAGCCGAGAGCGCATGCCCGCGCCCTTTCGGCTTGTCAGGCTGCGATATGACAAGAGCAACCCCTTCTCCTGCGTCGAGAACCGCCTGGAGAGAAGGAACCGCAAAGCGCGGCGTTCCGAAGAAAACAATTCCCACAGTGCCTTCTACTCTCTTACCGAAAGCTTTTGAAGATTTTTCAGATAGCGCTTTTTGAAAAACTCGCGCTTGATGGCACTAAGCCGGTCAAACAGCACCACACCGTCCAGATGATCAAGCTCATGCTGAAGTGCGCGGGCCAAGAGCCCTTCAGCTTCGATTTCTATTATCTTGCCGGCCGGATCCATAGCCCGCACTTTGACCTTTTCGGCACGCTTGATGGACATAAGGCATTCGGGGATGCTGAGGCAACCCTCCTCCGACTCGACAATGCCCTCGGCTTCAATAATCTCCGGATTGACGAGCACCAGAACCGGCATTTTTTCTTCACGGGAGCTGAGATCCAGCACCACAAGACGCTTCGACACTCCGACCTGAGGCGCGGCAAGACCAATGCCGCGTGCTTCATGCATCGTTTCGATCATGTCGATAATAAGTTGCTGCAGGTCGTCGTCAACGTTCTGAATCGGCTTCGCCTTCTGTTTCAGAACATCAGCGGGATAAGTTTTAATATCAAGCACAGCCATAAAGCAGCTTCTCCCTTCTTGCTTCTTTCGTGTCCGGAAATTGTCTCCCTTGCCTGTCGCCGGTCTTCTGATTTCCTAAAAGACGCTGAACTTGAAGTACTTCCTCGGATTCTCCTTCATGTCTTTCATCATGTCCTTCAACTCCGAGACAATCTGCCTGAGGTCCTTTTCCATTTCCTTGTCTTTCAGAAGCGCGCCGGCTGTTCCCTGCCCCGCATCCATCTGTTCGACGATGGCATTCAGTTTTTTCGATGACGCGGCAAGAGTATCGTAGAGTAAGGGATCTTCCAGAAACTTCCGGAACGAACCGCTGCCCTCATTCATCTTTTTTGTAACCTCATCAAGCGACTGAGCGGCACTGGACAGACGATTATAGAGCGTCGGGTCCTTCGCAAGCATTTTCAGAGAACCGTCGGCAGATTCCATATCGCGGGTGAGGCGGGCAAGCGATTTAGCCGTGTCATTCAGGTTATTGTAAAGCGCGGGATCTCCCATGAGCTTTCCGACTGTACCGTGTCCGCTGTCTATCTTGACAAGAAACTGATCGAGCTTCAAAAGAAACGCGCCTACCTTCTCCATCGAACTGGAACCCTCCTGCACAAGATCCTTCATCTCGAGCTGGATACTTCCCGCAATCGTATCGCCGGATCGCACAGGCGAAGCGTCTGCAGTGCCCGACGTCAGCTCAATATACTTATCGCCGAGCAGTCCCATCGTCTGGACAGTTGCTGTGGAATCTTTACGTATGTGATGAAAAATGTCCTGCCGGATCTTCATTGAAACGATGGTGCCGAATTCAGGGTGTAGCCGAATCGACCGGACCGTGCCGATTTCGACCCCGGCCTTCCATACTGGCGAACCGACGCGCAGCCCGCGCACATCGCGCACTGTTGCTTTCAGCTCGGCTTTCTTCTGAAAAAGATTTTCGAGCCCCCCCGCAAAAAAAACAGTGAAAAACAGTATGAACAGGGCAATCGTAATAACCAGCCCGACTTTCAGTTTTGCCCACGTCAGGTTCTTTTTCTTGTCAAACATCGTCTCCTCCCGATCAGCCGTCAGCGCAGGGCAGTCGGCTGATACCTCAGCTCATCGACAAATATTTTGATTGGCGGATGCGCCGAATGAATCAGGGCATCAGCGTTGCCGTCAAACACCACTTTACCGTTTTCCAGAAAAATAAACCGCTCAGCAACCTTCATGGCATCCACCACCTTGTGCGTCACCATGATGTGCCCCATGCCGCTCCTGCTGAGTTCGACGATCAGGCGGCAGATGTTGTCGGAGTTCACAGGATCGAGCCCTGCCGTCGCTTCATCGTACAGCATCATCTTCGGCGTCGAAACCGCAAGCGCCCGGGCAATCGCAACTCGCCGGTGCATGCCGCCGCTCAACTCATCGGGCATAAGATAAATTGCAGGTTCCACATCCACCAGCTGAAGCAGCTCCCTGACCTTTGCATCAATTTCTCCTTCCGACATGGCGGTATATTCGCGGAGGCAGAATGCCACATTTTCCTTCACCGTCAGCGAGTCGAACAATGCCCCCTGCTGAAAGACGATGCTGAACTTCCGGCGCACGTCGTTCAGCGCATCTTCCGACTTGCCTGTAATGTCGTCACCGTCGACGATAATAGTACCGGAATCCGGACGAATGAGGCCTACAATCATCTTCAGTATGGTGGTTTTGCCCGAACCGCTGCCTCCAAGAATGGCGAGCTTTTCACCATCTTCAATGGTAAAACTCGTCTCGTTCAAAATGAGGCCGGAGCCGTAGCCGAAACAGACCTTCTCAAAACGGATCATGTCGAATACCCCAGCACATAAAGAAGGATGCGCGTCAGAATGAAGTCGGAGATGATGATCATAATAATCGACATGACGACTGCATTTGTCGTTGATGTGCGCAGTCCGGTCGCGCCGCCCCTCGTCGTCAGGCCGGCATAGCAGCTGATGCTGGCGATGATGAATCCGAACATAAACGGCTTCACGGCGCCGGAAAACACGTTCTGAAAGTCAAGAATGCTGCGCACCGAACTCCAGAAGACATACCCGCTTTGATTGCTCACGAACACCGCAATATACCATGCCCCGAGCAGGGAAATCGCATCGCCGACAATGGTAAGCGCGGGCAGCATGACCAGCGACGCCACTATTCTCGGGGTCACCAGTTTTTTAATCGGATCGACCCCGAAAACCCGCAGAGAATCTACCTGATTGCCAATCATCATTGACCCAAGTTCCGATGCTATCCCTGCGCCGACCCGACCGGTGAACACAAGCGCAGCCGTGACCGGTCCGACTTCGCGGATGATGGTGATGCCGACCACTTTTCCGATATACATTTTCAGGCCCAAAACCGACAATTCAGCGGCAAGCTGCAATGAAAGCGCCATGCCGACAAAAAGCGAGACAAGTCCCATGATGAAAAAAGAACCAGCGCCGGCGTAATCCATCTGTTCAAGGGTATCCTTCCAGTACACGGGCCGGCGAAAAATACCCATAAAGCCATGGAAGGCGAGATGGTAATAGTCCTGCAGATCGCTGATGGTCTGGCGAAGGTTCATGAGATTTATATTTTACACGAAACAGGAAAAACAAGACCGGTAAGCGTCCGGTTGCGATGTTCCGAAGCTTTGTTCAGGCCCGAAACAGAGAATATCGGGAAGCGAAGCCTCAAATCAGGAAGTGTTCCTCATTCCTGTTTCAGTTCCGTCATGGATAACTCGCTGTTTTTGCTTCATGTTTCCAATGCCTGTCGCATGGCATTTCTTTTGCTAATATATACATATTGGCAACACACGTTTATGGATACAATCAAAGGCCGCAGAGCCGGAGGTTTTTCGACAGAGGAGGATATCCAGCATGTATAAGCTATTGAAAGAATCAGCGTTGTTTTTTGTTCTACTGCTCATATCGACGGCAGCTTTTGCGGCTCAGCCGGAGTACCTGCGCCTTAGCCACACCGAGGGTGATGTGCAGATAAAAATTCCTGAAGGAAGTGATTGGGGTCCTGCTGTTATCAACGGCCCTTTGGCTGAAGGCGACCAGGTCTGGATTCCTCGAGGGAGCCGGGCAGAGATCCAGCTTGCCGGCGGAGCCTTGATCAGACTCGACGGAAATTCGGCTCTTCAGGTGCTTGCAAGCAGCAGCGGTGCATCCCAGTTTCATCTCTCCCAGGGAGGCGCTTACGTCTATACTGAAAACGCACAGCGGGAGGTTATTCAGATTGACACGCCCGAAGCGTCAGTTCGCGCACACAGCAACGCTGTGTTTCGTATAGATTTGACAGACCGTGCAACAGACGTTGCCGTGTATAAAGGAACTGTCGAAACAGAAAACCGCCTTGGACAGACCCGCGTGCCCGCAGGCAAGATGCTTTCACTGGGGCAGCAGACCAGCGGCTCGCTCGCGCCTCTCGGCCCCCCCGACGCATGGGAACGATGGAACACCGCAAGAAACGACCTCTACCGCGCCCGCACCGGAACCAGCACTCGCTATCTCCCGGAGGAACTGAAAGGCTATGCAAGGGACTTTGACACCGGAGGCAGATGGGTAAATGTTCCGGAATATGGAAACGTCTGGACGCCTACTGTCATCGTTATAGAACGCTGGGCACCATATCGCCACGGAAGATGGATATGGCGTCATGGCCACTACATCTGGCTGCCTTATGACCCATGGGGCTGGGCACCTTATCATTACGGCAGATGGACATATGTCACCCGCTATGGCTGGTGCTGGGTTCCTCCGGCTCCCCGGCAGGTATTCTGGGGACCCGGCTATGTCGGATGGGTTCGGAGCGGCAGTTATATCGGGTGGGTGCCGCTTGCGCCAGGCGAGATTTACTACGGCCGGGGACAGTACGGACCGCATAGCGTCAACATCACGAACGTTAATGTCAACCACATCAAGGTCACGAACGTCTATAGAAATGTAACGGTCAATAACGGCGCAACCGTTGTCAACCGTGACCATTTCCAGTCTGTTGCGCCGAAGGGTACCGGCTATGATCGGCATGCGCACAGAGATCTCTTCGGCCGGAACAACATCAGTGTCGGCGGTCCGGAGGTCAAGCCTGGACTGGCACATTCCCGCTGGTCCGACCGGAAGATTGCAGTGGAGAATGCGCCTCCACAGGCGGTGCAAAAGAACTCCGTCAGCGACCTCAGACAACAGCGCCCGCTTGTGCGCGAACCGGAACGCTCGGTTTTCCGCCGCGGAGAACCTGTACGGAACATGCCGGTAACGAGTGCCGAAACTCCTTCCATGCCGCGACGCGGTGGGGAGCCGACTCACCGGACTGATTCACCTCCGTCAGGCAAGCCCGGGTTGCCTGAATCCGGAGTTGATCAGAAGCGACCCTCTGACCTGTCTCCTGCAGGAAAGCCAGGCACGCCCGATCCTCGGGTTCCGTCAGGAAGGGATACTCAGCGCTTCCGGCAGCCGGAAGTGCCTGCAGTTCCAAGTCCCGGAGACCGGCGTGTCCCCCAGGATGACCGGCGCACGATACGCACTCCCGATCCTGTCCGGCCCGGCGCAACTCCCGGGGTCCGTCCTGATGATCGAATAAGGGACAGGCAAGAACAGCGGGAAGACCGTCGGGGACTTCAGCAGAACGAGAGAAGAAGAGATGCCCGTCCTGCTGAAACTCCGGCTTTTGAAAGCGAGCGACGTCAGGAGCGGCAAGAAAGACCGGCTCAGATGCGTGACGACAAGGAGAATTTACCGCAGCAGGATAGGCACCGGCCGGGAGGCTTTGAGAATCAGCAGCCGGGACAGCGCGACAGAATGCCGGGCAATCCGGGAATTCAGCCGGAGCGTGGCAGGCCCGGTGGCCGCGACGGCAGTTTTGATTTCAATAAAAACCGACAGCAGCTTCACGCTGTGCAACGTACCAAGGTATCGAACCCTGAAAGAGTGACTGAACAGAAAAGTGCAAAGCCCCCGCAACGACCTGAGCAGTCTCCAGTCAGGACTCAGGCAGCAACAAAGACAGAGCAGAAGAATGAAAAACAGCAGACAAAAGAAAAGCGGGGAAACACCGAAGATAACCGGATGAACAAGGACAGCAAAGACCGGGGGAAGCACGAGGATCGGGGCTTATAACTTTTCCGGCTCTCTTTTCCTGTGAAAATCAAGAGGGGCTGCTTGAAATTGCAGCCCCTCTTGATTTTACTGTTCTATCCCCCTTGTCGGTTGTCAAGCGCACCTTGACAGGCCGGCTCCAGAGTCCAGTTCAACCTGTCTGCTGATGCGCCCATTGCCATTCGCAACCAGAGCCAAATGCCGCGCCTCGGCTGAAACATGTCCGGCTTGCTCCTTCAGACTCTCTGAACAGGCTTGAAGGAATCCATCATGCTTCCTTCAGTCATAATATAAAAAGCTCATATAGAAGAATGAGACTTTATGGACGGATTTCTGTGAGACGCTCTCTATGCTGTATTATAAGTACATGCGAGTAGACTCCATGGAGGAAGAATGCTGAACTTTCTGCTGCTCATTATGGTCATTGCCATTGCGCTCGTTCCCTTTTTAATCAAAAGGACTCATAAGTCCTTAATTTTCTCAGGAATGCTGGCTTTGTTGCTGCTCTCAGCCGGACCGAGAGCCATGAACCTTTGGGCCGACCTCCTCTGGTTCACCGATCTGGGACACAGTGACCGATTCTGGCAACTGCTCGCGGCGCAGGCCGTCACGTTCATTGTCGTAACTGTTATTACCTTTATCATCCCATTGCTGGCAGCCAGGATTGTTGAGCCTTCAGGACAGTCGAGAAGTTCTGTTGCGATGCTCCGTTTTTTTATCTGCGGGTTCGGGTCCATAGCAATCGGCGCAATCGCGGCATCGACCGGCACAACCCAACTGCTCCTTGCCATCTATCAGGAACCTTTTGGTATTGCCGATCCTCTGTTCAACAATGATGTCGGCTTTTATGTATTTACGCTCCCGGTCCTGGAACTTGTCTACCGATGGCTGCTTGGAGTATTTGCGCTCACTGCTGCAAGCGTGTTTATGAGCGGCCTTTCGCCGCTGAAAGCAATCGCGCAGAAGATTGATAAATTCAGGCACTTGCGCTCCGTCGGCGTTACCATGGAAGTCCCTGCGGAAGCACTGTCGTCCCGGGTTATTCCGGTGCTCGTGTTTTTTGCGGTCATCATCGGACAACTCTACGTCTACATTCAACGGCTATATCTTCTGTATTCGCCGCGCGGTGTTGTTTTTGGACCCGGATGGACGGACGTCAACATCAGCCTGCCGGCTTTCAATATCGTGCTTGCAATAGGGCTCATAACTGCCGCTGTTGCTTTTTTTGCGATAATCCGTCCGTCGTTAAAGACCTTTGCCGCCACGGTCGTCGGCATCATAGTAATGATAGTCACGCTGACAACCGGCGACCGAATCCTCGTGTATGCGCTGCAACACTGGAAGGTCAGCTCCAACGAACTGGCTTTTGAAAGTGAGTATATTGCCAAGAACATACAATATACACAGATTGCTTATGGATTAACGCCGGAACACATCCAGTCGGTTGACTTCAATGTAACTTCAGATGCCCCGACTACAGACATTATTGATAAGAATAAAGTGACGCTTGAAAATATCCGGATATGGGACTGGCGTGTGCTCCAGACAAACAACAGTCAGTACCAGGCATTTCGCAGCTACTACTCATTCCCGGATGTCAGTGTTGTGCGCTACACCATTAACGGGAAAACCACTCAGCTCATGTGGGCGCCCCGTGAACTCGATGTCACCAAGCTCCCCGAGCAGTCGCGAACATGGCAGAACCAGCATTTGGTGTATACGCATGGGTTCGGCGCCGTGGCAACTGCAACCAACGGTTTCACGCGGGACGGCGCACCTGACTATATGCTGCGCGATATTCCGCCGGTTTCCCGGCATAAGGAGATCGATATTCGCCAGCCCCGCATCTATTTTGGTGAAGCCACACACCAGCACGTCTATGTCAACACCGGCCACAAGGAATTTGACTACCCGTTAGGCGATACAAACGCCACATATGCCTATGAAGGCGACGGGGGGATACATATCAACTCCTTCATTAGAAAGCTGCTGTTTGCGTGGAAGCTTGACGGCGTCAAACTGCTTACTGCAAACGAAGTCGGACCAGACAGCAAACTGCTCTGGCGCCGCGACATCAAGACAAGAGTGGAAACACTGGCCCCGTTTCTCCGGTTTGACAACGATCGCTATCAGGTCGTTCATGACGGCCGCCTGTTCACGATCTGGGATGCTTATATGACCAGTCGGTATTTCCCGTATTCCACCCCCGCCAAGATCAAGGGAGGCAGGCTCAACTATATTCGAAACTCGGTCAAGGTGGTTGTCGACGCTTACACAGGGCAGACATCGTTTTACGTCTTTGACGAGAAGGATCCGATTATCAGAACATTTCAGAAGATATTCCCGGAGATGTTTATTCCGGGCGATAAGATGCCGCCGGCCCTGCGGGCGCATATCAGATATCCTGAGGATATGTTCACCATACAGGGAGATATATATGCCCTGTATCACATGAACAATGTATCGACATTCTACAACAAGGAAGATGCCTGGCAGGCCTCGTCCGAGATGTCACACGGAGAGGTTGCACCGATAATCCCGTACTACGTCGTCACAAAGCTGCCGGGAGCGGCCAGGGAAGAATATGTCTTGATCCGACCGTTCTCTCCGCTGACAACGAGCGCAAAAGAGCCTCGAATGAATATGGCCGCATGGCTTGCAGCTCGCTGCGACGGTAATAAATACGGGCAGTTGATGCTGTTAAAATTCCAGAAAGACCAACTGGTAACCGGCCCGATGCAGTTTACCGCCCGAATCAACCAGCAGGAGACCCTGTCCAAGGATATCAGCCTCTGGAATCAGCAAGGTTCTCAACTGGTGTTCGGCAACGTGATAACCGTTCCGCTTCAGGGCAATCGCATGCTGTATGTCCAGCCGCTTTATCTGCAGGCAAAGGTCGGCAGGATGCCAGAACTGAAGCGCGTTATCGTCAGTCTGGGAGAAGAAATATGGTTCGGCTCGACGTTTGAAGAGGCGCTGACCGCAATGATGGCGAACAAGAAAGTCTCACTTGCGGGCACCACCAGGGATACGCTGCCGGCATCAGCAAAACCGGGCATGAGCGAACTTGCGCGGCAGGCGGCTAAAGCCCTTGCCGATTATCAGGAACTGCAGGGCAAGGGGCAGTTCGGCCGTGCCGGCGAGAAGCTCGAAGAAGTGAAGCGCGCGCTCAAGCAGTTGGCGGACTAATGCAAAGGGATTGATCCATCATTCAAGACGGGGCAGCCTGCATTGCGCTCCTCCCTGTAGAAAGTGGCTTGTACAGTTTGGCATAAGAGCGTCGGGGACAGAAAAGGCAATTGCCACGACAATGCGCTGATGGAGAGTTTTTTTAGCCTGCTGAAGACAGAGTTTGGGCATCACTGCGGATGGGGAGCAAGAGAAGAAACAAGAAGAAAGATTGCGGAGCATATCGAGATGTTATGAGTCCGTTGCACGAACATTTTTTCAACCGAATAGATTTCCCAAATGAGAGAGGTGTTCAATAAGCCCGAACGCATCGAACCCGCGTCGGCTTGCCATCCTTACTGTGATAGCGGGGGATGGCGTCCCTGTTGGTTTCTTAAACCGCATTA
>WSNO01000009.1 GCA_009773415.1 Nitrospirota bacterium | reverse complement strand
CATGCCTGGCGATAACATTGCAGTATCGGTCGAACTGATTGCCCCGATAGCTATGGAGAAAGAGCTTCGGTTTGCAATTCGCGAAGGCGGACGCACGGTTGGTGCAGGCGTCGTGACCGAGGTGCTGGGGTAAATTATGAGAGAAATCATTCTGTTTCAGTGCACTGAGTGCAAAAATAAAAATTATTCAACGATGAAGAACAAGAAAAACACAACCGAAAAAATGCAGCGCAAAAAGTACTGTCGGGAATGTCAGAAGCATACGATGCATAAGGAGACCAAGTCCTAGTCAGGGTTTGGTCTGACTTAAAGAGGCGGCGCGTAGAAATAGGCCAGTAGCTCTAACGGCTAGAGCATCGGACTCCAAATCCGAGGGCTGGGGGTTCGAATCCCTCCTGGCCTGCCATCTCTTGCCAGAGTCAAGGGAAGGAGCAGGAATGATAGCAAGAATCAAAGCTTTTTTTAATGAAGTCAAGATTGAAGGCAAAAAGGTCAACTATCCGCAACGGGCAGAATTGATTGGTTCCACATGGGTCGTCATCGTTACCGTTTTCGCGATGTCGTTCTATCTCGGCGGGGTCGACTTCATTTTGGCAAAGATTGTCAACTTGATGATCAGGTAACGGCATGGCAAAAAACTGGTTCGTTGTTCATACCTATTCCGGCTTCGAAGAAAAAGCAAAGATCGCCATCGAAGAGAAGGTCCGCCAGCAGGGACTTGATGAGAAGATTACGCGCATTCTGATTCCGATGGAGCGTGTTATCGAACTCAAGGGCAAGAAGAAAAAAGAATCCGAGAAGAAGTTCTATCCCGGGTATATTCTTGTCGAAATGGAGCTTGATGACGAGACATGGCATCTTATAAAGAATACGCTTCGCGTTACCGGTTTTGTCGGGGGGACCAAGCCGATTCCGATTCCGCAGGAAGAAGTCGATGTCATCCTGCAGCAATTGGAAAAGGGCCCGGCTCCGGTTATCAGGACAAAATATGAAAAGAGCGAGAGTGTCCGTATTACGGATGGTCCGTTCAGCAGTTTTCTTGGGTATGTTGACGATGTCGACACGGACCACGGAAGACTGCGCGTCATGGTGAGCATTTTTGGTCGCCAAACACCGGTAGAACTAGCGTTCTCACAGGTCGAAAAGACGTAACCACGAGAAGGATTCAGCTAGGAGGAAATGCATGGCGAAGAAGAAGGAAGTAACAGCACAGGTTAAGCTCGTGATTTCAGCGGGCAAGGCAAATCCGGCGCCGCCCGTAGGTCCGGCGCTTGGTCCGCATGGCATTAATATCATGGAGTTCTGCAAGCAGTTCAATGCTGCAACACAAAAAATGGGCGACACCCTTGTCCCGGCGGTTCTGAGCATCTATAACGACCGTTCGTTTACCTTTATTCTCAAGACCCCGCCTGCATCCGAGCTGATTAAGAAGGCAGCGGGCATTCCGAAGGGCTCCGGAACGCCGAACAAAGACAAGGTCGGCGTACTTACCGAAGCTCAGGTCGAGGAGATCGCGAAGACCAAAATGCCCGATCTGAACACCGCTTCACTTGAAGCGGCCAAGGAAATTATCAAGGGCACCGCGCGCAGCATGGGCGTGGACATCCGGGGATAGGAGGAGACAGCATGAGCAAGAAGATGGAAAAAGCTGTTGCAGATTTAGATCTTACTCAGGATTACGCCATCGATGATGCGGTTTCGCTGGTCAAGAAATCGGCGTTCGCTAAATTCGACGAGTCCGTTGATATTACGTTCAATCTCGGAGTTGACCCAAGAAAGTCTGACCAGATTGTCAGGGGCACGGTTGTGCTTCCGCACGGCACCGGCAAGACGGTTCGCGTACTTGTTTTTGCAAAGGGCGAGAAGGAGAAAGAGGCTGCCGATGCCGGGGCTGATTACGTCGGAGCGGAGGATCTCGTAGAGAAGATCCAGGGCGGCTGGCTCGACTTTGACAAGGCAGTGGCAACGCCCGAACTGATGGGTCTTGTCGGGAAGCTGGGCAAGGTTCTCGGTCCGCGGGGTCTTATGCCGAATCCGAAACTCGGAACCGTAACATTCGACGTCGGCAAGGCGGTAAAGGAAATCAAGGCCGGCAAGGTCGAATACAGAACCGACAAGGCCGGTATTGTTCATATCCCGTTCGGCAAGGTCTCATTCGATAGTGAGAAGCTGGTTGAGAATGTGAACGCAGTTATTCGTTCCATCAGCCGTGCGAAGCCGGCAACATCGAAGGGAAAGTATATCAAAAAGATTTCGGTTTCATCCACGATGGGACCAGGTATTAAAGTAGACGTAACAAAGCTGAAGATTGCATAGCAGTTATTTGCGGCGCGGGCTGCAGAGACGAGCAGGGGAGAAGTGTTCTCTATTCGGCCTCTCTGTTTTTATTTAAAAATACAGGCTTTGCCTGTTTTCAGAAGGTCAGAGACAGCAGGTAGCAGTCCCGTCGCATCAGACGGGGCGTTTAATGGGATCCACCGCCTGCCGAGACAGTTGAAGACAGAGTTTTTCAACGAAAAACATCTACGGTCTCTGGGAAAGGAGGATCAATCTGATTACCAAAGCGAAAAAAACTACACAGATTGGCGAGTTGACGGAACGTCTGCAGAAATCCAAAGCGATAGTTCTCACCGAGTATAAGGGTCTTACTGTTGCACAGGTTTCCGACCTGCGCAAGCAGCTGAAGGAAGTCGGCGCCGAATACAAGATCTGCAAGAACACACTTGTTTCGCTTGCCACAAAAGGAACTCCCTTTGAAGTTGCAGAAAAGTCGCTCATCGGTCCGACCGGCATAGCCTTCGGCTATGACGACCCGGTTGCCGCGGCAAAGAAATTGTTTGACTTTGCAGTCAAGAACGACAAGTTTGTTGTCAAAGGATGTGTATTGGACGGCAAGCTTTTCTCTGCGGCTGAAACCAAAGAGATTTCGAAGCTCCCGGCACGTCCGGTTCTGCTCGGCATGCTTGCGGGCGTCATGCAGGCCCCGGCCCAGAAACTGGCCGCAGCACTCAATGCTACGGTTGCTCAGCTCGGATATGCACTGGAAGCAGCAAAAAGCAGGAAGACAGCATAATAACAGCATAAAAACTATGAATAGTGTCTAAGGAGGATTCAGCATCATGGCTATTACCAAAGAGGATGTCTTTCAGTTTATCGACAACATGACCATTCTTGACATGTCTCAGTTCATCAAGGAATTCGAGGAGCGTTACGGAGTTACCGCGGCGGCTCCGGTAGCGGCGGCGGCTCCGGTAGCGGCGGCGGCTCCGGTAGCGGAAGAGAAGACCGCATTTGATGTTGTTCTTGTAGCAGCTGGCGACAAGAAAATTCAGGTCATTAAGGTTGTCCGCGAGTTGACCGGACTAGGGCTTAAAGAAGCAAAGGATGTCGTTGACGGCGCTCCGAAGGCGCTGAAAACGGGTGTCTCCAAGGAAGAGGCAGATGCCATGAGGGCAAAGCTCGAGGCCGAGGGCGCGAAGATCGAGATCAAGTAGTTGTTTTGACAAGAATCTGCGGGGACGCCGGATGAGTCGGCGTCCCCGAAAGCCGAACCCCGGACAAACCATTTCACCGATAATGTAATGTTAGGAGAGCCATGGCTAAGCTTTTACGTGAGCGCTTAAATTTTGGCAAGGTGGCCCAGGTGCTGGACGTGCCATATCTGGTTGAATTTCAGCGAAAGTCATTTGATCGGTTTCTGCAGAAGGACATTGCGGCCGACAAGCGTCGTGATGAGGGACTCCAGGCTGCGTTCAGCAGTGTATTCCCTATCACGGATTACAATGATACTACATCGATAGAATTTATTCATTATATGCTGGCGGAGAGTAAAGTAATACCCAGGGAGTGCATCGTGAAGGGTGTTACCTATGCTGCGCCGCTCAAAATAAAAGTACGTCTCAATATATGGGACAAGGACGAAAAAAATGCCCGTATTCTGAAAGAGTCGCGGGAGCAGGAAGTCTATATCGGCGAAATGCCGATAATGACAGATACCGGCAGCTTTATTATCAACGGTATCGAGCGTGTAATCGTCAGCCAGCTGCATCGTTCTCCCGGTGTCTATTTTGCTCCCGACAAGGGAAAGACCCATGCGAGCGGCCGGCTTTTATATACATCACGCGTCATTCCGGTCAGGGGGTCATGGCTTGATTTCGAATTCGACGCAAAAGATCTTCTCTATGTAAGAATCGACCGCCGGCGCAAACTGCCGGCGACTATTGTTCTGAAAGCGCTTGGCTATTCCAATGAAGAATTGCTGAAGACCTTCTATCCGGTCGAGCAGATTCGAATCAGGAATAAAGAAACCTATTTCCGTCCGCTCAGTGAAGTGTTAAGCGGTATCCGTGTAAAGCAGTCCGTTACGTCGCCGGACGGCAAGGAAATCCTTGTCAAGGAAGGCAGCAAGATTACCAAAAATGCCCTGAAGAAGATGGAGCATTCCGGCATCAAGGAAATCCCGATCTCCCGCGCTGAGATCGTCGGTCGTATTACTCTGTCGGATGTTGTCGACCCAGGAACCGGCGAAATCATTCTGGACGGCAACAAGGAGATTACGGAAGATGTATTTTTCAAGATTGTCGATGCCAAAATTACCGCTTTGCCGCTGCTCTTCATCGACAATGTCAATTATCTGCCGTCGCTGCGTGAAACACTTCTGACCGACAAGGTCGGCGACCAGAAGGCGGCACTGAAAGAGATTTACAAGAAACTCCGTCCTGGCGAGCCGGCAACGGAAAGTGCGGCAAGCGAACTGTTTAGCGGGCTCTTTTTCGATCCGAAGCGCTATGATCTCTCCGTGGTCGGACGTCTGAAGGTGAATGAGAAGCTCGGTCTTGATACGCCGCTTGAAAAGCGCGTTCTCACTGACACTGACATCATTGAAATCGTCCGATACCTCCTTAACCTGAGAACCGGCAGGGGGGAAGTGGATGATATAGACCACCTCGGCAACCGCCGTGTTCGCGGTATCGGAGAGCTTCTTGAGAACCAGTTCCGCATCGGGCTTGTCCGCATGGAGCGTGCTATTAAGGAAAAGATGACGATTACTGAGCTCGATACGGCGATGCCGCACGATCTTATCAATGCAAAGCCCGTCCTGGCGGCAGTGAAGGAGTTTTTCGGCTCAAGCCAGCTCAGCCAGTTCATGGACCAGACCAACCCGCTGTCTGAAGTTACGCATAAGCGCCGTCTCTCGGCCCTCGGCCCGGGCGGTCTGACCCGTGAACGCGCGGGATTTGAAGTGCGCGACGTTCACACGACGCACTATGGGCGTATTTGTCCGATTGAGACGCCGGAAGGTCCGAATATCGGTCTTATTACCTCGCTTGCAAGCTACTCGAAGATTAATGACTACGGCTTTATTGAAGCTCCGTACCGCAAAGTCGCAAACGGTAAGGTTACCGATGATATCGAATACCTTTCCGCTCTCGAAGGCGAAAAGCACATGATAGCCGAAGCCGCGGCCCCGCATGACAAACACGGCAAGCTGATCGGTGAAGCAATATCTGCCCGTGTCGGCGGCGATTTCAAGATGGTTACCCCTGAGGAAATCCAATATATGGACGTCTCGCCGAAGCAGGTTGTCGGCGTTTCGGCTGCGCTCATTCCGTTCCTTGAGAACGACGACGCGAACAGAGCACTCATGGGTTCGAACATGCAGCGCCAGGCAGTCCCGCTGCTGCGGCCGGAAGCGCCGGTTGTCGGAACCGGAATGGAACACGCTGCCGCGCGCGACTCCGGGTGGCTCACGCTTGCCAAACGCGCCGGCACTGTTGAGAGCGTTGATTCGTCGCGCGTCGTTGTCCGGGTTGCTGAACGCGGCGGCGGCGTCGACATCTTTCCGCTTGTGAAGTTCCAGCGTTCCAACCAGGGAACCTGCATGACCCAGAAGCCGGTCGTCAATGTCGGCGACAAGGTCGGACGCGGCGACATTCTGGCTGATGGTCCGTCGACCGAACTTGGCGAACTTGCACTCGGTCAGAACGTGCTGGTTGCGTTCATGCCGTGGGGCGGCTACAACTTTGAAGATGCTATCCTCGTCAGCGAACGCTGCGTGAAAGACGATGTCTATACCTCAATTCATATTGATGAATTTGAGGTGGAAGCCCGTGATACCAAGCTTGGCCCCGAAGAAATCACCCGCGACATTCCCAATGTCGGCGAAGAAGCGCTGAAGGACCTTGACGAAAGCGGCATTATTCGTACCGGAGCCGAAGTGAAAGCAGGCAATATTCTGGTCGGCAAGGTAACGCCGAAGGGCGAAACCATTCTGACGCCGGAAGAGAAGCTGCTGCGAGCAATCTTCGGAGAAAAGGCGGAAGAGGTCAAGGAAAGCTGCCTCTACGTTCCGCCGGGAGTTGAGGGGGTAGTTGTCGATGTCCGGGTGCTTTCCCGCAAGGGCATTGAAAAAGATTCTCGCACCAAGAGCATCGAAGCTGACGATATCAGCAGCCTTCAGCGCGACCTCGATGAAGAGGTCAAGATTCTCAGGGAAGGACGCGCCGATCGCATCAGAAAACTCCTCAAGGATCTGAAGGCTACTGAAGAAGTCAAAGATTCCAGGACAAAGGAAGTCGTTTGTGCAAAAGGCAAGAAATTAACGGAAGCCGCTCTTGAGCGCGTCAAGGACGATCATCTGCTCAAGATAAAGATTGATGACGTTGAGATCAAGAACAAAATTGATGACCTGAGTGGTGAGATTCATCAGTACATCAAGTGGCTTGAGACGCGTTATCATGAGCGCATCGAGCGTGTGAAAAAAGGCGACGAGCTTTCCCCCGGCGTTAACAAGGTGGTAAAGGTCTACATTGCCATGAAGCGCAAGCTGCAGGTTGGCGACAAGATGGCCGGACGTCATGGTAACAAGGGCGTTGTTTCGATGATTCTGCCGGAAGAAGAGATGCCGTATCTTAAAGACGGCACTCCGGTGGATATAGTCCTGAATCCGCTCGGCGTTCCGTCCCGCATGAACGTCGGCCAGATTCTTGAGGCGCATCTTGGCCGCGCAGCACTCGCGCTCGGCAAATATGTGTCGACGCCGGTTTTCGAAGGCGCAAAGGAGAGAGAAATCAAGGACCTGCTCGAGAAGGCGAAGCTGCCGCCATCGGGTCAGGTTACGCTTTATGACGGTCGCACCGGAGAACCGTTCCAACGGCAGGTCACGGTCGGCTGCATGTACATGCTGAAACTGCACCATCTTGTCGCGGACAAGATTCACGCGCGTTCCATCGGACCATACTCTCTCGTAACACAGCAGCCGCTTGGAGGCAAGGCGCAGTTCGGCGGCCAGAGACTCGGTGAAATGGAGGTCTGGGCTCTTGAAGCTTACGGTGCATCGCATACGCTCCAGGAGTTCCTGACCGTCAAAAGCGACGATATCAGCGGTCGCTCGCGCATGTACGAAGCTGTCGTGAAGGGCGACCCGGTACTCGAGCCGGGCGTGCCTGAATCATTCCATGTATTAATCAAGGAGCTCCAGAGTCTGTGTCTCGATGTTGAGCTTCTCGAGAAAAAGCGGGCGAAGGAGGCGTAACGTGGAAGACATCTATGCACTGTTTCAGAAGCCAAAAAACCCGCGTGACTTCGACGCCATCCGCATCAAGGTGTCGTCACCGGAAAAGATTCGCGAATGGTCGTTCGGCGAGGTAAAGAAGCCAGAGACGATTAATTACCGCACATTCAAGCCTGAGCATGACGGTCTTTTCTGCGCCAAGATTTTTGGTCCGGTAAAGGACTGGGAGTGCCTCTGCGGTAAATACAAGCGCATGAAGCATCGCGGAGTGATCTGCGACAAGTGCGGTGTTGAAGTCATTCAGGCAAAAGTCCGCCGTGAGCGGATGGGCCACATTGAACTTGCCACGCCGGTCGCGCACGTATGGTTCCTGCGCGGCATTCCGTCAAGAATCGGCACTTTGCTCGATATGCCGATCCGGCAGCTCGAAAAAGTGCTCTATTTTGAAGAATACATTGTTATCGACGGCGGCGAAACCCCGCTCAAGGAGAAGGAGCTCCTCAACGAGGAAGATTACAAAAAAAATCTGTTTGATTACGGCACCAAGTTTAAAGCCGGAATGGGAGCTGAGGCGATTCGAGAACTTCTGAAGAAAGTAGACCTTCAGACACTCGCTGTTGAGCTTAAGCTCAAGATCGATTCTGTTTCATCCATCGGCGTTAAGCGCAAGCTGACCAAGCGTCTGAAGATCGTCGACGCGTTTGTCAAGTCGGGCAACCGTCCGGAATGGATGATTCTCGATATAATCCCGGTGCTGCCGCCGGATCTGCGTCCGCTGGTGCCGCTGGACGGCGGACGTTTTGCGACGTCCGACCTGAACGATCTGTATCGCCGCGTCATTAACCGCAACAACAGACTGAAGCGTCTGATGGAATTGAAGGCGCCGAGCGTCATTATCAAAAATGAGAAGCGCATGTTGCAGGAAGCGGTCGACGCGCTTTTCGACAACAGCAAGAAGTCCAAGGTGCTCAAGGCCGGAGGCAAGCGGGCACTCAAGTCCCTGAGCGACATGATCAAGGGCAAACAGGGTCGTTTCCGTCAGAATCTGCTTGGCAAGCGCGTTGACTACTCCGGCCGTTCAGTTATCGTCGTGGGTCCGGACCTCGAGCTCAATCAGTGCGGCTTGCCGAAGATGATGGCGCTCGAACTTTTCAAGCCGTTTGTGTTCCACAAGCTTGAAGAGAAGGGCTTTGCAACCACTATTAAACAGGCAAAGCGCCTGGTCGAGAAAGAACTTCCTGAAGTCTGGGATGCACTTGAAGAGGTTATTCAGGAGCATCCTGTGCTCCTGAACCGTGCACCTACCCTGCACAGACTCGGTATCCAGGCATTTGACCCGGTGCTGGTCGAGGGCAAGGCGATCAAGCTCCATCCGCTCGTCTGCACTGCATTCAATGCAGACTTTGATGGCGACCAGATGGCAGTCCATGTACCGCTTTCAATCGAAGCACAGATCGAGGCGCGCACGCTCATGATGTCCGTTAATAACCTGTTGTCCCCGGCCAATGGCAAGCCAATCGTGTTGCCCACACAGGACATGGTTCTTGGTCTTTACTATCTTACGAAGATGAAAAGCAAGGTAAGGGGCGAAGGAAAACGGTTTGCTGATTTTGAGGATGTAACCGAGGCGTATGATGCGGGAGCGCTCGATGAGCATGCTGCTATCAAGGTTCGCGTGAACGGCAAGCTTGTCGATACAACGGTTGGACGTGTTATTTTTGGCGAGATTCTGCCGAAGGTTATCCCGTTTGACATGGTTGCGACGAAGGAGCTCACGAAGAAAGAGCTCGGGAAGCTTATCGAATATATTTATCGTGTGGCGGGCAAGCGCGAAACCGTCATATTCCTCAATAAGCTCGAAAAGCTCGGGTTCAAGTATGCTACGCATTCCGGCATTTCGATCTGCATCGACGATATGCACGTTCCGACGACCAAAGGCGAACTTATCAGGGAAGCTGAACAGGATGTCATCGAGGTTCAGCGGCAATATGCCGACGGTCTGATCACCCAGGGCGAGCGCTACAACAAGGTCATCGACATATGGGCAAATGTGACCGAAAAGGTTGCTGATGAAATGATGAAAGAACTCGGAGCGGAGGACGGCAAGAACCTCTCTGAAGAAGAACTGAAAGAGAGCCGCTCATTCAACAGCATTTATATGATGGCTGACTCAGGCGCCCGAGGCAGCACGGCACAGATCAGACAGCTGGCCGGCATGAGAGGCCTCATGGCAAAGCCGTCGGGTGAAATTATTGAGACGCCGATTACGGCTAACTTCAGAGAGGGGCTGACCCCGATACAGTACTTTATTTCGACGCATGGTGCGCGTAAAGGCCTTGCCGACACCGCGCTGAAGACAGCAAACGCGGGGTATCTTACCCGCCGCCTTGTTGATGTCGCGCAGGATGTTATCCTGCTTGAGGATGACTGCGGCACCCGCGACGGCATCACGGTCTCTGCTCTCATAGAAGGCGGCGAGATAATTCTTCCGCTTGAAGATCGCATCTTCGGACGTACCGTTGCCGAAACGCTCAAGGACCCCGTCACGCATGAGATTGTGGCCCAGCGCAATACCGATATCGACGATGAAGTTACCAAGCGCATTATGGAAGCAGGCATCGACAAGTTCAAAATTCGCTCCGCGCTTACCTGTCACTCCAAAATCGGCGTCTGCGGCAAGTGCTACGGCAGAGATCTGGCGCGCGGCGAGTCTATCGAGATTGGCGAAGCAGTCGGCATTATTGCTGCACAGTCTATTGGAGAACCAGGAACCCAGCTCACCATGAGAACATTCCATATCGGTGGTGCGGCGACCAAGATTATTGAACAGGCAGTTCTGATGCCGAAAAATTCCGGCATTGTCAAGTTCATCGACGTCAATGCGGTCAAGACAAAAGAAGGCTGTTCCGTTGTTCTCAACAGAAACGCCAGTATCTCTATTGTCGACAAGGCCGGTCGCGAGAAGGAGAAGCACACTCTCGTATACGGCGCCAAAATATATGCTGACAACGGTGCGAAGGTTGAATCCGGCCAGCGCCTGGTCGAGTGGGATCCGTATTCAACGCCGATTCTTACGGAAATCGGCGGCAAGATTGCGTTCGGTGATATTGCAGAGGGTGTAACGTTCAAGGAAGAAGTCGATGACACGACTGGTCTTGCGCATAAGGTTATCATCGATTACCCGGCAAACATGCGTCCGCGCCTCTCGATTAAGGGTGACGACGGCAAGACCGTGAAAATTCCTGGTACGAACAATAACGCCCGTTATCTGCTTCCTGCCGGAGCACACATTGTTGTAGAAAAGGGTTCGCAGGTTGCCCCGGGTGACGTCCTCGCGAAGATACCGCGTGAAACGACAAAGACCAAGGACATCACCGGCGGTCTGCCCCGTGTTGCCGAGCTCTTTGAAGCCCGCAGGCCGAAGGAACTGGCGACTGTATCGGAGATTGACGGTATCGTCGAGTTTCGCGGCCAGCACAAGGGCATGCGTGTGGTCGTGGTAAAGGGTGGTGACGAGTCCCGTGAGTATATGATTCCAAAAGGCAAGCACGTTACCGTCCACGAAGGCGACTGGGTGAAGGCCGGCGAGCAGCTTATGGATGGTTCGGTCAATCCGCACAGTATTCTCGACATCCTCGGTCCCAAGGAGATGCAACGCTACCTTGTTGATGAAGTGCAGAAGGTCTACCGTCTGCAGGGTGTTACCATCAGTGACAAGCACATTGAAGTTATTGTGCGCCAGATGATGAGGAAAATTCGCATTGAAGATTCCGGCGATACGGTATTCCTCATTGGTGACGAAGTCGACCGCATGGTCTTTAACGAGGAGAACGAACGTGTCAAGGCCCAGGGCGGCAAGGCTGCGCACGGTAAGCCGATGCTTCTGGGTATTACCAAAGCATCGCTTTCGACCGAGAGCTGGGTTTCTGCGGCTTCATTCCAGGAAACAACCCGTGTTCTAACCGAAGCAGCACTGAGTGGCGGGGTTGACGAACTCCACGGACTTAAGGAGAACGTCATCATGGGCCGTGTTATTCCGGCAGGTACCGGCATGCCGGTCTACCGCGATACCTGCATTAAAGGCGATTTTTACCGGATGCAGCTTGAAGGTGAAGAGATCGAGAAGGCTTAACCGGCAGCACGCTCTCTCAGGTTTCCTGCAGGACAGGCGGTCATCCGCCTGTCCTGTTTTTTTTATGCGGAACATATGTGCATTCATGTATTCGACAGGCAAATCCATTTCCTCATCTTTCAACGTGTGACACTCATGTCTGAGATTCCCCTTTTCATTTCAGATGTCATGCCGGACCGTCTTGCACGATGGCTGCGGCTGCTCGGTTACGACACGTCGTACTCGCAGGGAAATTGATGAGCATACACTCATCCGTCTCGCAAAACAGCAGAATAGCAGTCTTCTCACTCGTGACGACGGCATCACGCAATCGAAGGCGTGCGGTGAGTGTATTCACATAGCAAGCGAAAAGATTGAAAGTCAATTGCAGGAAGTGGCGTGCGCATTGAAAAAACAATTGCTGATCCGCCTGCCGCAGCGACTGCGATGTTCGCTCTGCAATGGAACCGTCATGTTGAAAGAGCGTAAAACATTGATGGATGAGCTTCCGGAGCATGTCGTGCTGCATCAAACAGCTTTTTTTCACTGTCATGTGTGTGGTAAAGTGTACTGGAATGGTTCCCATTCTCGGGCTATATCTTCGGCTCGTTCGGCTTTTCGGGAGGAACTGCGCTCTTGCTGCGTGATCTGCAAATCAAGCTGCTGATGGCATTCGCGATGCTTGTTTTTGTCATATCGCTCGGCACGGGGGGCTATATGATCCTGGAAGGGTGGAATTTCCTCGATTCGCTCTATATGACGGTTATTACACTTGCCAGTGTGGGCTTCAAGGAAGTGCATGATCTTTCTGAGCGGGGAGTTGTATTTACCATTGTCCTGATTGTTATCGGTGTAGGGACAGTAGCGTATGTGCTGAGTGCCGCCGCCCGCGTAATCCTTGAAGGTGAATTGCAACAGATTTTCGGGAGGAAGAGATTGGAAAAGAGACTGCGAGAACTGAAAAACCACTTCATCATCTGCGGATATGGTCGCATGGGAAAAATTATCTGCCGTGAACTCAAGGCCGACGGCATTCCGTTTGTTGCGATTGAAAAGAACGCTGAGAGCATGCCTGAAGACGAGAGTCTGTTTACCATAGAAGGCGATGCAACGCGCGATGATCTGTTGCGCGAGTGCGGAATAGAACGGGCGCGTGGTCTGATATCAGTGCTTCCGACGGATGCTGAAAACCTTTACGTGGTCCTGAGTGCGCGTGAACTGAACCCGGGCCTTTTTATTGTTGCCCGCGCTGGAGAGGAAGGTTCCGAGAAGAAGCTGCTTCGTGCAGGTGCAAATAAAGTTGTTTCTCCTTATCACATAGGTGGACTACGCATTGCACAGACAGTGCTGCGGCCTGCAGTGGTCGATTTTATCGAATTTGCAACAAAAAGCGGCAATATCGCTCTCCAGATGGAAGAAGTGATCATCCTTGAGGGTTCGGCTATTTCCGGCATGAGTCTTGACCAATGCGGCTTTGGCCGTGAGCTTGGGGTAATTATTGTCGCCATAAAGCGGTCTTCCGGTGAAATGGAGTTCAACCCCACGTTTCGGAGTATCATCACCACAGGAGACACGCTCATCGCGCTTGGTGAAATTCCCCGGCTCAAAAAGCTCGAGGAGTTCGCTGGCGTTCGTCAATAACTTCTTTTCGCTGCAGGGCGGGCGGGCTGCCCGGGAGGCAAAACTTTCGTATGAAAAAACTGGTTTTTATCGGCGACTCACTGACGGAATATTTCGACTGGCAGAGCCGATTTGCTGAATACCGCGTTTGCAATCTGGGTGTGGCCGGTGAGTCGGTGGAGGAATTACTGGAGCGGCTTCCGAATACAAAATTACTGTTTTTGCCCGATTATATTTTTGTTATGACCGGAATCAATAACCTCTGGCGCGGCTACCACTCCATTCTTCCGCTGTATGAACGAATTCTGCACGGCATGAAGGCTGAATTCGCAGGAGCAGGCATCGTTGTGCAGAGCATTTTGCCGGTTGCGATGTGGCTGGAGCCGGATCTTATCCTCAGCATCAATCAGTCGCTTCGGACAATGGCGTCAAAGCTCAGCATTTACTATCTCGACGTCCATAGCCTGTTCCTTGGCCCTGACGGCGAGTTGATTCGCTCGTATCTCGACATTGACGGCATACACCTGACGAGTGAAGGCTATGCTGTCTGGGCGGACGCTGTCGAAAATTTCCTGAATACGCGTTATAACGGACTCCGCGTATGACGCTATCCGACAGCATAAAGGGTTTTATCCTGGCAGTCATTGTCATGGGCATGTTTCTTTACGGATTTAACTATTACCGGTACTCTCAAACCGACCCTGATTTCTGTTCGCAGTGCCACCAGCTGAAGGGTGCACATGCTGACTGGCTGAAAAGCAGGCATCACGATGTTCTTTGCCAGCAATGCCACCAACTCGGCAATATTGAGCAGAATGTTCGCCTCATCTCCTATGTACTTACCGGTAACAACCCAATCGGCGTCACGCACGGCAGATACCGGCCGTGGGAGGAGTGCATCAAGTGTCATGCTGAAGACATGGCACAGGGGTCAGTTTCTCCGAGCAGGGCATTTGGCCATGCCCGGCATGTCGCAATGAAACAGCTTGCCTGCAAGGAGTGCCACAGCGGGACAAAGCACGATTTCCCCTCACCGCAGGATACTTGTGAAAAGTGCCATCAGGGCAAGACGGTACATGGCCTTGAAAGTGCTGATTTTTCGTGTCTGAAGTGTCACTCGTTCATCAAGAACCCTCTGCCGAAATTTGATCGGACACGCTGCACCAAGTGCCACGTCGGAATTCCCAGTAAGGGAGCGATGGCGTCGTTGACATGCCATTACTGTCATAAACCGCACAAGAAAGAAAAGCCGGGGTCAGCAACCTGCATTGCGGAATGTCACAAGAGTGAGGCTTCGGTTGGTCAGCATGGGGTGCATTGGAAAAAGGACATAGGCTGCATGCGCTGCCACAAGCCTCATAGCTGGCGTTTGACTCCTGAGCGAGCAAAAGCCAACTGTTCTGCGTGTCATGCTTACCGGGATCCCAAGATGTTTAAATACATTCTCTGACCTCGACTTGTCATGTGAAGCAGAGGGGGAGAGGATTTCAGATGATTGGATTCTGCATCTTACCTGTTTGCGCGGGCGAAGCTGAACTTCTGCGGAACCTCAAGGAAGCTGCCGATCTGCTGAGGCTTGAGCATTCCCGCTGCGATTCCGGTCTTCCCGGTTTTCTTGTCGCCTGATGCGGACGGGAGTTACAAGGTGTGTGGTGCTGCTTATGACGTCCTCAGGTAGTTCAGACCTCGTCAATCATCATCCTTCATTCATGGTATCCTATCCTCATGGATGTCATTACCTCTCACCTGAATGCCGATTTTGACGCGCTTGCCTCAGCCATAGCAGCGAAAAAACTGTACCCTGACGCAATCATCGTTTTTCCCGGCTCGCTCGAGAAGCGGGTTCGTGAGTTTGTGGAGATATTTAATCCCGCCGTTATTCAGCGCATGAAAGATATTGACCCTGCTGCGGTGAAGCGTCTGATTATTGTCGATACCAAGCACCCCGATCGCATCGGCCCACTGAAGGACCTTCTGACAAAGCCCGGACTGAAGGTTCATGTGTATGATCATCATCCCGTGACGGCGGAGGATATCAGGGGTGAATTATCGGTGCTTGATACGGTCGGTGCGGTTTCGACTCTTTTCACCGAGATAATTCAGAAAAAGAAGATTGTCGTATCGCCGCTCGAAGCGACAATGCTCTGCCTCGGCATATATGAGGAGACCGGTTCACTGATGTTTGCGTCGACGACGCCGCGCGACTTGATTGCCGCCGCCTATCTGCTGAAAAGGGGGGCGAATCTCAACATTGTATCCCGCTTTCTGAAAGAAGAGATCAGCAAGGAAGAGGTCTCGCTGCTCAACGAGCTTATGCAATCGCTTCGAGAAGTGGTGTTGCAGGGCGTCCGCGTTAAGATTGCGCGGGGGAGCATGGAGGGATTCGGCGATGTTGCACACCTTGCGCATCGCATTCTGGACAGTGAGGATGCCGATGCTGTTGTGCTGATGATCGGCATGGCGGACAAAGTTTTGCTCGTCGGGCGGAGCAAGGTGCCTGAATTGAATGTTGGCAAGGCCTTAATGGAATTTGGAGGCGGCGGGCATGGCGCAGCAGCATCCGCAACTATCAAGGATATGCCGTTTGAGCTGATTGAGGAGCGTTTGCTGGCTGCTCTTGAAAAAAGCGTGCGACCGATGAAGACGGCACAAGATGTGATGACCGCACCGGTCGTAACAATCCAGTGGGACAGCAGAATAAAAGAAGCCGAAAGTACAATGACGAAATACGGAGTCAATGCACTGCCAGTTGTAAAGGGAGATACCTATATCGGAATTATCACCCGTGAACTGGTAGAAAAGGCGCTTTTTCACGGGCTGGGCAGAAACCACTGCGAAGACTTTGCAACAACGGACGCTATTACCGTTGCTCCCGATGCGAATATGCCCGAGGTCGAAAAGTCAATGATTGAACAGAACCAGCGCTTTGTTTCTGTCGTGGAGGAAGGCAGGGTAAAAGGCGCCATTACCCGAACCGACATCCTGCGGGTGCTCTATGAGGATTATCTGCGTAAAAGCCGGGTCGGTGCGGGGCCGCGGGCTTCCGGAGACGGTTCCGCTGGATATGTGCGTCATGTTGCACAGCTCTTGCGGGAGGAGCTGCCACCGCCGCTGTACGCCTTTCTGGAGCGCGCAGGTGCTGTGGCGGACGAGCTCGGCAGCGGAGCCTATCTGGTCGGCGGGTCGGTGCGTGATCTTCTTCGTCGTGAACGCAATCTTGATCTGGACATTGTTGTTGAGGGCGACGGTATTCAATTCGCGCGTCGGCTTGGAGAAGAGATCGGGGCTAAGGTGACGGTACATGAGCGCTTCGGCACCGCTGTCGTCAGCAAGGAAGACTTCAAGCTTGATGTCGCTACTGCACGAACGGAATATTATGAATCGCCTGCTGCGTTGCCGAAAGTGGAAAGCTCCTCCATAAAAAAGGATCTCTATCGACGAGATTTCACCATCAATACCCTGGCGGTGCGCCTGAACCGCAAGGACTTCGGCCTCCTGATCGATTTCTTCGGAGGTCAGCGCGATCTCAAGGAGAAGGCGGTGCGCGTGCTTCACAATCTGAGCTTTGTTGAAGATCCGACGCGGACCTTCCGTGCAATTCGATTTGCGGAGCGGTTCGGATTCCGTCTGACGAAGCACACCGAAAATCTGATCAAACTGGCGATTCGCATGAATATTTTCGACAAACTTGCAGGTTCGCGTCTCTTCGATGAGCTGGAGCTCATCTGCAGGGAAACAAACCCGACAAAAGCGTTCAGCCGGCTCGGCGACTTCGAGATGTTGCGAGTTATTCATCCGCGACTTGCCTATACTCCAGAGCTTGAAGCGCTGCTCCAGTCGGTGCATGATGTTATAACCTGGTTCGACATGCTCTATCTCGGCGAGAAGTATGACAAGGGGGTTTTATACATCATGGCGCTTCTGTCCGGACTGAACCGTGCCGAGCGGGAAAGCGCACTTGTACGCCTGAGTGTCACCGAAAAGCCAAAGGAAAAAATCCTTCGGGGACTCGGCGTTGCCGACAGCGTTATGCGCCTCCTGCAGCCGCATAATCCGGTTGCGGTCTATCACCTGCTGATTCAGGATGAAACTGAAGCGCTGCTCTTTGTACTGGCACTTGCGCGTGACGCTGAGCGGAAGCGGGCCATTTCTGATTTCCTGTTGAAACATCGCAGCATGAAGCCGTTTATCAGGGGTGAGGATCTGAAGCAGCTGGGTATCGCGCCGGGACCGAAGTATTCAGAAATCTTCCGGGCAGTTCTTGACGAAAGAATTCGCGGGACCGTTGTTACAAAGGAGGACGAGATCGCGTTGGTGAAACGAAGCTTCTGCATCTGACAATTCATAACGCCCAAAGGCTTCTTTTGTGCCGGCACGAAAAACTTGCGCCGGATCATCAACAGCTCACCGCCGCACTCTACAAAGAAAGCGGCCTGAACATTGTCGAGGGATGTATCGCAGAGAGTGAGGGTTTTTTCAAGTGAGCAGCGGAAAGCAGAAAAGCATCACGCTCAAAATTGTGACGTATAATATTCACAAGTGCTGCGGACTTGATGGCCGTACCGATGCAGCTCGTATTGCCAAGGTGCTCAAGCCTTTCAAGGCTGACGTGATTGCTTTGCAGGAGGTTGTCGGGCCGGGAACAAAAACGACCGGGCAGCAAGAAGAACTGGCCATGCGGCTGAACATGGTGCCGATACTTGCTCCTGCGCGCACCTATCGCGGCCATCCTTATGGTAACGCAGTTCTGAGCGCGCTGCCCATAAGCAAGCATCTTACCTGCGATCTCAGCCAGAGAGGTTATGAGTCCCGTCTGTGCCAGCAAGTAGACCTTCTCGTGGAGGGGCATCCGGTTCATTTATATAACGTGCACTTGGGAACGTCCGGAGCAGAGCGTGCCCGCCAGGCAAAAAAAGTGATCTCATTTGTGACTGACCAGCGTGTGCGGGGACCGAAGATTCTTCTCGGCGACTTCAATGAATGGCGAAAGGGTCCTGCAACGGAACTTCTGGCTGAGCGGCTGAAAAGTGTTGATCTTCTTCCGCATCTGACGTGGCGGCGAACGTATCCGGGCATCCTGCCGATGTTCCATCTTGATCACATATACTACGCAGGACATGTGGAGATCCTGACCCTTCATGTTTCGCGGCGATGGCCTGCCCTCATTGCGTCGGATCATCTCCCGATAGTCGCTGAGATTCGCATTTCGGTGAAGGCGCGATGAACGATAATCCGAATGATCTGAAATCGATGTTGCCGGACGATGCGCTGCTTCGTGCAAGCGGCGCGCCGCTGATTCAGGGAAACCGGCTCCGCGTTCTCAGAGACGGCAGGGAAAACTATCCCGAGTGGGAGGCTGCGATACGCGCGGCCAAAACCACCATCCATCTGGAAATGTACATCATCCATAATGACGCGACCGGACGGCATTTCAGAGACCTGCTGACTGACAGAGCGCGGGAGGGCATAAAAGTAAGGGTGCTCTACGACTGGTTTGGTGCGATGAATACGCTGTGCAGCGGTATGTGGAATCCGCTGCGTGCCGCCGGGGGTGAGGTCAGGGCCGCTAATCCGCCGCGGATATCGGGATTGCTTGGATGGGTCCGGCGTGACCACCGAAAACTTCTGACTGTTGACAGCTCGGTTGCTTTTGTTTCGGGCCTCTGCATCGGAGATGCCTGGGTCGGGAATCCGTCTAAAGGTGTGCAGCCATGGCGCGACACCGGAGTGGTGATTCACGGTCCTGCCGTTATTCATATCGAGAATGCGTTTGCTGATGCCTGGCGTCTTGCGGGAGGCGAGATAGCCGCTGTTACGACACAACACCGCGACAGCATTCATTGGGATGGCAGCGTTGCCGTGCGAATTATTGCTGCTTCTCCTGAAACAGCCAGTCTGTACCGTCTTGATCTCCTCATTGCAGCAGCTGCCCAGGAGTATCTCTGGCTGACCGATGCGTACTTTCTCGGCACGAGCGCCTATCTTCAGGCGTTGCGTTCGGCAGCGAAGGATGGGGTTGATGTTCGTCTGTTGGTGCCGCACGGCAGCGATATTCAATGGATTGCGAATTTATCGCGAACGAGCTACCGGGCTCTGCTGGAAGCAGGTGTGCGCGTTTTTGAGTGGAACGGGCCGATGATGCATGCTAAAACAGCGGTCTGCGACGGTTTGTGGGCGCGTGTCGGCTCGACAAATTTAAATATTTCGAGCTGGCTCGGAAACTGGGAGCTTGACGTCGTCATTGAAGACGAAGGCGTTGCTGTGCAAATAGAAGAGATGTTCCTCCAGGATCTGGAGAATGCAACCGAGGTGGTCCTGACTGACAAGAACAAGGTCAGGCCAGTGCATCGCCCCCCAAGGGCACCGCGAGGCCGGATTCTCCGGAGCAGCGGGCAGAGCGTTCTTCTGCGTGCAGTGACGGCAGGAAGCGCCCTGAATGCTGCTGTCACCGGCAAACGCCGCCTGCATCGAGCAGAATCATCATCACTGTTCAGCATAGGAATTATTTTTTGCATCATCGCCCTTGCTGTGTTTTTTCTGCCAACGGTAGTCGCATATGCCCTTGCGGTGATGTTCGGGCTGATCGGCGCATTTCTGCTGACTCGTTCGCTGCGCCTCAGGTTTGCGAAGCCCGAGATCGAAGGCGAGGAGCCCCCCCGGCCTGACGCTTCTTGACAAAATGGACATCAAAGATTAAAATTAACTGATATGTTAGGAATGATTCCGAAAATGCAAGGTTCAAACAAAGCACTGATAATTGAAGAGAGAATGCTGAACAGACTCAGGGAGAAGGGGTATAAACTTACCACCCAGCGTCGCGAGATTATACGAATTCTTGCCGGTGATTCTTCTCACCCGCGTGCTTTTGAGATTCTGCAGAGGGCTCGAATGCAAGCTCCAAGCATAAGCGTGTCCACTGTTTACTATACGCTTGCGATGCTCAAGAAGGAGAATCTGATTCATGAGATTGAGTTTTACGACAGGGACAACCGTTACGATACTAATGTTTCCAATCATCTGAATCTGATTTGTGACCGATGCGGAAAGGTCGAGGATTATCGCGATGAGCTTTCTGTTTTAACTAAAATCATAGCTCAGAACTCAGACTTCGAACCGTTCCGGTTTCGATTGGAATGCTATGGATTCTGCCAGGAGTGCAGAAAGCATCTGTAAGAGTATTTTTTTACCGTATTATTAGGAACAATTCCTAATTAAAAGGTTTTTCAGTCTGCCCTGGGCAGACTTGCCCTGCAATCTTGCCGGAAGACAAGCTGAATGAAAGGAGAAAAGCAATGCAAAAGAAGATGCTGACCACAAATGCCGGTGCTCCAGTCGCCGACAATCAGAACGTATTAACTGCCGGACCCCGCGGCCCGCAGCTGCTGCAGGATGTCTGGTTTCTGGAGAAGCTCGCTCACTTTGACCGTGAGGTAATCCCTGAGCGACGCATGCATGCCAAAGGTTCAGGAGCCTATGGATCTTTTACTGTTACCCATGATATCACCAACTATACTCGTGCAAAAATATTCTCCCAGATTGGCAAAAAGACAGACCTTTTTGTCCGTTTTTCCACGGTAGCTGGTGAGCGCGGAGCTGCCGATGCCGAACGCGATATCCGCGGTTTTGCGATCAAGTTTTATACTGAGGAGGGCAACTGGGATCTGGTGGGCAATAATACCCCTGTTTTCTTCCTGCGAGACCCGCTCAAGTTCCCCGATTTGAACCACGCTGTGAAACGGGACCCGCGTACGAACCTGCGGAGTGCCAAGAATAACTGGGACTTCTGGACATCCTTGCCGGAGGCACTGCACCAAGTGACTATTGTCATGAGCGACCGGGGCATTCCTGCCACATACAGGCATATGCACGGCTTTGGCAGTCATACGTTCAGTTTTATCAGTGCGAAAAATGAGCGGTTCTGGGTTAAGTTCCACTTCAAGAGCCAGCAGGGGATAAAGAACCTTACTGATGCTCAAGCAGAGTCAATCATCGGCAAATGCCGTGAGACTCATCAGCGCGATTTGTACGAGAGCATTGAAGTGCGCGACTTTCCGCGCTGGACCATGTACGTGCAGGTAATGACCGAGGAGCAGGCAGCCAAACTTCCCTACCACCCCTTTGACCTGACCAAGGTTTGGTACCATAGCGACGCGCCGCTGATAGAGGTCGGTGTGCTCGAACTGAACCGGAATCCGGAGAACTACTTCGCCGAGGTCGAGCAGGCTGCCTTCAATCCTGCTAACGTGGTGCCCGGCATCAGCTTCTCCCCGGATAAAATGCTTCAGGGCAGACTCTTCTCGTATGGTGATGCGCAGCGCTACCGCCTCGGGGTGAACCACCATCTGATCCCGGTCAACATGGCTCGCTGCCCGTTCCATAGCTATCATCGTGACGGCACCATGCGGGTGGACGGCAACTACGGTTCTACTATCGGCTATGAGCCCAACAGCTTTGGCGAGTGGCAGGAGCAGCCCGACTTCTCCGAGCCGCCGCTGGCTTTGAGCGGTGCAGCTGCACATTGGAACGCTCGCGAGGACGACAGCGATTACTTTACGCAGCCGGGCAAACTCTTCCGGCTGATGACCAAGGAGCAGCAGGCAGCCCTGTTTGGCAATACAGCGCGAGCTTTGGGAGATGCGCCGATGGAGATTAAAGTTCGGCATATCGGTAATTGCCTGAAGGCTGACCCGGCATACGGCAAGGGAGTAGCTGATGCATCGAACATTTCGCTGAGCGAGGTGCCGAAATAAGTTTGCTTTGACGCATGTTTTCTGTGCGCTGTGTTGGGATTGTTCATATAATGTTGTTTAATTAAATCATGACTTAAGGCGATGGAGTTCGCCATGAACCGTCCTGAAAGAACTGATGACTCCTACTCTCACATCACATTTGAGGGTAGGAGTTTTTTCTACCCGGAAAGGAAGCGTCGGTATGCATGAGGGATGGGGTCTAGCTCTGCTCTGGCTTGCGTCTTGTCCTTATCGCGACCCTTATCTCTATTTGGCTGCGCATAGCTACAGCGCTTTCAGAGATTATCGTCGGCATGGCTGCCCAACTTCTTATTGGAGCGCTGATAGGAACTAGTCTGGGGTCTGATCAGCCGCGGATCAAAGTTCTCTCAGGCACTGGCGCCATTGTGCTGACCTTCCTCGCTGGCTCGGAATCGTCTTTTCTCCCTTTGCCGCTTCAAAGGCTATCTTTACCTTCAATGTAGCGTCTCGTGCGTTCATCTTCTTTCCCATCCTGTATCTCCTCCTTCGGAATCCTTACAGGCTCAATTATCCACTGAATACCACTTATAGTTCGCGCCGAGAATTATGGGGGCGGATTTTCGAGAGTATGCGGGTTGTACGCCCTCAAAAGAGCGTCGCACAGGGACCTCCTCTGCGCCTGTGACCCGAATGAATGCCCCGCGTCTGCAAGACGCACATAGCTTACAAGAGGATTACGTTTCACTGCATCGAGCATTTCTTCCTCGGAAATCCGTTTGTCGTTCGAGCCCCGGATTATCGTGATCGGAATCTCTATCTTTGCCATGGTCGCAAGGACATCGGTCTGCACAAGATCCTCAACGTACTTTCTGCTGAACCGGTACTCAATGCCGCCGATTACAATCGGCCCAACCGGAAAGCTCTCTGCGCCAGACTCAATGATTTGATCAAGCTTTTTGCCGCGGTGCTCCTCGATAGTCTTCGTAATTATCGATTTTCGAGGTTCAAGGCGGGGAGCCACCAGCAAGAGCTGCCGTATGCGCTTATCTGAAGCAGACTGCAAAATGGCCGCCACGCTGCCGAAGCTGTGCGCAACTACCGAGACTGTTTGCGGCTTCAACTTCAGAGCGAAATAAGCGATGACAGCGGCGAGGTCTGACTTTTGCTTGGAATAGGAGGAATTTTCGGCGTCCCCGCCGCTCGGGGACAGGCCGCTGAAGCTGAAACGGAATGCGTTGACGCCGCCTGCCTGAAATGCAGCGCAGATAGAACGAAAAAGCGGTCGGTTTTTGTTCCAGGTCTTGCCGAACCCGTGGCACACGACAACGAGTTCCGTGCTGCCGGGAGTTGTATGAAGGTCGCCCCGGAGTATTTCGCCGTCGGCATTGCGGATACGTTTTCTCAGAACCTTACATGCCGGTATCACGAAGCGGTTTTTCCACAGCCGGCAGCGACGCTGTTTCCATAATCTTTTGCCAGTTCAATCCCCAGATCCAATGCCTTCAGATTCATTTCCAGATGGGCGGGAGGCATTCTGGATGTCAGTGCCTTGACCACGGAATCTTTACTGACGATCCCGGTAAAGGCAAGAACACATCCAACCATGCAGATGTTGAAGGCCATCGTCTTGCCAAGCTCTTTTTTCACTGTTTCGAACATGGGTAGTACGATTTGGCGTGCGTCTGCCTTTCTGACGGTGCTGACGAACGATGCATCAGCAATGAGCAGCCCACCGGGACGCACTATCGGCGCAAATTTGTTATACGCTTCCTGGGTAAGGCAGACCAGCACCTGGGGGTTAATCACTTTCGGATAACGGATTGGATCGCTTGAAACAATAAGGTCGGAACGTGTTGCTCCGCCACGTGCTTCCGGGCCATACACCTGCGTCTGGACGGCGTTCAACCCTTCATGCAGCGCGGCAGCTTCGCCGATCACAATCGCTGCGGTGATGACTCCTTGTCCGCCTGATCCGGTAAAGACAAACGATTTTGTGCTCATGATGTTCCTCCCGGTCAGCTGTCTTTGCAGTCACCCTGCGTGACATAGCGATACTGGTCTGTATAGGACGGACGGGTCTTTTCAACGAAAATGCCCCGCTCTATAAGTGACGGGTCGTTTTTCTTCTTTTCGGACCCCATCGGTACGGTTCGATCCTTGAACATGCGCATCAGATCAACACCCGAACCGAGCTTGTTTCGACGGCCGTAATACGTCGGGCAGCCGCTCACTGCTTCGACAAACGAAAAGCCGCGATGGCTGATGCCCTTCATAAGCATCTGTTTCAATTCGGCAGCGTGATACGCGGTTGAGCGCGCAACAAAAGAAGCGCCTGCCCCTTTGGCCAGTTCGACAAGATCAAATGCTGGATCAATATTTCCTTGCGGCGTGGTGGTTGAGCGAGCTTCAAGCGGCGTGGTGGGCGAATTCTGGCCCCCGGTCATGCCGTATATGGAATTATTCAGGACGACGGCGGTCAAATCAATGTTGCGCCTTGCAGCATGGATCAGATGGTTGCCCCCGATGGCAGATGCATCACCGTCACCCATCGGAACTATGACCGTCAGTTCAGGACGGGCCATTTTAATGCCGGTGGCAAAGGCGAGAGCGCGGCCGTGCAGGCTATGCAGCGTATGAAAATCGAGGTATCCCGGCAGCCGGGAGGAACACCCGATGCCCGAGACAATTACTACATTGTTTTTTAGCAGATTCAGCTCTTCTATTGCCTGTATGAGGCTTGCCATAATAGTGCCATGGCCGCAGCCTGCGCACCAGAGATGAGGAAAGAAACGAAGCCGGAGATAATCCTTGACTGGCATGTTTATACCCCTCTTCCCATAACGACGTTGAGTGTTTTTTCAATATCATTGTGTGAGATGAATACGCCGTCAAATCGGTTGACCAGATACACGCGATCTGTCTTTACCGCCCGCCTGACCTCCTGATATACCTGTCCCATATTCATCTCCACGACAAGGACGATTTCGGTCCTTTCTGCAGCGCGCCGCACAACTTCATACGGAAAGGGCCAAATCGTATTCAGTTCAAGCAGACCGATGCGAATTCCGGAGTCGCGCCCCTTTTCAATCATATGAAGGGCGCTTCGCGCTGAGCTGCCATAGGAGACGATCAGAATGTCGGCGTCTTCAATCCGGTGTTCCTGATAGCGGGCGATTTCGTGACTCCGCTTTTCGATCTTGTCGACGAGATGACGCAGAAGGTTGTATGCCACGGTTGGGTCGTTACTGGGGAATCCCCACATGTCATGGACAAGCCCGGTTACGTTGTACCTATGCACCCCGCCGAAATCGCTCATCGGCAGACGACCATCTTCGCGAGCAAGATACGGATGGTAATCGGTGCCCTCCGGGACCGAAGTAATGAGCCGTTGCACCACGAATTCTCCTTCATTTGGGATGATAACCTTTTCCCGCATGTGGCCGACAACCTCGTCGAGCAGGAGGATAACGGGTGTCCGGTAGGTTTCAGCCATGTTGAATGCCTCTATCGTGAGCTTGAATACATCCTGAAGGTTAGAGGCGGTCAGCGCGATTATCGCGTGGTCGCCATGCGTTCCCCACCGCGCCTGCATGACGTCTCCCTGCGCCACTGCAGTCGGCAGGCCGGTGCTGGGTCCGCTTCGCTGCACATTGACCACTACGCACGGCACTTCCGCCATGACTGCATACCCTATAGCCTCCTGCATCAGGGAAAAACCGGGGCCGCTCGTGGCGGTCATGACTTTTTTTCCGGTAAGCGAAGCTCCTATGATCGAACACATGGACGCTATCTCGTCCTCCATTTGGATAAATGTGCCGCCTCTTTTCGGGAGTCGTTCGGCAAGGAGTTCGGTAATTTCTGTTGAAGGCGTTATCGGGTAACCTGCATAGAAACCGAGGCCGGCGTATAATGCTCCTTCCACGACCGCTTCATTGCCCTGTATAAACCGCAACGTTCCGGACATCTCACACCTCCTCAACAAGTTCTATTGCAAAGTCGGGACAGCGCTGTTCGCAGAGACCGCAACGAATGCACTTGTCGGGATGCTTCCAGACTGCCTTATCATCGGCGTTTTGCCCGAGAGCCTTTTTGGGGCAGAATTCGATGCAGATGCCACATGCCTTGCACCAGGCTGTATTGACGGATACCTTCAGTGTCTGCCTCTCTGCAGTCGGTTTCATCAGTCCTCCAACCTGCATGATCTCAAAAGTCCGGCAGATCGCCGGTTATATAATCAGGATTGATGCTGAAAAAAGAGTATCTGCCAAATTCTGCATTAAATATCGTGTGCGACTAAAATAGTATGCCGCAACCCGGCTTCAAATGGCGGGCTGCGGCGCAGAGCATTTTAGTTCATCTCCGAGTGGCATGCCGGACGGGCTGCCGCTTCGCTTTTGATGCCCATCGGGCCGGTTTGAAATATCCGGGGGTCCATCAGGCGAGGTTTGTTGACGATTGGCCTGAAGTCCATGCGTGCCAGAATCTCTCTGTCGACGTCAATGCCGGGCGCTACTTCGGTGAGCTCGACTCCCTTTTCGGTCAGCTCGAAAACGCAGCGTTCAGTCACATAGAGAACCGGCTGCTTCTTGAGAATGCCGTATTTGCCGCTGTAGGTTTTCTGCTGGACCATGCTCACCAGTTTTTTTTCTCTGCCTTCCTGAACAATGTTGAGTTTTCCGTGCTGCACGGAGATTTTGAGTCCGCCAGCCGTAAAGGTAGAAAGGAAAATCACCTTTTTTGCATTCTGGCTGATATTGATGAAGCCGCCTGGCCCGACAAAGCGCGCGCCATACTTGCTGACATTGACGTTGCCTTCAGCATCAATTTCGGCGGCTCCGAGAAATGCGATGTCAAGTCCTCCGCCGTCATAAAAGTCAAACTGCTCCGGAAGGCTGATCAAGACATCAACGTTCGTGCTTGCACCGAAATTCAGACCCCCTGCCGGGATACCGCCGATTGCGCCTGGTTCAGTCGTCAGCGTGAGGGCATCAATCAGGCCTTCTTCATTTGCAACGCGTGCGACACTTTCAGGCATTCCTATGCCGAGGTTTACAACCGTGTTCAGCCCAAGCTCAAAGGCCGCACGGCGGGCGATAATCTTGCGATCGCTCAGCTCCAGCGGCGGAATCGACTGCATCGGAACCTTGATTTCTCCGCTGAATGCAGGACTGTATGGCTCAGCAAATGTCTGCCAGTGATTTTCCGGTCTCGCCTGAACGACATAGTCGACGAGTATTCCGGGAACCCTGATCTGACGAGGACTCAATGTGCCTTTCCGGGTTATGCGTTCGACCTGTGCAATGACGATGCCGCAGGAGTTTCTTGCCGCCATGGCGATGTTCAGAATTTCGAGCGTCAGGGCTTCTTTTTCAATGGAGATGTTTCCGTCCGTGTCCGACGTGGTTCCCCGAATAATAGCAACGTCTATGGGGAGTGTTTTGTAAAACATATATTCCTTGCCTGCTATCGTTATCAATTCAATGAGATCGTCTCCATCTCGGCGCGTCCGTTCGTTCAGCTTGCCGCCTTCTTCCCTCGGATCGATGAATGTGCCGATTCCGACATGAGTTATCGTGCCAGGTTTTTTTGCAGCGATATCTCGGTAGAGCTGAGCGACCACCCCCAGCGGAAAGCTGTAAGCAAGGCATTTGTTCTCGCGCACAAGCTTCTGGAGTTTCGGCGCAGGCCCGATGTGTGCGCCGATAAGACGCCTGACCAGCCCCTCATGCCCGAGGTGGTTGAGTCCCTTTGTTTTGCCGTCTCCCTGCCCCGCTGTATAGACAAGGGTCAGATCGCGCGGTTTGCCGGACTGCAGAAATGATTCTTCAATTTTATCAGCAACCTCTTCAGCAAACCCCGAGCCGACAAAACCGCCGAATGCTACAGTGCCGCCGTCTTTGATGAAGCTAACTGCAACATCAGCTGAGACAATCTTTGACTCTGCCATGGATGCACGGCCTCCTTTCAGTCTTTTGCGGTGCCTGTAGCATATCAATCTGTGCGGCAGAAGTTCCAGTAGGTGAGGGTATTTTTTTAGCCATGTCTTGGTATGGATACCGTGCCGTCTGCTCTCCGTCATTGCTGAAGGATGTGGCACGGCTCGTAATCTGTAACACAGTGGATGAGCACGATGTTGCCTGGGTGGCAAAGAAACTAGCCCATACCTCAGTACTCTGTGGTATTCTTTTCTCAGACTGTATTTCAGGAGGTGCCGGCATGCTGAAACGTATGAATCCGACACGAACACAGAGCTGGTCAAAGCTCAAAGAGCACCATAAAAAGACGACTGCTCTGCATATGAAGGATCTGTTCAAGGCCGATGAGTCAAGGTTTCACAAATTCTCGTTGCGCTTCAATGACATTCTTCTCGATTACGCAAAGAACCGCATTACGGAAGAAACTATGGATCTGCTGTTTGGGCTTGCCCGCGAGGTCGATTTGGTTGATGCAATTGAAAAAATGTTCAGCGGGGCCGCCATCAATGAGACCGAAGGTCGCGCTGTGTTGCACAGTGCGCTCCGGAATCGTTCAAACCGGCCGATTCTGGTTGACGGCAAGGATGTCATGCCCGAAGTGAACAGAGTGCTTGCGAAAATGAAAGACTTCTCGGGCAAGGTCCGTTCCGGCAATTGGGTTGGTTACACCGGGAAAAGAATAACTGATATTGTAAACATCGGCATCGGCGGTTCCGACCTCGGACCGGCAATGGTAACGGAGTGTCTCAAGCCATACGCGAAGGCAGGTATTACCATTCATTTTGTATCGAATGTTGACGGCACGCACATTGCAGAAACGCTGAAGAAGATTGCTCCGGAAACGACACTCTTTCTGATCGCTTCAAAGACCTTTACAACGCAGGAGACCATGACCAACGCATTTACCGCGAGAACGTGGTTTGTGGAACTGGTGGGGGATGAGAGCGTCGTGTCGAAGCATTTTGTCGCAATTTCGACCAACGCTGCCAAGGTAAGAGCATTCGGCATCGACACGGAGAACATGTTCGAATTCTGGGACTGGGTGGGCGGACGTTATTCGCTTTGGTCTGCCATTGGCCTCTCCATTGCCTGTTACATCGGCTTTGAGAATTTTGAGGAGCTGCTCACCGGCGCATTCGAGATGGATGAACATTTCCGCTCCGCGCCGTTTGAGCAGAACATCCCGGTCATTCTTGCACTGCTCGGCATCTGGTACATCAACTTCTATGAAGCAGAGACCGAAGTCATTTTGCCGTACGATCAGTACATGAGCCGTTTCCCGGCATATTTCCAGCAGGGCAATATGGAGAGCAACGGCAAGTCAGCTGATCGCAGCGGCAAGAGCATTCATTACCAGACCGGTCCCGTCATCTGGGGCGAGCCGGGAACAAACGGACAGCATGCTTTTTATCAGCTTATCCATCAGGGGACAAGACTTGTTCCGGCGGATTTCCTTGCACCTGCTGTCAGCCACAATCCGCTGGGGGAGCACCATCCGATTCTCCTTTCGAATTTTTTTGCGCAGACCGAGGCGCTCATGGTTGGTAAGGGCAAGGAAGAGGTGCTTGCAGACCTGTTTGAGGAAGGCAAGCAGAAGGACGACATCAAGCGGCTCTGGCCGTTCCGGGTTTTTGAAGGAAACCGGCCGACAAATTCCATACTGTTCAGGCAGCTTACGCCGCGCGTCCTCGGCAGTCTTATCGCCATGTATGAACACAAGATTTTTACGCAGGGCGTGATCTGGAATGTCTTCAGTTTCGATCAGTGGGGGGTGGAACTCGGCAAGCAGCTGGCGAAGAAAATTCTGCCGGAACTTTCTCATGATCAAATCGTGGCATCCCACGATGCATCCACAAACGGGTTGATTAATGCATATAAGGAATTCAGGAAACAGGGGCCAGGTATTCGGATGGAGGGAACAGAATAGGGGATTCAGGATGCAGGCACAGCATTTCATAATTTTAGCTTTTTGTTTTTGTGGTGCTGATTATTAATCTGCGGGAGATCCCGCATTAAATGACGGAAGGAGATGCACTATGGCAGAACGTTTGTATGCAGAGCTCGGACTTTCCAATACGCGAGAGATGTTCAAAAAGGCGATGGCAGGAGGATATGCCATTCCCGCTTACAATTTCAACAATCTTGAACAGCTGCAGGCAATTATCGGCGGCTGCGCAGAGAGCAAATCCCCTGTCATCCTCCAGGTTTCCAGCGGTGCGCGGAAATATGCAAATCAGACGCTCCTCCGATACATGGCCAAGGGAGCGGTCGAAATGTGCCGCAAGGAACTGAAGAGCGAGATCCCGATAGCGCTTCATCTGGACCACGGAGACACATTTGAACTCTGCAAATCATGCATTGAATACGGCTTTTCTTCGATCATGATAGACGGCTCGCATCATCCCTATGAAAAAAATGTTGAATTGACGCGCCAGGTGGTGGAATATGCTCATCAGTACGATGTGACGGTTGAAGGCGAGCTCGGGGTTCTTGCCGGGATTGAAGACGATGTGCAGGCTGAGCATTCCCACTATACAGATCCGAATGAGGTCGAGGATTTTGTGAAGAAAACCGGCGTGGATTCTCTTGCAATATCCATCGGCACATCGCACGGTGCCTACAAGTTTAAGTGCAAGCCGGGAGAAGTGCCGCCGCTGCGATTTGACATTCTCGAAGAGATCGAAAAACGCCTCCCCGGCTTTCCGATTGTCCTGCATGGCGCATCGTCCGTGCTTCAGGACTATGTGGCGATGATCAATCAGTACGGCGGCAAGATGGAAAATGCGGTCGGCGTTCCGGAAGATCAGCTGCGGCGGGCCGCAAAATCGGCAGTCTGCAAAATCAATATCGACAGTGACGGCAGACTTGTTGTGACGGCGATTGTCAGAAAGATGCTTGCAGAAAACCCTTCTGAATTCGACCCGCGTAAGTACCTTGGTGCTGCGCGCGAAGAGCTGAAAAAGATGATCATTGCGAAGAATACGAATGTTCTCGGATCGGCAGGGCAGGGGTAAAAGGGAGAATACAGAAGTCAGAAGATAGAAGAATAAGCGGAGGCCGGGGAGTAATTCCCCGGCCTCCGCTTATTTTGTCGGGCTTCCGTTTTTGTCGGGGTCCGGTTATTTTTTCAGCTGGTTCGCGACCGCCTCGGCTGCCTTGCGTATCTCTTCGGGATCTCCGAGATAGTAATGCTTTATTGGTTTCAGGTCATCGTCAAGTTCATACACGAGCGGCACGCCGGTCGGAATGTTCAGCTCCACGATGTCGAGTTCAGAAATGTTGTCGAAATACTTGACCAGAGCCCGCAGGCTGTTGCCGTGGGCGGCTATGATAACGCGCTTGCCGCTTTTTACTACCGGTGCTATCGTCTCAAGCCAGTATGGGAGAAAGCGGGCGACTGTTTCCTTGAGAGATTCGGTCAGCGGCAGATCTGCAGGATTGACATCGGCATAACAAGGATCCTTTGCCGGATTCCTCGGGTCGTCAGGAAAAAGCGGCGGCGGCGGGATATCGTAGCTTCTCCGCCAGATTTTCACCTGATTCATGCCGTGCTTTTCCGCAGTTTCGGCCTTGTTCAGCCCCTGAAGCGCTCCGTAATGGCGTTCGTTGAGCCGCCAATCAGTATGTACGGGGATGTACATCAAGTCCATCTCTTCGAGCGCAAGCCAAAGCGTCTTGATGGCACGCTTGAGCACTGACGTGAAGGCTACGTCGAAGACAAGCCCGGTTTTTTTCATGAGCTGTCCGGCGCTCTTCGCTTCTTGACTCCCCTTTTCACTTAACGGAACATCAGTCCACCCGGTAAAGCGGTTTTCATTGTTCCACTGGCTCTCGCCGTGGCGGAGCAGAACTATTGTGTACATGGCAATACATCCCTCCCTTGTTTAATGATTACTGCGGTGGCCCCTGCAGCATGGAGCGGATAGGGCAGACGCTGTTCTGCCGTTCAGCAATAGCTACTTTCTTTCCGCAGTTGTCGACGCAGACAAACGTAATGTGTGTTGAGAAGACTATATCTTCATTGCTTTTCTGTAGTTCTCGTGCATGGACTTCTACCAGGTAAGTCACTGATGTCCTTCCCAATGAGCTTTGCTGTGCATGGAGGCGGACAATTGACCCCTGACAGATGCTTTTTCTGAATTCTACCTTATCCATGCCGACAGTGACGAAGTTGCAGCCCGGGAACTCAATGGTCGCAGCGATATAAGCTGCTTCGTCAACCCACTTCAGCATATTGCCGCCGAAGAGGAATCCGTAATGGTTCAGATGCTCCGGCAAAACTAATTTAAATGTCTCCATACGTTCCTTTCAGGCAGTTTAATAATGTCAGTATACCATCTTTGATGAAGTGAGTCGGCGCTGTTTTCCTGTATAATTACCCCATAAGAGCTGAGCATGCGATGTTCAGTGCTGCCGGATGCATGGAGCAGGACATTGCAGGCTGTGCGGATTTCGACGTTGAAATCATTAAGAAAGGCATTGTCATGGAGAAAAAGACACCGATCCCCAAAGGTTTTCGTTTTGCGACAGCCGAAGCGGCTATTAAAAAGCCGGGACGAAAAGACCTTGCGCTTATCCTGAGTGATACCGATGCTGTCATGGCGGGCATGTTTACGAAGAATGCGGTGAAGGCGGCACCGGTGCGGCTCGATATGGAGCGCATCATGTCCGGCAAGGGCCGGGCCATAGTCATCAACAGCGGAAATGCGAACGCCTGTACCGGCGTGCAGGGATTGAAAGACGCAGAGGAGACTGCAAAAATTGTCGGCGCCGCTCTTTCGGTTGCTGAAAAGGCTGTGTATGTCTGTTCTACGGGAGTTATCGGCATGCCGATGCCGATGAGTCGTCTTCGTCCCAAACTCCCCGAACTGGCCGCTGCAGCAGGGAATGCTTTATTTGACGACGTTGCCGCTGCAATTATGACGACAGACACCTTCCCCAAGATTCTGAGCATACGGAAGAAGATAGGCGGCAAGCCCGTGACAATCACCGGAATCTGCAAGGGTGCCGGCATGATCGCTCCGAACATGGCCACGATGCTTGGTTTTATCATTACTGATGCGGCCATCGGGACAGCCGCTCTGAAAAAAGCACTTAATGCGGCGGTGAAGACGTCATTCAACCGCATCACGATCGACGGCGATACCTCAACAAATGATACCGTGCTCATAATGGCAAACGGCTTTGCCGGCAATGCTCCGATTCAGGCTGCAACTGCCGATTATGCAGTATTTGCAGCCGCCGTTGCGAAGCTGTGCTACGAACTTGCGATGCTCATTGTACAAGACGGCGAGGGCGCCACCAAGCTGGTTGAAGTGGTCGTTCAGAATGCCCGCACTGAGGCTGATGCTGAAAAAGCAGCGTTTGCGATTGCGAACTCCATGCTGGTAAAAACAGCTATTTATGGAAATGACGCCAACTGGGGACGGCTCATCTGCGCGACCGGCTATTCCGGCATTGCGGTTGACGACAGCAAAGTCGACATTTCGCTCAACGGTCTTATGGTCTGTAAAAACGGGATGGCCACCGGCAGGGATGTCGAGGCTAACGACCGGCTGAAGAGCAAAAAGGTCGTGATTCTCATCAACCTGAAATTGGGCAAGGGTGCGGCAAAGGTGCTGACCTGCGACCTGACTGAAGACTATATCAAAATCAATGCGGAGTATCGATCATGAATCTGAAAGTCCATGAGCTCAAAAACAAGGCAGCGCATGCCGGGGACGGCGAGCAGATTCTCGGCAGTCAGGACACCGGAAGCCATGCCTGCTATCTGGTGTACGGCGTCATGAAAGCGCGGGAATCCGGCAGGCGCCTCAAGGCGGGGAGCGGACATGAGGAAATGGTTCTTGCGGTTAAGGGCGATTTTCTTGTGACCGGCCATTATGCCGGCACGCTGAGTGAAGGTTCCGCATTTCATTTGGTGGGAGAGGAGACCTGCTTTCTCGAAAACCAGGGAGATGCTGAAGCCGTGTATGTCCTTGCCGGAGGGCATTCTTCAGGGGGGCATCATTAGCGCTTTCCCTCCGAAACGAGCAATTTGCCTGACAAATGTGCTATCTTTTAGTCATCGCATGAAGCTGATAATAGTGAATGCAGAGGCGGCATGGTAAAGGAAAAAGTCAGAACAAAGAGAACATACGTTAATTTCCCTGTGACGCTTGGCGGCATTATCAGGGCAACGGCGCTTGATCTGAGTCTGGAGGGAATTTTCATTGCTTCCGATGAGTTGCTGAGCCGAGGCGATGAGCTTATCGTGAACATTGATCTTGATGAGTTCCGTCTGGAGCTTGAAGCGCGGGTCGTTTATGTAATAACAGGATGGGGCTTCGGAGCAAAGTTTGTCAGGCACTCTCTGGACCACGCCATTGCGCTTACAAAGATAATGGACAAGTATCAAATCGGCGTTGAAAGTGACGGAGAGGGAGAGCGGTACAAACTGGCCGTGCTGATTATCGATGAACATGAGCATTACTGGAAGCTCAAGCTTCAGGCCATGGAGCGCATTTACCACGTCGTGAAGGTCAATGACGGAGAAGAAGGACTGAATGCGTTGAAACAGGGTCCGGTTGATCTCGTTATCAGTGAGCTGAAAAACCGGAAGGTAGATGCCTTCAGGATTCTGCAATTTATGGATATCAATCCGAAGATTCAGGCTCCCATGATTGTTTTGACCGGCAACTATAATCCTTCAGACCGAAAACTCCTCAAGAAGCGCGGCGCAGTGGCTTTCTTTGATAAACTAAAAACTTCCCAGGAAAAACTGATCGGGAAGATTAATGAAATACTGCTCGTCTGAGAGTCGTTGAAGTCATGAGGTTCAGGAGCGGCATCCTGAAGGTGCTTAAGCTTTTGGGATAATTTTTGAAAACTTCCGTTTGCCCGCCTTGATGAGATACTCGCCTGCCGGCAGCTTCAGATCAGGATTCTGAATCTTTGCATCGCCAACGCTGACAGCACCCTGCTTTATCAGTCGCATAGCTTCTCCGGTACTCGTGGTCATGCCGGCAAGCTTCATAATCTTTGGCAGCCAGACTTCGGCTTCATCCCACTGCAGCTCATACACCGGAACGTCGTCGGGAATGCCTCCATTCCGGAAAATGTTGTCAAATTCTTCTTTAGCCTGAACTGCAGCATCCTTGCCCCAGTATCTCTCTACAATCTCCACCGCAAACGCTTCCTTTGCCTTCTTCGGATGCACTGAGCCATTTGCGAGCCCCTGTTTCAGGGTATTCAGTTCATCGAGACTGATGTGGCTCAGGAGTTCGTAATATTTGATCATCAGTTCATCGGTAATAGAGAGGAGTTTCCCGTATTGCTCCTTCGGATGCTCGGAGATGCCGACATAATTGTTCAGGCTCTTCGACATTTTCTTGACCCCGTCAAGGCCTTCCAGTAGCGGCATCATGACTACAATCTGCTGCGGCTGACCGTATTCTTTCTGGAGTTCGCGTCCCATGAGCAGATTAAAGCGCTGATCAGTACCGCCGAGTTCCACATCTGCTTCCAGTGCGACAGAGTCATAGCCCTGCAGGAGCGGATAAATGAACTCATGAATCCCGATAGGATTCTGCGTCTGAAAACGCTGCTTGAAGTCCTCGCGCTCAAGCATGCGCGCAACCGTCAGCTTCGCCTGAAGCCTGATAAGCTCGGTGACAGACATTGTTTCAAGCCATGAGCTGTTGAAAACTATGCGAGTCTTTTCCGGGTCAAGAATCTTGAAGACCTGCTCCTTGTAAGTTTCTGCATTTGCCAGCACATCGTTTTTGGTGAGCGGCTTGCGGGTCTCGGACTTGCCGGTCGGATCGCCGATCATGCCGGTGAAGTCGCCGATAAGGAAGATGACTTCATGGCCCAGTTCCTGAAACTGGCGGAGCTTTTCAATCAGAACCGTATGGCCTATGTGAATATCCGGGGCGGTCGGGTCGAATCCAGCCTTGATTTTGAGGGGGCGGTTTTCTTTGTACGATTTGGCGAGCTTTTCGAGAAGATCTTTTTCGAGTAGAATCTCGGTAGTGCCTCGTTTTATGATTTCGAGTTGTTTATCCGGAGTAAGCATAGGTGTATATGATAAAATGTCGTCAGAAACGAGGTCAACTGCAATGAACAGTCCGTCTCGCCGAATCGGCGTTCATACATCCATTTCAGGCGGTGTGCATCTCGCGGTGGAGCGTGCGCATGAGCTTGGCTGTACGACCATGCAAATCTTTTCCCACAATCCCCGCCAGTGGTTTGCCGCTGCGATCCCGGATGACCAGGCGCGCCAGTTCAGGGCGCTGCGAGCTCGTCATGACGTCAATCCGGTCTTTGTCCACACGTCCTATCTCATCAACCTTGCCGCAATGAAGCCGGACGTGCTCCAAAAGTCTGTGGCACTGCTGATTCAGGAAATGGATATTGCTGATGCCCTCGGGGCTGAGTATGTTGTGCTGCATACGGGCAGTGCGTCTCAGGATGATGCGAAAAATGCCCGGCGCCGTGCTGTCGGGGCTCTCAGACAGGTGGCTGGGGTGAAGCAGTGGAAGGCCAGACTGCTGCTCGAAAACACTGCCGGCGAGCGCGGCGACATTTCCTCGCGCATCGCCGATATTGCGGAGATGATCGAAGCCGTGGGGGCGCCGCTTATCGGGGGCGTTTGTCTGGACAGTTGTCATGCATTCGCTGCGGGATATGACATTGGCGATGAGAAATCTCTTGACAGTCTGGCGGGTGAGGTAGTGCATCTTCTTGGTGCCGGAGCGGTTAAACTCATTCACCTGAATGATTCAAAGAAAGCCCTTGGCGCGGGAGTGGACCGGCATGAGCATCTTGGTGAAGGATGCATAGGAATTGATGCGCTTGCCCGCCTGGTTCGTCACCCGATTTTTTGTGAGGCTCCTCTTGTGCTGGAAACCCCGAAGAAAACCGAAGAAGACGACCCGCGAAACCTGCATATTGTGCGGGAAATGATCCGGTAGCCGGGACGATTCAGAAGACGGACGGCTCACGGCAAGGAAAAACGACAGAGAAAAAGCCACGACAGCAATATTTGTTATATCGTGGCTTTTTTAGCTGAACGCTATCTCTGTCCGCTTGTCCCTGGATCCTGCCCCGCAACTCTGCACACTTCTCTGGTCAGATCAATGATTTCCATTTTGTTGTTCATGTCCGGGTATTTGGAAGAAGGGCCTTCTGTGAAGATGACCAGATTGCCATCGACGCCGAACCTGCAGAGCCACTGCTTGGCATAATCGCTCCAGCTTTCCGGATGATCCGGCTCATGCTCGGCCCAGACGCCGTAGCTGAACTGCAATCCCTGGCAGGTTGCCTGCTGCGAACTGACCGCCACTATCCAGACGGGGATGCGGAAGCGCGCCATGCTGCGGGCCGTAGCGCCGGTGCGCGTCGGAATAAAGACCGCCGCGGGAGAAGTGCATTGAAGAGCAGTTTCAACGCTCAGCGCTATGAGGTCGGAAAGCTTCGGATTTGAGTTGCAGCTCGACATGCGGATTTGCTCTCGCACCGCGTGAGCGGGCCGGGCCTGTTCAACAGCAGCCCCTATTTTTGCGAGCATCGAAACCGCTTCGACCGGATACTCGCCCATGGCGGACTCGCCTGAGAGCATGACACAATCGGTTCCGTCCAGAATCGCGTTAGCCACATCGGTTGACTCAGCGCGAGTCGGACGCGGATTGGTCGTCATGGACTCGAGCATCTGCGTTGCCGTAATAACCGGCTTGCCAAGCAGGTTTGCTTTTTTCATGAGCGACTTCTGGACAAGCGCAATTTCTTCTATCGGGATTTCGACCCCGAGGTCTCCGCGTGCAATCATTATGCCGTTGGCAACGGCGAGAATCTCATCAATATTTTGCAGAGCAGTCAAACGCTCGATTTTCGCAATAATGAACGGCTTGTAGTCAAGTGCGTGCGCCGCCGCTCGAAGATCTTCAATGTCCCGCGCGGAATCGACGAAGGACTGGCTGACCGCGTCTATATCAAGCTTTTTTGCAACCTCCAGCCATTGGCGGTCCCGCTCGGTAAAGGCGCTCATGCCAAGGTTGATGCCAGGGATGTTCAATCCTTTCTTCGAGCGTAGCTCGCCGCCGACCAGTACGGTGCATGCAATATCATTTCCGGAAACTGCCGAGACTTCAAGCTGAATGAGTCCGTCATTCAGAAAAAGCGTGTTGCCGGGCCGGACCGACTGAGGCAGCGTCTTGAGTGTTACGGAAACGCGCATAGCAGTTCCTGTGCATTCCTCTGTTGTAAGCGTAAATGAGTCTCCGTGCTTCAGCGTGATCGGCTCATCAGCAATCATGCCGATACGCATTTTGGGGCCCGGCAGGTCAGCCATCAGAGCTACCCGGCGTCCGACAGATGCCGCGGCCATGCGGACTTTTTGAACGACACTGGCGTGGCTTTCGAAATCACCGTGTGAGAAATTGAGGCGGGCAACATTCATCCCGGCGAGGATCATTTTCTCCAGCACACCCTGTGAGTTGGAAGCCGGACCGATGGTGCAGACGATTTTGGTCTTGCATTTTGGCAGATTCATGATAACGCTCCCATGATAGAGTTAATAGGATAATGCAACAATTATAGCCGTAATCATGCCGGATGTGAAAGCTGCTTTTCAGGATGCCCTTTGCATGCGGCGTGCCGGTGCTTTATAATTCATACAATGCATGACGAACAGAAAATAAATACCGAACAGGAGAACTGCCCTGGCACGGCAGATGCGATGAACCATGCGCTGCAGCAGGAACGCAACGCGCGCCAAAAAGCGGAGGATGAGCTCAAGAATATTTTCGAGCTCTCGCCCGACATGATGTGCGTTGTCGATTACGAAGCCGCATGTTTTTTGAAGGTGAACCCGGCATTTAGCAATGTGCTCGGCTACTCCGAGGCCGAATTCCTGTCGCGCTCGTTTCTGGACTTCATCCATCCTGATGATCTGGATGCAACCAAGAGAATTCTTACCGAAAGACTTGCCAAGGGGATGCCTGTTTTCAGCGCCGTCAATCGCTATGTGCGGAAAGACGGCTCCTGCCGATGGCTTGAATGGAACTCCCGGCCACAGCCCGAGCGCGGACGAGCATATGCCATTGCCCGCGATATCACGGAGCGCAGGCAGATAGAGGACTCACTTCGCCTTTCTGAGGAGACATTTCGGGCCGTGCTGAATGCGATTACCGAAGCCGCTTACCTAATCGATACCCACGGTTTTGTGCTGGAACATAATCAGACGTTTGCAGTGCATGTCGGCAGGACGGGAGAGATCCTTCGGGGGAAACTGCTTTTCGATCTGCTTCCGATGGAGGATATTCAGCGAAGACGAGTCCGCATTAATGAAGTTATCAAGACAAAAAAAGGGCTGCGGATGGAAGATGAATCCAATGGAAGATTTATCTCCCTTTCCATGTATCCGATCTGCGACAGCGACGGCGATGTGGCGAAAATCGCTGTGTTCGGGCAGGATATTACCTGGCTGCGCCAGGCGCAGGAGACCCTTCTGCTGAATGAAGAGCGACTGGAGTCACTGCTTCATTTGAGTCAAATGACGCACGAGTCTGAAGCGGAGATCAGAGAGCATGCTGTTGAAGAGGCAGTCAGCCTGACGCGCAGCAAGTTTGGGTATCTTCACTTTGTAAACGAAGATCGCGGGAGCACGGATCTCCTGCTTTGGTCGAGGGAAGCCGCCCATCAATGTTCCCGTGAGGCTCTTTTGCATAATCCGGCCGCAATGAGTTCAGGAATCTGGACCGACAGTTTTCGCCAGCGCAGGCCAATCATTCACAACGATATGGGGGCAGACTTTCTGATAAATGGATTCCCCGAAGGGCACCCTCCCGTTACGCGCCATCTCAGCGTTCCGGTCTTCGACCATAAACGGATTGTTGCGATAGCCGGCGTCTGCAATAAACCCGTTCCGTATGATGAAACTGATATTGCTCAGCTCGGTCTTTTCATGCACACCATGTGGGCTATCCTGATGCAGCGCCAGGCAGAAGAAGTGCTCAAGCGGTGTTCAATCGAAGATGCCCTGACCGGTGTTGCCAACCGGCGCCATTTTGATAATGTCTATGAGGCAGAATGGCGACGCGCATCGCGTGAAAAACAGCCGCTGACTGTGCTCTTCATGGATATTGATTTTTTTAAGGCATACAACGATGTTTATGGTCATCAGGCTGGTGATGAATGCCTGAAGCGCGTTGCCGGGTGTCTGAGAGGAGTGCTTCAGCGTCTGGGAGATATGATAGCGCGCTATGGCGGCGAGGAGTTTGTCGCCATCCTCCCCAATACCGAGATCGCAGGAGCTATAAAGATTGCCGAAACGATGCGTGAAAAGTTGATTGAGATGCAGCTTCCGCATGAAGATTCCAGCATTGCGCCATATTTGACTATCAGCGTCGGCGCTGCAACCGGGAAGCCGAAGGAGGCTGCAGCGAGCGATGTTCTGCTCGAAAGCGCAGACAGGGCTCTGTATCAGGCAAAAAATGAAGGCCGGAACCGGGTTCGCTGGTGTGTCGTGGAGTTTCAGTAACTTTGATAGAATGCTTGCCTTTCTCCTCTGCTGTTCACATGCCTTCAAGGAAACTGCGGGAGAGTAATTTTTTTCACTACATGCAGGAGGTTTTATGTCTGAATTCAGAAATGTAACCGTAACAAAAACAGCGAATGTCTTTTTCGGCGGTGGAGTAACCAGCAGAACCGTTCAGTTTGAGGACGGCTCCCGAAAGACCCTTGGCATTATGCTGCCGGGAGAATATGAGTTTACGACCGCCGACCGCGAGATTATGGAGATCCAGTCGGGCGAACTGGATGTTTTGCTGCCGGGGTCGAATCAATGGAAACCGGTAACGGGCGGCGACTCGTTTGATGTGCCTGCGAATGCTCTGTTCAAGGTTCGCGTAAAGACCTTGTCTGATTATATCTGCTCGTTCCTGAAATAGCGGTCAGTCATTCGGTTCACAAAAAGAAGAGCGCGCCCTGAGGCGCGCTCTTCTTTTTGTGAACAATCATGCAACAGTCAACAGGCATCATGCCGGCTTCTGCCTGGCACAATGCCTGTGTGAATATTTTCCAAGAAAGAAAAAAACCGGAAGAAGCTTCAGGAGTAAGAGCGGCGAAATCGCATGGCCTTCATCCGTTTCTTGCGTGCTGCCCGCTGCTTCTCTTTTTCCTTTACAGAAGGTTTCATATAGAAACTCTTCTTTTTTACATCCCTGAATAATCCTTCTTTTTGGAGCTTTCTCTTAAGCTCTTTAAGGGCCCGATCGACATCATTGCCGCTTACTTTAACATTCAATAGGAGGTTATCTCCTGTCCCGACCGCCGCCACCGCCTGGGCGACCGCCACCGTAACCGCCGCCACCGCCTGGGCGACCGCCGCCGCCACCGCCGAAGCCTCTGCGCTCGCGCGGCTGCTGCGGACGTGCCTCGGAAACCGTGAGAGTCCGATCTTTAAACATCGAACCGTTCAATGCCGCAACGGCACTCTGGGCAGCATCATCAGACGCCATTTCAACGAAACCGAATCCTTTTGAGCGGCCAGTTGTGTTGTCCATAATAACGCGAGCAGAATCAACTGCACCATATGCGGAAAACATGGTGTTCAGATCTTCATCGCTCGCTGCGTAGGGAAGGTTCCCCACATACACTTTCTTTGCCATAGCGCCTCCTTAGTGCTTGCGCAGAAATAAACCCCAGAGCCTCTGCGAGGTTCGGGTTTCCATACCGCTCCAAAGCTAAGGTAGCTTAGCACAAAACAGTTTGTAAAGCACAGGAAAATTCAGGGAAATAATCACTTCGGCATGCTGCATCACTGCGCCCGCGCTATGGTAAAATCAGCTATGCGAAACAACCGAACAAGTCTTGTCTATTCAACCGAGCAGGATATTTCCCGAGGGGAGCCATCAATACAAAAGGGCGAAATCACCGCAGTTTCAGCGGTTCAGCAAAAAGTCACAGTCAGGCTTGACCGGAAGGGACGCGGCGGAAAATCGGTGACCGTCATTGAAGGGTTGCAGATAGGGACGAAAGAGAAAGACTTCCTTATGAAGCAGCTCAAGTCGAAATTCGGTACGGGCGGAGCGCTGAAAGACGAAGCGCTCGAAATTCAGGGCGATCATCGCGATGCGATTCTGATCCATCTCGGGAACCTGGGGTTCAGACCTAAAAAAGCGGGCGGATAGAAGCGGCCTTTTTTTGCTACACGATAGTTCCCTCAGGCATGAGCGCACATTTTATTGAAGAGAGGCATCGACATGGAGATATCTGATCTTTTCCGGCGCCCTCCGTCAATTACAACGCCGGATGTCCACGCACTTATTGAGCAGTTGCCATCTGATTTATATGCACTGCTGGATGTCCGGCAGCCTGCCGAATATGAGAAAGGTCATCTGCCCGGAGCTCTTCTGATCCCGCTCAGCGATCTGCAGATGAGGCTCGGGGAACTCGATGCGGGGAAAAAGACTATTGTTTATTGCAGATCCGGCAATCGCAGCCTCTCGGCAGCCGGCATGCTTCTGTCCGCAGGATTCAGGGAGGTCCTGAATATGGATGGCGGCATCCTTGCCTACAAGGGGATTGTTGCCGGCGGCTCGCCCGAGGCTGCCATGTTTTGTGTTCCGGGGTCGCTGGCAGCCCATGAACTCTTGACAATGGCATGGTCGCTTGAAACCGGTACGCTCGATTTTCTCCGGGGGCTGCGGGCAGATATCAGCGGTGATTTTGAGGCGTTGCTTTCAGGACTCATAGAGGGCAGAGAGTCTGCCAGAGAATCTCTGAAGACATGCTGCAGCGAACTGATGGGAGTGCCGCCTGAAATGTTTCCGGTCTGTGCCGGTCCTCATTGTGAAGGCGTAATGGCCGGCTGTATTCGTGTCCCGGATGCGCAACGATGGGCAAAGGGCAGAACAGTGGCAGAGGTGCTGGAGATGCTTGTAGCCATGAGTGCAACTGCGTATGATCACTATTTGCGCCTTGCACGATTCTCGGACCGCGCCGATGTCCGGAGAGTATTCAATGCCCTTGCTGAGCAGGAACTCGGCAATGTCCTGCGGACGGCGCAGGCACTGGAGGCGACGCTATAAATTTAATGGTACGTATAGAAAATGGCGCCCCCGACACGATTCGAACGTGCGACACCAGGTTTAGGAAAACGGCTTCAGGGTTTTGCAAGGCGCTGATAATTTGCAGAAAACGGCTCTGAGCTTGGCTTAGAGTCGTTTTGCTTTATCAAAATCTGCCGGAAACCCCCATGGTTTTGAAGCCTGGGCCGCCCGGAGCGAAGCCGCTCAGCAAGCTGTAGTAATGTCAATCGGTTCTGTGCTATCTTCTTGTCGGTAGCCATGTTCTCCTCCCGGGCTTGTTTTGTGGTGAAACATCTTGCCCAATCAGTTAGACTGACTGCCATTTCTTTCAGTCACGGAAACTGTACGACAAGAGCTTAGCTTTTACACATATAAGAAGCGATAAGGAACCAGTATGAGCAAACTTGAAGATCTGAAGCCAAATGCAACGGTTCGGGGCATTTTGCCGAACAGCCTTATCACTGTAGTCAATGTGCAGTGGTTTGGCTCCGAAGCGCTTGAGCTCACCTATAAAGACCAGTCCGGCAGGATTGCCAATGAATTGCTGTATCGTCACGATGAGACAAGAATTGAGGTTGTAGCAGAAGGTCGCCCCTGGAGCTTTGACGGAAACGGCTATCTTTTCCGCCTCGTGTCCGAAGCTCACCGCATACACCTGGCCCATCTGTTTGATCCAGTGCTGGCAGTGCATACCTCCATGGTTGAACCCTTACCGCACCAGATTACCGCAGTATATGAGTCAATGTTACCGCGCCAGCCTTTGCGCTTCCTCCTTGCCGATGACCCCGGCGCTGGAAAGACTATTATGGCCGGACTACTCATCAAGGAACTAATCGTGCGCGGCGATCTGCATCGTTGCCTTATTGTGTGCCCCGGAAGCCTTGCCGAACAGTGGCAGGACGAACTGTATCGCAGGTTTCAACTGCCTTTTGATATCCTGACCAATGACAAGCTCGAAGCAGCACGAACCGGCAACTGGTTTCTCGAAAACAACCTCGTTATTGCCCGCCTCGACAAGCTGAGCAGGAATGAAGATGTTCAGGCAAAACTGACTGCCCCGGATGCCCGATGGGATCTTGTTGTCTGTGACGAAGCCCACAAAATGTCAGCTACCTATTTTGGTGGAGAGGTCAAGTATACAAAACGCTATAAGCTCGGGCAGATGCTTTCAACGATTACGCGTCACTTCCTTCTTTTGACTGCGACGCCACACAACGGCAAGGAAGAAGACTTCCAGCTCTTTATGTCACTGCTCGACGGCGACCGCTTCGAGGGAAAATTCCGCGATGGTGTTCATGTTGCTGATGTTTCAGACCTCATGCGCCGTATGGTAAAGGAAAATCTCCTCACGTTTGATGCAACCCATCTCTTCCCGGAACGTCTGGCGTATACCGTTTCATATAAACTTTCCGATGCTGAAGCACAGCTTTACAAGGCAGTTACTGACTATGTCCGTGAGGAGTTCAACCGGGCTGAAGCCCTTCAGAACGACAAACGCGCCGGGACTGTCGGCTTTGCCCTTACCATACTTCAGCGCCGTCTGGCGTCCTCGCCCGAGGCTATCTATCAGTCATTACGGCGCCGGAAAGAACGCCTTGAAAACCGGCTGAGAGAGCTTGAACTCTTACAGCGCGGTGCTTTGGCTCCTGCTGCCATTGCACAGTACGGCCCGGTGCTTGATGCAGACGATGTCGAGGATTTGGATGATGCCCCTGATAATGAGGTTCAGGAGATTGAGGAGCAGATCCTCGATCAGGCCACTGCTGCGAAAACCATAGAAGAACTTAAGGCCGAGATAGCCACGTTGAGAACCCTTGAAGCGCTTGCGCTTGCTGTGCGTCGAAGCGGCGAGGACAAAAAGTGGCGGGAACTCGCAAATCTTCTGTCAGAGATCTTCACCTCCTCAGCAATTGCGGACCAGATAGCGGAAGATCCCGCACCGTATGGCTCAGAAACAGCAGCCTGCCTGAAACCATCTGCCAGCCAGAAGCTTGTCATCTTCACAGAGCATCGGGATACGCTCTCCTATCTTGAACAAAGAATCAGTACTCTATTGGGGAAAAAGGAAGCCGTTGTCTGCATCCATGGCGGTATGGGACGTGAAGACCGCATGAAAACGCAGGAGGCCTTCAAGCACGATCCCGAAGTGAAAGTATTGCTTGCGACAGATGCAGCAGGCGAAGGCATCAACCTGCAACGAGCTCATCTTATGGTCAATTACGATCTCCCGTGGAATCCTAATAGAATCGAACAGCGCTTCGGGCGAATTCACCGTATCGGCCAGACTGAAGTATGCCATCTCTGGAATCTGGTGGCTGAAGAAACCCGGGAGGGAGAGGTCTACCATGTGCTTCTTGATAAACTGGAAGAGGCACGCAAAGCACTCGGCGGTCAGGTCTTTGACATACTCGGAAAGATGATTTTCGATGGCCGTCCACTCCGCGAACTGCTCGTTGAAGCTGTGCGCTATGGTGAACAGCCGGAAGTGAGATTGCGGCTGACACAGGTTGTAGCCAGCGCGTTTGATCAGGGAGAATTGCGTGATTTAATCGAAGAGCGCGCCCTTGCGCACGACGCCATGGACGCCGGGCGCGTCTATCGCATTCGGGAGGAAATGGAACGCGCCGAAGCGCGCCGCCTGCAACCGCACTACATTGAATCGTTCTTTCTGGAGGCATTCAAACTGCTCGGAGGCAGCGTTCGTCAACGTGAGGCACGCAGATTTGAAGTCACCCATGTTCCTGCACCGGTAAGAAACCGCGACCGGTTGATTGGTGTCGGGGAGCCTGTTTTGCCGCGTTATGAGCGCATCGTATTCGAAAAGGCGTTGATTAATCCGCAGGGACAGGCTCTGGCTGCCTTTGTCTGTCCTGGTCACCCGTTGCTCGACGCAACAATAGACCTTGTCATTGAGCGCCACCGCGATTTGCTGCGCCGGGGTGCCGTATTGGTCGATGAACGAGATCTGGGCATTGAGCCCCGCATGCTCTTTTATCTTGAGCACGAGATTCGCGATGCAAGCATAACCCGCGCCGGTGATCGACGCGTTGTGTCAAAGCGCATGCTCTATATAGAGATGGATGCTGCAGGGAATATACATCATGTACACTACGCGCCTTACCTTGATTTCCGCCCTTTGCGCGAGGGCGAGCCGGACGTCCCGGCCATTCTTGGAAGAGCTGAATGCGCATGGATCGACCGGAAACTGGAACATAAAGCCCAGTCGTATGCGATAGCCCATGTTGTTCCTGAACATCTTGCCGAGGTGCGTTCTGGAAAACTTCAACTCATAGCGAAAACTGAAGCTGCGGCAAAAGAACGCCTGACCAAAGAAATCAGCTACTGGGATCACCGCGCTGAAGAACTCAGACTGCAAGAACAGGCGGGCAAACCCAATGCCCGCCTCAATTCAAACGAAGCACGCAAACGCGCAGACTTGCTCCAGGCCCGGCTGCATAAACGGATGGATGAACTTAAGCTCGAAGCGCAGCTCTCCGCACTGCCGCCGGTAGTGCTCGGTGGAACGCTCATCGTTCCTGCCGGAATGCTCAATGTCATGTCTGCAAAAAATGCTACGTCGTCAGTTCAATCTGCAACAGACACGCAGGCAGCCGGCGCACGTGCGCGTGAGATTATCATGGACATCGAGCGTTCTCTGGGGTTTGAGCCTGTTGACCGCGAGACCGAAAAACTCGGCTATGATATCGAAAGCCGGGTTCCCGGAACCGGCAAATTGCGGTTTATCGAGGCAAAAGGCCGCATTGCCGGAGCAGATGTTATCACCGTAACGCGGAATGAGATTCTGTATTCCCTGAACAAACCCGATGACTTCATTCTGGCCGTTGTTGAATTTATGGGTGATACCCATAAGGTTCACTACCTGCGCCAGCCTTTCCAGCGCGAGCCTGATTTCGGCGTGACAAGTGTAAACTACAGCTTCGGCGAGTTGCTTGCGCGCGCAGGTCACCCCTCATGATTTGGATTGACATTCCGAACAAAAAGTATCATAATGATACTAAGACAAGGTAACTGGTGGATGGAAAAACGAAAACCGCACTATGCGCTGACCAAATTCAAAAAGCTTTTCAGTGACGAGAAGACCCGTATTATTACGAAGACGGCTCGACGAGGCGCTGTTCCTATGGGATATATGAATGAGTTCGACATCCTGGAAATTACTGACAAGCTGTGTTCCGACCATTTTGTTAAGTCAATGACCACATATGCAGACAGTACGGTATGGCAGGACGTTTACAAATATAAAGATGAAGATAATAACCTTTATATAAAGCTTCAGTTATCCGCAGACAAAAAGCAGGCAGTTCTTATTCAGTTGAAAGAAGATACCGGAGGCAATGAATAACATGAAAGATCAGAAATGCCCTATTTGTGGTACTGGTTCCCTTAGAAAAGAGATTGGTGCTGAGACATTTGAATATAAAGGCAAGTCTATAAGCATACCGAATTATGTCACCTATGCATGCGATGCTTGCGGCGAAGCTATTGTTGATAACAACACCATGAAGAAATCCGGCAAGATTTTGAAGGCATTTAAGCGGGAAGTAGACGGACTATTGACAGCAGAACAGATCAAGGCCATCCGTGCCAAACTTGGCCTGACTCAGAATGAGCTGGCGGAAATCGTCGGCGGCGGAGCAAAGAGTTTGGCAAGATATGAGTCCGGGCAGGTCTGCCAGAGTCGCGGCATGGACAATCTGCTCAGGATTCTTGATGCGTATCCACATACTCTGAATGTTATTCAAAAGAAGGAAAGCAGTTCGAAGACGACGGGGAATATAGCGTATTTTGAGGAATATAAATACAAGATGGGCAAAGAGGACAGGCTCAAGGGCAAGACAAGCGCATTTACTGTAGACACGCAGGAGGCCGCATATGGATCATAAATTCAAAATTGCTGCGATCAGGCAGGTCGAGGCCCATTTTGCCCTGACACCTGAGTTCAAGCCCGAAAAGAATAAGCTGGTGGAGATTACGCAAAACATTGAAGTGACTTACGAACAGAAAAAGAATTCACTCCATGTTCTTGTTTCGCTTTCATCAGACAATGAAAAACAGCCATTTCGTTTTGCCGTTGCCTGGCAAGGTTCTTTTGTCTTTGAGAAAGCGCCTGCAAAAGATACTCTTGAGCGTGTTGCGCATATTAACTGCGCATCAATCATTTTCCCGTACATTCGTGAGTCGGTGGCTGACCTGACACGCCGCGCAAATATTCCGCCCCTGCATCTGGCACCTGTTAACTTTATTGCACTATATGAGGAACGACAGAAAAATGCTGAAAAACAGATAGCCACAAAAAAACTGAAGAAAGCCAAGTCATAGCAGTTTTATGACAATCACCCTATGACCAAAAAACTCATTGAAGTAGCCCTGCCGCTGGAGGCCATCAACATAGCCAGCGCACGCGAGAAGTCCATCCGCCACGGGCATCCGTCCACGTTGCATCTGTGGTGGGCGCGGCGGCCATTGGCGGCGGCGCGGGCGGTGATTTTTGCCCAGATGGTAGATGACCCGTCGTCGCATCCAGACCTGTTTCCGACCGAGAAGCAACAGGAGAAAGAACGACAGCGGCTCTTTCGCATTATTGAAGACCTTGTAAAGTGGGAGAACACCACCAACGAGTCAGTCCTGCAGCAGGCGCGCGACGAAATTTGGCAGAGCTGGCGCTATGCCTGTGCTGAAAATGCTGACCATCCGCGAGCAAAGGAACTGTTTGACCGGTACAAGCTGCCCGCTTTCCACGACCCCTTTGCCGGCGGCGGCGCGCTGCCGCTCGAAGCGCAGCGGCTGGGGCTTGAGAGCTATGCCAGCGACTTAAACCCGGTGGCGGTGCTCATTACTAAAGCGATGATCGAAATCCCGCCCAAATTTTCCGGCAAACCGCCAGTGAGCCGGAAGGCAGGAAAAGGATACGAAGACGTCAGCTACAAAGGCGCCGCCGGACTTGCCGAAGATGTGCGCTATTACGGAAAATGGATGCGCGATGAGGCCGAAAAGCGCATAGGTCACCTTTACCCCAAAATTGAAATTACGGCCGATATGGTGAAGGAGCGAGCGGATCTGAAGCAATACAAAGGACAGAAGCTCACCGTCATCGCCTGGCTATGGGCAAGGACTGTGAAAAGCCCCAACCCGGCCTTTGCAAACGTTGACGTTCCGCTCGCCTCGACCTTTATGCTCTCCACCAAGGCTGGCAAGGAAGCCTATGTTGAGCCGGTGATTGAGGGCGGCAGCTACCGCTTCACGGTGAAGGTGGGCAAGCCGAAGAATGCGGAGACTGCAAAGAGAGGCACGAAGTCCGGTAGCAGTGGAAGCAGTTTTCTATGTTTGATGTCGGGCACACCAATGCCGTTTGAATATCTCCGGACAGAAGCTAAAGCCGGACGCATGGGTGCGCGGTTGATGGCTATCGTCGCCGAAGGTGATCGGGGGCGAGTGTATTTATCTCCAACATCTGAAATGGAAACTGTTGCGTTGAGCGCAAAGCCGATGTATCCGCCAGAGACTGACTTGCCCCCTAAAGCTCTTGGATTCCGTGTGCAGGAGTATGGAATGACCAAGTGGCGTGACCTCTTCACCCCTCGCCAGCTTGTGGCGTTGACGACCTTCTCCGATCTTGTGCAGGAAGCGCGCGAGCGGGTGAAACAAGATGCCATTAAAGCCGGCCTGCCTGACGACGGCAAAGCCCTGGACAAAGGCGGCTCTGGCGCTACGGCGTATGCTGAGGCAGTGGGAGTGTATTTGGCGTTTGCAGTCTCAAAAATGACAAACATAGGATCGTCGATAGCATCTTGGATGAGCGATCGCGGCGCTTTCCGTGAAACATTTGCCCGACAAGCTATTCCAATGACGTGGGATTTCGCTGAAGCGAACACTTTTGCGGACATAGGCGGTAGCTTTTCTATAGCGGTAGAGAAAGGCACCATGGCAATAGATGCTTTCCCCGCAAGTGCGCCTGCGAAGGCCGAACAACAAGATGCTGCATCGCAGACCATTAGCCACGACAAGGTCGTTTCCACCGACCCGCCCTATTATGACAACATCGGTTATGCTGATCTGTCTGACTTTTTCTACGTCTGGCTAAGGCGATCACTAAAGTCCGTCTTTCCCGATCTCTTCGCCACGCTCGCCGTGCCAAAGGCCGAGGAACTGGTGGCTACGCCCTATCGACATGGTAGTAAAGAGAAAGCAGAGGCTTTCTTCCTCAACGGGATGACGAAGGCAATGCACCGCCTCGCAGAGCAGGCACACCCAGCGTTTCCGATTACAATCTATTATGCCTTCAAGCAGTCCGAGAGCGACGATGATGACGGCACGACAAATACCGGCTGGGACACTTTTCTGGCTGCCGTAATTGAAGCGGGTTTTGCTATCAGCGGTACTTGGCCAGTACGAACCGAGGGTTCCGGTCGCATGATTGCTATGGGTACCAACGCCCTCGCCTCCAGCATCATTATCGTCTGCCGCCAACGACCTAGCATTGCCCCCACTGCCACACGCCGCGAGTTTGTCGCTGCGCTCAAAGCCGAGCTTCCTGATGCTTTGCGCCATTTGCAGGCAGGCAACATCGCGCCAGTAGACCTTGCGCAGGCCGCTATTGGTCCGGGAATGGCGGTATATACCCGCTATTCCAAAGTGCTTGACGCTGACGGCAAGCCTCTTTCAGTGCGCGACGCTCTAGCTCTGATCAACCAGACTCTCGACGAGGCGCTGGCCGAGCAGGAAGGCGATTTCGACGCCGACAGCCGGTGGGCTTTAGCGTGGTTTGAGCAATCGGGGTTTGAAGAAGGTGAGTATGGTGTGGCTGAAACACTCTCCAAGGCAAAAAACACGAGCGTGCCAGGCATGGTCGAGGCGGGCATTCTCGCAGCCGGCAGGGGCAAAGTGCGGCTTCTGAAGCCTGACGAACTGCCGGCAGACTGGAACCCGGAGAAAGACCCGCGTCTTACTGCGTGGGAAGTCGTTCATCAGCTTATACGGGCGCTGGAAACGGGCGGCGAAGATGCGGCGGCAAAACTTGTGGCAAAGCTCGGCTCCCATGCCGAAGTAGCCCGGGAACTGGCCTACCGGCTCTTTTCATTGTGCGAAAAAAAGAAGCGCGCACAGGAAGCTCTGTCCTATAATGCGCTGGTGCAAAGCTGGCCCGAGATCATGCGACTGGCGCAGGACCGCAGCGTTACACCTGCGAAACAAGACGAAAAGCTGTTTTAACAGGAGACGGCCATGGCAATTACCAATTATGAGCGCGTGACAAAAACTCTGAATCTGCTCCGGGATGGGCTGCGGCCATTTGTGGAGCGTGAGCTGAAGTCACAGTATCAGCAAAATTGGTTTGAGGAGATAAAAACATCTCTTTCACCTCAGCAATTGAGTTTTGCCGGTACTGAGTCAGAGCCTTTTGGTGATGTATCGGTCGTTCTGGCTGTCATGTGGGACAAATGGCATTTGGTGTTCAAGAAGATTCTTGGCCCGGCAGAGAGAACGCTCGTCAGTGAACTTCGCGATGTCAGGAACCGCTGGGCACACCAGAACCCGTTCAGCTCAAATGATGCGCTGCGCGCGCTCGATAGCGCTGCACGTCTTCTGACAGCTGTTTCCGCACCTGAAGCGGATGAGGTAGAAAAGATGCGTATGGAACTTATGCGCGTGATCTTCGACGAGCAGGTGCGAAGCGAAAAGCGGCGTTCATCGGGAACCGTTATCGAAAGCCAGGGGGCTGGAGCCCTGAAGCCGTGGCGCGAAGTGGTGAGCCCGCATAAAGACGTGGCGAGCGGTCGGTACCAGCAGGCTGAGTTTGCTGCTGACCTTTGGCAGGTTCATCTGAACCTGAAAGACGCAGCTGATGAGTACAAAAATCCGGCTGATTTTTTTCGCCGCACCTACCTGACCGAGAGCCTGAAGGCGCTTCTGGCTGGGGCAGTACGGCGTCTGGCAGGAGACGACGGAGATCCGGTAGTGCAGTTGCAGACAAACTTCGGCGGCGGCAAGACGCACTCGATGCTGGCGCTGTATCACCTTTTTTCGGGCACACCGACCGGCGAACTGCTCGGCGTGGACAGCATACTGCAAACAGCAGGGGTAACCCAGCTGCCCGAAGTGAAACGGGTGGTGCTTGTTGGCAACAAAATATCTCCCGGCAATCCTTCAGTTAAAAAAGACGGAACAGTCGTCCGCACACTCTGGGGAGAATTGGCCTACCAGCTTGGCGGTAGGCAGGCGTTTGACCGCATTAAGGCAGATGATGAAAGAGCCACCAGCCCCGGAGACGTGCTGCGTGAGCTGTTCAATGAATACGGGCCGTGTCTGATACTGATTGACGAGTGGGTTGCCTATGCCCGTCAATTGCATGACCAGAGCGACCTGCCGGGCGGCAGCTTCGAAACGCACTTCTCTTTTTCGCAGGTGTTGACTGAATCGGCAAAGCTGGCAAAACAGTGTATGCTGGTTATCAGCTTGCCGGCGTCTGATACGTCAGGCTCCCCGCATGCACAGGCAGATGACGTTGAGGTTGGCGGTGAGCGGGGCCGTGCGGCACTTGACCGTCTTAGAAATGTGATTGGTCGCGTGGAAGCGTCGTGGCATCCGGCAAGTGCGGAGGAGAGTTTTGAAATCGTCCGCAGGAGGCTTTTTGAGCCATTGGTTGAACAGACACAGTTTGTGACCCGCGATACGGTTGCAAAAGCCTTCTCCGAACTCTACCGGACACAACAGCAGGAGTTCCCTCCGGAATGTCATGAAGGAGACTATGAGAAGCGGCTTAAAGCTGCGTATCCAATACATCCTGAAGTGTTCGACCGTCTCTATACGGACTGGTCAACGCTCCTGAAGTTTCAGCGCACACGGGGCGTACTGCGATTGATGGCTGCCGTTATTCACAGTCTGTGGGAGAAGGGAGATCGCAATCCGCTCATCATGCCCTCCACTATTCCTATTGACGATCAGCGCGTTCAGAACGAACTGACGCGGTATCTTTCGGACAATTGGGTACCGGTCATTGAAAAGGATGTTGACGGACCGAATTCCCTGCCGCTCCGCATTGATGCCGACGTGCCGAACCTTGGCAAATTCGCGGCCTGCCGCCGTGTTGCCAGAACAATCTATCTGGGATCAGCCCCGACACCAAAGGCGGCAAATCGTGGACTTGAAGACCGGCGCATAAAACTTGGATGCGTTATGCCCGGAGAGGTTTCTTCTATTTTTGGGGACGCACTCAGACGCCTGAGCGGAGCAGCAACCTATCTCTATCAGGATGCCGCGCGCTACTGGTACTCAACCCAGCCAACGGTAACCAAGTTGGCCGAGGACAGGGCCGAGCAGCTCAAGGCCGACCCCGACGCAATAATGCAGGAGCTGGACAAACGCATTCGGGCCGATCTGCGGAAACAGGGAGACTTCAGCCGCGTGCATCCATTGCCGCACCTGAGCCAGGACGTGCCGGACGATATGGACGCCCGGCTTGTGGTGTTGCGCATTGAGTATCCGTTTGCCAAGGAAGGCAACAGCTCTGCCGAGATGGCGGCAAAGCAAATACTGGAGACGCGAGGCACTGCTCCGAGACTATACCGCAATGCGCTTGTGTTCCTTGCGGTAGACAAGAGCCGTATGCAGGATCTGGATGAAGCAGTGCGCAGGTATCTTGCGTGGGAATCCATTGTTGCTGAGAGAGAGACGCTTGATCTCTCACAACATCAGGTAAAACAGGCCGAAATACAGAAGGCAAGCGCTGACAGTTCGGTAAATGCCCGTATTCCCGAAGCTTACCAATGGCTGCTTGTGCCGACGCAGACGACGCCGCAAAGCGATGTTGTATTGCAGAGTTATCGTCTGACCGGCCAGGACGCACTGGCTGTTCGGGCAAGCAAGAAATTGCGAAATGATGAACTATTGGTACCCGGCTTTGCAGCGACGCTGCTTCGTCACGAACTCGACAAAATACCGCTCTGGCGCGGCAACCATGTGGCAATCAAGCAACTCGTGGACGATTTTGCCCGTTACTACTATCTTCCGCGACTGAAGGGACCGGCTGTCTTGCTGAAAGCTATTCGGGACGGATTGGCGCTGCTTTCGTGGAGCACCGACTCTTTCGCGTACGCTGAGAGTTTTGACGAAGCAACCGGGCGGTATCGCGGATTGCGATACTGCAAAGGGGTTGATGTTTCGGAAGATAACATGGGCGGACTGCTTGTCAGGCCTGAAATAGCACAGATGCAAATATCTGCCGAAGCAGCGGCGGCAGGCCCCGGCGGCCTGCCCAGTGGCACTTCCGGCAGCGGGAGCGGTCTGTTTGGTGAAACCGCAGAAGCCGGATCAACTGTCGGAACTCCTGAAGCTGTTACGCCTGAGACCCCGAAGCCCAAGCGCTTTCACGGCAGCGTGCAGCTTGATGAAACCCGTGTAGGACGAGATGCCAGCCGCATTGCAGATGAGGTTATCGCGCATCTGGCCGGGCTGATGGGTGCGTCAGTCAAAGTGACTCTCGAAATCGAGGCGGAAATTCCGCAAGGCGTCCCGGATAGTGTCTTCCGAACGGTTACAGAAAACAGCCGCACTCTGAAGTTTACCACTCAGGGGTTTGAGGTTGAGTAGGATGTATGATTCAGAAGCAGGGAGACATCAAGCATCTATTGGTTTTACGTTGATTCGTCCTTAATAAGTCCAACGTTCGCGACGCATGAGGCCGAGCAGATTAATGCAGGGGATGCCAAGATCGCGGCAGACATCCGGGATGTAATGATTTCTTTTTGAGTTCTTCTTTGTGTTCCCGCAGAATCAATTTCTTCTTTTACTATCTCCACAGCGGAACATTCGCCGGCTGCGATGAGCGATTTGGACTATTGCCAATGACAATTTTGGGTTTAATGGTACGTATAGAAAATGGCGCCCCCGACACGATTCGAACGTGCGACACCAGGTTTAGGAAACCTGTGCTCTATCCGTCTGAGCTACGGGGGCTTGGAAGCATGTTAGTTTACCACACCAGAGGGTTGCAGCCGCTATAACAGGGCAAAAACTGCGGTGACCGCTTCTTCAGGTGAGCCGGCTTTTTGAACTCCCCTGATATCCCATGTGTTCAGGCCGACTACCGGCTTTCCGCTCTTGAGCGCAAATGCAATTTCCGAAAGCGTGCCGTACTCCCCGCCGATTGCTATGAGCGCATCGGCGGTGCGGACAATAAACACATTGCGACCTTCGCCGAAGCCGGTTGCTATGGGCACATCAATATAAGCATTGGCGTCATGCCGGTACGGCTGCGGCAGTATGCCCACCGTAGTTCCCCCTGCTGATTTTGCCCCTTTTGCAGCAGCTTCCATGACTCCGCCCAAACCGCCGCAGACAAGCAAGGCTCCGTTTTCCGCGATCAATCTGCCGACATCTTCAGCGAGAGCCATTGTTTCGGCGTCGGCGATTCCGGCTCCTATTACAGCAACAACAATTCTGTCACGCATTGATGACTTCTGTTTGTTTGGGCTGCGCCTGCCGGGGCTTAGCACGCCTGTCGAGCACCATAACCAGAAGCGGCAGAAAAATGGTGCCGAACGGGAGCATAAAAATGAACAGGGCAGGGACAGCTTTTGCCAGTTCTCTCAAATGATTTCGCAACTGCTGTTTTTCATCGGCTGACCAGGGAATGCCGGTGCTGTGGTGCTTCATGAGGAGACCGATAAGTCCCTTAACCTGCATCACTTCATGAAGTATCATCGCCTTGTTTCGTTCAAAGAGGCTGCGAAAGAAATGCTCGCAGGGATATTTTTCCTGAGGTGATTGCGGCAATGGGCAGCGTGTTTCTGGCATAGTGTCCGGGGTGCCCTGAACTGGGTATGGCTTCCGGTTTATAAAAAATGGTCGGGGCGAGAGGATTTGAACCTCCGACTTCACGGTCCCGAACCGTGCGCGCTACCAAACTGCGCTACGCCCCGTCTCTACCAAGATGATTACTATATCACAGTCGTGAGAAAAAGAGGAAGAGGTCAGGAGAAAGCGTTGCAGCACAACGGGTTCAGACAAACGATCACTTTTGAAACAGCTTCAGATACTGCCCGTACCCTTCTTTCTCAAGGTTCTCTTTTGGAAAAAAGCGGAGTGACGCCGAGTTCATGCAGTATCGCAGTCCGGTCGGCTTGGGGCCGTCGTTAAAGACGTGGCCGAGATGGGAATCGCCATGTCTGCTTCTGACTTCGGTGCGCGTCTGAAACCAGCTGCGATCTTCTTTTTCGACAATGTTGGCCGGTTCGAGCGGCCGGGTGAAGCTCGGCCAGCCCGTTCCGGAGTCGTATTTGTCGACCGAACTGAAGAGCGGCTCACCGGAGACAATATCTACATAAATGCCCTCTTTTTTATTATCGTGATATTCGTTCCTGAACGGAGGCTCGGTGCCGTCTTCCTGAGTCACGTTGTACTGCATGGTCGTCAGGGTTTTTCTGAGTTCGTCTTTGGATGGCTTCACGTAGTTCCTCCATGTGTCGCTTGCATGGCGCTGCTGCGGCGCGGCAACTGCGGATGCCGGGGCTGAGCGTTCAGGCTGCTGGGCGCATCCGCCGAGCGTGGTGGAAACGGCAACGGTTGCATACAGCAGGAAGTGCACACTGTAAGTGCAGAACCGCATTATCTGACCCAGACAATTCATAAATAGTCGTAAAAAAGAAGCCACATCTGTCTCAATGATTGGTATTATTGAGTTTACAAGGACTTAAAAACACCAAACAAGAGGAGTTGGCTGTTGACAGAGTGTACCACACAACTGACCTTTGGATTCAAGAGCAAAAAGAAGGCGACGGTGGATTTTCGGGGCGGCGAGATAACGTTCGACATCGCGCTTCTTCTGACGAGGCAGGCGGACGACCGACATTCACTGAGCAAGGCACTTTAGCAATCAGTTCCGGTTGTTCCTGCACATGGCGGCATACTGGCTGGTGCTCCGGCTTTGGGAAGCCCTGCACAATACCGAGTTTGCCTCTCTGCAGATACAACAACTGTTGCTGAGACTGCTGAAGATAGAGGGGCGCAGGTTATTCAGACGGCACGACTGCTCTGGTTCAGGCTGGCAAGCGGGTATCCCTGGAAACATATCTTTGAACTGGCTCATCAACGATTATGCCCTGAACGCAGCTGAAAAACTACCGGCGACTATCAAAACAAAAGCTTCTTATTGTGTCGATTGTTCCTATCAGTATGGATGTTTTAGCGGTGATCCATGGGCAGCATATCACTGGCGCTGTTGTTGTTTACGGTCGGACGCGTCCGGCATTTCGGAGAGGATTATGCCTTCGAGCGTCCCATGAGCACGCGCAGATCTTCAGTCCACGGCGGAACGGGTTCTTGCGATGGTCTGCCGGAGAGTCTGTCTTGTCGGAACGAGCAGGGGCAGCTTATCTATCGCCTCAATAACTTTCCGTCACGATGAAGGCAGAGAGTCGGCCAACACCATTTTCAGGTCGGCAACGTCCGGTATCCGGGGAGTGTTCGCGATATTTGTCGCCTGGATTGCGATATTCGCGAAGGTCTCAATTTCATCGGGAGTGCACGGCTTTTCTGCGCCAAGCAGTTGTGACAGCGCAGTTTTCAGTTCATCAAGTGTTTTCATTCCCAGGGCAGCAAGAATGGCTGCTATCTTTTCCGGCACTGCCGCCTGATTGAAACGGAGGGCTTCCGTCAGGAGCAACCCGTTGGCCCGCCCGTGCGGAATGTTACGGAAGTAGGTGAGGGAATACCCGAGCGAATGCACCATGGTGGTACCGGTCTGCGCGATGACCATGCCCCCGAGCAGTGATACATACAGCAACCGTTCGCGCTCCTCTATTGTAAGGACGTCTTTGCCCAAGGCTTCGATAGCCTTGCCGAACTGACGGATCGCATCGAGCGCAAGCTGGTCGCTCATGAAACTGCCGCGCCTGGAGAGATAGCCTTCGACCGCGTGAGACAGGGCATCAATGCCGGTATTGATGGTCACCGATCGTGAGAGAGACTGGGTGTAGCGTGCATCCAGAAACGCTGCCTTTGGAAAGACGCAGCGGTTCGCGAAACTCCGTTTTGTCCGGCGCTCGGTATCGGTAAGGATAGAATACTGGGTCACTTCACTTCCGGTTCCGGCAGTGAGCGGCACTGCGATGATCGGCAGGGGTGGAGCCGGAAAGTTGCCGCCGAACAGTTGCCGGGCGCGCATCTCGTTTACAGCAAGTACCGCTATCGCCTTGGCTGCATCGAGCGGCGAGCCGCCGCCGATACCGATAATCATATCTGCCCGATGGTCCCTCGCAGCTGCGCCGCCTGTCTCGACGGCTGCAAGGGAAGGGTTTTCCTCGATTTCATCGTATACTGTCCATGTTATGCCATGCTGCGCCAGCGCTTGCTGTATATCTGGCAGGGCGCCGCTCGCGCGGGCAGATGACCGGCCCGTTACGATCAGGGCACGCGTCCCCCACTGTGCAAACTCTGCACTGTTTTTAGCAACACACTCCAGGCCAAAGAATATTTTTGTGGGCAACTGAAAGGTGAAGTTCACAGAGACAATCTCTCCTTATGCCTTTTCGAGCAGTCTCAAGAATTCGACAGCCGGGCGCGACAGAAACTTGTCTTTCAGATAGACGGCGCCAAGGTTGCGCGAAATCGAGGCATCGGCTATCGGCAAGCGCATGAGCGCTCCGCTCCGCAGCTCTGCCTCAACCGCTTTGTCGGGAAGGAACGCTATGCCGAGACCCGATATGACAAGACTCTTGATAGTCTCAATGTATGCGACTTCCATTGCGACATTCGGCGTCAGCCCTTTTGCCGCAATAACGGCATCAATCATTTTCCGTGTCTCGGTGCCTGCTTCAGTCAGTATCAATCCATAGGAAAGGATATCTTTCAGTCGCACGCGCCTGACCGATGCAAGCGGATGTCCGGCGGGCACGATCAGCGACATGGGATCTTTCCAGATAGTCCGGCTGATTATGTGAGGCGATGTCTTTTGGAGAGTAATCACACCGAGATCGACCTGATTTTTCGCGACCATGTCGAGAATTGTTTCGGATCGGTGGCAGCGGAGTTTGAGATCGATCCTGGGAAATGCGGTGATGCATGCCTTCAGCACACCCGGAAGGCGGTGAATGCTGATATGGTCGCTCGTGCCGATAATAAGTTCGCCGGCGCACTCGGATGCCATGTCGCTCACTGCGGTTCTTGCTTCCTGCACTGAGCGGAGAATGCGGTCGGCATGTCCGTACAGTACGTCACCGGCACGAGTCAGAAAGACCTTTCTGCCGATTCGGTCAAAGAGTTTCTCGCCGAGTTCCTGCTCCAGCGCCTTAATTTGTTTGCTTACGGCAGGCTGGGTAATGCGAAGCAACTCGGCAGCACGGCTGAGGCTCCGCATTTCACACACTTTTTTAAAATAGGATAGTTGGTAAAAATCCATACTATTGGTTATCGTTTCCATGAGTTGAATGAATTTTGATATGGCATAGCTTTATGATATTCTAAGAACACTCAAAGAGTAAAGACTCTTTAACTTCGGCAGCGGAAGGTGAAGAACATGGCAATGACACTGGCAGAAAAAATCTTCAAGTCTCATGTGCGGGATGAGCCGTTTCCGGGGGCTTTGGTGCTGGATATCGATGTGGTGCTTTGCCACGAGATTACCACTCCTATTGCAATTAACGATCTTGTCGCACGGGGCAAGGACCGGGTCTTTGACGCAAGCAAAATTAAAGCTGTTATTGACCACGTGACACCAGCGAAGGACAGTAAAACGGCGCAGCAGGGCAAGATCATGCGTGACTGGGCCCGCCGGCACGGCATCAGGGATTTTTTTGATGTCGGGCGCAACGGCGTCTGTCATGCAATCTTCCCTGAAAAGGGTTTTATCCGTCCGGGATATACCGTCATCATGGGAGATTCCCACACCTGCACGCATGGCGCGTTCGGCGCGTTTGCTGCGGGCGTCGGAACGACCGATTTGGAAGTCGGCATTCTGAAAGGTGTCTGCAGTTTCCGTGCGCCGGAAACCATCCGCGTGAATGTCGAGGGTATACTGCCGGAAGGTGTGTATGCCAAAGACGTTATCCTCTGTGTCATCAAGCATCTTACGGTAAAAGGAGCAACCGACTGCGTCATTGAATTCCGGGGCAATGTCGTAACGAAGATGTCGATGGAGTCGCGCATGACGCTCTGCAACATGGCGATTGAGGCGGGCGGCACTTCGGGCGTCTGCATGCCCGATGAAGTTACCGTAGAGTACCTCTGGCCGTTTGTTTCTGGAGAGTACGCCGACAAGGCCGCGGCGCTTGCCGACTTCAAGAAATGGTGGTCTGACGAGGGCTGCACCTACAAGAAAGTGCTGAACATTGACGTTACGAATATGGAGCCGCAGGTAACGGTGGGTTACAAGCCGGACGAAGTGAAGAATGTGTCCGAAGTTGCCGGAACCCCGGTTGATCAGGTCTATATCGGTTCCTGCACGAACGGCCGCATCGAAGATCTGCGCGTTGCCGCCGCATACCTGAAGGGCAGGAAAATCTCCCCGCTGATTCGCGGGATCGTCTCACCGGCAACGCCGAAGATTTTCCGCGATGCGGAAGATGAGGGCATCATAAGGATATTCATGGACGCGGGATTCTGCGTCACCAACCCGACCTGCGGCGCATGCCTCGGCATGTCCAACGGAGTGCTTGCACCTGGAGAGGTCTGCGCTTCGACTACGAACCGCAACTTTAACGGTCGCATGGGCAAGGGCGGAATGGTGCATCTGATGAGCCCGGCAGTCGCAGCCGTCACAGCGCTTGAAGGCAAGATCGCCGACCCGAGAACGTTTGCAAAGGAGAGCATGTAAATGAAGACATTCGGAGGAAAAGTCCTTTTTCTTGACCGGTCCGACATCAATACGGACGAAATCATTCCGGCGAAGTATCTGACCGAGATTTCGAAGGAAGCGCTCAGGCCGCATATGCTTGAAGACCTGAAGCTCGACGGCTTCAGCTCTCAGGATCCGGCAGTTTTCTCATCAAAAGTCGTCGTCACCCGGGCCAATTTCGGGTGCGGATCCTCGCGCGAACATGCGCCGTGGGTGTTTGAGGTTAATGACATTAACGTCGTCATTGCATCAAGCTTTGCCCGCATCTTCCGCCAGAACATGTTCAACTGCGGCATGCTTGCCATTGAGTTGCCGGAGGCTCAGATTGAGGAGCTTTTCCAGCATAAAGGAGCAGACGCATGTATCGCAATTGATTTTGAGAAAGATATGCTGACGATTATATCCCCGAACGGAACAAAGGCATTCCTGTTCCGGCTTGCCGAGTTCGACAAGGCGCTGGTGAAGGCTGGCGGCTGGGTTGAGTTTGCCGACTTAAGGTATTAATGTGATGTCTTCGGGATATCGGCAGGCTAAAGCACTATAAAAAACGGGGGGACGGTTTTTTATTGTTCCCCTGTTCACAGCCTTGCACAGGAGGGTGAGCAATGAGGATTGTAAGGTTCGTCTTCAACGAACAGGTGCTGTTCGGCATTCTCGAAAACCAGCGTCTTTACCCTTGCGACGGGGATCCTTTTACCAATCTGTTGCCTGAGGCTGCCGGCATCGATCCTTTCGCGGTCAGGTACCTGCCGCCAGTCTGTCCGCCGAACGTGCTCTGCCTCGGTCTGAATTACCGGAAACATGCGGATGAAGTCGGGCTGCCGTATCCGCCTGAACCTCTGATTTTCATCAAGTCGACCACGTCGGTGTGCGGCCCCTGCGACCCGATAGTCCTGCCCGCTCACAGTCCTGACAGCATCGATCACGAGGCTGAGCTTGCGATTGTTATCCGCAAACGGGGCAAGAATATACCGGAAGCTGAGGCTGAGGATTACATTCTCGGGTTCACTGTTGCCAATGACGTATCAAACCGGGCTGTCCAGTTCTCCGACGGCCAGTGGGCGCGCGCCAAAAGCTATGACACGTTCTGTCCGCTCGGGCCTGAAATTGTGACCGGACTTGACGGGGACAATCTCGATATCGTCTGCCGTGTCGATGGTGAGGTCCGGCAGTCATCAAACACGTCGGACATGATTTTTTCATGCCGGCAGATTGTCTCATACACATCCCGCTTCATGACGCTGCTGCCCGGGACGGTAATCCTGACGGGCACCCCTGAAGGCGTAGGATTCTCCCGAAAGCCTCCGGTCTATCTTCGCGCCGGGCAGACGCTGGAAACGGAAATTGCGGGCATCGGCGTCCTGTCGAATCCGATAATCGCTTCGCTTTAGTCCATTCATTGCATGCAGGGCGGAGCGGGCGGTCTATTTCCCCGGCGCCTCTGGTTCCGTTGACTCTGAACATGAGCCGGGGTCACCCTGACACTACTCCTTGTGCAGGCAAAACAGGAGTCTTTACAATAGAGCATTGACGATACGCCATTTATGCGGAGGAGTGAGTGAATATGAAAGAGAGCAAGCTGGAACAGTGCGAGACGGCACGGAAGAAGTCCCTGGGGATGTGCGATGAAATACCTCAGATAGTGGAACAGCTGGTTCAATCGTGCGGGGGCCAGAGCAGTCTTGCCCATGTAGACTCCGAACCGATGCCCGCAAAGGCGGCTGTCATTGAGATAACGAAAACAGCTTTCCAGCTTCTCTATCCCGGCTATTTCTCCCAGGGGCGGATAAACAGGGTGAATCTTGTCTACTATTACGGGCAGACCGTCGCCGCCTTCTTTGAAATGCTCGCGGAGCAGGTTGCTTTCGCACTCCGGCATGAATGCCGCCGCCGCAGCATGACGTGTGTCTCATGCGAGGAGCAGGGCAAGGAGATTTCACTGCAGTTCACAAAAGAACTCCCCCGACTCAGGGCGGTTCTTGCAAAGGACGTTCAGGCAGCTTTTGAGGGCGACCCTGCAGCCAAGAGCTATGATGAGATCATCTTCAGTTATCCCGGCCTTTTTGCGGTGACGGTCCATCGGCTGGCTCATCAACTCTACAGGCAGAACGTGCCGTTGATTCCGCGCATCATGTCGGAGTATGCGCACGGGGAAACCGGCATCGATATTCATCCCGGAGCAACCATAGGCGAGAGCTTTTTTATTGATCACGGAACCGGTGTTGTTATCGGAGAAACAACGATCATCGGAAACCGGGTGCGTATCTATCAGGGGGTCACGCTCGGCGCTCTTTCCTTGTCGAAAAGCGAAGTCGAAAAGTTGCGGAGCGAGAAGCGTCATCCGAACATCGAAGACGATGTCGTTGTCTATTCAGGTGCAACGATTCTCGGAGGACAGACGGTCATCGGCGCACGTTCCGTCATCGGCGGCAACGTCTGGCTTACTGCGTCGGTGCCGCCGGACACGAAGGTTTTCATCAAGAAGCCCGAGCTGATTTACAAGTAAGGCAATCAGACTTATTTTTTACAGCAATCGTGCGCCCTGTTCCGCAAGGCGCGAGCGGACGCTGCTCTTGAGGTTCAGATAGCAGAAATTTTCTTCGTTGATGAACCGGCTGATCAGATAGGATAATCCGTTGCTCATGCTGTCTAGATAGGGCGTGTCGATCTGCTGCAGATCTCCGGTAAAGACAATCTTCGTACCTTCGCCGCATCGGGTGATAATCGTTTTCACATCAAGAGGGCGCAAATTTTGAGCCTCGTCAATAATAAAATAGCGCTTCGGCAGACTGCGCCCGCGAATATAGGTCAGCGGCTCAATCTGGACAATGCCTGTATCGATGAGGTACTGAAAGCTTGGATAGCGTCCTGACTGTCCGTCCTTGTCAATGTTTTTCGGTGTGCCCATTATGACTTCCAGATTGTCGAATATCGGCTGCATCCAGGGCTGCAGCTTTTCCTGGATGCTTCCCGGCAGGTAGCCAAGATCCTTCCCCATCGGAATAATCGGACGCGCCACGAGGACCTGTTCATAAAGAGGAGATCTCTTTGTCGTCTGGTGCAGTCCGGCAGCGAGGGCAAAAAGCGTCTTGCCCGTTCCGGCATTGCCGGTCAGCACGACGACTTCAATGTCGGGACTGATAAGCGCATCAATTGAGCACTCCTGCTCGAGATTGCGCGGTGCAATTCCTTCGAGCGACTTTCCGCTTTTGATTTTGACCTGCCGCACCTCGCCCTGGAGCCGGTAGACATCATCCCCTGTCTTATAGTAGCGTGTTGAATGAATGCCGTTTGTGTGGTCCTCACCCTGCAAAACATGCCCATAGCGTTGAAAAATGGTTGTCTTGTCATGCGTATAGTCCTCGGCCTGAAGGCCGAGCGCGACTGCCTTGATGCGCACCGCGGTATCTTTTGATATCAGAATAACCGGCGTTTCATCAGCTTCGGCGTTCCATGAAAACAGACATGCCGCGCTGCGATCTTCTGAATCCCGCAATCCGCTTCTGTTATGGATAGTGACAGCGGTGTAAAGTATCCTGTTGTCGTTGGTCGTCTCGGCGGCTGACGCCGAACACTCGACGCAAAACGTACCACCTGAATCGAGCGAAATTCCCTCCGCCAGATTGCCGCGTTCACGCATCTGGTCGATTATCTTGAGCGCGTGGCGTGCGGAATACGCAATCTCGCCATGTCCCCGTTTCAGCCGGTCAAGTTCCGTAATAACGACAAAAGGGATCACAACATGATTGTCCTCGAATTTGAAGATGCTCTCCGGATCGTGAATCAGCACGTTGGTGTCGAGCACATAAATCTTTCTCACTATGAGCCTCCCGGAACAGCAGTATTCTGGCATGAGAGCACAGCAGAGCCGGCAGCAGCTTTCAAGGAAGGCAACCGGCCGGACAGCGGCGCGCAATATGATACGGGAAAGCCGGAAAAGAAGGGAATAGAAAGGAGAAGGGGCAACGCCCCGGGGTGTGCCAGACAAGTCCTCTGCAGAGGCACCATATCCGTCATGAATACACTATATCACGGAATGGTCCGGCGGGAAAATCCCGCAAGCATGTCCGGAGCCTGCTTTCATGAACGGCCCGGTGGATTATCCGGAGCGCCGCTTCCTGCGATTGTATTTGACGGCATTGCCCTTTGCAAGTTCGACAGGGTATTTTGCGCTGTTCATCTCCATTTTCCGGGCAACGGCGGCTTCCATATCGATATTCAGCTTGTCCGCCAGTCGCACAAGATAGATGAACACATCGGCGATTTCTTCAGAGACGCGGAGCATTTCCTCTTTTTGCTCCTTGATGGCTGCTGATTGCGTATCGGTCAGCCACTGGAATATTTCGAGCAGCTCTGAAGATTCTTTTGCAAGCGCCATCGACAGGTTCTTCGGTGTATGAAACTGGTCCCAATCGCGTTCAGCGGCAAAACGGGCAAGATCACGCTGATATTTTTTAATGTCCATGAAAGTATAGCCTCCCATCCCCGACGAGTGTGTCTATGAGATTGGCATTGTTTTTTCAGCTTCAGGCCTGCGGAACTGCTTGGGACGTCTGATGAGATCTCCGGCCCGCACACCGCGCGGCACCGGGAAGTAAACAGTGTCTTCATTGCGTGCCGACTGAATATCCTGTTGCTCTTCATTCTTCATCGAAACAATCGAAAATGGCTGTTCTTCAAGTCCCGGTGTCAGATACTCCACCGTATCGCCGACATGCACCCGGTTGCGCATGCTGACCTTTGCGGTCGTGTCGTTCATATCCAGCACAATACCGATCAGTTCATGGCTCATGCGGTACGCCTCGCCGTTAAAATTGTAGTCTTCGTCGGGATGTCTGCCGAAGAACATGCCGGTGGTGTATCCACGGCTGCTGAACATGGCAAGTTCGCGCAGCCAGCGATCATTTACCCTGAAGCCACCACTGCCCAGGGCACGAATCGCTTCGCGGTAGACCTTCGTGACACCGGCCACGTAGTTGATGCCTTTCATCCGGCCTTCCAGCTTGAAACTGTCCACACCGGCCTCTGCGAGCAGGGGAAGATGTTCGATCATGCAGAGGTCTTTCGAGCTCATGACATAGGTGCCCCGGTCATCCTCGAATACGGGGAAGTGTTCCCCCGGACGCTTTTCTTCCATAAGCGTATAGCTCCACCGGCATGAATTGGTGCATTCACCCCGGTTCGCGCCGCGTCCGGTCAGAAAACTGCTGATATAGGAGTCCGTTGCACGAACATTTTTTCAACCGAATAGATTTCCCAAATGAGAGGGGTATTCAATAAGCCCGAACGCATCGAACCCGCGTCGGCTTGCCA
>WSNO01000042.1 GCA_009773415.1 Nitrospirota bacterium | reverse complement strand
CCCGTTCGACTTGCATGTGTTAAGCACGCCGCCAGCGTTCGTTCTGAGCCAGGATCAAACTCTCATTATAATCCTGTTTTAAACTCATAACTGCAAAAACGTTTTGAACTTGGTTCCCCAGTTCATCACGCGCGTATTTAGCTGTTTTTCAAAGAGCGAGTTTTTATACTACCTGCATTACCTCAACCTTGTCAATACTTTTCGGGGATAAATTTTCAAAAAAATATTAACACTCTGAACGACTCACTACTTCCTGATTTAGATCAGGCAGATATCATTTCAGGATATTCTCGCATCCCTTTTTCTATCGACACAGGTGCTGCTCAGCACCAGAAAAAGCGGCTTTCAAGTTCCTTTTTTATACTTTACCATCATGGAAGCATGTTTCAGCGCGTGAGAACAACGCATCCTTCACAATTATAAAAATGGAACTCCGGCAGTAGCGCCTTCAACCGCGGCTGACGCGGTTCTGCTTTACAGTTCCAAAGGAAATCTGATATAACAGTTGTCACAGACGGGCGATTAGCTCAGTGGGAGAGCGCTTCCTTCACACGGAAGAGGTCGTAGGTTCAATCCCTACATCGCCTACCATCCTTATGCTGTGTTACAACCCCATTATCTTCCTTCACGTCATATTCGTGTATAATTGATGCAGATATGCACCGCAAACTCGACTTCATCAAAGATGTCAGCGATCAGTTTATCGGCACGGCTTATCTTTACAAAGTAGACCCTCCGGCTGAATATCTCATCAGTGAAGAAAGCTCCGCATTGACATCGCATATTGTTGCCTCTGCACCAGTTCTGTCTATGCAAGAGCCGAGAGTTTACCTCTTCCCCGCCAATGAGGAGGGTAAACTTCTCGACTGGACCGAAATCATGACCTGGAAAAATACGTCGGATATTGATACAGTTGTGCGAGAGTGAGTTGAAGCACCATCGCAAAAAATTTCAATAAAGGAATCATCATGAGACTCGCAGTGATTGACTCGGAGAAATGCGTTGGATGCCAGTGCTGCATGTTTGCCTGCACAAGAATGCACAAAGATTCAGGTCTCTCCAAATCCTGCATCGGCATCAAATCGGCCGGAGGAATGCAGCATGGCTTTCTGCTCGTCGTCTGTCGTGCCTGCGATGATCCGCCCTGCGCCCGCGCCTGCCCAGAAAATGCGCTGATACTTCGCAAAGGAGGAGGCGTTCTCTTGAAAGCCGACAAATGCACTGGATGCGAGATATGCAGAAAGGCATGCATCCTTGGAGCAGTCTTCTGGGATGATGCAAATCTGAAGCCTCTTATCTGCCGGCACTGCGGCTACTGCGCTCAATACTGTCCGTATCAGGTCATCAGGCTCGAAAAAGAGGGCAAGAAAGCGGAGGCAGCCAATGCTCAAGCATGATACTCTTCGCAATGTTCTTTACATCAATCTTTCCAAGAAAAGCTTTCAGATAAAGGATCGCTCCGACCTGTTTGAGAAATACATCGGCGGTGCAGGTGTCGCCTCGCAGCTCCTGCTGGAAGAGTGCCCTGAGGGGATTGATCCATACGGTCCCGACAATCCAATTATCATGGCGGTTGGTCCGCTGACGAGCTTATACCCACTCGCTTCCAAAACGGTTGCAATGTTCAAATCTCCGCTCACCGGCAATCTGGGTGAAAGCCATGCGGGAGGAAGAAGCGCAGTCTCCATACGCATGTCAGGATATGGAGCCATCGTTATTCAGGGCGCAAGTGAGCGGCCATGCTATCTCTCGATACAGGGCAGCAAGGTATTCTTTCGTGACGCGTCTTCGCTCTGGGGGATGGGGAAAAGCGCGACTGTCGGCAAGATAATTCGCGCGAATGAGCCGTCCTCGGGGCTTCGCACTATAATGCGCATCGGGAGAGCCGGTGAAAAAATGATCCCCTATGCCTGCGTAACAACCGAGACATATCGGCACTTTGGGAGGCTTGGTCTCGGCGCAGTCTTTGGCAGCAAGAAGCTGAAGGCGCTTGTTGTTTCAGGCAAGCGCTCTATCCCGGTCGCAGACCAGAAACAGTACAAGGATCTCTACGAATCTATCTTCAAAAATGCTACCGAGTCGCCTGTGATGAAGAAGTATCATGAAATCGGCACTCCTGTGAACGTCATTCCACTCAATGAAATGAACGGTCTGCCGACGCGCAATCTGCAGGCAACACAATTTGAGCATGCACAAACCATATCTGGCGAGGAAATTGCAAAAAACTATCTCGGAAAGAGACTTGCGTGCTCGCACTGTCCGGTTGCCTGTATCCACATAGCAGCCATCCGGGAACCGTATGAGGACGAGCCGTTCTTTTATAAAACGTCTATGATCTGCTATGACTACGAACTTATCTATGCTGTCGGGTCAATGCTCGGCGGCTCTCATGTGCCGGGGATGATGAAGCTCATCGACAGTATTGAGGCATACGGACTCGATTGCATGAGCGCCGGAGTTGCTCTGGCATGGGCAACAGAGGCTTTCGAAAAAGGCCTCATCACTGAAATGCATACCGATGGCGTTCGCCTCGTGTGGGGAGATTACGCAGGGTATCAGGAAGCCCTTGCTCGAATCATCGAGCAGCCGAACGAGTTCTATCAGGCGCTTGCAAAAGGAACTGATTTTGCTTCCTCCATATACGGCGGGCAGGATTTTGCCATGACGTTCGGCAAAAACGAAATGCCTGGCTATCATACGGGGCCAGCCGCGCATATCGGCTATCTTGCTGGCGCCCGCCACAGTCACCTTGATGGAGCAGGCTACGGCATCGACAAAAAGATAGCGGCCAACAAGTCCATTACTGCCGAGTCCGTTGCGTCGGAATTGCTGGCAGAAGAGCGCTGGCGCCAGATCCTCTCCTCGCTTGTTATCTGCTTTTTTGCGCGGGAATTGTATAAGCCCGACGTGATCATTGAAGCCCTGAAACTTTCAGGATTTGAATATACAGAAGAGTCCCTCCGCAAGCTGGGAGAGGAGATTCATACTGCAAAGTTCCGCTTTAAGATGCGGGAAGGTTTTTCGTTTAGCAATCTGCGCATTCCGGGACGGATTTATGAAACTCCGTGCACTGCCGGAATGGTCGATGAGAAGTTTGTAAGGACTGCTTTAGAGACAATCCGCAAAGATGTTGAAGCAAAGATATACGATTGTTCGTAAGGGGAGTTTTTGCTCTCATCGCAAAGACTATTTCTTTCACTTCTGCCTAATCGCTGCTTACTGTTTCTGAGCAATCATGCTGTACAGACGCCCTGTTGTTCCCTTGGCATACCGATAAGAATAGTATTTCTCAGGCCGGCAGCAGGTGCATTCGGCACTCATCCATATCTTTGCAGCAGGAATGCCGAAAACAAGCGCTTGCAGACGGTTTGCCGCTCGCAGATCGATGTGATATTTGCTGCCTCGCTTGGAGACATAATCACCCGGGCCTGTAGCCTTGACAACACCTTCGATCACTTCAGAACCAACCTCGTAGCAGTCGCTGCAGATTGCCGGTCCGAATGCAATAAGAATATCAACCGGATTTGAATAAAAGCGGTCAGTAAATACTGCCAATGCTTTCGTGAGAATTGCCTGCGCTGAACTTCGCCACCCGGCATGAACGGCGCCGACAACGCGACGCTTTTCATCATAGAGCAAAACCGGCACGCAATCCGCAGTCTTTACCCCGATGAGCAATCCTGCCCGATGAGTAACGACCGCATCTGCAATATGCGGTGTCAGATCGGACTCTATAATTTGCACGATGTCCGTATGTTTCTGAATCGGCAGGTATACGCTCTGCGGTCCGATGCCGGCATACGATGCAAGCACCTTCCTATCATCCGGCATCTGCCTGGTCGCAAAGAAAGCCGCAACCTTATGCTCCGACATGTTTGGGGGGCGAATCACGAAATCGTGCATCAGCTATGAGACCGATGCGTCGTTTTTGCGCAAAGCGAGAAATGCGTTCGGCAACTTGCTGATGAGGTCGGTTGCTATGAGCGAATGCTGTCCGCAGTCGGCGACCGCGATGTCGCCTGCCAGCCCATGCAGATAGACGCCCAGAATAGCCGCGCTGGCAGGCTCCATCTTTTGCGCGAGCAACCCTGCAATGATTCCCGTCAACACATCGCCCGTTCCGGCGGTCGCCATGCCGGCATTGCCCGCGGTATTCACAAAGGCCTGGCCGTCAGGTTTTGCTGTAATCGTCGGCGCACCCTTAGCAACCAGACAGACACCATGAGAGGAAGCAAACTTCATTGCTGAGTCGATACGCGACATATCGGCCGGCATGTCGGGGTCAAGCCGTCTCAGCTCTGCAGGATGCGGCGTGAGTACCAGAGGCGCTTTTGCCGTTTGCAACACCCCACGCTGTCCAGCAAGGGCATTCAGGCCGTCTGCATCGATCACCATCGGGACGGAAGAACGCGAGATAAGTTCCCGCATTATGGCATGGAGGTCGTCGGATGATCCAAGTCCGGGACCGATGGCAAGCACGTCGAACCTGCCGGGACTCAGGCGGAGAATCTCATCAGCAGCCAACGCAGCAAGCGTCCCGGCTCCGGTATCAGGCAGCGGGAGAATCATCTCCTCTGTGGCGCGGCTCATAAATATATCAAGCAATGTTTCCGGCACGCCGATGGTCACCAGCCCCGCTCCAGCCTTCAGACATGCTTTCGCCGTCATGAGCGCAGCGCCGGTTTTTCCGGTCGAGCCTGCGACTACAAGAACATGGCCTAACATGTTTTTGTAAGCATGTGCCGGCCGAACAGGCACTAGAAGAGAGGCCCTTTCTGCAGTAACCAGCTCGACCGCAATGCGGCGGTCACGCATGAGAGCAGGAGGGAATCCGATATCAGCAACAGAAAGATAGCCCGTATAGTCAGCTCCGGGGTGAAGAACGTGGCCCCGCTTGGGAAGCCCGAATGTAACCGTATGTGTAGCACGGATGGCTGCGCCCAGAATCTCTCCGGTATCAGATGAAACACCGGAAGGAATATCGACGGATATGATCGGCTCGCCGACGTCATTCACCAGATGGACAAGTGCTGCCAGAGCTCCGGTGATCGGTTTGCTGAACCCGGTTCCGAACATAGCGTCAATAATGACGGAACCATGCAGATCAGCAGAGTCAAGATCGGCAGCAAAAAAAACCGGCACGCCGAAACTTTCCGCAATTCTCAATTGCGCCGAACACTCATCAGACAGGTTCTCACGATGAACCACCATACAAACCGTCACCCGGTACCCCACTGCATGGAGATTTCTTGCAGCAACAAGACCGTCTCCTCCATTATTTCCGGGGCCGCAGAGAACAACAAGTTTTCCGGGTAGATACTGAGCTTTGACCTGTCCGGCCACCGCAAGACCCGCGCGCTCCATAAGCACGACAGCAGGAATTCCATATTGTTGGATGGTTTCTCGGTCTATAAGCCGCATTTCTTCTGCGGTTGCAAGTTTCACGAAATCCTCAGGGCTGTTTGATATTCGTCTGCATATACCATGGAGTTTCCGACGGTTTTTCAAAGTTGCAGAGCTTATAAATATTGTCAGCCACCTGTTGCGCTGTGAAGGGGCGGATAAGAACCCCGCTCACAATTTTTGTCTGGATAAGTTTGACGAGTTCTTCCTTGGTGGTCCCGGTGGCAACAATAAGAAGAATCCTGATTGCCTGATGCTCCTCTTTTATTTTCCGTGCAAGCTCAATGGTCGGTTTGTCACCCATCATGGAATCCAGCATGAGCACGGAACAGGAATGGCCTGCGGCCAACTGCTTTTCGAGCTCATTGACCGAATCGAGGTATTTCACCGCCAGAAGCTTGTCAAACTCCTTCATCGCCCAGTTGAGAGAGTTGACAATGTCCCGCTGGACACAGACAAATACATGCTTTTTATTCACACGGCACCTCGATGAGTGGGTATCTGATTCAGTTTACCACGGACTGACGGCTGATGCACACGAAGCCGTTCAGAACCGATTGAGCTGCAACCGTCCTTCCAGGTCATCAATGAATTGGCGGGCCGTGCGGCCCGAATAGCTGCCGTGCGAAATAGACCACCGAAGGGCTTCGGCTGCAAGAGCGTCATCAGACACCGAAAGAGCACGCAATTTTGCATAGTTTCGTACAATGGCAAGGTACGTATCCGCATCGAACGTGTAAAGACCGATTCTCAGGCCGAAGCGATCGCTCAGCGACATTTTTTCTTCGAGGGTGTCCGAGGGATGCAGCTCCCCGCCTTCCATCACCGGAAAGTTGTCAGCCACTTTTTCGGGCATCAGATGTCGACGGTTGGAGGTCGCACAGATGAGCATGTTCTGCGGCTTTACTTCGAGACCTCCCTCAAGAACCGCTTTCAGCCGGCGATAGAAACCGTCATCTTCATCGCAGGAGAGGTCATCGCAAAAAACGATATATTTTTCGGGACGATCGCGAATAATATCGCTCAGATCCGTCAAAAAAACGAGTGTATCCCTCGTCATTTCTATCATCCGAAGCCCGCGAGAGGCATACTCATTCAGCAGTGCCTTGACAGCCGATGATTTCCCCGTGCCGCGCGGGCCGTAAAGCAGAACATTATTGCAGGGGAGCCCCTGAAGGAACTGTTCGGTGTTCGTGCACAGCTTCTGGATGAGCCTGTCTATGCCCCGCAGTTCCGCAAGTCGGATCGGATCGGGAGCTGCGATGCCGCGCATCCGGGGAATGCCATGCTGTACAGTAAACCTGCAGGCAAGGTAGTTCTCAAGCACATCGGGAGCTGGCTCATGAGAGAAGGCATCAGCTATTCTCTTCAACTGCTCCGCAATCTGTCCCATCACGTTATCCGGCCGACTCGTCACTTGCAGCCCACCGGCGGTTCTGTCCCGGAATGTGTTGCAATAATAGTTGCCCTGACTTCAAAATGAGCCACGGGATAAACCGGATCATTGGTGACAACATCAATCGATTTAACGACCAGCCCTTGTCGTCCCCGTGTTTCAATGCGTACGCTCACAGCACCCTCTTCCCCCGGCTTCAGCTGGCTGGACCCAACCAGTCGTGCATCGGCGCCTCAGGTTGCGACTACCTTATTCACAATGAGCACCTGTTCACCTGCATTCCGGAAGGAGAACACGTGCTCCACAACCGGCCCAGCAACGACGCTGCCGAAATCATGTGCGCTCTCAGTCGTAAGTACTATGGGCGGTGCTGCACAAGCAAACAGCGGTGCGAGAATAATCAGCAGAATTATCGGGCAAGTCGCTTTCATTCATTACCCAGGATAACAAAGAGCATTGCCCGCAGGGGCAATGCTCTCATCGTTTTTTTTCATTTGCACTTTGGCTGGCCATCCTGGCCCTTTGAAGCAGGCATTCAGGAAGGAAGTCCCAACCTCGGCAATACAACTTTCTGAAGAATAATCCAGACAGCAATCAGCAAACCGATCGCTATAAGGTCATTCACTTTTTGCATCCTTTTCCTGCGTTTTTATCGGACCTACTGCCTTTGCAGCAGCCTTCGGCTTTTTCACTGTGGTATCTGCTTTTGCTTCCTTTTTCGGCAGAGCTGATTTCTTTGCCTCTTTCTTATCGGCCTTTTGGTCGTCCTTTTTCTCAGCCACCTGACCGCTTTTGGCCTTTGTTATTTCGTAATCGACAAATTCAATAATCGCCATCGGTGCGCGATCATTGACGCGCTGGCGAGTCTGAACAATGCGGAGATAGCCGCCGTTTCTCTCGGTAAAGCGCGGTGCTATTTCAGCAAATAATTTTGCAACGATAGTTCTGTTCGGAATGTAAGAAAATACCATCCGCTTGGAATGGAGGTCTCCGCGCTTCCCAAAGGTAACAAGCTTCTCGGCTGTTGCCTTGATGGCCTTCGCACGGGCAACCGTCGTTTCGATGCGCTCGCACTCAAAAAGCGAGCTGATCAGCCCACGGAATAGTGCTTTTCTCTGATTTGCAGTCCGGCCGAATTTCCGACCGTAGACGTTATGATTCATGGTTGTGCGTACCTCCTCACTTTTTACCGGCAGGAACGCCGTCTGATTCTTCAATCCTCATGCCGAGCGACAGCCCCATTGAATGAAGGATGTCCTTGATCTCATTGAGCGAGCGGCGACCAAAGTTTTTAGTTCTGAGCATCTCGTGTTCAGTCCTCCGTACGAGATCGCCGATGGTTTTGATGTTCGCGTTCTTCAGGCAGTTATATGCACGGACCGAAAGCTCAAGCTCATCAATGTTCTTCTGAAGATGATCGCTCAGCACCGCCTGAGAAACAACTGCAACAACAGAACCCTGCGGCTCTGTCGCAGTTTCCGGATCCTCTACAAATATAAACAGTTCAAGATGTTCGACAAGAATTGCCGCTGCATCACTGATTGCCTTCTCCGGAGATATGCTTCCATCTGTCCATACCTCCATAACAAGGCGATCATGAAGTTTACCTTCTTGATCGGGCTGAAGACAGAGTCCATTGCGATTACGTCGATGGGGCCGTTCTCTTCCTTGTTCTGCTCGGCAGGAGCATATCCCTTTCCGCGCTTTACGGTTATTTCCATTTCTACGGTTGCACCCTTGTCGACGGATGCAATATATTGATCCTTGCTAAGGACATCAACAGTGCCGTCGGTCTGAATGTCGGCGCCGGTGATTGTATGCGGTCCCTTGACCTTGACAGTAACCGACTTCTTCCCTTCGCTGTGCGAACGGAAGCGAAGTTTCTTGACATTCAAAATCATATCTACAACGTCTTCCTTCACCCCTTTAATGGAGGAAAATTCATGCAGCACGCCCTCAATGCGCAACCCGATAACCGCAGCCCCCTCAATAGACGAGAGTAGAATTCGGCGGAGCGAATTGCCGATCGTGGTGCCAAATCCGCGCTCAAGCGGCTCGACCACTAGCTTGCCGTAAGAATCGGTGAGCGAGTCAACATCAAAGTTGATCTTCTTGGGGATCTGAAAGCCTTTTTTCACAAGATCCATTCTCAGGCCTCCTCTGCCTTCGTGAACACAGTTATTTTTTTTACCACGCCGCTTATTTCGAGTACAACTCAACGATTAGCTGTTCCTGAACTGGCAGCTGAATCTCTTCGCGGGTCGGAATCCGGACGAACTTGCCCTTGAGTTCCTGAGCATAGAATTCGATCCATTCAGGAGCTCCGCGGTGCTCGGCAATCGCAAGATTGTCTGCAATAACAGTGCTCTCTCGGCTTGACTCGATGACCTGAACTTCGTCGCCTGCACGGAGCAGAAACGAAGGAATATCGACGCGACGGCCATTCACCTGAAAGTGGCCGTGTCTTACAAGCTGGCGGGACTGGCGACGGTTTGCACCAAAGCCCATACGGTACACAACATTATCGATGCGGCGCTCAAGAAGCTGAAGCAGGACTTCGCCCGTAATGCCTTTTACGCGCGCGGCCTCCTCAAAATAAAGACGGAACTGCCTTTCCATGATGCCATAAATTCTTCTGACTTTCTGTTTTTCACGAAGCTGTATGCCGTAGTCAGAAAGCTTGCCGCGGCTCTGACCGTGCTGACCGGGAGCGTATTTTCTCCGCTCAACGCCGCATTTTTCAGTAGTGCATCTGGTTCCTTTCAGGAAGAGCTTTTCGCCTTCGCGTCTGCAGAGTCTGCAGAGAGGCCCGGTATATCTCGCCATCTTAGACTCTCCTCCTTTTCGGGGGTCTGCACCCGTTATGCGGAACGGGGGTGACGTCTTTGATCATGGTGATCTCCAGACCGGTCGCCTGCAGAGCACGGATGGCCGTCTCTCTGCCAGCACCAGGGCCCTTCACAAACACGTCAACCTGCTTAAGACCCATCTCCATCGCCTTTTTGGCAGCGGTTTCAGACGCCATCTGCGCAGCAAACGGCGTTCCCTTGCGTGAGCCCTTGAAGCCAAGGCTGCCGGCGCTCGACCACGCAATTACTGCGCCGTTAGCGTCAGTGATCGTAACGATTGTGTTATTAAATGTTGTTTGAATATGCGCCGCCCCGACGGGGATATACTTCTTGACTTTTTTTCCGGTTCTCTTTTTCTGCGCCATCTATGGATAATCCTCCTTGTTACTTTTTCTTGACGACAAGCTTTCTCGGTCCCTTACGGGTACGAGCATTTGTCTTCGTACGTTGTCCATGAACCGGCAGGCGCGCCTGGTGACGCTGACCCCGATAGCAGCCGATTTCATTGAGGCGCTTGATATGCAGAGCAATTTCGCGCCGGAGGTCACCCTCTACTTTGTAGTCACCCTCGATTAGTGCTCTTATCTTGACGATAGCTTCGTCTGTGAGATCCTTGACCCGAACATTCGGGTCGATACCTGCTTCAGCCAGGATCTTATTAGACACCGGCCGACCGATGCCGAAAATGCGGGTGAGCCCGATTTCAACTCGCTCGCTTTTGGGAAGATCAACGCCTGCAATTCTTGCCATATAAACTCCTTGACAATATAAATTATCTGTTGTTCAGTATCAGTCGCAACTGGTTACCCTTGGCGCTGCTTATGGCGAGGATTCTCGCACAGCACCCTGATGACGCCTTTGCGCTTTACGATCTTGCACTTTGAACAAATCTGTTTTACCGAAGGTCTGACCTTCATTACACAATCCTCCTTGCACAATACGACAGTACACCAGGCGCAGCCGTATGCCGGGGTACTGCAAAAATTTTATTTGAATCTGTACGTAATCCTGCCCTTGGTAAGATCGTACGGTGATAGTTCAATCGTTACCTTATCACCAGGCAGAATTTTGATGAAATGCATCCGCATCTTGCCGGAAACATATGCGAGTATCCGTTGCCCGTTATCCAGCTCAACCCGAAACATTGCGTTCGGCAAGGGCTCAAGTATTGTGCCTTGGACTTCTATGTTATCTTCTTTTGCCATGTAGAGTTTTTTAGTATACCGATGCTTTCATAATTTCGTCAATACGAGTGGTCTGTTTTTTGTCACAGCAACAGTGTGCTCAAAGTGTGCCGATAGGCTCCCATCCGCACTCACTGCCGTCCAGCCATCATGCAGAATGACTATATCGGGCGTCCCTGCATTCACCATTGGCTCAATAGCCAACGTCATGCCCTCTTTCAGTCTCACCCCCTGTCCGGGGCGGCCATAATTCGGCACCTGCGGCTCCTCATGCAGCTGGCGCCCGATGCCATGACCAACGAATGCCCGGACAACATTAAAACCGTGTGACTCGACATGCTCTTGTATAGCCGCAGAAATGTCAGATACCCTGTTTCCGACGATTGCCTTCTCTATACCGGCGTAGAGAGACTGTTCGGTAACTGCTGTCAGCTTTGCTGCCTCTTCGGATACATTTCCGATGGGGATAGTTATCGCCGCATCGCCGTAAAAACCCTGTAAAATGATGCCAAGGTCTATGCTCACCAAGTCCCCGTTCCGGATCTTTACCGACCGGGAGGGTATTCCGTGGACAACCTCTGCATTTAATGAAATGCAGATGCTTGAAGGGTATCCCCGATACCCCTTAAAGGCAGCGACAGCTTTTCGCTTTAGTATCTCGCTGTCGACATGCGCCTCGACATCAGCAGTCGTCATGCCGGCGACTATATTGCTCTTCAGCCCTTCGAGTATCTCGGCAACGATTCGTCCGGCGCTGCCGATCTTCTGGATCTCGGCCTGAGACTTGATAACTATCACGATCTGTCTGCGATATCCGTCTTATTTTCTGCCCTTGATCCGGCCCTTTTTCAGAAAGCCTTCATAGGAGCGTGTAATAAGGTGCGATTCTACCTGAGAAACCGTATCCAGAGCAACGCCAACAGAAATGAGCAGCGACGTCCCGCCAAAATAGAACGGCACATTGAACTGCTGGATCATAATTTCCGGAATTACGCAAACAACAGAAAGGTAGCATGCGCCAATAAATGTAAGGCGCGTCAAAACCTTATAAATATACTCTGCCGTCTTCTGTCCCGGTCGAATCCCGTAAATAAAACCTCCATTTTTCTGGAGATTATCTGCAATATCCATCGGGTTGTAAATGACGGCGGTATAAAAGAAGCTGAAAAACACTATCATGCTGACATAACTTATTGTGTAGACAGAATGACCCGGGGTAAGCAGTTTTGCAAACTCCTGCACCCAGGGGATGGCAATGAACCCGGCAAGGGTCGCCGGAAACATGATTATCGATGATGCGAAAATTGGCGGGATAACCCCGGCAGTATTGATTTTCAGCGGCAGATGCGTCGTCTGTCCGCCGAACATCTTTCCGCCGACCACGCGCTTTGCATACTGTACGGGAATTTTCCGCTGGCCGCGTTCAATAAAAACAATGCCTGCAATAATAGCTATCATCAGTGCAATAAGCAGGATAAGAATAAAAATATTCAATTCGCCAGCACGCACCAACTCAAATGTGCTTATTATTGCTCTCGGGAAGCTCGCGACAATACCGGCGAAAATGATAAGCGAGATGCCGTTGCCTATGCCACGCTCCGTTATCTGTTCACCCAGCCACATCAGAAAAGCTGTTCCGGAAGTAAGAGTAATCACGGTCATGATGCGAAAGGCCCAGCCGGGGTTCTGTATAAACTGACCTCCAGACATACCTTCGAGTCCGACGGCAATACCAAAAGACTGTATAGCGGCGATTACAACGGTCGCGTAGCGTGTATAGCGAACGATCTTTTTACGTCCGGCATCTCCCTCCTTGGCAAGCTTGCCCAACGCAGGGATAACAACCGTCAGAAGCTGAAAAATAATAGACGCGCTGATGTAGGGCATAATGCCAAGCGCAAAAATAGTAAGTCGGGAAAGAGCGCCGCCCGAAAACATGTCAAAAAAGCCCATCATTGCGCCGCCATGGTCGAGCAGGAATTTGCTCAGCGCAGCGCCGTCAATGCCGGGGGTTGGTATATGTGCTCCGATACGATAAACTGCAAGAAGAGCCAGAGTGAATAACACCCGGCTCTTCAGTTCGGGAATCTTGAAAATATTGCGGATGCTCTCAAGGACTCTCAAAGTTACAGCTCCTCGACCGTGCCGCCAGCGGCAGTGATTTTTTCCTTTGCAGCGGCGCTGAACGCATGTGCCTGGACCTTAACCGCCCGCTTCAGCTCTCCCGTTCCGAGGATCTTGAGACCATCCTTCAGGTTCTTGACAATATTGTTCGCAATGAGCATCTCTGGGTCAATCACGTCTACACCGAGCCTTTCAATGTCAGAAAGGTTGAGAATAGCAAATTCCTTCTTAAAAGGTGCGTTCGTAAAGCCTCTCTTCGGCAAACGACGAGCCAGGGGCGTCTGTCCGCCCTCAAACGCAGGACCCTTGCCGGAGCCTGCGCGAGCCTTCTGCCCCTTATGTCCCTTGCCGCATGTTCTTCCAAGGCCGGAGCCCAAGCCTCTGCCGACACGGCGCGGTGATTGCTTGCTTCCCTCTGCAGGTTTCAGTTCATGTATCTTCATGCCTAACCTCTGTATCGATTATTCGTTGATTTCTTCAGGAACGGGGGCTTCGCCCTCTGCCTTGCCGCGGAGCCGTTTTACCACATCCGGGTCTTTCAGGTTGGTCAGGCCGTTCAGCGTCGCCTTCACTGTATTGAACGGATTATGGCCGCCGAGCGCCTTGGCAACAATATCCTGAATGCCTGCAACCTCGAAAATGGCGCGCACTGCGCCTCCGGCAATAATGCCGGTACCCTTCGGAGCCGGGTTGATGACAACCGAATTTGAGCCGTATTTTCCAATAATGCGGTGCGTCACTGTGGTCTCATTCATCGGGAATTTGACCAGACGTTTCTTTGCCTGCTCAACCGCCTTCCGGATCGCCTCAGGAACTTCAGATGCCTTGCCTTTCCCGACGCCGACCGTGCCGGCCTCATCTCCCACCACGACGAGCGCGCTGAAGGAGAACCGTCGGCCACCCTTCACAACTTTGGCGACCCGGTTTATGAAAACAACTTTGTCTTTAAGATTCAGCCCTTCAGGGTCGATTCTATCGGTCTTCACTACTCCTCCTTACAATTCCAGTCCGGCTTCCCTTGCGCCATCGGCAAGGGCTTTAATGCTACCATGATACCGAAAGCCACTCCGGTCAAATACCACCTTTGCGATGCCGGCAGCTTTTGCCTTTTCAGCAACAAGCTGGCCGACTTTCTTGGCCGAGGCCACATTGCCACGATTTTTCTTCGCATCTGCAAATGTCTCATCCAAGGTAGAGGCAGCAACCAGCGTAAGCCCCTGGGTATCATCAATAATCTGTGCGTATATGTTATTCAGGCTTCTGAAAACACTGAGGCGCGGCCGCTCCGTAGTTCCTGATATTTTTTTTCTGATCCGCGCCTGTCTTCTTTTTTTAGCCTCTGTCTTGAGCTGCACGAAAACCCTCCTTTATTTCTTGCCCGTCTTGCCGGCCTTCAGCTTGATGCGCTCGCCCTGATAGCGAACACCCTTGCCTTTATAGGCATCCGGCGGACGGAGCTTGCGGAGATTAGCAGCTACCTGTCCGAGCAGTTGCTTATCAATTCCGGCAAGCGTCACCGTTGTCTGCTTGTCATCGACCGAAGCCGCAACCCCGACCGGCAGATCGAATTCTACAGGATGAGAGTACCCAAGCGTAAAAGCGAGCTTGGAACCCTTCACCTGGGCACGATAGCCGATACCCTTAATCTCAAGCACACGAGTGTATCCTTGAGATACGCCATTGACCATATTAGCAACCAGGCTGCGAGCCAGTCCGTGCAGAGCGCGGTCACTTTGAGTCTCTGTGGCACGTGTGACAATCAGCTTGTCAACATCGACTGCAAGAGCAACGTTGCCTGCAACCGAACAGCTGAGTTCTCCCTTGGGGCCCTCGCCGCCAACGCCTTCGTGACGGCAGGTCTTGTCGGTCAGAATGCCCCTGGGGGTCGTCAAAACGGCGATCCCGACTCCACCGACGACAGTCGGAATCTTTTCCTTGCCGACATAAACACGGCGGCCCGGCTTGCTGATGCGCTTCAGGTCGGTAATAATCGGCTCATTGTCGACCGTATATTTCAGGGCTACTCGCAGAATTCCCTGCTTCTTGTCTTTTATAATCTTGTAGGACTTGATAAAGCCCTCTTCCTTCATAAGCTTGGCGATTTCCACCTTCATCCGGGATGCGGGGATATCCACCTTTTCAGCCTTAATCCGAACTGCATTGCGGATTCGCGTCAACATATCTGCTATTGGATCGGTCATCATACCTGAGCTCCTACCAACTTGATTTCGTAACGCCCGGGATCTGACCACGGAGCGAAAGGTGCCTGAAGCATATTCTACATATGCCGAACTTGCGCATATATGCGCGCGGCCTGCCGCACACGTTACATCTATTGTGAGCCCGCACCTTAAATTTGGGGGGCTGCTTGGACTTTTCAATTAAACACGTTTTAGCCACACATCCTCCTTACTTTCTGAACGGCATGCCGAAATGTTTCAGCAGCGCGCGGCATTCTTCATCGGTTTTTGCAGTCGTGCAGATGGTGACGTCAAGACCGTGCACCATATCGACTTTGTCGTAGTCGATTTCCGGGAATATGTACTGCTCCTTCAGACCGAACGAGTAGTTCCCGCGACTGTCGAATGATTTCGTCGAAAGCCCTCTGAAATCTCTTATACGCGGCAGCGCAAGGCTGATAAGGCGATCAAGAAACTCGAACATGCGCACGCCGCGGAGGGTAACCTTCGCACCGAGTGGAACGCCAGGCTTCAGCTTGAATCCGGCAATTGCCTTCTTGGACTTTGTGATGAGTGGCTTCTGGCCGGTAATAGCGGCCAGTTCTTTTTCAGCTGCGTCAAGCAGCTTGATGTTCTGGGTAGCTTCTCCCAGCGTGACATGCACGACAATCTTCTGAAGTTTTGGCACCTGCATGATGTTGGTGTAATTAAAATCCTTCATGAGGGCAGGGACGACTGTTTGTGTATATTTTTCTCTCATCCTGGATGCCATACTAGTCGATGACCTCCTTGCATTTCTTGCATGTCCGAAGCTTTTTGCCGTCGCTAAGCACGTTGTTGCTGAGACGCGTCGGCTTCTGACACTTCGGGCAAACCAACATGACATTGGATATGTGAAGGGGGGCCTCTTTTTCGATGATGCCGCCCTGCTGATACTGCTTGTTCGGTTTCATGTGCTTCTTGACAATGTTCACGCCCTCGACAATTACTGAATCTTTCTCAGGCGTCACCGTAAGAACACGACCCTTTGACCCCTTGTTTTTGCCGGTAATAACAACTGCGGTATCGTTCTTTTTCAATCTTAAACCCACTACTGCCTCCTTACAGAACTTCAGGAGCAAGGGAGATGATCTTCGTGAACTCTTTCCATCTGAGCTCCCTTGCAACCGGCCCAAAAATACGGGTACCAATCGGTTCTTTCTGGTTATTTATCAAAACGACGGCGTTCTGGTCGAACCGGATATAGGTACCGTCGGCTCTTCTCGTCTCTTTTTTTGTGCGGACTACCACACCCTTCTGGACAGTTCCCTTTTTTACGGTTCCATCCGGAAGCGCTTCCTTGACTGCGACGACAATGATGTCGCCAAGTCGTGCATATCGCCGGCGGGAACCGCCAAGCACGTGAATGCACTGGACCCTTTTGGCGCCTGAATTATCGGCTACTTCGAGAATGCTCTGTGTCTGGATCATTGCTACCGCCCCTCGCCTTCCACCTTGATAACCTGCCAGCGCTTGTCCTTGCTGATCGGTCGGCTCTCGATAATCTGAACCGTATCGCCGATCTTACACTGGTTGGTTTCGTCGTGCGCCTTGAGTTTCGTGACACGCTTGACGGTCTTCTTGAGGGTAGAGTGCTGGTATGTCCGCGTCACCGCCACCACAACCGTCTTGTCCATCTTGTCGCTGACGACCTTACCTGTATACATCTTCTTAGGCATTTTTCGTTCTCCTCTTCGCTGCGTTTGCAGACCCTTCCTTCTCTGAAATCATTGTGAGAATCCGAGCAATATCTTTCCGCACCTGGCGGACACGCTGATTGTTTTCGAGCTCGCCCTTTGCAAGCGTAAAGCGAAGGTTAAACAACTCCCTGCGGGAATCCATTTCCTTCTGCTTCAGCTCCTCAATCGAAAGCCCTTTCAGTTCAGCAGACTTCATACCGTCGCCTCCTGTCTCTTCACAAACTTGGTCGCAAGCGACAGTTTCTTGGAAGCAAGAATAAAGGCCTGTTTCGCAACTTCTTCCGTAATGCCCGACACCTCATAGAGAACGCGACCCGGCTGGATAACTGCTACCCAGAACTCAGGGTTGCCCTTGCCCTTGCCCATTCTTGTTTCAGCGGGCTTTCGGGTAATCGGCTTGTCAGGAAAGATGCGAATCCATAACTTGCACCCCTTCTTTGCCTGACGAGTAATCGCGACGCGTGCAGCCTCAATCTGACGACTGGTAATCCATCCTGGCTCCATTGCCTTAAGGCCAAACTCACCAAAGGAAACCTCAGAACCGCGGTACGCCTTGCCGTTCATGTTTCCCTTCATTGTCTTTCTGAATTTAATTTTCTTTGGCGCTAGCATCTTACTCCCCTATCGCAGAAGCGGCAGTCTGTTCAGGCAGTATGTCGCCATGATAGATCCAGACCTTCACTCCGATATTTCCATATGTGGTATGTGATTCAGCAAAACCGTAATCAACGTCAGCGCGGAACGTGCTGAGCGGCACTCGGCCTTCACGATACCATTCAGTACGGGCAATTTCCGCACCTGCAAGACGTCCCGAGCACTGCACCTTGATGCCCAGAGCTCCAAAGCGCATTGCAGAGGACACTGCACGCTTAAGTGCGCGACGGAATGCGACGCGCTTTTCTATCTGGAGGGCGATGTTTTCAGAAACCAACTGAGCATCGAGTTCAGGCTTCCGGATTTCCTTGATATCAATCTGGACCTGCTTGCCGGTCTTTTCAGCAATTTCATTCTTCAGCTTTTCGACCTCTGCGCCCTTTTTGCCGATAATAATGCCCGGACGGGCGGTATAAATGATAACCTTAAGCTTCTGTCCGGGGCGCTCCATTTCGATTTTTGATACTCCCGCATGATAGAGCTTCTGCTTGATCATCTTGCGTACGTTGAGATCTTCGAGGAGTTGATCTGCGTAGCCTTTTTTCAGGAACCACCGCGACTCCCAAGTACGAATAATGCCCAATCTGTTTCCAATCGGATTCGTTTTCTGGCCCAAATCAACACCCCCGTATAATGCGCTGCATATTCATGTTCAGCCCAAACTCTTGCACGTTACTCCTCCGCGACCACAATGGTAATATGGCTCGATTTCTTCTTAATCATGTTGGCGCGGCCCATAGCCCGCGGTTCCATGCGCTTCATCATCGGCCCCTGGTCTACCAGTGCGATTTTTACCCGAAGCTTGTCGATATCGAGGTGTGCGTTTTTTTGCTCGGCGTTCGCCATCGCAGACTTCAGCACTTTCTCGATGAGTTTGGCGCCGCGGTAAGGCATGAAACGGAGCGACAGTATCGCATCCGCAGCCCGCTTGCCGCGGATCAGATCAACAACTCTTCTTGCCTTTCTCGGCGTTATCCTTGCATAGCGTAAGATTGCCTTCGCTTCCATAGCTCTTAACCCTTCCTGTCAGAGCCGGCGTGTCCCTTGAAGGTTCTCGTCGGAGAGAACTCTCCAAGTTTATGGCCGACCATATTCTCAGTCACATAGACCGGAATGAACTTCCTGCCATTATGCACTGCAAACGTAAATCCGATAAATTCGGGTACGACCGTCGAACGGCGAGACCATGTCTTGATCATCTTCTTCTCGCCGGCATCAACCATCGTCTGCACTTTTTTCATCAGCTTCGGCTCGACAAACGGGCCTTTTTTTAAGGATCTTGGCACGTACTCCTCCTCACTATCTATTCCGGCGCTTGACGATGAGCTTGTCTGTGCGCTTATTATTTCTCGTCTTTACGCCCTCAGGCTTGCCCCACGGTGAACATGCCGGCCGCCCGCCCGATGCCTTCCCTTCACCACCGCCGAGCGGATGGTCAACCGGGTTCATCGCAACGCCTCTGACATGCGGCCTCTTGCCAAAATAGCGCCTGCGACCCGCCTTACCCCACGAAATATTCTCAAACTCAACGTTGCCCACCTGCCCAATCGTTGCAGAGCAGATAACGCGCACTCTCCGGACTTCGCCGGACGGCATCTTAATCTGGGCGTACACATCGTCTTTTGCTACCAACTGGGCTGCGCCGCCGGCAGAACGAACCATCTTCGCCCCCGCGCCCGGATTGATCTCAACATTATGTATCTGACTGCCAAGCGGCATATCCTTGATCTGCATCGCATTACCCGGCTTGATTTCGGCATTTGCGCCGGACATCAGAACATCCCCGACAACCAAACCTTCAGGAGCAAGAACATAGCGGCATTCCCCGTCCTTATATTTCAGAAGTGCAATGCGACAGTTCCGATTTGGGTCGTATTCCATTGAGGCTACCGTCGCAGGAATATTCACCTTATCACGCTTGAAGTCGATGATGCGATAATGAATACGGTTGCCACCTCCGCGATGCCATGCGGTAACGCGACCGGTGTTGTTTCTGCCACCGGTCTTTTTCAGCGGCTCGGTAAGCGACTTCTTTGGCTTGTCCGAGGTGACATTTGCATAGTCAGACGCCGACTGGAAGCGCCGCCCCGGAGATGTAGGATTATATTTTCTTATAGCCATTTATACACCCTCAATAAAGTCGAGCTTTTCACCCTGCTTGAGTGTTACAATCGCCTTCTTCTTTCCGGACCGCTCGCCCAGAAACTTACCGTAGCGCTTCTTCTTGCCCGGGACGTTGACGATATTTACCTTATCGACCTTCACCTTGAAGATCTCTTCCATTGCCTGCTTGACTTCGTGCTTGTTTGCATCAGGACTAACCTGGATAAGGAGCTTGTTTTTGCTCTCCTTCAAATCCATGCCCTTCTCGGTAAACAGCGGCTTCTTTATAACCTCGTAAATATGTTTCATGAGCCTGCTTCCTCCTCGCCGCCGATCTGCCTGAGAGCGTCCGCAGTAAATACGAGGCAGTCACACGCCGCAACGTGATATGCATTCAGGTCTCCGACCCTTATAACATCGACGTTTGGAAGGTTTCGCGCTGAAAGAACAACATTTTCATCCTTCTCAACCGTGACGAAATAAATATTCTTGCCAGCAAGGCCGAGGGTGCCGATCAATTTCACCATCTCCTTCGTCTTTGGAGCAGTGACACCAAAAGCATCGACCACCGCAATCTGACCGTCAGCAAGCTTCATCGTGAGTGCCTTGTAGAGCGCCGTCCGCCGGGCCTGCTTCGGCATGCATATCGAGTAGTCGCGAGGAAGCGGACCAAACACAATTCCTCCCTTTCTCCATAAAGGCGAACGGCTGCTGCCTGCACGAGCACGACCAGTAGACTTCTGCTTGTATGGCTTTCTGCCGCCACCGCTGACAAGACCCCGAGTCTTGGTGGAATGTGTTCCCTGACGCTGGTTTGCAAGATAGGCAACAACAGCCTCATGCACCACAGATTCAGACGCTTCACTCTTAAATACCCGATCGCTGACGCTCAGCAAGCCCTTTACGTTATTGTTTATATCTTTAATTTCGATCTGCACCATGACTAATCCTTCCAGATCTCAACGATTGTATTATTACCACCCGGCACAGCGCCCCGGACAAGAATAATGTTCTGTTCCGGCATTACATCCACGATCATAACGCTCTTCAGCGTTATGCGATTCTGACCCATCCGACCAGCCATGCGCTGACCTCGCCAAACGCGCGAAGGATAGGAGCTTGCACCGATCGAACCGGGCGCTCTGTTGCACATGCCGCCATGCGAAGCAGGACCACCTTTAAAATTGTGGCGCTTCATGGTACCCTGAAAGCCCTTCCCCTTGGTAATACCTGCGACTTTCACCACATCCCCTTTTGCAAAACGATCGGCAAGAACCTTTTCGCCGACTGCAAGACCCTCCATCTTAAACTCTTTAAGAACGCTAAATGGCGGGGTTCCGGCCTTTTTGAAAACTCCAAGAGCAGGCTTGGTCATGTTTTTGGTCTTGATTGCCTCTGCGAAGCCGACCTGAACAGCGGCATAGCCGTCCTTCTCGGGAGTCTTCACCTGCACGACCGTACACGGGCCTGCTTCAATGACCGTAACAGGTACGAGCTTGCCGCCTTCTGCGTTCACCTGCGTCATGCCGAGCTTCTTGCCAATAATCCCTGTCATAGCTTTATCTCCACGTCAACCCCCGCCGCAAGCTCAAGCTTCATGAGCGCGTCGACTGTGTCAGCAGTCGGATCGTAAATATCGATCAAACGCTTATGGGTTCGGATTTCAAACTGCTCCCGCGACTTTTTATCGATGTGCGGTGACCGCAAGATAGTAAACTTGCTGATCTTGGTCGGAAGCGGTATAGGCCCGGCAATCCTCGCTCCTGTTCTCTGCACAGTATCAACAATCTCCCTCACCGACTGATCGAGCAGCCGATGATCGTATCCTTTGAGTTTGATTCTAATTTTCTGGTTCACCGTGATTACCCCAGCACCTCGGTCACGACGCCTGCACCGACCGTGCGTCCGCCTTCGCGAATTGCAAACCGAAGCTCTTTCTCCATAGCTATCGGGGCAATCAGTTCGACCGATACTGCAATGTTATCGCCAGGCATG
>WSNO01000008.1 GCA_009773415.1 Nitrospirota bacterium | reverse complement strand
CCGCATGGGTACCAAGGGCGGTTCTCAACATTTATCCCGTCTTCAACAAGCATTCAACTCCAAAAACTGCTCTTGCCCCAAGTTTATGAATTATGTGGGTTAGCGGGAAAGAGGTCATTCTGCTCGGCCGCGGCATCATGCATGACTTTTTTGAGCAGTCGGGATTGCAGGTCCGGGCTGTGCCAGCCCCGACGATTTCTGCCGCCCTGATGCTTCTCGGCTCAGGCGAACATGATTACGCCGTGCTTGCGACGCTCCCGGCGCTTTATCTTGTCAGGGAGCTTGACATCAAAGGGGTTGAACTGGCAGCCCGCGGCATCGACACAAAAAAATACGGCTACGCAGTGAAAAAAGGCAATCTGGCGGTGCTGGAAAAATTCAGCGACGGCATGGCGATCCTGAAGCATTCAGGAAAGTATAAAGAACTGCAGGACAAATGGCTGGCAGACGCTGAGGCTGAAGCGGGACCCACCGCCTGGGCATACCGCCATCGCTTCATCGTGGTGGCTTCGCTTGTTCTCGTGCTTGGGGTTTCCATTGTGTGGTCGGCCTCCCTGAAGCGGCAGGTCGAAATCAGGACGGCGGCGCTTGAGCACGAAGTAGAGGAGCGCAAGCGGGCGGCGGAAGCGCTCAAACTGCATCAGCAGCAGCTGGTGCAGGCCGACAAAATGGCGGCGCTCGGGGTGCTCGTTTCGGGCATGGCGCATGAAATCAACAATCCAAACGGCCTCATCCTGCTGAATCTTCCCACCGTTGCCGAAGCGGCGAAAGATATCGAACCCATTCTGGAAAAACATTTGCGGGAGAACGGCGATTTCAAGATGGGAGGGCTGCCGTATTCCCAGATGCGGACAGAAATCCCCCATTTGCTCAATGAGATGCAGGGAGCAGCAAAGCGCATCAAGCATATCGTTGATGACCTGAAGCATTTTTCGCGAAGAAGCGATGCGTGCTATGACGACCTCATCGACATCAACGAGGTGGTCAAGACATCTGTGCGTCTTGTCGACAACTCTCTTCGCAAGGCGACGAACCGCTATACTGTCCATTACACCGGAAAGCTTCCCAGTGTGCGCGGCAACTTCCAGCGTCTGGAGCAGGTCCTGGTGAATCTCATTCTGAATGCCTGTCAGTCACTGCCAGGCCCGGATAGGGGCATATTCGTCTCAACGCTGTACAGCCCGGAATCCAAATCGGTCGTCATCAAGGTGACGGATGATGGGGTGGGTATTCCCAAGGAACACCTGCCGCGTCTTACCGACCCGTTTTTCACCACAAAACGTGAGTCCGGAGGAACGGGCCTCGGGCTCGCAATATCGGACGGCATCGTCAGGGAGCACGGCGGAACCATTGAGTTTGAATCGATTCCCGGCGAGGGAACGACGGTTATCATTCTGCTGCCTGCGGCAGAGCAGGAGGTGAGGGCATGAGCGAAGAGTTTTATCCGTCATTCGGCATTCTGGTTGTTGATGACGAACCTGCGTGGCTGCGATCCATGCGAATTTCGCTGGCGCGTCTTGCCGGCATTACCAATGTACTGACCTGTCAGGACAGCCGCGACGTCATGAACCTGCTTTCGCTGCATGAGGTAGGCATTGTGCTGCTTGATCTTACAATGCCTCACCAGTCCGGCGAGCAGCTGCTGGGGCAGATCAGCGAAAAATATCCGGAAATCATCGTAGTCATCGTCAGCGGCATGAACCAGATAGAGACCGCGGTCAAGTGCATGAAGCAGGGCGCATTCGACTACCTCGTCAAGACTGCCGAGGAAGACCGCATTGTCACCGTCATACAACATGCAATCCGAATGGTCGAAATAGAGCGCGAAAACCGAGAGATGCGGCGTCATATGCTTTCCGACACCCTTCAGCACCCCGAGGCATTCGAGGGGCTTGTGACTATCAACAAAAGCATGCTCTCCATTTTCCGGTATGCTGAAGCTGTCGCAAAAAGCTCTCAGCCAATTCTTATCACCGGCGAAAGCGGCGTCGGCAAGGGGCTTGTCGCAAATGCCGTTCACCGGCTCAGCGGATGCAAAGGCGAGATGGTATCGGTCAATGTGGGCGGACTCGATGACGCCATGTTTACCGATACGCTCTTCGGCCACGTGAAAGGTGCCTTTACCGGAGCGGATCAGCCACGGAGCGGCATGATAGAGAAAGCTGCCAGCGGCACCCTCTTTCTCGATGAAATCGGCGATCTAAGCAACGCCTCGCAGGTGAAGCTCCTTCGCCTCTTACAGGAGGGTGATTATTTTCCGCTCGGCAGCGACCAGCCGAAGCGCCTGAAAGCGCGCATAATCGCATCAACGCATCAGGATCTTCTCAAGAAGCAGGAGCAGGGGGTTCTCCGGAAAGACCTCTACTACCGGCTCCAGACCCATCATGTCCACCTGCCGCCGCTCCGCGAGCGCATGGACGACATCACCGTTCTGCTCGAAAGCTTTCTTGAAGAGGCTTCTCAGTCGCTCGGCAAGATGAGACCTCGTGCGCCGATTGAAGTCTGTCGTTTGCTCGCTACCTATGACTTTCCCGGCAATATCCGGGAGTTGCGGTCGATGGTCTTCGATGCGGTGGTGCAGAGCGGTCCGGAACTGTCTGTCGATCACTTCCGGAAGGTGCTCAGCAGAACAGCTCTTTTAGCGCCGGCGCGCTCAGAAGATATTTTTGAGTCTGCGGATTCCCTGCCGACCATCAATCAGGCAATCAGTTTTCTGGTCAGTGCGGCCATGAAGCGCGCGGGAGGCAACCAGTCTGTCGCCTGCCGCATCCTCGGCATTTCCCAGCCCGCTCTGAGCAGGCGGCTCAAGAACATGCAGGCAGCAAAGACGGGAGAGCTTTAGCAAAGAGCTTCCGTGACGGCGTAATGTTGCCCGGCACAGAAGCTCTTTTCCAGAACGGCAATTTCGTGGTTTATTTCTGACTCACTGTCCCCTGCACGTCTCGGTTCGGACATCTCCGACTTCCTGGTTGCGCATTAAAAAAGCATACCTATGTTTATTGTTATAGACTCAAACTCCTGAACTATCCTGAAAGCATAATAAAATCAGTCAGTTCTCAATTCCTGCGTCGGGTATGCTCCTTGCTTACTTCGGCACTGCATTATTTTTTCAGCAGCACGCTTGGGCGTCTTTTTTTGGGGGCGACATGGTTATACCCGTGCCGGAAATATCATCACGGAGGAGGTTTCGATTAGCGAGCATATTTCTGTACTCCTTGCGCGTCCGGGAGCGGATGTTTTCCAGAAAACAACATTAAGGAGGAAGAGCAATGACAGATGCAGCAAGCCCGCCGAATGAAATTAAGCTGGGCAAACACGACAAAGAGGAGTCTTTTGACCGCTGGCGTGCAAATGTAGGCCTCTTTTTGGGTCCTCTTGTGGCGATAGCCATCTATTTCATGGATATGCCATCGCTCTCGGCCAAGGCTCATATTCTCGCAGCAATTATCAGCTGGGTCGTTATCTGGTGGATTTGCGAACCCATACCGCTCCCGATCACCGGAGTTCTCGGCGCGGTGCTCTGTGTTCTGATGGACGTCGAAGGAGCCAAAAAAGTCTTTGCCCCGTTCGCCGAACCGATTATTTACGTATTCCTCGGCAGCTTCATGCTTGCCGAAGCCATGTCGTATCACGGACTCGACAAGCGATTTGCGTACTGGATTATGTCGCTGAAGTCCGTCGGCAACAGCACCGGACGCATTCTGGGAGCCTTCGGTCTGATAACCGCGTCGCTGTCGATGTGGATAAGCAACACGGCGGCAACGGCCATGATGTTTCCGATCGCGCTCGGCATTGTCTACGCTCTGGCGGACATCCAGATGAAAAAATCCGGCAAATCATTTGACCCGCTCAAGATGCGCTTCGGCACCGGCATGATGCTCATGGCAGCCTATGCGTCGTCGACAGGAGGCATTGCGACACCGGTCGGCACTCCGCCGAACATCATCGGCATCGCGATGATCGAGAAGTTTGTCGGCGTCAAGATACAGTTTTTCCAGTGGATGTCCTTTGCTGTTCCGCTGATGATTGTCCTTTTAGTCCTCTTATATATTTTGATGTACTTCCTGCACAAGCCTGAAGTTGCACGCGTCGAAGGCGGAACAGAGTTTGTCGCCAAGGAGCTTGCAGCAATGGGTCCGTGGTCGCGCGGCGAGAAAAACGCGCTCGTCGCTTTTCTAATCACGGTTGCTCTCTGGATTACGCCGGGCTTTCTTGCGGCCATCGGCTCGCCGTTTGCCAAGACTTACAGTAAGCATATGCCTGAAGCCGTCGCGGCGCTGCTCGGCGCAACGCTGCTCTTTTTGCTGCCGGTCGACTGGAAAGCGCGCAAGTTCACGCTGAGCATGAAGCAGGCAATGAAGATCGACTGGGGTACCCTTCTGCTTTTCGGCGCCGGTCTCGCGCTCGGAGATCTGATGTTCTCGACAAAACTCGCCGAAGTCCTCGGGACGAAGCTCCTGGCATTCAGCGGCGCGTCGTCACTCTGGGGCATCACGCTGGGGTCTATTTTCTGCGCCATTATCATCAGTGAGACCTGTTCCAATACCGCATCGGCCAACATGATTATTCCGGTCATGATAGCAATTTCTGTGGCCGCAGGCGTGAATCCGATTCCGCCGGCCATCGGGGCGGCGCTCGGCGCAAGCTGGGGCTTCATGCTGCCGGTTTCCACACCGCCGAACGCAATCGTCTACGGTTCCGGCATGGTGCCGATTACCAAGATGATCCGCGCCGGCGTGTTTTACGGCGTGCTGGGCGGCTTTACTATTTGGGGCGGCCTCTATATTCTGCTGCCGCTCGTCGGTCTGGTGAAGTAGGAAACGATCCACATCATTGGTGAGCGCACGGCCGGAGAATGCCCGCGCGCTCACCTGAATTTGTTCAGGAAATCGGGGAAAAAATGATAACGCAAAAAATAACCGGGTGTGCCCGCGAGTTCTGCAGAGCGCGATAACCCTTTTATCATATAAAATAAGGAACCCCCGACGACTTGAAAGGAGATTGTATTTATGGAGAAGAAAGTAACCGTAATCGGAGCAGGAAATGTCGGAGCCTCGACCGCGCAGCTTATTGCAGCTTCAGGGCTTGCCGATGTTGTTCTGTTCGACGTCATTGAAGGAGTACCGCAGGGCAAGGCTCTTGATCTCGCAGAGGCATGCCCGCTCTATGGATCGGCTTCCCAGTGCACCGGCACAAATGACCTGGCCGATACGGCCGGTTCCGACATCATCGTCATAACCGCCGGTCTGGCCCGCAAACCCGGCATGAGCCGCGATGACCTGCTGATGGCGAATGCGAAGATCGTCGGTGACGTTGCAGAGAAGAGCGCACGATTTTCACCGAATGCGGTAATCGTCGTGGTAACCAACCCGATGGATGTCATGGCACAGCTCACGCTGAAAGTAACCGGTTTTGCGAAGGACAAGGTTGTCGGCATGGGCGGTATTCTCGACTCGGCCCGCTTCCGGACTTTTGTCGCTATGGAGCTGGGCGTGTCGGTTCAGGATGTCGAAGCGCAGGTGCTCGGAGGCCACGGTGATTTGATGGTCCCGATGCCGCGCTTTACGACCGTCAAGGGCGTTGCCATCACTGAACTTATCAGCAAGGAGCGCATTGACGCGCTCGTGCAGCGCACCCGCACCGGCGGCGCGGAGATTGTCGGGCTGCTGAAGACCGGCAGCGCTTATTATGCGCCGGCTGCTTCAAATTTCCAGATGGTCAAAGCAATACTGCTTGACGAACAGCGCCTGCTGCCGTGTTCTCCGTATGTTGACGGCGTCTACGGTCTTGACGGAGTCTGCACCGGAGTGCCGACCGTACTCGGCAAAAACGGCGTTGAGAGGATTGTGGAATTGAAACTGAACGAGCAGGAGAGCTCGGATTTTGCGAAGTCAGTCAATGCGGTGCGCTCGCTGGTGAAAGTGATCGGGCTATAGTGTTGAAGCCAAGCAATAGTAAAGCGTCAGGAGGCCGTGCATGTCCTATCTAGATACATTCGCACAGGCAGCGCTCGTCATGGTGCTCGGCATGGGCGTCGTCTTTTTTTTCCTTGCCACGCTGGTTGTCTCTCTGAAGACAATGTCGCGCCTGCTGGCAAAATATGCGGTGCCGGAGCCTTTGGCAGTGCCGCAGGCTGCCGCGCCGCCGCGCCGCGATGAGGGAGCGGTCGTGGCGGCCATCGCAATAGCTATGAGACAGTATTTAAACGATAAAAAAAGTGATGCAAACAGGAGGCATTCATGGCAAAAGTAAAAATCAGTGAGCTGGTCCTCAGAGATGCCCACCAGTCTCTGCATGCCACCCGTATGCTTACCAGCCACATGCTGCCGATAGCTGAAAAGCTCGACAGCGCCGGCTTCTGGTCGCTGGAGACGTGGGGCGGCGCGACGTTTGATTCCTGCATCCGCTTTCTGAATGAGGATCCGTGGGAGAGAATCCGCCTGCTCAAAAAAGCGATGCCGAAGACCCCCCAGCAGATGCTGTTGCGCGGGCAGACCATTCTTGGCTATAGGAACTATGCCGACGATGTCGTCGAAAAGTGTGTTGAGCGCATGGCAGTCAACGGTGTGGATGTCTTCCGCATATTCGATGCGCTGAATGATCCACGCAACTTCATGACACCGATGAAAGCGGTCAAAAAAGCGGGCAAGCATGCTCAGGCTGCCATTTGCTATGCCGTTTCGCCGGTTCATACCGTCGACGGCTATGTCGAACTGGCGCTCGAACTGGCAAAAATGGGCGCCGATACCATCTGCATCAAGGACATGGCTTCCCTGCTGAAGCCGTATGATGCCTATGCGCTTATCAAGGCTATCAAAGCGAAAGTTGACCTCCCGATTCATGTGCACTCTCATGCAACGACCGGCATGTCGGTTGCAACCCTGGTGAAATCCGCAGAGGCCGGTGCCGACATTCTCGACACCACCATATCCTCAATGTCCATGGGAACCAGCCACTCGCCGACCGAGACGATGGTCGAAATATTCCGCGGCACGGAGTTCGATACCGGGCTTGATATCAATATCCTCCTTGAGATTTCGGAATATTTCCGCACCCATGTCCGGCCCAAGTACCGGAAATTTGAAAGCTCGTTTCTCGGCGCCGACACCCGCATCCTCGCGGCCCAGATTCCGGGCGGCATGCTTTCGAACCTCGAAAGCCAGTTGAAGGACCAGAATGCCGGGCATCGCATCGCTGAAGTGCTCGAAGAGAACGCCCGCGTGCAGAAAGATTTCGGTTATCCGCCTCTCGTCACCCCGACATCGCAGATTGTCGGCACCCAGGCGGTTCTGAACGTGCTGCTCGGCCGCTACAAGAAGATGACTGCCGAATCGATGAACCTGCTTGTCGGCAACTACGGCAGGACTCTGGCCAAGCCGGATCCGGAACTCGTCAAGATGGCGCTGAAGGGACTCAATATGGAGAAGCCGGTCGAGTGCCGCCCGGCAGATCTCATACCGAATGAACTCGACAAGATCGAGGCTGAGCTGAAGGAAAAGCTCGGCGTTTCAACGGTCAACATCGATGACGTTCTTACCTATGCGATGTTCCCGCAGGTTGCGCTCAAGTTCTTCGAGACCCGTCCGAAGGGACCGGTCTCGTTTGACGAGCCTGCGGAAGTTCCGAAGCCGGCAGCAGCTCCCGCTCCCGCGTCTGTTGCGGCAGCATCCGGCCCGGCAGTCTACATCGTAAACGTCGACAACAGGGACTATAGGGTCTCTATCCGCGACGAAGGCACCGTGCTTGTTAATGCAGCAGCCCCGGTGGCGGCAGTGGCCGCTCCCGTTGCCGCAGCTCCTGCCCCTGCTCCGGCAGGAGGCGTTACGATCGAAGCTCCGGTCTCCGGAACGGTGCTTAAGTTTGCGAAGAACCACGGCGATGCGGTAGCAGTGGAAGACACCGTTATCGTTCTGGAATCGATGAAAATGGAGCTCGAGATTAAAACAAAGGCAGCGGGTGCGATAACCTATCTGGTCGAGACCGGTGCGAGTGTAGCAGCAGGGCAAGTGCTCGCCAGGGTCCAGTAAGGGGTGCCCTCATGTGGTACTCACTGAAAAAACCAGGGGCCGTGCTCCTCGGCAGCCTGCTCCTCATCGGAGTACTGGGGCTCTGTGTCGGTCTTTCCGACAGTGTGCTCCACGCCGCGCATGGGCCTGCTGCGGCGCAGAGCGTGTCGCCGGATACGCCGCAATCGGCGCCTGCAGAGGAAGTGTCGGTTGAGCGTTTTGCGATGAATCTCGCCAAGACAACCGGCTTTTACGGCTTTCTCGCCGACAAGGAGACGGTCAAATTCCGCGGCGGCGACGTAACGGTGTATGGGTGGCACAAGCTTATGATGCTTATCATAGGCGGGATTCTGCTTTATCTCGGCGCCGCGAAGAACTTCGAGCCGCTGCTGCTTGTTCCGATAGGGTTCGGAACGGTTCTGGTGAATATACCGTTTGCCGGCATGGGCGATGACGGCGGGTTCCTCAAGATTATCTTCGACTTCGGCATCAACAACGAGTTCTTTCCGCTCGTCATCTTCATGGGCATCGGCGCGCTGACCGACTTCGGTCCGCTCATTGCCAATCCCCGGACAGCACTCCTGGGGGCGGCAGCCCAGTTCGGCGTCTTCGGTACGCTTCTTGGAGCGGTCGCCCTGAATATTGTTCCGGGCATCACGTATACCTTGAAGGAGGCCTGCGCAATATCCATCATCGGCGGCGCAGACGGGCCGACCTCAATCTATCTTGCCGGGAAGCTGGCGCCGGACCTGATGGGCTCCATCGCCGTCGCGGCATATTCGTATATGGCGCTGGTTCCGCTCATTCAGCCGCCGATTATGCGCGCTTTGACGACGCCGGAGGAGCGGAAGATCCGGATGAAGCAGCTCCGCCCGGTAAGCAAAGTTGAAAAGATTGTCTTTCCGATGCTGCTGCTCGCGCTCACGATTCTTCTGCTGCCGACAGCCGCCCCGCTCATCGGCAGCATCGCTTTTGGAAACTTTGTGCGGGAGATCGGGGTTGTCGACCGCCTGAGCAAGACCATGCAGAACGAGCTGCTGAATATCGTCACCATATTCCTCGGACTCGGCGTCGGAACCCAAATGGTGGCATACAAGTTTATTCAGCCCGCGACGCTCGGCATCGTTGTCCTCGGGCTGGTGGCGTTCTGCTTCGGTTCGGCGGCGGGCGTCGTCTTTGCGAAGATCATGAACCGCTTCGTCAAAGACAAGATCAACCCACTTATCGGCTCTGCCGGGGTTTCGGCAGTTCCGATGGCTGCGCGCGTTTCGAACAAGCTCGGACTGGAAGCTGACTCCAGCAACTTTCTTATCATGCACGCCATGGGGCCGAACGTCGCGGGTGTTATCGGAACGGCAGTAGCCGCAGGTGTCATGATAGCTATTTTCGGGAATTAGCGGAGCAGGACTTCAGTGAAAAAAGGCGCCCGATTCCGGGCGCCTTTTTTTGTTGCTTCAATACGCCCATAGGCTCATAGCTCCCGGAATCCCGCGACTCATAACACCCCCAGCCCCTCTTATCTTAAGAGGGGCTGGGGGTGGGTTGGCCGGATCTTTGTTGCCGACAATTCTTCAACGATCAGCTTGACAAAGTGCTTAGCGTCTGCTAATTTAGAACCAGACGGATAAGACCTGTTGTGTGCCCGGGGTGTTCCCTTCCATCGGTTGGCTTCAGCCTCGGGGATATCGGCATAACAGGGGCCGTCTTTTTTATTGCCTATCGAAGGTATTCTGTCTCGTAAATGATGGAGCTGCGATACATTTCATACCATGCTGTATCCAGTTTCTCGTATTTTCTGAATATCCCCCAGCAAAACAGATCAACCGCCTGAAGCCCCGCATTTTCATGAGAACGTTCATGATAAATATTGAGCGGGATGTTCAGCGGCAAGAGAGCCTGAAGCTGATTCTCGACATAGCTATTGAAGTCGCGAATTTCATCCCTGTTTTTGCACCGGTCAAGGATAAGCGTTACAGCCGGAGCGGCAAGGGATAAATCTATTTTTTCGAGGATAAAGCGGGCAAGAAAGTTGTAAAGTTTCTTCTTGGCAAGAGGCTTTCTCAAGTCATCATTTACGCGCTGTTTGTTCAGGACAACCGTGTAAATGTGCCATCCATTCGTTCCAAGCTGCCGGTGGAAATATTGCTTTATCGGCAGGGCGGTCTCTGTGCCTTTCAATTCATGCACAGACCGGTTCTTCCCGTTATTCAGTTTGTTCTTGAGCGTGCGGCGAACGGCGAAGCGAAAAGAGTCCGAGGCATTCTTGTTTTCGCAGACCAGCAAAGTAATGACAAACTTCCGTGTTGTTTTTGGTTTCGAGAAATCAAAGCCCAGATCGCCCGACTCGTCCAGATAGATAATCACGCTACTTTCTCTTCCGCGTCTTCTTCGCCTCCGGCGGAGGCAGGAGGCTGGTGTAGTGGTGGTAGAGGTCGAAGAGGAACGCGACGCGCTCGGCGTCGGAGGTGAAGGTCTTTTTTCCGTAAGCGGCATCTACCGCCTTGTCGAGGGACTGGTGCGCTTTGCGCAGGTCGGGCGGCATGGCAACGGGGTCGTACAGGTCGGCAAGGGACGACTCCGGGTGGCTGGCGCGGGCATCGAGCACCGCCTGCGCCGCCTGCTCCACAGCAGCAACCTGCTTTTCTGTCGGCTTGTCCGGCCATGGGAAGTTGTTGTAGGCGATTTGGTTGGAGTATTGGTAGCGACTCTCAAGCCTTCCTGCTATATAGCGGGTCCAAGCGATATGCATGCCCGAAGAAAGCATTCCAAAATGATAAAGCGTAGCATTCGGCAGCGTATAGATTTTGTTGCTTGCGATAACCTCAGATCCCATGAAGCCAACCGGCAAGTAATTGCGCCGTTCCGAAGAGACCTCGGGAATTGCCAGATAGTCTGATTTAGGCTGCCGATCGGTCTGAAACAGGCTTGGATACTCAGCCCAGCGTTTGGTGTTGGCGTCCGAACTGTTTTGGCGCATGTCACGAACGGCCTTTAAGCGTATCACAATATTAGGCATGCTACGCAGCTTTGCAGGCGGTACATCTTTAAGCCAAAGGCAATATCTACGGTAGTTGTAGAGCAATTCATCCGCTCCTACATAAGCACGTAAATACATTTCTGCACTCGGCTCGGCAGTAAGCAGTTCTGTTTTTTCGGCTTCCGAGAGAATAAGATTGCCGCCGTCTGCCGGTTTGCTGCCATAGCCCATTTCCGGCACGTCACAAATCGGCTTGCTTCGCTTCCCTACAAGTATGTCGGCTGCGTTGACAAGATACGGATTGATATTTGCCGCAGCAATGGCGTGCGGCTCACCATTCGGGCTGTCGTACTCAAAAATGGTTTTCCGGTCAGTGTCATGCAGCCCGAAGCCGATAATCACGCAATGCACTGCGGCATTGCCCCGCGCTTCATTGGACCAGCTGAATGTGCGGTGCGCAAAGTGAATCCTGACGCCAAGCCGCAGCAGCTCAGACCAGAGCACGCCTACCTGCTCGCCTTGCGTAATGGAGTTGGTCGATACAAAGGCAACCTTTACTCGGTCGCCCGGTCCTTCGGTTTTGCCGAACAGGCCGTCAAGCAGCCCTGCCGCCTTGTCGTTGCCGTGCAGATACTGAACTGTCTTGAGATACCAGGCTGTCACATAGTCGAGTACGCCCGCGCCTTTTACTCCCGAGAAGATAAGCCCCAAGTCTTCTTTTTGTCCTGCATTTTGATAATGTTTGCCGACAAACGGCGGATTGCCGAGGATGTAGTCAACCTGTTCGGCGGAGACGACATCGTTCCAGTCCATGCGCAGGGCATTGCCGCAGGCGATCTTGGCGGAGTGGATGAGCGGCAGGCGGCGGAAGTACTGGCCGAACTCTTCGGAGACCTGCATGTTCATCTGGTGGTCGGTGAGCCAGAGCGCCACCTGTGCGATCTGCGCGGGGAACTCTTCGATCTCGATGCCGAAGAACTGATCGACATCAACCTGCACGAGCTGGAAGATGTTGAGGTGCTGCTGCCCGGTCTGGCGCACGGCGCGGAGGATTTCGAGTTCGAGCTTTCTCAGTTCGCGATAGGCGATGACCAGAAAGTTGCCGCAGCCGCAGGCCGGGTCGAAGAACTTGAGCCGCGCCAGTTTCTTGTGCAGCTCGAAGAGCTTGTTGGCGCTCCGCTTTGCGGTCTCGAACTCCTCCCATAGTGCATCGAGAAACAATGGCTTGATGAGCTTGAGGATGTTTTCTTCGCTGGTGTAATGCGCGCCGAGGTTACGGCGGCGGGCGGTGCCTTCTTCGTCCATTACGCACTGAAAGAGCGCGCCGAAGATTGCGGGAGAGATCAGCCCCCAGTCCAGTCCGCAACAGTCCAGCAGCAGGTCGCGCATGGCGCGGTCGCAGGCGGCGATGGGCAGGGTTTCTTCAAACAGCTTACCGTTGACATAGGGGAAAACGACGAGCAGTTCATCCAGATTTTTCTGGCGCTTCTCTTCCGGCATATTGAGCACCTGAAAGAGCATGGTCAATTGCGATCCGAGATCGGAGCCGTCTTCCTTGGTCGCGTTCTCGATAAAGTCGCGGAACGAGCCGCGCGGTTCAAAGAGCGTGGTGTCGTCCGCGAAAAGGCAGAAGAGCAGCCGCACGAGGAGCATTTCCAGTTGGTGGCCGCTGTAGCCGTTGGCGCGCAGGCGGTCGTGCAGCTTGCCCATGCGTTCGGCAGCCTTGATGTTGACCGGGTCGTGCGACTCGATTTTCTGTGTTGTATAGCCGGAGATAAAGCCGAACAGCTTTATGTGTTTGTAAAGATCGCGGAGGAGAAATTCGGTCTGTACGTTTTTATCGAGATCATAGAGGCGAAACCGCGCGAAGTCCGAAACAATGACGTATCTCGGCAGGTCGCGTTCGAAGAGCCCGCTGAAGTAACCGAGCGCCTGCTTGTAAGCGGTGTCGAGGTCGCGACCGAGTGATTTATGCTCGGCAATGAGCACGCCGCGCCAGAAGAGGTCTATCCTGCCGCTTCCTTTTGGAGTATTTTTTTCAAACAGCGGCAGCGCTTTTTTGACCGGCTCTTCAAACGAGGCAATCCGGCGGCGGGAGATGCCGAAAACGGTGAAAAAGTCGTTCCAGAAGCTCTGCGCCTCGGCTCGTTCCACCTGTTCACCTTCCCATTCGCGGGAAAAGGCGAGGGCGCGGTCCTTGATCTCGTTCAGGGAAAGGGGCATGCTCAATTACTCCTTCACGATATGCACTGAGAGACAGCTTACCATGCGGGGACAAGGGTGGCAAGGTAGGAGGAAGGCCGTTCGGCGATAATGGTGCATGACTGAGGGCATAACTCGCCATGGCCAAGGCTCGTAACTTCGGCGACAGAAAGTCTCATAACTCTCCCGCCACTTTTTTTTGCAGACCATGAACGTCTGCTTCTCTCAGTTTCTTGACGATCTGCTCCGGCGTATACGCGTTCCTGCTCATTTCCGCCTCCCTTTTTGTGCCCAGATACAACTTAACATCTGGAGCAGTTTTTTGGGGGCAGGTCAAGTCAACTTTTTGTTCCGCGCTTTCCCCACGGCAGTCCGAGCATAAGAAGCAGGAGGGCGGCGAAAAACGCAAGAACTGCCGGCAGCGCCCGGTTGCAGAAAAGGCGATAGTGCGAGAAAGCATCTTCCGCCCGGAAAAGCAGGTCGTTCAGCATGAGAAAGGCAAATCCCAGAAAAAGAAGGCCGATGAAGAACAAATAAATGCGTACAAACAATGCGGCGATATTTTTTGCAGATCCCATATCCTTCCCCTTGTTCTACCGCTCAAGCTTAATGATTCCTTTTGCGATGGCAAACTTAATGAGCGATGCCCGCGTCCGGAGGTCGAGCTTTTCCGAAATGTTTGTCTGATGCGCGATGGCTGTTTTTGCGCTTATGTTGAGCAGTCCGGCAATTTCCTTGTGGCTGTGCCCTTCGGCAATGAGTTTCAGCACCTGCTTTTCCCGCTCGGTAAGCCGCTCATACATATCCGGGCTGTCATCTTTCCGGTCTTTGCAGAGGTACCCGGACACCACTTCCGATGCTATGGCCGAAAAGAGATAGCACTCCCCGCGGTTGACTGCCTTGATTGCGTTGATCAGTTCAGCGCCAACCGCTTTCTTGAGCAGATAGCCGGCTACGCCTGCTTTCAGGAAACGCGCTATATATTCCCGGTCGTCGTATTGGGTCAGGACAAGTATGCGGATCTCCGGATTGGTCCGCCGCAGTTCAATGGTTGCTTCAAGTCCGCCGAGCGTCGGCATGCTGATGTCCATCAACACAACATCGGGTCTCAGTTCGCGTGCCTTCCGTATTGCCTCCATGCCGTCAGCTGCCTCTCCGACCACCTCTATTCCCGCAGAGATGCGCAGCATTGCCGCTATCCCTTCCCGGACCAGCGCATGGTCATCAGCAATGAGAACCCGTATGTCAGACATGGTCCGCCTCCGTCTCGATCGGGATTTGCAGGCAGATCCGCGTGCCCTCTCCCGGCTTCGAGTATATCTTCATTCTGCCGTCGACCAGCGAAAGACGCTCCTGCATGCCGAGCAGGCCGAGCCCTCTGCCGCTGTCTGCCGGCAGGCGCATCAGTTCGTGCATGTCGAATCCGATGCCGTCGTCCTCAATCATGATTTCAAACTTCGTGCGCTGCGCGTCAATCGTGACGAAAACGTTTTCCGCCTGTGCATGGCGGGCTATGTTTATGATTGCTTCCTGAAACACCCGGAAAAGCGTTGTCTCGATTTCAGTCGAAAGCCTTCGGGTGAGCGGGGAGGCGATATCGAGGTAGTAGGAGATCCCTTTTTCGGCGAGATGGCGATCCAGCAACCACTTGATCGATGCATTGGCCCCGAGGTCGTCAACCAGAGAGGGTCGAAGGTCTTTAATCACGATATGGATATTGTCTATGGTGCGGGTGACAATATGCCGGATCTCGTCTATCTTTTCTGCGGTGACCAGCGCGGGGCGCATCCTGCAGATGTCAAGCTGGATGAGAATTGCAGATACATCCTGCAGGATAGTATCGTGCAGATCCCGGGCGACGCGGCGGCGCTCCTCTTCCTGGGAGGAGATGACCTTCTTCAGCAGAAAGCGAATCTTGCGCCGTCCTTCGCGAATCGTGCGCGTGCGGTGTGCGACGCGATTTTCGAGATCCGCATTCTGCATCCGGATGTTCTTGAGGGACTCGTCCAGCTTCTGACGCATGCCTTCAAAGCTCCTGCTCAGTTGAAGAATTTCATCGCTCCCGTGATCCCCGACCGGCGTGGCAATATCTCCTGCGGCAATGCGTTCCGATGTCTCGGTCAGAGTCTGGAGCGGCGTAACAATTTTCCGGCTCATCCGGAAGGAGATATAGGTTGTAATGAGAGTAAATATGAGCACAACGGGGATAAATTGCATTTGAAGCGTAGATGCCGGCGCAAAAACCGTCTGCACCTCCTGTCCGACCACGACCGCCCAGGTCGCGCGATGAAGCGGATATACTGCAAGGATGTTCCGCGAAGGATCCTTTCCGCTCTGATCGGCATGCCCATGGTCGCATTCGACAATGCCGGATCTGCCTTCCCGGATCATCCCGCTCAATACACCACGATGATCGTGATGTTTCAAAATGAGTGCGGGGTCATCCGATGCAATGATGATTTCATTGGAATCGAGGATCTGGGCATAGCCCTGGAGGCCCGCTTTTGCACCTATCATCATTTCGTTCAGAAACTCGGATGTCGGGCCAAGCATGCCTCCCGCGATGCCGGCAATGGAGCCGTCGGCATTCTTGAGCGGAGTCATGAGAAAGACTACTTTTTTCTTGAGCGGCTCGATGGTATAGACGTCGGATATCGCCGATTCCCCGGTGCTGATGACCCTGCTTACTGCAGGGATATGGGTCAGGTTCAGCATCGGTCCCATACGCTGCGGCCAGGTAAGCAGCACATTGCCGTGGCGGTCAAGCAGAAATACGCCTTCGGTGAAAATGGAAAAACGGTATGTCAGCTCAAGCATTCGCTGTTCGGGAGCCCAGTTGTTGTCACTGAGGTCTATTTTTTCAGCGATTGCCATTTCGGTGAACCGGTTCAGGTTGCGGTTGATCGTCATTTCGATGTACGACGCCATGACCCGCGCAAGGGCGAGACGGTTTTCGATGGTTTGGTCGATGCTCTTGTGAATTGTCACAAAACTAACAATGCTGAGCGTCACTGAAATAATGATGACATTAAGAAGCAGAGTTGTCAGTATTTTCTGGAGCATATGTCACCAGCATACACCACCATGACCCCGACTTCAACCTTCATCCCGCGGCTTCCCATGTCTTTTTTCATAGCTTCCGCTCCCTGGTCATTTCCGTAAGGTCATCTTCGCCGATTTCCCGTCGCTGAGCCATTTCGAGCGGGTGAAGCCGGGCAGCCTGCCGTTGTTTCATGAAGCCGGTAAAAATGCTTTTGTTGATCGGAAATACATCCGGACTGAATATCACCTCATACATGTGCCATGTTGCGATAAGCAGGAGGGTAATCATCGCCTCGCTGCTATGGACTATTTTTGCTGCTGGGATGAATTGCCCCGGCAGATATTTTGTGACGAGAACCGGAAACCAGAGCATGAACCCGGTGACTATCATCTGGATGCCGCCGATGAGCACCAGCCAGTAGACACATTTTTCCTTGTAGGTAAAACGGCCGCAGAGCGCCGGATTCGGAAGCAGTCCGAGGTAATAGCGGGCATTATGCACGGAATCTTTCACATCTTTCAGGGTGATGAGCAGCGAGGGATCCCATTGCCGGAACACAATTCCGATGAAATTTACGGCAATGTGCTGGACTGCAAGCATAAGAAACAACCCACCCGCAATGCGGTGGATAAGCCTGACGGTATCAATGCCGCCGAGCACGAGGATAATGGACTGGCATGCGCTGACCTGATGAAATTTCTGCGGCAACCCGGTCAGCACGAGCGTGAAAAAGAGAGCGATGAGAACGAGATGCTCTATAATGCGGTACATGCTGAAGCGTCTGACCATCTGCCGGTCATTTGCCGGCCAGCCTGTTGACATGCAGACTTCCTGTCGTTTTTCGAGGCGTCGCCGGATATCCAGAACGATCTGAAATACCAGTCCGACTACCATGACAACGAGCATAATCCGGTAAAACCACCCCAGGACGAAGATCAGCGGCATTGTTGCAAGGCTCGTTTCGTAATGCGACAGCCAGATATCCGGGAAATTTTCGGAAGCGTTCGGGTGGCAGGACTGGCAGCGCTTGAGCAGGTTGCTTTTTATGACGGCTGCATTTGCTCCTGCCGCGCGTGCTATGCTGTGACTGCCATGACAGTCGGAACAGACCGCCAGGGATGCTGCAGGCCGCTGTCTGCTCCGGACCTCCTTGCGCTGCAACTGAAGAGTCATTCCGTGAAAGTCAGACAGATAGGTCCTTACCACGGCGGTGGAAAGTCCGTACTTTGCCATTATCTCCTGCTTTCCGTGGCATCCGCTGCAGGTATCCGGAATGGTATCGTGGAAAGCAGCCGAGCGGGTCGCTCTGATGGTATGCGATGAATGGCAGTCGATGCAGGTCGGGACGTCGCGGTTGGCAGTATTCCTGAGGGCACTGCCGTGAACGCTCTGTGCATATTCCGCGTAAGCATGCGCATGGCATTGAGCACATTTTTTTACAATTGCCAGCCGGTCGGTGCCTATTGGTGTGACCGCGTGTCCGCCGTGGCAGTCCACACAGGTCGGCGCACCAAGACGCCCGGTACTGACAAGAGAATAGTGAATGCTGTCGGCAACTTTGGACTGCTTGTCATAATGACAGCGGCGGCAGAGTTCGGATGCCGAGAGGCGATATTCCCGTATCGACCGGAACTGTCGCCGGGGGTGCTCAGATGCCGAAAAGGAGCGATGGCAGTCCGAGCAGCTGAGATTCCGGTGTACCGAACTCGCAAGCACTGCCATGTCAATCTGAACCGAGACGTATCCTCCGGCGGCAAACTGCATGTTCTTCGCATGCCTGTGGCAGCGCATGCAGAACTGTTCTTCCGATGCGGTAACAGCACCCTTCCTGACCCGCTGGGCACTATGAGCATTGTGGCAGTTGGTGCAGATGCGCGGCTGCCCCGCCTGTTCTTTTTTGAACAGCGACTGATGGATTGGCCTTGCGTTGATGGACTCATCTGGATGGCAGGCGAGACAGCGCCGCGACTCACGCACCTGATACTGCTGTTTCGTCCTGAATACCCTGTCCGGATGACGACGTTCAGAGAACTCTTCGTGACAGGCAGAACAGGGAAGAGAACCGTGAATGGAGCGCTCGAACGCTTTCGGGTCCACGTAGGTTGCAACGCTGTCGCCGTCGCTGAATTTTTTGATGGAGCCTTTTTTTGCATGACAGCTCAGGCAGTGCTTGCGCTCGGCCGCTGCGGTGCTTTCATCAGCAGCGGCAGCGGCATGGGCAAAGGTCAGGGCCAGCCAGAACGTGAGCAGCAGAAGAGCTGCGCAGCGCGGCAACCTCATGACATTCCCCCTTCCCGTTTCCGGCAGCGAATCGTTTCAGTGCGTTCCTTTATATTCCGGCAGCTCCCGTGTAACCGGAAACCGGTTCATAATCCAGCGAAAAACCAGTATGTGCAGCGTTATCATGGCCAGGATCATGATGTTTTCAGACCATGGCGGTATAATCTTGCTCCAGTGGTCAGGCAGATTCCAGTTGTAAGCAATCAGGTTTACATTCACACGGTTCAGGACAATGCCGACAATGGCATAGAAGGCCGAAAAACGTATCAGGCCGATTTTCTCCATGCGGACGCCGGCGGTGAACAGCAGCATCGGCACGACGACAAAACCGATGAGTTCGATAAGATACCAGTAGCCGAATGGCGTGGAAAGAAGCGCCCAGTGGTTGTCCTGCGCCAGCGCCAGCAGCTTGAGAGCGCAGTAAACATACATGGCAAGGGCGGCGCCTTTCCCGAGACTGATCGTCAGCGGCTGCACGTGTGAGAGGAACTCCTGATCGCACGTTTTCCTGAAATATCGACCGGCAACGAAGGCGAGCAGCAGCGCAAACGACATTGCCGCATAGATTGCCGAACTGAAGAAGAGCAGCGGCAGATGTGAGCTGTACCAGAGAGGGTGGAGCTTGCCTGGCGTAATCAGATACATGGCGCCGAGTGACGACTGATGCACGGTCGACAGGATGACCCCGCCGATAATCAGAGCAACGGTGATGGACGTGGCCCATCGGTGGAGGCGGCGGGAGCCGATCCATTCGAGGATGGACGGCGAGAACTCGAGCAGCTGAACCGTCACATAGAGGCCGACATGCCATGCAACGACAAACAGAACCGACGACGGCCCGAAATTGACCAGCATGGGATAGTAGATGCGCCAGGGCCTGCCGAGATCGATCAGCAGATATGCGGCAGCAAAAGCGTATCCGAGCATGCCGCCCAGCACGGAGAGACGCACGAGAACACGATAGTGCTTCATGCCGAAGAGATAGTAAGCTGCCGCGACAACAAAGCCTGCGGCAAAAAGCGGCTCTCCTGCGAATATGCCCCAGCTCAGCAGCAGACCCCACGGATATTCGTGATCTGCATGGATGGCGGTTGCCAGGCCCTGTGTATAGCGCATATAAAAGACAGGCAGCGATGTCGCGAGGATTGCTGCCGCCAGCAGATTGAACGGTGTGACGAGTGATCGGGAATAGTCCGCAGGCGACATGCCCATGAAGAGCTTTGCGAGAAAACGCGAGCGGAAGCCTGATTCATCGGACGGGCGGCGCTGTTCGACATCGGATAACTTATTCATGCTTCACCTCACGGGAGTCGCTCCCGGTTTTCTGTCCGCCTTCGTCTCTCTTTTCTTTCTTGTGAAGGGCTGCGTAGAGCATGCCGAAGATTGCCGGAAAAGTGGTGAAAATGACCGGCACCGAAGAGAGGTATCCTTCCGTCAATTCTATGAGCGGCCGCTTCGGCAGGCCGCCAGGCAGGCCATACTGCTCAAACGGCACGGCGGAGAGGTACATCCACGAGGTGCCGCCGACTTCCTGTTCTCCGTAGATATGATCGAGATATTTGCCCGGGTTCTCCATAATTCTCTTGCGCGCCATTTTGATGAGGTCCGTGCGCTTTCCGAAGGTGAGCGCGCCTGAAGGACAAGCCTCGGCGCAGGCCGGAAGTCCGTTCTTTTCAATGCGGGTGTTGCAGAATGTGCACTTGACCACTTTTGCTTCCGTGACGCTTTCATAATCGTATCCCGGAATGTTGAACGGGCAGGCAATAACGCAGTAACGGCAACCGAAACAGAGGTCTTCGTTATAGATGACGGCTCCTTGTTGTGTCTTGGTGTATGCCTGAATCGGGCATGCTGTCGCGCATGCCGGTTCGAGACAGTGATTGCACTGAATTTTCCGGTAGAGCGGCTGCTCCTTGTTCTTCGCATTTGGATAACGGTTTACAACGGTGTATGCCTTTGCGGAAGGCCAGCGCTTTGCCTTCAGGACTGCGTCGTCATCAAACGGCCTTTCAGGTTTCGGCATGGCGTTGGCTTCGTTGCAGGCCTGTTCGCAGCTTCTGCAGCCGACACAGAGGCTCAGGTCGACCAGCATGCCGAAGCTGTTCGGCCATCCGGAAAATTCGGGTCGTGCCGATGCCGGACGCGACAGACCGAGAGCGGCGCCTCCAGCCAGCAGAGAGAGTGAAAGAAGGCGTCGTCGGGTTATCCCGCTGTTCTTTTTCTGCTCATCGTGCGGCGTGCCTGTTATTTCATCACTCATGGTTGCTGTCCTCCTCGTGTGTGCACGTCATCCTTTTTCTTTTTGTGTGTGGCAGATCTGCGTGCATCCCCTGGGTGATGCTCCGAGGTCTCCCATGCCGACGTGGCATGTGAAGCATTTTTTGTGGAGCGCAACTTTCAGTCCCGGAAGTTCGGGAGCTGTGGCTGATGTTTCGGTGTGGCAGCCGCTGCACGGCAAAAACTGCTGCTTTACCGAGTTCTTGAAGTGCGCGGCGCTCAGTGCATGACACTCCTTGCATGTCGCATTCGCCTTGTCGTTGTGCATGTGATGGCATTGCCCGCAGCCTTCCGCGAGCGCTGCGTGCTTGGCGTGGTCGAACTGCACCGGGCCGAACTTGTTTTGCACGGCATTGATCGTTATCATCCCCGGCAGTGCTGTTCCGGTTCCGGTGGCAGAAGTGATCAGAAAAAATGAAACCGGAGCGATGCAGAGAACAAGTGCTGCGAGCTTCAGTATGAGCCTTGGCATTGCCTCCTCCTTTGCTCCGGCGTTCTATGTTCTGTGCTGTTCCGGCGATTCATGCCGTTTCGCTTTTTTACTGCCGCGAAAATATGCCCGCACCGGACTCCAGCTGACCCAGGTGAGCGCCATGATGACACGGCTGAAGATGACTGCAACCCCGTGGACAAAAAGGATCGGAATGGCTGCAATGTAAAAAAGCGCTAACAACGGCGCTGCGCATAAACGCTTGATGCTCCGCAGCCGTGTTCCCGGCGACTGCGTCCTGACGAATCCGATATCATCAGATGCAATTCTCATCAGTCCGGCAAACGGCTTCGGTTTCAGCAATTCCAGAAAGAGAACGAACCCGATGATGAACGCCAGCATCAGCGCATACTGTATGCCGTTAACTGTGCTGATATAGTCGAATAATGTGTTCATAAGGCTTCCTCCATGCGAAAGATTATCCGATCAAAAGAGTACGACCGGTTTATTTGACTTCCTGTTTTTTCGCGGTGCGTTTTCCCCTGCCTGAAAAATAGGAGCGTGACGGTTTCCAGCCGGTCCCTGCCAGGCCGGACGATATGCGAACAGCCGTCATCGCGACCGATGCGAGGCCGCTCATGATAGGAACAATGCAGAGAATGAAGATCATTCCTATTCCGAAGAGCGGCAGAAAGAGGAGAAAGATTAGTCCGAAAACCGGAGCGACAACGAGAAGCCCCACAGCGGTCATTTTCAGATATCTCCTGCTCCCATCTCCAGGAAGCACACCGTGTGTCCGGATATGGACTTCTTGTCCGTCAACCGGATTCCAGTATACTCCCCGTGCTACTGCTGTTCCGCCACTGTACATACCCATGAAACACCTCCTCCGGAGTTCACCGGTGCAGGCTGCATATCCGCCTGCACCGGAACCTCCTTACTGCTCTTCGTTCTTGTTCGTCTCGTTATCTTTGCCGCGCTTCTTTGTTTTCTTGCCTGCCAGGTATGCCGTGGTAGGGCTGTACCCGAAGTTCGCATTTTTGCCGAGCTTTTCTTTCATGAGGCGTGCCGTTGCCGTGCCCGCTGCGTAAACCGCTGCCGAAAGCGCAATCAGCGTGACGAAGACCAGAAATCCTGCTCCATAGGGAAACGCCATCGAGAGTGCCAGTCCGACGAGCACAATCGGGATCAATGCATAGCTTTCAGGAAGTCTGAAATACAGTTCCTTTGTTCCGCCCGGAAGCATGCCTTCGGTATCAAGGACGATCCTGGCATTCTTTTCGGATTCCCAGTAGGTTCCCTTCTTGACGGTCTGTCCACCTTTGTAGAGAAACATGGTACACCTCCTCGTGGTTGTTTTGTTTCTATCTCTCCAGCCGGAACGGTGATTCTGCTTTTCCGGCGGTGCCGCCTGCTTTTGTTTTTCCCCCTCTCTCGTTTTTCTTCTTCTTGACTTCAGCATATCACTTTGAAAAAGCATTGATAATTGGCGAAATGTCCTATTTCCAAGGGGAAAAGTTCTTAGATTGGCATGAAGTATGTTTGACGGCAGGGAGGGAAGAAACAGTGCGGAAACGCGGAAAAGCGCAAGGTGCGCAGCAGGCGCCGGTTAGTGGATCATGCTTTCAGATAGTCTGATGAGTTCAAGTGCCGGTCCCATAAAGAGGACGGTATGCTGTACGCCGGCGCGAGTCCAGTGCATCTGGCTGCATGGCCTGCCGGAGGTGCACCTGCCAACCTGGAGAAGTACCGGCTGTTTCTTGATCGTGTACTCTGTCTCTTCCAGAACCGTGCTGAGCGACAGTCTTTGGAGGGCGCGCGCAGTTTTACCCCCGGAATGCTGCACAATGATGAGTGCCGTATCCGAGCCATGAATGGTTCGGAACTCCATCGCAAGTGCAGGGAACGGTTTTTTCTGGCCAATGAGCGATGACGGCGGCCAGGCAATGCCTTCCGGGAAATAGGCGGGCACGCTGACCTGGGCAAGTCCGATGCTCCGCCGGGCTTCATCAATGCTTGCAAACTGCCGGGCAGCAACGCTCTGCAGCGACGCCGACAGCCAGTTCAGTCCGCCGAATGCCGCCGCAACAACTGCCGCAAGGATGCTCATCAGCACAAGGCCCCGAAGGATGCTCTGCCGGCTGTTTTTTATCTGCATGGGTCAGACCACATAATAGGCGATGACCGCAAACGCCGCGAAGGTTGCGATGTGCGGAATTCCCCAGAGCGCTATGTCGCCGGAGAGTTCCCGAAGGCGGCGCTCCCTGCTTTGCAGAAGGATGTCGTGGCCGTAATCTTCCAGTGCGATTTCAATTGTATTTTCACTCTTCCCGTCAGACTCCGGCGGCTGCTGTGTCTGCGCCGGCCGAAGCATGCTGATTGCCTCGGCCAGGGCCTGGGGCTTGCCGGTCATGGAGACGGCATAATCATCGCACGCTTTTTCTTCTTCCTGCGCAAGACGTCGAAACTCAACCAGCGCCACAGGATTAAAAAACATCACTGTCCGCAGAATATAGGCGAACATGAGGAGCGGACGCCTGCTTCTCCGGATGTGGGCAATCTCATGGGCGAATGCCCCCTGAAGGTGTTCGATATCATACTGCTGAAGCATGCCGGCGGATACATAAATAATCGGGTTGGCGCCGGTGCTTGAATACAGCACCAGATCGTCATCGTCGAGCACTTCGACAGAATCACGTCCGACAGACAAACCTGAAAGCGCCCGTTCAATTTTTTCGGATGATCGTTCATCAAGCTTTTCAACAAGCGGGACGCTCTCGCCGCGCATATGCGCGAGCATGTTGGTTATGACCGGGATGAGCTCCTGGACAAGAAAGATGACCGAACTCAGCCCGAGCACGATGAATAGTGGAACAAGCATCGGGATTGTTCCCGGCAGATCGAGCAGCAGCAATCGGTTGCTGTCAAACAGGCTCTGAAGACGGAAAAAAATCGTGCCGCGATCAGGCGAGAGAAGTTGAAAGACGGGGAACGCAGCGAGCGGCAACACCAGCACCATGACTCGCAACCATTGCCTGCTTGCCGGACTGCGTATCTGCCACGCCATAATGGCGCATTCCGCAAGCACTGCAACGACGACTGAGTGGAGGATGATCTGTACGAGGTACATGCCCCAATAGGTTGAAAGAAGATCGTTTATGTTCCACGAATCGCTCATGCACCTCTCAGCCCGCTCTGACTGAAGCGTCGGAATGAACGGGAATCTATTCAATTATATATCGGCCATCATTTTTTTGGCCGCCCGGCCGCAGCTATCTCCGGCGCACTGCTCAGACAGTGATGGATGGGCAAATCCGACGCGGCTGTCCCGTATGGGCCAATACGACCGTTCGAGCTGTCCCGTATGGGACAATGAGGGGCACTGTCCTTTCTCAGCATGCTCTGTCAAGCCTCTGTTCCATAACGATTTTCAGGCATTATCGTGAAAAGGCATAATCCTTGCTTTTTTTATGTCGACTTCTGGTATCAAAAGTTTTCATGTTTGTTCCGGAAACTTTTGAAAATACAAAAATATGGAGGGAGAGAAGGATGAAGAAAAGTTTTGTCGTTTTGGTGCTTTTGGCTGTGCTGGCGATTCCGTTTACCTCATTTGCTGCGGAATTGAAATTAGGGCTCCTGCCACGTCTTGCAGAGAAAGAGATGCTGGAAGGGTTTGCGCCTCTGGCAAAGTATCTTGAAAAAGAAGTGGGCATGAAGGTCACCCTTGTTATCCCGAAGGATTTTGATACGTGGACAAAGGAAGCAAAGGCAGGCAAGTATGACATTGCCTACACCAATCCGTATTTATACGTCGTGGTGAAAAAGGATGTGAAGGCGGCTGAGCCTCTGGTCATCGCGTCTGAGCCGGAAATAGGAAAACAGCTGTTCGGAACCATCATTGTCAAAAAAGACAGCCCGATTAAGAGTGTCTCGGAACTGAAGGGAAAGACGGTAGCGGCAACCGATCCCGGTTCAGCGGGCGCATATCTTGTGCAGATGCTGATGATTCAAAAGGCAGGGTTGAAAAAAGACGATATCAAGCTGATATTCGAGAAAAAGCGTGACCCGGTTGCCGACGCCATATTGGCAGGCAAGGCAGATGCCGGATTCGTGAGAGATGATGATGTCGAGAAGCTGAAAGCTGGCGCTGATAAATTCAGAAAGCTCGGCAAAAGCGATGCTATCCCGAACTGGACAATAATGACCGCAAAGAAAATGGATTCTGCAACCGCCGCAAAGCTGAAGGCAGCATTGCTGAAGCTCAAGACAGGAGATCTGCAGTCCATCAAGATTTTGGCTCCTGCGAGGATAGACGGCTTTGTTCCGACCACCGATAAAGACTTTAATGTCATGATCGAGGCCGGCAAGGCTGCAGGGGCATATTAAGAATTTCTCGCTCATTCATTCTATCTTGCGAGAGAAGGAACATAATTTTATGGCAGGTATTTTCCTGTCATAAAAATGTTAAGGAGGAGTATTTATGAAGCGATACTGGTTGTCATTGGTTATAGCGTTAAGCGCAACGGTTTTTATGCTGTATCAGGACGGGGCATTTGCTGCGAAACCCAAAGAGGTTAACGCTCAGAATATTGCTGCAGAATCAAAACCCGCTGAAAGCAAGGCTGAAGAATCCACTGACGGCATTACTGCCCAGCTCGACAAAACATCCCTGAATAACGGCGGTAAAATTGTTATTACGGGGAAAGCCCCTGCCGGCAAGCCGGTCTATATTGAGGTGTGGGCGGATCAAAAGGTTCGTTCATCGCGGTTTGATGCAGATGTAGACCCGGAAACAGGGCAAAGACCGTACATTTTCTATTTGACGGAGGAGATGCCGGCTTACTATAAGCTTGCTGTGCCGAAGGATTTTAAAGAGGTGCTCGAAGCGGAGAAAAAAGAGGGCAGAAAATGGAGTGTTTCAAAGGTGCTGCGCAATACAGGTGCAGCGGCTGTCTATTCTGCTCCTGCGAAAGGCAAGATTGACAGATACCAGACTTCGTTAATCGCCAGTGTCATTGGCTCCCGGGGAGAGATGCTCCCTAAAATGGATGCAGGTGAGAACAAAAGAAGGTCAATGCAGCTTGTGAAAGCTCGCTTCAGGGATCTGCCGAAGGTATTCAGCGCAGATGTTGATATCAGCCCCGACGGAAGCTTTAAGGCAGAAATAAACATTAGGGAGGGGCTTGCTCCCGGGCAATACAATGTTGTGGCGGCAGCAGACAAGGATATCAAGACCAAGCCTCTCGCATTTACCAACAATATCAGCTTCCCGACCATGTATTTGAGCAACGCAGGAACGAGTCTGAATATTTTCTGGCCGGCATTGCTTACCATGGCCGTCACGACGTTCGGTGTCTTGATGGGCGCGGGCGGCGGCTTTATCCTGAACCCGCTTCTTCTCTCCATCTGGCCGCTTCCGCACACGGTGGTTGCGGGTACGGTCATGCCGACGGTCCTCTTCTCGCAGGGCAGCGGTATTTACAACTACTCGAGGATCAAGTTCATCAGCTGGAAGCTTGGAGCGACCATCGGACTTGCGATGGTTGCCGGCGGATTCATCGGTCCGAAACTGACGGAGCTTGTATCTCTTGACCAGTACAAATTTGTTTTCGGCTGGATTCTTATTGTCCTGGCCGCTCTTATGGCATGGCAGACGACGCCCGGCTACCTTGCGAAGAACAAGAAGGAGCAAGCCATCCTGAAAGAATTCCAGAAGCGCGCCAAAGAGGCCGCTGAAGCGAAGAAAGCGTAAGGAGGATGCTGAAATGACAGTCACATTCTGGGGACAGGAATTCAAGGTCAATATATTTATAGGATGCATTGGCGGATTTCTCATCGCTATTGTTTCCTCAATGTTCGGGTTCGGCGGAGGGCCGTTCATGACGCCGCTTCTGGCGGTCGGGCTTGGTTTGCCGATGTATCTCGTTGTGGGCAGTTCGCTGCTTGCCATCTTTTTCAATACGGTTGTCGGAAGTATGCGTCATTACCAGTTCGGCAACTTTGACGGCACGTTTTTTCTGATTATGTTTATCCCTGCCATTCTGGCAGGATTTGTCGCGCCTCAGATTGCCAAAAGAATCAGCCCCCTCTGGGTCAAGCGGGTGGCGGTTGTCGGTCTTTTGATTCTCGCATCCCAGCTGCTCGGTCTGATTTAATTCCGGGCATGTGCCCGGAGTGTGGAGGCAGCGGAAATGCTGCCTCCACACTGACGTTTTTTTGTGATAAGCTTGTGAAACAGACAGTGCCGCATGCTGCCGGCAGCGGCGCCTCAGGAGGATAGATATGGCAGATACGGCATCAGTCTTCAGCTTGTGCGGCATGTGTGCCGTTCGGTGCCCGATTCGGGTCGAGGCCGAAAACGGCCGGGTGACCTGGATAGAAGGCAATCCCCACGTGCCGGGCATCGAGGGGGCGCTCTGCGCCAAGGGCTCGGCAGGACTTGCGTTTGAGTATGACACCGAGCGGCCGCAGTACCCGATGATTCGGGACGGCGCGAGAGGCGCGGGGCAATGGAGAAAGGCATCATGGGACGAGGCCCTCGATTATATCGCCGAGAAGCTGAGTACGGTCCGGGAAAAGTACGGCGCAAAGTCGATTGCGCTTGCAGACCGGAGCGGTATTTTTACCGATCTCACAAAAAGTTTTGTAAAGGCGATCGGCTCTCCCAACTATTTCGATCACGACGATTCATGCGCCAAGAATGTGAACATGGCGTGCCAGTCGCTGCTCGGATATCCGCGCGCCGAACTCGGCTACGATTTTTCGAACACCAAATATATTGTCCTTCTCGGCAGAAACATTTTTGAGTCGCTTCAGGTGAAGGAAGTCAATACGGTGCTGGACGGCATGGAGAAGGGTGCGAAACTGGTCTATGTCGACATCCGGGCGACCGTCACTGCCTCCAAGGCGGACAAGTTCCTGACCATCCGGCCGGGGACAGACTATGCACTGCTGTTGGCATTGATCCATGTTGTCCTGAAGCAGCGGTTATATGATGTCGGTTTTGTATCACGGTACTGCACCGGCCTGGCCGAGCTTGAACAGTTTGTGCAGCCGTACACGCCGGAGTGGGCCGAGGCTGAGACCGGTATCCCGGCATTTGAGATAACCAGCCTGGCGCATGAAACAGGCGCAGCAAAACCGCATGTCATCTTTCATGGCGGCTGGATGCTTTCCCGCTATATTGATTCGTTCTACTGCAGCCGGGCGCTGTATATCCTGAATGCTCTGATGGGAAACATTGAAAGCAACGGTGGTCTGATCATTGCGAAGGGGCCGAAGGACGCCGGCGCAAAGGGGCTGAATTCGCTCGGAAAGAACATGCCGGATGTTGCGGACAAGATTGTTGATGCTGAGATGACGAACAAGCCGCTCGGCACCGGTCATATGGTGAACCTTTTCAAGGCAATCCGTACCGGCGAGCCCTATCCGATCAGGGCTTTTTTTGCCTACCGCTTCGACCCGATCGCTGCTTTCCCTGACCCAGAGGCACAAAAGAAGGTATTTGACAATCTCGATCTGCTCGTCGCTATCGACGTCAACTACAGCGATACCGCATGGCATGCGGACGTCATCCTGCCGGAAGCGACCTATCTGGAACGCTCCAACATACTGATTACGCAGAAGGGACCGAAGCCCGGCTTCGGCATGCGTCGTCAGGCAATGCAGCCGCGGTACGACAGCAAGCCGGCATGGGAGATCTTTACCCTTCTTGCTCACCGAATGGGCGCCGGGGCATATTTCCCCTGGAAGAGCATTGAAGATATCTGGCAATACCAGCTTGACGGAACCGGTGTGAAAATCGAAGACTTCGATGCGAAGGGCTCGGTGAGTCTTGCGAAAACCCCCATACTGATGCCGCGGGATGATATAAAATTTCCGACCGCATCCGGGAAGATCGAACTCGTCTCTGAAAAAATGGCAAAAGCCGGATTCCCGTCATTCGTTCCTTATGTAAGCCCGAAGAAACCCGCCGAGGGCTCTTTTCGCCTCACATTCGGCCGTACGGCGGTACACGCGCACGCGCAGTCCCAGAATAATCTCTATCTCTGCGAAATCATCGGAGAGAACACCGTCTGGGTCAATGATACGGAGGCCGCGAAGCTCGGCATCAAGGATGGTGACATGGTCGATGTGAGCAGCGAAGAGTACACAGGCAGCATCAGAGCGAAGGTGACACCGTTCATTCATCCCGAGGCTGTTTTCATGCTGCATGGCTTCGGCAACGAGGTTCCGCTCAAGACGAGGTCGTTTAAAAAGGGCTTGCGTGACAACCTTCTCCAGAAAGGACTGCTCGAAACGGTCGACCCGGTCGGCGGCGGCGTAGCGTATATGGAAGCGATGGTCACTGTGAAGAAGGCGCAGGGAGGCAAGGCATGAGCAAGTACTATATCTATCAGGACCAGCAGCGCTGCATCGGGTGCTATGCCTGTGAAGTTCATTGTAAGACGAAGAATAATGTGCCGGTCGGTCCCCGCTACTGCCGCATCATCCAGGTTGGTCCGAAACTCGCGGCAGGCATCCCGCGGATGCAGTTCATCTTTCTGCCATGTTTCCATTGCGAGAAGCCGTGGTGTGTTTCTGCCTGTCCGACCGGCGCCATGCAGAAACGCGCACAAGACGGCATTGTTTCTGTTGACGCATCTCTGTGCGTCGGCTGCAAGTCCTGCATCACCGCCTGTCCGTGGGGTGTTCCGCAGTGGAATCCGGAGAGCGGCAAAGTGATTAAGTGCGATTACTGCAAGGACCGTGTTGACAGGGGATTGAAACCAGCATGTGTAACAAAGTGTACGGCGCATGCGCTCAGGTGGGTATCTCCCGAGGAAGCGTCTCGCCTGAAGCGTGAGCGGTACGCGCAGGAAATAGCCGAAAACCTTCCGTATTAGTTTTCCATGAAAAAAGACGATGCAGGGCTGGTCGAGGTTGAGGATGGCGTCAGGGCAATAACTGGCGCCAATACCATCATCACCTCCGTTGACAAGATTGTCAACTGGGGGCGCGCCTCGTCGCTCTGGCCCATGACCTTCGGGCTTGCCTGCTGCGCCATCGAGATGATGGCGGCAGGTGCCGCGCACCTTGATCTCGACCGCTTCGGCATTATATTCCGCGCATCTCCCCGCCAGTCTGACTGCATGATCGTCGCCGGAACCGTAACGATGAAAATGGCGCCAGTCGTCCGCAAAGTCTATGACCAGATGCCCGAACCCCGCTATGTTATTGCCATGGGAAGCTGCGCGTGCAGCGGCGGCATTTTCAAGACATACAGCACCGTACAGGGGGTCGACACGTTTCTTCCGGTCGACGTCTATATTCCCGGCTGTCCGCCCCGGCCTGAAGCGCTTATCGACGGTCTGCTCAAGCTTCAGAATCTCATAAGGAAAGAGGAGTTTTCATGGAGCCGGTGGGCGTAGCCGGGACAGAAACCCGCAAAGAGCTGACGCTCAACATGGGGCCGCAGCATCCGGCGACCCACGGAGTCCTCCGGCTGACGCTCGATCTTGACGGCGAAACGGTCATCCGCTGCACACCGCATGTCGGCTACCTTCATCGCGGAATCGAAAAACTTGCGGAAACCCGAACCTATCAGGGCGTCATGCCCCTGACCGACCGGCTTGATTATGTGGCAAGCGTAGCGAACAACGTCGGCTATTGCCTTGCGGTTGAACGACTTTTCGGCATCGAAGCTCCCGACCGCGCAAAGTACCTGCGCACCATCGCTTTTGAGATGTCGCGCATCAGCAGCCATCTGCTCTGGCTCGCAACGCATGCGCTCGACATCGGCGCCATGACCGTATTCCTCTACTGTTTCCGCGAGCGGGAGTGGCTGCTCGACATCTTTGAGACGATATGCGGCGCCCGGCTGACGGTAAGCTACCCGCGCATCGGCGGGGTGCTGCAGGACATGGAGCCTGCGGTGCTCGAAAGCCTTGAGGCCTTTACCCGCATGTTCCCCGAAAAGATCCTTGAATATGAAACGCTGATCGACAAAAACCGCATCTGGCTCCAGCGTACACAGGGAGTCGGCGTTATTTCAGCAAAAGACGCCGTGCGATGGGGGCTCACCGGCCCGACGCTGCGGGGCTCCGGCGTCTCGTATGATCTTCGCCGCGATGTTCCCTACGATGCCTACGACCGTGTTCAGTTTGAGGTGCCGATTGGGAATAAAGGAGATGTGTACGATCGGTACCGCTGCCGCATGGAAGAGCTGCGTCAGTCAAACAGAATAATTCAACAGTGCATTGCCGCGCTGCCGGAAGGCGATATCCTTGCTTCGGATGCGCCGGAGCTGGACATGCCGATCTCGGGCAAGAAAGAGCTTGTTCCGGAGATGTCGCTTGGAAACGCTTCCCTTGCTTTTGGAGATAGAGTTTCGGTGGCGCCGAAGGGAGAAATCTATTCGGCCGTCGAGGTCCCGAAAGGCGAACTCGGGTTCTACCTCATGAGCGACGGCACCGGCAACCCGTGCCGCATGCGCGTTCGTTCTCCCTCCTATGTTCACGCCGGGGCGCTTGCAAAAATGTGCGAAGGGGGATTCATTGCCGACGTCATTGCGGTGATCGGATCGATAGACATCGTCATGGGAGAGTGCGACCGGTGAAACAGCGTTTTCCCGATTTTATAAAAAAGATTTTGTTTGTCGAGATCCTGAAGGGTCTGGCACTGACCTTCCGGACGATGCTGAAGCCTCCTGTTACTCGTCAGTATCCGAAAGAGCGGCGCGACCCGAAACCGGGATTCCGGGGGCAGCATGCCTTTGTGCGTGATGCGGTGACGAAACGCGAGAAATGCGTTGCATGTCAAAAATGCGCGATTGTCTGTCCGTCCCGGTGCATATCGATTCGCTACACAACGGACGACAGCGGGGCGCGGAAACTCACCAAATACGAAATCGACGCGCTTCGATGCATCTTCTGCGGCTACTGCGAATCTGTCTGTCCGGTCTGCGCGATTGTACTGACCGAGACGTATGAATATGCCTCCTACAGCCGGGACGGATTTCTGTACGACCGGGAGCGGCTGCTTCTGAACTGGGACGAATTTGCAGCGCGGCTGAAGAGAGATTCCTACTTCAATATGTTCTGGCGTCCTGCTGGGTGCGATGTGCGCCGACTTCCGGCAGGAAAACGTGAGCAGCAGGCAATACCTGCAGGGCGGAAGCCGGAAGCCAAAAGCCAGAAGTCAGAAGAAGAGAACACAGAAAACGGACGGCCCTCGCCATCAGTCGGCGAAGGAGGGAGGATATAATGCCGGGAAGCTATATTCCATCAGAGTATCTGCCGGTGTTTATCACGCTGGTGCTCGGCACCTGTTTCGCGGTCGGAGCGCTGGTGCTCGGCGAGCTGCTTCGCCCCCGGCGGCCATATGCCGAGAAACTCTCGATTTACGAATCCGGAAATATCCCGGTCGGTGAGCCGCGCACAAGGTTTGACGTCCGCTTTTACGTTATCGGCATGTTGTTTGTGGTGTTTGATGTTGAAGCGGTCTTTCTGTATCCGTGGGCGGTTGCATTCGGAAACATCGGCCTGCTCGGGTTCTGGAGCATGATTTTTTTCCTCGCGATTATCCTCGTCGGCTATCTCTATGACTGGAAAAAAGGAGCGCTCGAATGAGCGGCATGGAAGTGCAGAAAATTGCTGAGCGACTCGCGCGTGCATTTCCGGACGCTATCCGCGAAGTTGTCGGCTTTCGCGGGCAGGTCACCGTGATTGTTGACAGGGCGTCAATTCTTGACGTGCTTCAGTTGTTGAAAAATGAGCCGGATCTTGCGTTCTCTCACCTGGCCGACCTGTGCGGAATTGATCTGGGGAAGACACATGAGCCTCGCTTCGGGGTCGTGTACACCCTTTACTCGATCCAGCACCGGCATCGCATCAGGCTGCGCGCGGAAGTGCCTGCGGATGACTGTGCCATAGACAGTGCCGGAGAGCTGTGGGAAGGCGCTGCATGGCATGAGCGGGAGTGTTATGACATGTTCGGCATCGCATTCCGGAGGCATCCGGATCTGCGGCGGGTGCTGATGCCGGAAGACTGGCAGGGACATCCGCTCCGCAAGGACTACCCGGTGGAGGGGCCTGCTGAACAATGGCCGGGATACACGGAAGTGCTGCGCAAGGCGGAAGAGTTCAAAAAGCATGAACTGAGGAAGCGATAGGCATGGAATTGCTTGTAACGATAGCGAAAACGGTGCTTTATGTGGCGGCGGTCTTCGGCGTCACCCTGCTGCATGTTGCCTATGCCACCTATTTTGAGCGCAAGGTCATCGGACGCATGCAGGGAAGAATCGGACCGGTCGAGGTCGGGTTCCGGGGCCTGCTCCAGCCGTTTGCCGATATGGTGAAGTCGCTCTTCAAGGAGGACATCATACCGGCTGCCGCCGACCGGACGCTCTTCTTTCTGGCGCCGGTCATCGTTGTTGCATCGGTCATGACGTCTCTGGCGGTCATCCCGTTTTTCAACAACGGCGCAATCGCGAACCTCAACGTGGGAGTCCTGTTCATTTTTGCGATGGCCTCGCTCGCTGTTTACGGAATCATCGTTGCAGGATGGTCGTCGAATTCAAAGTATTCGTTCTTCGGCAGCATACGCTCCGCCGCGCAGGTTATCAGTTATGAAATTGCCATGGGTATCAGCCTTGCCGGGGTCTTTCTTATGGCGGGTTCGGTGAACCTCAACGACATCGTGCTGGCGCAGCGCGAGCAGCCGCTCGGCATGTTTGCGGTGCTGCAAATTGTCGGTTTTGTTGTCTTCGTCATCTCGGCTTTTGCCGAAACGAACCGCACCCCGTTCGATCTGCCGGAGGCGGAAACAGAGCTGGTTGCCGGATACCTCACCGAATACAGCGGGTTCCGGTATGCGCTTTTCTTTCTGGCGGAATACATCAGCATGTACATCATGGCGGCGCTTATTGCCCTCTGCTATCTCGGCGGATGGGCCCTGCCGGGCTTTGTGACGCGGGCGCTGCCGTTTCTGGAGCAAGTGCCCGGCATCATCTGGTTTCTGATCAAGGTCTATGCCTTTATGTTTTTTTATTTCTGGGTTCGGGCAACCCTGCCGCGCTACCGCTTTGATCAGCTGATGGCAATCGGGTGGAAGATTCTGATTCCGGTTTCGGTGGTGAACATCGTGATAACTGCATTCGTAAAGCGGTGGTTGATGTGAAGAAAGGAAGATCGTAATGCTGCCGGAATTTTTTTTCGGATATTTTGCCTGCGCGATCCTCGGATTGGCGATGCTGACCGTGACGCGGAAGAATCTTGTGCACAGCGTGCTCTGGATGCTGCTGCTCTTCCTCCACATCGCCTGCCTGTATCTGTTTCTGAACGCCGAGTTTCTTGCGGTGATCCAGGTCATCGTATATGCTGGCGCCATATTGGTGTTGTTCCTTTTCCTCGTCATGCTGCTCAACCTGCGGGAAGAGCATGAGGCTCGCCGCTTTGTCAAAGCATGGCAGGGCAGGCTCGCCGTCTGCATTCTCCTTCTGACGGTTATCGTCATTTCCGTATACAAGGCGGCGGTGCAGCCGACCGGCGGCTACTCCATAACGTTCATCAACGAAATGGGCCATACCAAAGTGCTCGGCACGGTCCTGTTCAATCAGTATGTGCTGCCGTTTCTTATGACCGCGCTCGTGCTGTTTGTCCCGATGGTCGCCGCAATTGTGCTTGCGATGAAAGAGAGGAAGCGCTGAGATGATTCCGCTGAGCTGGTATCTCATGCTTGGGGCCGGGTTGTTTGTGATCGGCATGTTCACCTTCCTCGTGCGCCGCAATATCATCATGATGCTGATATCGCTTGAGCTGATGCTCAACGCGGTGAATATCATGCTGATTGCAACAAGCCACTACATGCAGGATATGCGCGGGCAGATTCTCGCGTTTTTTGTGATGGCAGGGGCCGCCGCGGGCGTTGCTATCGGCCTTGCGATTCTTATTGCTGCATTCCGGAACAGGGAGAGCGCCAATATGGATGAGTTTGATCTGCTGAAGGGATAGTGATGAACGACCTTGTATCGATAACGCCGCTGCTGACGATTCTCGTCTCGCTCATTGCGACCGGACTGATTATCCGGACCGGCGAAGGGAATCCGAACCTGCGCGAGTTCTGGTCGGTCGGGGCAGGCGTGGTAAAGTTCGGCCTCGTTCTGTCCATGCTGCCCGCAATCCTCGACGGTAAAACGCTGCACTATAAACTGTTTACACTTATGCCGGGTATTGAGATTGCCTTCAAGGCGGATGCATTCAGCATGCTGTTTGCCCTTGGCGCTTCGTTTCTCTGGATTGTCACGACATTCTACTCAATCGGCTACATGCGCTCGCTGAACGAGCATGCCCAGACCAGATACTTCGCCTGCTTTGCGGTATCACTCGCAACAACCATGGGCGTTGCGTTTTCGGCAAACCTTTTCACGATGTTTCTCTTTTACGAAGGATTGACAATCATCACCTACCCGCTTGTTTATCACAAGGAGACGGAGGAAGCGAAGGCCGGAGCACGCAAATATGTCATTTATCTGCTCGGCGCCGCGAAGGTTTTTCTTATCGCGGCGATTGTTCTGACCTATAATCTTGCGGGAACGCTCGATTTTCAGAAAGGCGGCATCTTTCCGCCCGAGGTGGTTGCAGCCCATCCGCTGCTGCTGAGCGCGATATTCCTGATGTATCTGTACGGCTTTGCAAAATGTGCGGTCATGCCGGTACACGGCTGGCTGCCTGCCGCCATGGTCGCGCCGACTCCCGTCAGTGCGCTGCTGCATGCCGTTGCGGTCGTCAAAACCGGCGTATTCACGGTGCTGAGCGTCGTTTTTTTTGTGTTCGGCACCGGGACTCTCGGTGCTCTTGGAGTCAATACCGTCGCAATCGCGATTGCCTGCTTCACCCTGCTGATGGCGTCCGTTATCGCGCTGAGCAGGGAGAACCTCAAGGCGCGGCTCGCGTTTTCGACCGTCAGCCAGTTGTCATACATCATTCTTGGAGCGGCTTTGCTGACGCCGGCCGCGATAGTCGGAGGCATCTCTCATATCACGATGCACGCGTTCGGCAAGATCACGCTCTTTTTCTGCGCCGGCTCCATTTATGCCTGCGCGCATAAAACGGAAATCAGCCAGATGAGCGGACTTGCAAAGAAGATGCCCTGGACGATGACCGCTTTTACCATCGGCGCCTTCAACATGATCGGAGTGCCGCTCGTCGGTGGTTTTGTGAGCAAGTGGAATCTGATGCTCGGTGCAATGGAAGCCGGCAGTGTCGCCGTTCTCGGCGTTTTGCTGGCCAGTACGCTGCTGAATGCCGCATATTTCATGCCGATAGTGTATAAGGCTTTTTTCGAAAAGGAAGAGACCGGGCATCACGGAGAGGAGATTCGTGAAAACCCGTTTATGGCTATTCCGCTCTGCTTCACGGCTTCGGTCACTTTTGTGCTCGGCCTCTATCCCGACTTTATCCTGAACCTTGCCCGGGAGGTGGTCAAGTGAACGGACTGCGCAGGCTGCTTGAAGATCCGCAGCGGATGAAGCTGCTGAAACGCGTCTTTTTTGCCGGAGCCGTTCTTGTGGCGCTGCTGGAGGTTCTGGTGGTCAATGTGCTGCATCTCGGCCACGGGTATTTCTGGTTTGACGGACTTCCTGCGTTCGGTTCGGTCTGCGGGTTCATTTCGGGCGTCATAATCATAATCGCAGCCAAATTTATTTTCTATCCGCTCCTGTCCCGGAAGGAGAACCATTATGATTGAGTGGCTCCATCCCGGGCTTCTGCTGATTGGCGGCGCCGCCCTTGTGCCGTTTCTGCGCGGCAGGCTGCTTCAGGCCTATCTGCCGCTGCTGGCAGCGGCAGCGCTTCTGGACTGCATCCTGATGGCGCCGGGCACCTATGCCGCATTTCAGTTCCTCGGTTATGACCTGACGTTCGGCAGGGTTGATCGCCTGAGCCTTGTCTTTGCATACGTATTCACGCTTGCCGGGGTTATCGGGTTCATCTATGCGCTCCATGTCAAGGACAGACTCCAGCACATAGCGGCTCTAATTTACATGGGAAGCGCACTTGGTGTGATTTTTGCGGGGGACTACTTCGTCCTTTTCATCTTCTGGGAGCTCATGGCTTTTTCTTCGGTTTTCCTCATCTGGGCGAACCGCACTCCGGAATCGGTCGCGGCAGGATTCCGCTATCTGCTGGTCCATGTGTTCGGCGGATTGTGCCTGCTTGGCGGCATCATGCTGCACATCGGACAGACCGGATCGATCTCCTTTGATGCCATGCATGCGTTTGCCGGAGGCACGGCGTTCATCCTCATCCTCGTCGGCTTCATCCTGAATGCCGCTGTCCCGCCGCTCAATGCGTGGCTGCCCGATGCATACCCCGCCGCGACGGTCACCGGTGCGGTCTTCATGTCCGCCTATACTACGAAATCTGCGGTCTATGTGCTTATCAGAGGATTTTCGGGAACCGAAGCGCTGATGTGGCTCGGGGCCATCATGGCGGTCTACGGCGTCATCTATGCGACTATGGAAAATAACGGCAGACGGCTGCTCGCCTACCATATTGTCAGCCAGGTCGGCTTCATGGTCTGCGGCATCGGCATCGGCAGCGAGATGGCGGTTAATGGAGCTGCCGCGCACGCCTTTGCACATATCATTTACAAAGGGTTGCTGTTCATGGGTGCAGGCGCGGTGCTGTATATGGCCGGGACGGTCAAGTTAAGTGAACTGGGCGGGTTGTACAAAACCATGCCGCTCACCATGATCTTCTTTCTCGTCGGCGGGCTCTCGATTGCGGGCGCGCCGCTGATGAGCGGCTTTGTGAGCAAGTCGATGACCATTTCGGGTGCGGGCGAGCAGCACAATTCCTTTGCCTTCCTCATGCTCACGCTGGCATCATCCGGCACGTTCCTCAGTATCGTGCTGAAGATGACGTACTACATGTTTTTCGGCAAGGATTCCGGCCTTCAGGTGACCGAGCCGCCGAAGAACATGCTGGTCGCCATGGGGCTGGCGTCGTTCATCTGCATTTTCATCGGCATCGTTCCGCAGAGTCTGTACGCGCTGCTTCCCTATCCGGCCGACTATGCGCCTTATACAGCTCAGCATGTACTGGACTCTCTCGGGCTCTTTTTCTTCACTGCGTTCGGGTTCATCCTCTTCATGAAAAAACTTGCGCCGAAGCCCGGACTGAATCTCGACACCGACTGGTTCTATAGAAAAGCTGCACAGGCGTTCATGACGGTCGTGAGAAAACCGGTAGCAACCATTGAATACAAGATCGTCGGAGAAGCATACGATTACCTCATTCGCACCGCGATTCTTCTCATGTCCCGGGTAGTCAATCATTTTGAGACGGAGGCGGTTCAGCCCTCCGCTCCGGCGCTCGCTGCCGGGGCGAGCCGCTTCGGCGCGATGCTGCAACGATTGCAGACCGGCAGGGTGCACGACTATGCGCTTGTCATGGTTGCCGGCATTGTTGGGCTCGCCGTGTTCTACCTTGCATGGTGGGGGAAGTGATGTTCGACCCCTTCTATAATGCGGCCGGAATGCCGCTTCTTTCTCTCCTGATGATCATCCCTGCAGCCGGGGCGTTGCTGCTGCTTCTGCCGATGAGTGCGCGGGCCGCGCGTGTCCTGGCGCTCGGCACGACGCTCCTGACGGCCCTCTTTTCCGTGCCGCTCTGGCATCTGTTCAACAAGGCGGCCTCGCAGATGCAGTTTGTGGAGCGAGTTACGTGGGTTGCGGTCTGGAACCTCGAATACAGCGTCGGCATCGACGGCATCAGCCTGCCGCTGGTACTCCTGACAGTGCTTATCTGTCCGGTCTGTGTGCTCGCTTCGTGGGGAAGCATAACCAGCCGGGTGCGGGGGTACTATGCCTGTCTGCTGCTCATGGAAAGCATCATGCTCGGCATTTTTGTCTCCCTGAATCTTATTCTCTTCTTTTTCTTCTGGGAAGCGATGCTGATTCCGATGTATCTGCTCATCGGCATGTGGGGCAGCGAACGAGGCCGGGCCGCGGCCATGAAATTCCTTCTTTTTACGTTGGGCGGCAGCATCTTCATGCTGGTCGGCATAATCGCACTGTATCTGCTCGGCGGCAGAACCTTCGATATCGTTGCACTCTCGAACGCCGGACTCCCTCATGCGGCGCAGCTCTGGCTGTTTGCCGCGTTTTTCCTCGGTTTCGCGGTGAAGGTGCCGGTTGTGCCCTTCCATGGCTGGCAGCCCGATGCGTATGCCGAGGCGCCGACCTGCGCGACCATCATCATGGCCGCCGTGCTCGCAAAGATGGGCGCCTACGGATTCATCCGCATACTGTTTCCGTTTTTCCCGGATGCTGCATGGACCTTCCTTGAACCCATGCTGATACTTTCAGTTATAACAGTTCTGTATGGTGCTTATTGCGCGCTTGCGCAGCAGGACCTGAAACGGCTTATAGCCTACTCGAGCCTGAGCCACATGGGCTTCATCCTTCTTGGCATGGCAACACTTACGAAGGTCGGCATCGACGGCAGCATCATCCAGATGGTGAGCCACGGAGTTATTACCGGCGGACTGTTCCTCTGGATCGCCGCCATGGAAGAACGTCTGAAGACGCGGATGCTGGCTGACTTCGGCGGCCTGAGCACTGCGGCCCCGGTTTCCGCAGTCGTTTTTACCGTCCTTGCTCTTGCAGCGACCGGCTTTCCGGGGCTGAGCGCGTTTATCGGTGAATTCCTCATTTTAAGCGGGGTGTTTCAGGGCCATTATGTCATTGGCGCATTCGCCATATTCGGCGTCGTGCTTGGCGTGGCCTATATGTCCTGGGCCTGCTACCGGCTGATTCTGTTCAAACCGGCAACTCCCTATCCGCCAAGCTTCAGCGATCTTACACTTCGGGAAGTCGTCTGTCTTGCACCGCTGCTGATTGTTATTGTGGTGGTGGGTGTGCAGCCCGGCATCCTGCTGGATTTCATGCGCTCATCAGTGGATCAGCTTGTGAACATGATGCAGACAGCCGACGCCGTTATCAGTGCTTCGGGGGTGGCTCGATGAGCGAGCTCCGTCTGCTGACCCCCGAGATAGTTCTGACGGTCTGCATGCTCGGTATTTTTCTTTCCGGCTTGGCGATCCGCAGCAAGGGTATGCTTGGGCTTATGACGATTGCGGCCGCGGGAGTAACGGCATATCTTGTTCCGTCTGCTTCGGGGACTGCATTTGAAGGAATGTTTGTTGCTGACGCATACAGCAGTTTTTTCAAGCTGCTGTTCATGCTGACGCTGTTTCTTGCGGTGCTGCTTGCTATCGGGTCCCGCACCATCCGGGAGGAATATGCGACGGAATACTATTGCCTGCTGATGCTCGCTTCCATCGGCATGATGTTCATGGCGTCCGCAAATGATCTGATCATCCTGTATGTCGGCCTTGAGCTGATGTCGCTCAGCGTCTATGTTCTGACCGGATTCCAGCGCGAGAGCCGATGGTCGAACGAGGCCGCCATGAAGTATCTCCTGCTCGGCACCTTTGCGACCGCTATCCTGCTGTTCGGCATCGCAATGGTGTATGTGCTGACCGGCTCGACGAGCATTGCAGCGGTTGCCCTGTATGTGATGACGGGCGGCAATACAGACCCGGTGCTGGGGATTGCATTGCTGGCGATCATCATAGCTTTCGGGTTCAAGATTGCGGCAGTCCCTTTCCATATGTGGGCGCCTGACGCCTATCAGGGCGCGCCGACACCGGTGACCGCCTTCATGTCGGTCGGACCCAAGGCAGCAGCCTTTGCAGCGTTCGGCAGAGTGTTGGTGGAAGGGTTCGGAGCGGCATGGGCAGAATGGGCTCCTGCAGTGACCATCCTGGTGGTGCTGACAGTTGCCGGCGGCAATCTGCTGGCGCTCAGGCAGGACAATGTTAAGCGAATGTTTGCATATTCATCCGTTGCACATGCCGGATACATGCTGCTCGGCGTGCTTGCGGGAACCATCGCCGGCATGCAGGCGGTGATGACCTATCTGGCTATCTATGCATTCATGAACATGGGCGTCTTTACGGTTATGCTGATGCTGGAGAACGGCGAAGAACGTTCGGCGTATGCCGGACTTGCCAAGCGGCAACCGCTGCTTGCGGGCGCAATGCTTATTTTCCTGTTCTCTCTGACCGGCATTCCGCCGGCAGGGGGCTTTGTCGGGAAGCTTCAGGTGTTTCTCGCAGCGGTTGACGCCGGGCAGACGGTACTCGTCGTTGTTGCGGTAATCTTCAGCGTCGTCTCAGCGTTCTATTATCTCAGGCTCGTGGGCACCATGTTCATGCGGGAGTCGGAGGATAGTGTCTCGTGCTCAGCATCAAAAACCCTTCTCTTTGCCGTTATACTGACCGCCTTCTTTGTTCTGCTGCTCGGCATTTTCCCGTCGCTGGTTCTGGTCGGTTAGCCGGAATAGGGCATTGGATCGGTCGCATCGGCAGGGGTAGATAGAAAGTATATGCAGGTCGTGAAATATTGATTTTTTATACCCCCTATTAGCGGGCCGATCTGAACTGCTTTTTATGCTAATATCTGCCTTATTGCATTGAACGTGCTTGTTCGGGAGGTGCTGCATCAGTGTTTGATGATTTGCCGAAGCGCCGCCGTTCGCGGGGTCGCATTGCGACAGAGCGATATCTGCTGTTTCCGCAATTACGAGTTCGCGTCGGGAGCAGGAATGAGCGTGCACGCTCTTCTCTTCGCTGGCTCTCCGACCGATTCTCGGGCGTGCTTTTTCTGCTTCGCGAGCGGCGAGGGAATAGAAGCTGATTTTTTCCGGCTCGGGCAGTCCGGCCTCATCAGTCAACTCGTTGGATAATATAGGTAAGCAATAGGTGCATTCCTTAATGCAGGGCTGTTCGTGCTATAATTAAATCTAAAAAAATCAAGAGGGTTAGCCGCATGTTGCAAGATGATCTCCAGATTGGCCTCACATTTGATGATGTTCTGCTGCTTCCTGCCATGTCGGATGTCCTGCCGACAGAAGTTGATGTCAGTACAAACATGACGAAAAATATCAGGCTGAATATCCCGATCGTCAGTGCAGCCATGGATACAGTAACTGAAGCAAACTTGGCTATTGCGTTGGCCCGCGAAGGCGGCCTCGGTATTCTTCACCGTGCGCTGTCCCCGCAGAAACAGGCGCTCGAGGTCGACAAGGTCAAGAAATCAGAGAGCGGAATGATTATTGATCCGATTACCGTCTCTCCGAACGCGCCGATTTCGAAGGCGCTCGAGCTGATGGCACGGTACAAGATTTCTGGCGTTCCGGTTACCGAGAACGGCGAAGTCGGCGGCAGGCTGGTCGGCATTCTTACAAACCGCGATCTGCGATTCGAGCCGGACGGCAAACGGCTTGTTTCGGACGCCATGACGAGTTCGAACATAATCACAGCATCAATCGGGACAACACTTGATGATGCCAAGCAGACCCTGAACAAGTATAAAATCGAAAAGCTCCCGATCGTTGACGACAGCTTCAATCTTCGCGGGCTTATCACCATCAAGGACATCGAGAAGCGCAAAAAGTATCCGAACGCCTGCAAGGACAGCCATGGACGCCTGCGCGTCGGCGCGGCAATCGGGGTAGGGGAAAGCGCACTCTATCGGGCCGAGCTTCTTATCAGGGCGGGCGTGGATGTCATTGCGATCGACACTGCCCATGGTCATTCCAGAGCGGTTATTCTTACGCTGAAGGAGCTGAAGCGAAAGTTTCCTGATGTGGAGGTTATTGCCGGCAACGTAGCTACCGCTGAAGGCGCGGCAGACCTGATTGAAGCAGGAGCTGATGCGATCAAGGTCGGTATCGGACCCGGATCAATCTGCACGACCCGCATCGTTGCCGGCGCAGGCGTGCCGCAGCTTACGGCAATCAAATCCTGCTACAATGTTGCTTCCAGGCGCAATATTCCGGTCATTTCCGACGGCGGCATCAAGTATTCAGGCGATATAACGAAAGCACTTGCCGCGGGCGCTCACTGCGTGATGATCGGAAGTCTTTTCGCCGGCACCGAGGAATCGCCCGGTGAAACCATTCTGTATCAGGGCAGGAGTTATAAAACTTACCGGGGCATGGGTTCTCTCGGCGCGATGCAGCATGGGGCGAAGGACCGGTACGGTCAGGAGGGCGTTGAGAAAGAAAAACTCGTTCCGGAAGGCGTGGAAGGCCGTGTGCCGCTGAAAGGGCCGCTCGCGATGAGCATGCACCAGCTGGTCGGCGGACTCCGTTCGGGACTGGGCTATTGCGGTTGCCAGAATTTGACGGATCTCCGGCAGAATGCGCGGTTCATCCAGATCACGAACGCGGGCTGGAAGGAAAGTCATGTGCATGATGTTGTCATCACGAGGGAAGCCCCGAATTACCGGGTGGAATAGAAGGCCGTAACGAGAGATTCTGTGAAACAGAGCATAGAGGTGCTATGAATATTTCTGACAAAGTGCTGATTCTTGATTTCGGGTCGCAGTACACCCAGCTGATCGCGCGGCGCATCCGCGAGCAGAAGGTTTATTCGGAGATATTCCCGTTCAATGCACCGCTTGAGAAAATAAAGGCGTTCCGGCCGAAAGGCATCATTCTTTCGGGAGGTCCGTCGAGTGTTTACGATGAAGGCGCGCCGATTGTGGCGAAGGAAGTGTTTGAACTCGGCCTGCCGGCGCTCGGCATCTGTTACGGCATGCAGCTCATGGCGCGCATGCTCGGGGGCGAAGTGGCTCGCGCGACGAAGCGCGAGTTCGGCAAGGCGATGCTCCATGTCGACGACGACGGCGATGTGCTTTGGGGAATCACGCAGAAGTCGCGTGTCTGGATGAGCCACGGCGACCGCATCGAGCAGATGCCCGATGGTTTCCGGATTGTCGGCCACACCGATAATTCGCCGATTGCGGCGATGGCCGATAAAACGCGCAGATTTTTTGCGCTCCAGTTCCACCCGGAAGTTGCACATACCGATGAGGGAACACGCATTCTCCAGAACTTTGTGTTCGGGACATGCGGCTGCAAACCGACGTGGGAAATGACGTCGTTTATCGAGTGGCAGATTGCCGTTATTCGGGAGCAGTCAGCCGGCAAGAAAGTCATCTGTGCGCTGAGCGGCGGAGTAGACTCGTCGGTCGTTGCACTCTTGCTGCATAAGGCAATCGGCGACAACCTTGCCTGCATCTTTGTCGACAACGGCCTGCTTCGCAAGGGTGAGGCCGAAAAGGTGAAGAAGACCTTTCGCGACCACTTCCATATGAACCTCGATTTCGTCGATGCACGGGCGCGGTTCCTCGAAAAACTGAAAAACGTGACGGATCCGGAACAGAAGCGCAAGATAATCGGTTACGAATTCATCGCCATTTTTGAAGAAGAGGCGAAGAAGTTTGCGGATGCAGAATTTCTTGCGCAGGGCACTCTGTATCCCGATGTCATTGAATCGGTATCCTTCAAGGGGCCGTCGGCGGTCATCAAGAGCCATCATAACGTCGGCGGGCTGCCGGAGAAAATGAAACTGAAGCTTATCGAGCCGCTGCGCGAACTGTTCAAGGATGAGGTGCGCGTGCTTGGTCAGGAACTCGGGCTGCCGGAGGAGATCTGCTGGCGCCATCCATTCCCCGGCCCGGGCCTTGCGATTCGCTGCATCGGAGAGATTACTGCGCAAAAGCTTGAATTGCTGCGCGAAGCCGACGCAATCGTGCTTGAAGAAATCAAGGCGGCAGGGCTTTATCGTGAAATCTGGCAGGCATTTGCGGTTATACTGCCGATCAAGAGCGTCGGCGTCATGGGCGATGAGCGGACCTATGAGAATGTTGCGGCGGTCCGTGCTGTGACGAGCCTCGACGGCATGACTGCCGATTGGGCGCATATGCCGCATGACGTGATGGGTAAAATTTCGAGCCGCATCATTAACGAGATCAAGGGCATCAACCGGGTGGTGTACGACATTACTTCCAAGCCGCCCGGAACCATTGAATGGGAATAGCGGCAAGCTGAGTACAATGAAAGCCGGGAGGCGCGACAGCTCTCCCGGTTCTTGTCTCTGAAAGGGAGCGGCATGGACATCAAGGCGTACATCGGCAGCAGGAAACAGCTGGTGGATGTGTTTCTGCAATCCTACTTCTCGGTGCCGTTTCAGCCGAAAAAACTCCATGAGTCGGTGATCTATTCGCTTTCCGCAGGCGGCAAACGCATCCGCCCGGTGCTCTGCATCGCAGCATTTGAGGCATGCGGCGGCAGTGCGGACGATGTTGTGCCGTATGCTACAGCGCTTGAGCTGATTCATACCTATTCGCTGATTCATGATGATCTTCCCGCAATGGACGACGATGATCTCCGCCGCGGCAAGCCGACCAACCATGTTGCGTTTGGCGAAGGAATGGCAATTCTTGCGGGGGATGCGCTTCTGACCGAGGCGTTCGTGCTGCTTTCCGATCCGCGCTTCAGGACGGCTGCGATGACGGACGGCCAGGTGCTGCGGGTGGTGAATGAAATCAGCTTTGCTGCCGGCGAGGAAGGCATGGTCGCCGGACAGGCACAGGATCTGCTTTCGGAGAATGCCGAGCCCGATGCGAAAACGCTGTCGTTTATCCACGCGCACAAGACCGCTGCCTTGCTGCGGGCATCTGTTGTTTCCGGCGGCATCCTCGCCGGCGCTGATGCGGATCAGCTCGACCTGCTGAGAAGCTATGGTCAGAATATCGGCATTGCATTTCAGGTTGTTGACGATATCCTGGACGTTGTCGGCGAAACCGGGGTGATCGGCAAAACTGCCGGCTCTGACGAGAAGAAAAAGAAGATGACCTATCCGAAGCTCTATGGAGTGGAGCAGTCAAAGCAGAAGGCTGAAGAGCTGATTGCGGCTGCAATCGATGCGCTCAGTTCTTTTGATGAAAAGGCCGAGCCTTTGCGAGCACTCGCGCGCTATCTTGCGAAAAGGACCAGTTAAGTCTCCGCTGCCCATGCATCTCGAACGAGTCAAATCACCCGCGGACCTCAAAAAACTCTCGATTGGCGAGCTTCAGCAATTGGCCGAGGAGTTGCGCTCGAGAATTCTCGAACAGGTCTCAAAAGGCGGCGGACACCTTGCGTCCAATCTCGGCGTTATCGAACTTACGATTGCGCTGCATTATGTCTTCTCATCCCCGCAGGACAAGATTGTGTGGGATGTCGGGCATCAGAGCTACGCTCACAAGCTTCTGACCGGCAGAGCCGATGCATTTGACACGCTCCGCAGATTTGGCGGTCTCTCGGGCTTCCCGAAGCGGAGCGAAAGTGAGCACGACGCCTTCGGGACAGGCCACAGCGCCACCTCAATTTCAGCTGCGCTCGGCATGGCCGAGGCGCGCGATCTCAGGGGGGAAGAGTTCAAGGTTGTTGCCGTCATCGGAGACGGTGCACTGACTGGCGGCCTCGCCTTTGAAGGGTTGAATCAGGCCGGACACCGAAAGAAAGACATGATTGTCATTCTGAACGACAACGAGATGTCGATATCACCGAATGTCGGCGCCATGTCCGCCTATCTCCATCGTGTGCTGACCGGTTCGTTCTTCTCGAGAGTCCGGAAGGAGACAAAGGCGATTCTTGAGGGAATTCCGAAGATAGGCGAGTCGGTCGCAAAAATCGCCCATCGGGCCGAAGGCAGTCTGAAAGGTTTTTTCCTGCCGGGCGGCCTGTTTGTGGACCTCGGTTTTGAGTACCTTGGGCCTATTGACGGGCATGATACGGCGCTGCTCATCGAGACGCTCCGGAACATCAAGGATATCAGGGAGCCCATTATTCTTCACATCGTGACCCGGAAGGGAAAGGGATACAAATACTCCGAGGAAGACCCCTGTGTTTTTCACGGGGTGGGGCCGTTTGCAGTAGAGACAGGCGAGCAGCAGCCTGCTTCAAAACCTGCGGATCAGCCGGCGGTTTGTCAGCAAACCTATTGCGAGGCGTTCGGGCTTGCGCTTACTGAACTGGCGGCTTCCGATGACAGAATCGTGGCGATTACAGCTGCCATGACCGAAGGAACCGGACTTGCACCGTTTGCAGAAAAGTATCCGAAGCGCCTCTTCGATGTGGGCATTGCGGAACAGCACGCAGTCACCTTCGCCGCAGGGCTTGCAGCCTCCGGGCTTCGTCCTGTCGTTGCGGTCTATTCTACCTTTCTGCAGCGCGCTTACGACCAGATAATTCACGATGTCTGCCTCCAGAACCTTCCGGTGGTCTTCGCTATCGACCGCGCCGGCATTGTCGGGGAAGACGGCCCCACGCACCATGGGCTGTTCGATATTTCGTTCCTGCGCTGTGTGCCGAACCTGCTGGTCATGGCGCCGAAAGATCTGCAGGAACTGAAGCGCATGCTCGCTTTTGCGCTGAAGCACGAGGGGCCTGCTGCGATTCGTTATCCGCGAGGAAGGGCCGGAATTGATCTGTGCCACCTTTTTCACGAATTCGATCTGAAAACGGGCAAGGCGGAAGTGCTTGCCGAGGGTGACGATCTTGCGATTATTGCAGTCGGCCACTCGGTGCCGCCCGCACTGAAGGCCGCCGAGGAACTGCGGCGCAATGGCGTGCATGCGACGGTTGTGAATGCCCGCTTCGTAAAGCCGCTCGATGCGGGGTTAATCGTGTCGCTCGGGCAGACTGCGAAGCGCATTCTGACGGTCGAGGAGAATGCGCTTGCGGGCGGATTTGGCGCTGCTGTCCTGGAAACGCTTGCTCAGGCGGAATTGCAGAGCGTTTCTGTCAAATGTCTCGGCGTGCCTGATGCATTCATTCCTCACGGTTCGCAGAAGCGCCTGCGCGAGATGAACGGGCTTGACGAAAGCGGTATCTATCAGGCGGCAATGGCATTGATTGCTGAATCAAGAACCAGGATGGCAAGCAGCAGTCAGTAGGAACCGCGACCGGGCAATCAGAATCTTTTCGACACGCCGGAGGATTCGGCAACCCATGAAAGACAGACTTGATAAAGTACTTGTAGAGCGGGGACTGGTGCAGAGCCGTGAACGGGCGCAGGCCCTCATTCTCGAGGGCAAGGTCTTTGTAAGCGGCATGCCGCAGGGAAAGGCGGGAACGCTCGTTCAGCATGATGCACTTATTGACGTCAAGGGTGACGACATCCCGTACGTCAGCCGCGGCGGGCTCAAGCTAGAAGCAGCGCTCAGGGAATTCACCATCGACTTCGCCGGCAAGGTTGCGATGGATGTCGGCGCCTCGACCGGCGGATTCACCGACTGCATGCTCCAGAACGGCCTCAGGAAGTCATACTGCATCGATGTCGGCTACGGGCAGCTGGCATGGAAGCTTCAGCAGGACGAACGTGTGGTGCTTATGGACCGCACCAATATCCGCCATCTCGAACACTCCGCTATCCCTGACAGAATCGATATCGTTGTCATTGATGTTTCATTTATCTCTCTCGAAAAAGTTGTTCCCGCTGTCCTTCAGTTCCTGAAAGCCGGCGGCGAACTGATCGCTCTCATCAAGCCGCAGTTTGAAGTCGGCAAAGGAGAGGTCGGCAAAGGCGGCATCGTGAAAGACGAAGAAAAGCGGAAGGCTGCTGTCGAGCGAGTGCGGCAGGTGCTTGAGTCGCTCGGCCTTCGGACCGTCGGTGTTATGGCATCCCCCATTCTCGGACAGAAGGGAAACGTGGAGTATCTGGGGTATTTTCTCTTTGATTCTTCTGTATAATTCATTCAGCAGTGCGCTATAATAATCCTCTATTATTTTTGAGGAGTCGGCATGGAAATAATTCCAGAAGGAATCAAGAAATCGACGTGGAACAAGGCGCTCGACTACATCGCGATGAGCGATGAGCCGCTGCCGTATCTGCTGATGGATAAGGACATCATCCGCGAGAAAGTGTGCCAGATCGGCAGGACAATTCGGAACGCAAAGGTTTTTTACGCAGTCAAGGCAAACCCTGACATTGAAGTCTGCCGTTTTGTCGCTGAGATGGGAATTGGCTTTGAGATAGCGTCTGAAGGGGAGCTTCGCATTCTTACCGAGTTGGGAGTGGCTCCCGAGCGCATCATCACCAGCAATCCGATTAAGACCTTTCGTTTCATGGCAGAGGCAGTTGCGTACGGGGTGAACTATTTTGCGTATGACTCGAAGGCCGAGGTGGACAAGATGGCCCGCTATTCGCCGGGTGCAAACGTGTATGTCAGGCTGGTGGTGCCAAATGAAGGCAGCGAGTGGCCGCTCAGCAAGAAATTCGGCGTCGAGATTGAAGAAGCCGCGCAGTTGTTGATCTATGCCAAAGACAAGGGGCTGAATCCGGTCGGCATTACCTTCCATGTCGGTTCGCAGTGCAACAATCCCTACAACTGGCAGTCTGCAGTGGACAAGGCCCGCGAGTTGTGGGAAACGGCTGAGGCGCAGGGAATCAGGCTCAGAATGCTGAATATCGGCGGCGGCTATCCGATTCGCTACACAAAAAATGTCTTTGAGATTGAAGCGATAGAAAAGAAAATAGACAAGGCATTGCGCCGGTGCTTTCCCGAGGATGTCGAGATATTTATCGAGCCTGGGCGCTCAGTGGTCGGTGATTCGGGGGTGTTCGTCGGCACGGTTATCGGCAAGGCGAAGCGTGGCGATGAAGACTGGCTTTACATCGATGTCGGCGTATTCAACGGACTTATGGAAAGCGTCGGCGGCATCAAATACAATTACATTGTCGGCAGCCGCGGTGAGGCAAAGACGTGGACGGTATGCGGCCCGAGCTGCGACAGTATGGATGTTATCGACAAAGAGGCGGAGTTTCCGGAGCCGGAGGTCGGCAACCGCATTCTCATTCCTTCCGCCGGGGCCTATACGATTTCGTATGCCTCGGAGTTTAATGGTTTTTCGATACCGAAGGCGATTTTGATATAAGAAGTCAGACTCAGAAGTCAGCAGCCAAGCGAATGAATGCGGAATGAGCGATCATCATCGTTGATTCGGAATGCCGGCTCCTGACCCCTGAAGAATAAGGAGGAGATGATGATTAAATTTTTTGAGAAAGACCCGTATTCGCCTATTCAGTATGTGTATGAAGTGAGCAATATCCTTCATCAGAGCAAGAGCGCATTCCAGGAGATTATGGTTATCGAGAATCCGCACTTCGGCAAGATGCTGATTCTTGACGGCGTGGTCCAGATTACCGAGCGAGACGAGCTTTTTTATCATGAAATGCTGACCCATGTCGTTCTGCATGCCCATCCGAATCCGAAGCAGGTCGTGGTAATAGGCGGCGGCGACGGCGGCATTGTGCGCGAAGTCCTAAAACATAAAACAGTCGAGAAAGTTCATTTTATCGAGATAGACGAAGAGGTCATCAATGTCTCCCGCACATTCTTCCCCGGCGTTGCCTGTGGTGTCGATGACCCGCGAGTTGAGATTAAATGCATGGACGGCGCTGAGTTCGTAAAGTCCAGAAAGGGTGATATTGACGCAATACTGGTCGATTCGACCGACATTATCGGGTTCGCAAAGAGTCTTTTCACGGTCGAATTTTTCAAGACCTGCAAGGAGTGCCTTGCTGAAGACGGTCTGTTCGTAAGCCTCTCGGAGTCGCTCCACTTCCACAAGGAGATGGTAATCGAGGTCCAGGAGGAGATGAAGAAGATCTTTCCGGTCGTCGATCTCTATACCGCTCCGATTGCAACCTATGCGGGCAACTGGTGGACATTTTCTGTCGGTTCCAGGAAGCTGAGTCCCCGCGAAATGCGTCGTGAATATGCAATTGAAACAACCTATTACAGCGACGAAATTCATAACCAGTGCTTCATGCCGCCAAGGATGTACGAGAAGCTGATGAAAAAAGAGCTGAAATGGTAACGATAGAGGCAAACGGGAAATAAGAAGCGGAAAGTAACGGAACAGGGGCGACCGAGTAAATGGGTTGCCCCTGTTTTATCGAAAAATTGTCCTGGTCCGCATAGTTCATGAACTTTCATCTGGAGCAGTATTGAAAAACTCTTGCTGCAAAATGCACTGCTAAAAACGACTCTCTCAGAGGCTCAAGAATCGAAAAACTCGGGGCAATCCATGTCAGAACATCCCCAGAAATTGACCCTGCTGAGCCGGAGAGGGACTTTTTCAGCAGCCTGCTAATGACAATTTGGGGTTTATTCCAGCGGATGAGATACACTATCCTATGACGAAAATCAATCTGAAGGCACTCTCGCGGGAAGCGCTTCCCGCCTACATAAAATCACTGGGGCTTCCCGCATTCCGGGCAAAGCAGCTTGCTCACTGGATTTACGAGCGCCGGGCAGAAGACATTGTCGAGTTATCGGAATATTCCAGGGAGCTGCGGGACCGGCTTGCGGAACAGGCATATATCAGCAATCTGAAGATGCTTGATCGCCTTGTCTCGGTCGATGGCACCGAGAAGTATCTCTGGGAGCTCCAGGACGGAGAAACGATAGAGAGCGTTCTTATCCGGGATGATGACCGTCTCACTCTCTGCATTTCATCGCAGGTCGGCTGTGCGCTCAAGTGCGCTTTCTGCCTGACCGGCACCCTTGGATTGAAGCGGAACCTTGAATCTCATGAAATCGCCGACCAGGTCATCTCCGCTGCCCGCCTTGTCGCGCCGAAAACAATCACCAACATCGTTCTCATGGGCATGGGTGAGCCGCTGATGAACTTCGACAATGTTGTTGAAGCGCTCTGGAGCATGACCGACTGGATGCACATATCTCCCCGCCGGATTACTCTTTCAACTGCCGGCATAGTGCCAAAAATTCTTGAACTGACAAAGCGCGCGCCGATAGTGAACCTCGCCATATCATTGAACGCTACGACGAACAGTGTGCGAGACCGGGTGATGCCGATTAACAGGACGTATCCGTTGAAAGATCTCCTCGCCGCATGTCGCGCTTTCCCGCTCCCGCCGCGCAGGAGGATAACTTTTGAATATGTGCTGCTGAAAGACGTAAATGATACGCCAGAAGATGCGAAAAGGCTGGATGAACTGCTCCGCGGCATACCGGCAAAGGTCAATCTGATCCCCTTCAACCCATTTCCCGGAGCCCCGTTTGGGCGACCAGAAGAACATCGGGTGCTGGCATTTCAGGAGCGGCTTGCCGGCAAATATATGACTGTGCTGGTCAGAAAGAGCAAAGGCCAGGATGTCCTTGCGGCTTGTGGTCAGTTGAAGGCAGCCAGGGGGTAAGCGCTCTTTTCTGAGGAAACGTTTTGCCTGTGCGCTTTATCGCCCGAATGCTTCAGTTCAAAACATGAGGAGATGCTTAACTGGTTGGGCGGCGAAGAATGGCAAAGACCGAAAGGCTGAAACGGCCTGCCGAAGGCTTTACCCTCACGGCAGGCCGTTGACTCACTTTTTATGTACAATGAGCGCAGGTCTCCGTCCGAGAATCGGAATAGGAGGACTATAGCGTTCACAAAGCAGGCCGAGGCCGAAAATGCCAAGCCCGATGAACGTATAGTAACCCGGCAGCATCATCACGAGTCCGCCGATCAAATAGAGGATGCGTTCGATCGGAGTAGACGGCTTTTTGAAGAACCCCATGACGCCTGCTTCGATTGCGAACATTGCAGCGACTGCTCCGACAATCAGAAACGCGATCTCGAAAAAACCGCCCTTCATGAGAAACTGCGGTGAAAACAAGAAATAAAACGGGATGATGTAGCCGCCGATGCCGAGCCGCATCGAGTCCCACGCGGCCCGGAGCCAGCTGCCGCCGGCAATCGCAGAGGCGGTGAATACCGCAATGCAGACCGGAGGCGTGAGTCCGGATTTGATAGCGAAATAGAATATGAAGAGATGGCTGGCGAGCGGGTCAAAGCCCATGCCCTGCATTGCCGGCACGAGCACCGCAGCAGCGATAACATACGCCGCGGTCGTCGTCATGCCCATGCCGAGAATGATGGACGTAAGCATCGCGGCAATCAAGGCAAGCCAGACACTCTGGCCGGCAAGGCTGACGATCATCTCAGATACCTTTACGCCGAAGCCGGTCAGTGAGATGACTGTTACTGCTACCTGAACGCAGCTCATCATTACCATAAGCCATGCAAGCGCAGTCATAATGCCTGATAAATAGCCCTTCCAGATCGCTTTCGCGAGCTCAATAATCGAACGGCGATCAAGTGGTCCGCCGATAAGGAGAAATGTCACAATTGAGATGAGCAGCGACCACGAGGCACAGACCTGCGGCGGGAAAAAAGCAAACAGAAGCGCAGTGAGCGTTCCGATCGGAAAAATAAAGTTCAGGAGCGCCCGGGGGCTTAATGTCTTCCGGAGCGATGGGATGAGTTCTTTCGGAAGCTTGCCCATGCCGTAGCGCCCCGCCTCTATCCAGACCCCGGCCGAGATGCCGACGAAATAAACGATTGCCGGGATAATTCCCGCAATCATGATGTCTGTATAGGGGATGTTCAGGAATTCCGCCATGATGAAACAGCCGGCGCCCATGATGGGCGGCATGATCTGGCCTCCGGACGACGCTGAAGCCTCGACGCCCGCCGCAAGCTCCCTGGGGAAGCCGAGCCTCTTCATCGTGGGAATCGTGAAAGAACCGGTCGTGGCGACGTTGGCGACCGAAGATCCCGACAGCATGCCAAAAAACGAACTTGAGATGACCGCGACATGGCCGGCGCCGCCGCGCATGCGCCCGCCCCACGCCTGAGCAATATCCATGAATACCTTGCCGACGCCGGTTGCGAAGAGCACCGGCCCGAAGATGACAAACGGGGCAATTATCCGGCTCGTCATGTCGGTCAGAAGTCCCCAGATTCCCTCGGTCATGAGATAGAGCTGATAGAGCAGCTCCTCGGTGCCGAACCCGCCGTGGCTAAATCTCCCCGGAATCTGTGGGCCGAGATACGCGTAAGCGACGAACAGCGCGACGACAAGCGGTATCATGATGCCGAGCGAGCGTCGAGTGCCTTCAAGAAGACCGAAGACCAGTATGGCTCCGAGAGCAAGCTGGTACGTTTCAAACTCGCCGGGATTGCGGACGATCTGTTCCCAATAAATCATGATATAGAAACAGGGAGCGAGGCTCAGCGCAATCATCAGGAAATCCAGAAGCGAAGGGGAATGTTTGGACCCGAACAAGAGGAACGCCGAAACGGCTCCGTGCCGAGGATGCTCTCCGCTCAAGGTTTTTTTTGTCATCGGATATGCCAGAAAAACGAGCGCCAACCCGAAGCTGAGCGAAATGCCGCCCTGAAGGAGCGGATGAAGCGCTACCGTCAGGGCGGTGTACACAAGAAAAATACCCCACGCTGCCGCTAGAACACCGCTGACAGCGTACCAAAAGCCTTTAAACTAGCCTCATAATGCATTAAGGGTTCCTTTCGTTATTTCTGTTTTGGCAGCACTTCGATGGATGTCTCGACGCGCGATCCCTTTGCGCCGTGCACGACAACCTGATATTTCCCCGGCTTCGCGAAGGCGGGGAATGCGGACTTCGCGTCGAAAGCTCCCGTTGCATCCGCTGTGACCATGTCCACCTTTTCGGTTCCCAATCCCACTCTGGTGTCCGGGTCGAGTGTCAGGATGATATCTACCTCCTCACCCGCTTTGAAGCCCTTTCCGGTTATCTTCAGTTCAGCCCCCGGTTGACCTGAAGGCGGCGTCACAGTCACGGCAGGCGCATCAGCCCAGGCAATAAAACCGGAAGAAAGGATAATGGCAAAAACAAGACAGACAAGACGTTTCATGATAACCCTCCAATTAGCGTTTCTTCATTTCGGGCGGCAAGAGGTGATCGGGAACCTTGACCTTCAGCACTTCCCGGTAAAACTTCACTGCGCCTGGATGAAGCGGTACGTTCAGATGCTTCACCGCGTTGCCATACATGTCATCGAAGTTGCCCTCGCGCAGCGTGGCAAGGTTGCCGACGAGATCTTTCCGCTTTTCATACACAGCCTTTACAATCTTGTATGCGACGTCTTCAGAAACGTCTTTGTGGATGAAATCCGAAACAACGTATGCAAAACTTAACTCGTCTTTCTTGACAGCCTTGAAAAGACCGGACGGAATCATCATGCTCTTTGCCTGTCCCGGATATTTCTGATTCGCGGCATCCACCATTTTCTGCGTGACGGGAAGGATATTCACCTCCATTGCGGATTCAAGGTCAAGAATAGCAGAGTCTTTAAAGCCCGCCTTGAACCAGCCCTGCGCGACACCGGACTTCAGCGCATCGACGCTCGCGCCGATGCCCATCATTTTATATTCCGGCTTAATCCCGTTGGCATCGAAAAAAAGCTCGATCGCGCGACCGGAGGTCGTGCCGGGATTCATCGCGAACGGAAGGCCGTTCAGTTTCTGGAGCGAGTCGGCCCCGCTCTTTTTTGTCGTGACGATATGTATGGGCGTCACATATCCGCCCCAGAGGGCGCGAAGGTCTTTGTTCGCTTTGCCCTTGTAGTCAATGATTCCCTCGTAATTCGCATATGCGGCAGAAGCGTCCGCAGGGCCGACCTGAATTGTTCTCTTGCCGACGCGCGTCAGGTTTTCGAGAAAGCCGCCGGTTTCAACGACCGTAACCTCGATTTCGCCCGGATACGCCTTGTTGACGATGCTTGCCATCTGGACGGTGTTTGCATAAAGGCCCGAGCGGACGCTGGTCGCGCCCCACTTGATATGAGTTTTTTTCGCCTCAGCCAAGCCGGTCAGGGTGAAGATAAAAAACAAGACACGACAGTGATACCAACAGCCTCTTCATCATACAAACCTCCCCTTTTCATTATTCTCGTTAATAATGAGAATAAGTTAGTTTAATGATCGAAAGTGGGTTTTGTAACATTTTTTAAACGCGATGCGTTCGCATAGTTCCCGAATCGTCGTAATCCGGATCTGTCATCGGCAAAGAAAATGGTGATGAGCAGCAACGAGGGCTGTGCTCAAGACGATACTTTTTTCGGAAAAGTAACGGAGTGTGCTGATGTTGAATGGTGCTGAAGCGCAACCTGCCGGATGCGGGTTTGTCTTCGACAGGGTTGACGAACGCGGCAAAAAGAAGACGGATGGAAGGAGCACCGCCTCAGCGGACATAGCAGAAAGCGGCGCAACGAAGCATGAGCTTCAGATCATTTCTGGCTGGTGTGGCGGTCAACGTGATGAGTGTTTTGCCTGTCGGATGGTAATCACTGTCATCGGCAGACCGGTGCTGACATCGAACTCCGCTGCAGCTGCAATGCCCACGCGGGCAATGTCTTCAGCAGTCTTGGCCGGATCGTCATAGACCGCAAACATGGCCCCCATGGCGTACTCACTGCCTTGCCCATAGGAGTAAAATTTTGAGAACTCCTGCACTACCCGATGGGAGCTGACGCCGAATATGCCGTGCTTGTTTGCTATAATGGCATCGGCCTGGGATGTCTCAAAGGAGTCGGTTGCGTCATCGGCGGCATTCATATAGTATTGGCTCTTTAGAACTTCGTGCATTTGAAGCCACGTCGCCAGAATAGTATCAACGCTGTCCAGCCGGATTGTATTTTTTGTGGTTGCAAAGTAATTTTTCAGGATAAGCTTCAGAGCAGTCGGTCCGGCCAGTGCAATAAAACCATGGCGAGTCCGCACTATCTTCTCATGATTGACCACATAGCTGGCTGACTCGCGCGAACTGCCGGACTTGGTGAGCGTGTCTGCAGCTATCGCAACAAGACCGTTCTTCCTGACGACAAGCACGGTAGACATTTTTTCCCGTTACTTTTGCCTCGGCTTCAGGGTCTCTTCCATGCCGAGATTGAACTTTATGTAGTCACAGCCGAACTGCATCATCTCGATATCGTCAGTCTTCATGCGATCCAGCTTTGCCGGCGCGACTTCAAAAAGGTCGAGGAAGCCGCTCTCAAATACAAAGCGACGGAAGCGGTCAACATCGTAACACGCCATATAGAAAAGCTTCTGCTTTTTGTCGTCCAGTTTTGCCCCGGGAGCGTTGCGACGGAAGAGCAGATCCTTCCATCCCCGGTTCATATCATCAAACAGATCGACACCCTGCTCTTCCCGCCATTCAGCGATAGTGAGTGCGCGTTCTTCCTCATGGCCAAGGCAGTGCGGCTCTTTAATGAGAAAATAGAATTCTTCTGTATAGGGCGGGGAGTCTTTATCATCCTGCTTGCGGAGCGATGCCTGCCCCACTGCATAATAGCGGCAGTTTGCGGGGCGATCGTCATAGATGGTGCAGCCGTCAGGCGAGACAAACCGGCACGGCATACCGGGTTCTTCTTTCATGCGGAGATAGACAAACGGATAGGTGGATTTCTCCTCAATTTCTATATAGGTGTAATCGTTCAGGAATTCTCCGGACGAGATGCCGAGGCGTTTTTTCATGCGGATGATGTCGTACGGCGTCAGCATGATATCGATGTTATTGCAGCACTTGGTGAAACAGGCGATGCCTTTATAGCAGCGGAACTTGAATCGGGACTGTGCGGTGAGCCTGACCGGCTCGACGTGCTTCATGCTCTGCATTAGCGGGCCTCCTGAGGCGATACATCATAATTGAGTAAGTTTAAAGGATTTACTGCATTTGAAACAACTGCGGTCTGCGGGATGTTATGAGTGCATGACTTTGCAGTGGACTTTTCTGGTCCTCGGACCGTCAAATTCGCAGAAAAAAATGGACTGCCAGGTTCCGAGAACAAGGCGGCCGCTTTCGATCAGGACCATGACAGAACTTCCGACCAGCGACGTCTTGATATGCGCATCGGAGTTGCCTTCGCTGTGGCGGTAATCCCCGTGTTGTGGAAAAGCGCGCGCAAGCGCAGACAGAATGTCCCGCCGAACATCAGGATCCGCATTTTCATTTATCGTTATTGCGGCGGTCGTGTGGGGAACATGGAGGTAACAGACCCCCGACTGCACTCCTGCCTGACTTACTGCCTGAGCAACTTCATGGGTGATGTCGATCATTTCATTGCGGAGTCTGCTCTTTACCGTGAAGGACGTCATACTCATTGCACTCCCTCCAATAACTCGCGAACTGTTTTATCGAAGACAGGATGGCGTGCATCCGGCGCTATCTCTGCAAGGGGCTGCAGTGCAAAACGTCGTTCATGAAGGCATGGATGGGGAATGGTCAATAACGCCGAATGCAGAATGAGGTCATCATAGAGAAGAATATCGAGGTCAATGACGCGGGGTCCCCATCGGACCGTTTCCTGCCTTCCCATAGCTTTTTCGATAGCTTTCAGCAGCGAGAACAATGCTGCAGGGGGCATGCTGGTTGCCATGGTGAGAGCGCCGTTTAAAAAGAGAGGCTGATCGCTCAGCCCCCACGGGTTGGTTTCAAAAAAGGTTGATACTTTCAGTATTCTGCAGTCAGCTTGTTCCATGCGGGCGATTGCTTCCCGGCAGTGCCCCTCACGGTCGCCGAGATTGGAGCCGATGCCGATGCAGGTCATCGCCATTTACAGAATTTTCTTGATGCGATCTACAGCCTCTTTGATGCGCTCCGTCGGTTTGGTCAGGGCGAAGCGAATATATCCTTCTCCCGGGGCTCCGAAGCCGACGCCGGGGGTGCCGAGCACTCCGGCATTATTCAGCAGGTGAGATACAAAGCTGGAAGAGCTGTATTCCTGCGGCACCTTTGCCCACAGGTAGAACGTTGCTTTCGGCTTCTGCACCTTCAGGCCGAGGCTGACCAGCCCCTCGTACATGACATCCCGGCGTTCCTGGAAAATATTTCTGAGATCCGCCAAAACCGCATCATCTGTCTTCAGTGCGGCTATCGAGGCTTCCTGAATTGCCTGGAATACCCCGGAGTCAAGGTTCGACTTGATTTTGCCCAGTCCGGCAAGCACATTCGCGTTGCCAACTGCAAACCCGATTCTCCAGCCGGTCATGTTGTATGTTTTTGACAGTGAGTGAAACTCTATGCCGACGTCCATGGCCCCCTCGACTTCAAGAAAGCTCATCGGCTTTTCGCCGTCGAAATAGACTTCTGAATACGCTGCATCGTGGCAGATAATGATATTGTGCTTCTTTGCGAGTACGATTGCCTCTTCATAGAACGACTTCGGCGCTCCTGCCGAAGTGGGATTGTTCGGATAGTTGAGAAACATGAGCTTTGCGCGCTTCAAAACATCCGCCGGAATTGCCCTGAAGTTCGGCAGGTAGCTGTTTTCTTCCAGAAGCGGCATAAGATGGACTTCACCGCCGGCAAAAAGCGTTCCGACCGGATAGACCGGATACCCTGGTGACGGAACGAGCACAACATCGCCGGGGTTTACGAAGGCGAGCGGAACGTGGCCGATTCCTTCCTTGGAGCCGATAAGCGAGAGCACTTCTGACTTTGGGTCAACGGTGACATGAAAGCGGACTTTATACCAGTCAGCAACCGCAGCCCGATAGGCCGGCATCCCTTCATACGACGGGTACTGATGGTGCTCTGCCCTGGTTACCGCTGCCTGCATTGCCTCCACAATATGCTTCGGAGTCGGCACGTCGGGGTCGCCGATGCTTAAATTGATGAGGTCAACGCCTTTGGCAAGTGATTCATCTTTCATTTTGTCGATTGCCGCAAAAAGATACGGCGGAAGATTTTTTACACGATCAGCGAGCTGTACATCTATCATTGAGCATCCCCTTCTTTAATCTGGATTCTGAATGGCATATTCTTTCAAGAGGTTGAAAATTAAATGTTATTTTAACGCATAGTGAGCCGGTTGGTCAAAAAGCGCTGCAGGTCATGCCAGGAGCGCTCCGGATGCAACAGATTTATTTTTGTGCGGGCGCGACAACGGCCGGTTTGATATCGATGCTCCGGGCGGTTTTGTCTTTTTCAAAGAACCATACGCTGACACGGTCTCCGATCCTGATGTCGCTTGCTGCCTTGCGATCCCGATTCATCTTTACAAGCGTTGTGTCGGTAAGCGTAATGATTATCGTATCGGTCTTATGCTTCACAGTCATCGACTTTGCGGCAACGTCTATGGTAACCACTTCGCCTGTCCTCTGTATGACCTTCGGTTTCTCCTTCGCATAGGCACCGGCTGTCATGGTCAAGGCGATGAAGAGGGAACATGCGAGCAGAACTATAGTCTTCATCAGATTCCTCCGTACGAAAAATTCATATGAAGAGAGGGCAGATGGTTACATCTGCCCTCTCGGAAACATCAAGCAGAAAAGAATTATTACTTCTTTGCCGGTTCAGCAGGCTTTGCCGGTTCGGCCTTCTTCGGTTCAGCCTTCGGAGCGTCCTTCTTCTCCTCAGCCTTTTTTGCGTCCTTCTTGGCCTTTTTCTCAGCCTTCTTTTTGTCGGCCTTGGCTTTTTTCTCAGCCTTCTTCTCGTCGGCCTTCATGTCCTTCTTCGGCTCGGCCTTCTTCTCGTCAGCCTTTGCCGGAGTTGCCGGAGTTGCCGGTTTTGCCGCGTCAGCTGCGAAAGCTGCGGTAACGGAGAGAGCAAAAAGCACTGCCACGAACAGAGCGATAATCTTTTTCATTTGGTATTCACCTCCTTTATTTTTGGAATGTATGCTTGCCCCAAAATATTAGCACGGTTGAATTATGCAAACTTCATGCCATTTTTAACAATTGACTAAAATCATACAGTTAGCATATAAACGGCATGCCGGCGCATAGCGGGAGTCCTACCTTTTTTCGGGATGTTTATCCTCTTTTGAGGAGTCTGTATTGATTCCGAATTTTTCGAGACGGTACCAGAATGTCTTGTAGCTCATGCCGAGGAGCCGCGCGGCCTTAGCCGCTACATTGTTGGATTTCACCATGGCCTTTTTCAGGAGTTCCCGCTCCATCTCCTCGAAATTGATTCCTTCATCAGGCAGATCCATATCGAGCAGGCTCTTTTCGCTCCTGACGCGCAATTCATCCTTGATGTCTTTCAGCTGAATGGTATCGGAGTCTGTCATCAATACTGCGCGTTCGATAATTGCTTCGAGCTGCCTGATGTTCCCCGGCCAATGGTAGTCGAGCAGTGCCTTCAGAGCGCTGTCAGCAACCCCTTTTATGCGCTTGCCGAATTCCCTGTTGTACTTGTCAACAAAGAATACGGCAAGCGCCGGAATGTCTTCCTTGCGGTCCCGCAGCGGCGGAAGGGCAAGTGTCACCACGCGCAGACGGTAATAAAGGTCTTCGCGAAATCTGCCGGCAGGAACATCTTTTTCGAGGTCCCGATTGGTCGCTGTGACAATGCGCACATCGACTTTCAGGCTGTCCTTGCCGCCGACGCGCCGCACCTCTTTGTCCTGCAGCACGCGAAGAATCTTTGTCTGCATGAGCGGGGGCAAGTCGCCGATCTCATCAAGAAAAAGAGTGCCCTTGTTGGACGCTTCAAAGAGGCCGATTTTCCGGTGTGTTGCGCCGGTAAAGGCTCCCGCCTCATAGCCGAACAATTCGCTTTCGATAAGACTTTCCGGGATGGCCGCGCAGTTTATGGCGGTGAAGGGACTGCTCTTCCGTGTGCTGTTATAGTGGATTGCCCGCGCAACGAGCTCTTTCCCGGTACCGCTTTCTCCGTGTATGAGCACGGTTACCGGTGCAGATGCAACTTTTCTGATAACATCCATGATCTCGAGCATCTTCGGCGATTTGCCGACAATGCCTTCAATCTTGAATTTTCCGTAGAGTTCATCGCGAAGCCGCAGATTTTCCTTTAGAAGTTCAATCCTTTCGGCAGCCTTGCGCACCGCAAGAATTATTTCATCTTTTTCGAGCGGCTTAGTAAGGTAGTCGAGGGCGCCTTTTTTCATGGCTTCAACGGCTGAAGAGATGGTTCCGAATGCGGTCATCAGGATGAAAGCGGGGCGTATCGTGTCATCGGGCAACTTCCCCAGCAGCTCAACGCCGCTCATCCCCCCCATTTTCAGATCGCTTAATACCACATCAGGTTGCAGTCTGCAAATGGCACCAAGTCCGTCCTCGGCGGACGGAGCAGTATGGACTTCATGCCCTTCATCTTCAAGAATAGCCTTCAGGATATCGCGCTGACGCTGTTCATCATCCACTACCACTACTACTGCCATAGAATATCTCCTTCGCTACTCAAGGGTTCCCTTGAATGAAACAGGCAGATAGAGCCGAACTTCGCTTCCCTGGCCGGGGACACTCCTGAACTCGACTCCGCCCCCATGCTCTTCCATAACTTTCCGGGTCATCGGCAGGCCAAGGCCAAGCCCGTATTGTTTTGACGAAAAAAAGGGCTCGAAGATTCTGTCCATCTGATCGGCCGAAACGCCTTCTCCGTTGTCGGTTATCGTGACCGAAAAGAGGTTGTCATGAAACTCGGTCATGACCTTCAGAATGCCGTCCTTGCCGCAGGCGTTCATCGCATGGAACGCATTGCTGATCACATTCATGAGACAGGATTTAAATAGGTCCGGGTCAACCGAAATCTCTTGGTCAGCGGCATAGTTCTTGATGATGGCAATGCCGTCTGCTTCGGCTTTTGCCCAGATGAGCGCCATGACATCCTCAAGGAGAGCCGTCGCTGCAAGCGTCCGGCGGCTCAGCTTCATCGGCCGGCTGAACATGAGAAAGTCGTTTACCAGTTTATTCAGGCGATGCACTTCCTGCTTGATGCCCTGAAGGATGTTCAAATATGCCTTCTGCTGCTCCTCATCAGCCGGACGGAACTTGCCGCCAAGGTGGTCTATGCTGAGGTTGATAAAATTCAGCGGATTCCGGATCTCATGAGCAATGCTGCGGGAAAGTTCGCCGAGGCCGGAGAGATGTTCGGCAGCGCGGAGCTTTTCTTCCAGGGTTCTGCTTTCGCGCAACTTGTCGACCATGTAATTGAAGCTTTCCGAGAGCTTGCCGATCTCGTCCCGCGACGTAATCGGGATGTGCTGGTTCAGGTCGCCCGCGGCAACGCGAATCGCCGCATCAACGACCGTGTTGATAGGGCGCGTATACCGGCGGGCAAGGAAGAAAATCGCCACTATGCCGAAACAAAAAACGACAAGGGTTGCAAGCATGCGCTGAATCGCCGTTATTCGTATCAGCTCGGAAAAGTCATCGCGGTTGATCTTCAGGTGAATATAGCCATATTGCGTGTCTCCCGCAACTACGGGAATGATCACGTTATAGGCTTTCCCTTCCTCGACGACCGGTTCGCCAAGCTCAGCCTTGATGATGAGTTCCTTGCGCCGGTGGGTAATCGGTCCTATCTTCGCACGGTCGCTGCTGGCGATGATTTCGTCGGCGTTGCTGATAATGGAAATTTCCTTGACCCCCTTTGCATCAAGGCTTTTCAGGTATTTTTCGAGCCTGGCCTCATCGGTTTCACCCCGGCCGGTCACCTCTTCGACGCCGATTTGGATAGCCTTGGTCAGTTCGCGGGCCTGCGCTTCAAGCTCCTGATACAACTTCTTTTCAAACCGGGTATAAAAGAAGAGCAAAATGAGGATGAGCGCACAACTGAGGCCCAGCATAATCATGATGAGCTTCATGTTCAGAGAAAGAGTGAAGGTCTGGCGGTCAGACATTAATACACTATACCACAGGTCATTTGGAGCGGACAGTGAAACGTGGCTCTCTTTCCTTGCTTTTGTTTATAATTGATACTACTATAAACAGCAATGATTCTGACCAACGCCTCTGAAATTCTCAGGAAAATGAGCCATGCCGCCATGCGCGCGGGCAGGGAGCCGGATGCCGTCAGGTTGATAGCGGTGAGCAAGACCGTTCCGGCAGAGCGTATCCGTGAAGCTATGGAGGCCGGGCTGCGCATATTCGGCGAAAGCCGCGTGCAGGAAGCGCGCGCCAAGATTGCTCTATTGCGAGAGCCCTCTCATGGGTTTTCCGGCGTTCAGTGGCATCTGATCGGCCATTTACAGAAGAACAAGGCAAAGCAGGCAATCCGGCTGTTTGATCTGATTCATTCTGTCGACTCTGTTGCGCTTGCCGATGAACTGAACCGGCAAGCGGCAAACGACGGAAAGGTCCAGAGAGTGCTGGTTGAGGTGAAACTCTCGGGAGAAGATACAAAACAGGGGGTTGCGGAAAGCGACCTCGACGCACTGATTGCGCACATCCGGCAGTGCAGCAATCTGAAACTGGAAGGGCTGATGACCATGCCCCCCTATGATCCGGACCCGGAAAAGGCGCGCCCGTATTTCCATCGGCTGAGGGAGCTTCGCGCACAGGCAGAAAAGAGGGGTGCTGTTCTGCCGGAGCTTTCGATGGGCATGTCGCACGATTTCGGAGTTGCCATCGAAGAAGGCGCAACGATGGTGCGCGTCGGCACGGCGATTTTTGGAGGGAGGAGTTAGCATGATCGGATTTATCGGCGGCGGCAATATGGCCGAGGCATTAATCAAGGGTATGCGCATTGAAGGAATGAGGGATATTATCGTTTCAGAGCCGAAAGAGGATCGGCGGCACTATCTCCAAAGCACGTACCACGTGCGCACGACGGCGTCGAATCCGGAGGTCGTTGAGGCTTCGACCATTATCATCCTTGCAGTAAAACCCCAGAATATGGGACAGGTTCTCGATGAAATAGCGGGCAGCGTTGATGAAAACAAGACGGTTGTGTCAATTGCGGCTGGCATTACGCTTGCGTATCTGCAGTCGAAACTGAAGACATCCCGTCTCGTGCGGGTTATGCCGAACACGCCCGCTTTAGTGCTGGAGGGCATGTCGGTGCTTTCGATCTGCTCCTGCCTGCCCGAACCGGTTATTGCACCGGTGCGTCAGATATTCATGTCGATAGGCAAGGTGACCACGCTCCCCGAAAAGCAGATCAATGCGGTTACTGCCTTGTCCGGCAGCGGCCCTGCGTTTATTGCGCTTTTTATTGAGAGCATGATAGCGGCAGGCGAACAGCTTGGGCTGAGCTCAGACAGTGCTCGTGAGCTTGCAGTTCAGACGCTGATCGGCACCGCGAAACAGATAGGCGAGGGCATGTCGCCGGAAAAGCTGCGCGAGATGGTGACATCGCCCGGCGGCACGACTGCTGCCGGATTGGCGGCATTTCAAGAAAAGGGATTAAAGGAAATTACCATGAATGCGCTTCAGTCCGCACACCGGCGCGCCGAAGAACTGGGGAGGAATAACTAATGGCCGGCAATCTTATTATCGCAGCCGCGGAAGTGTTGAATATTGTTCTTGAGATATACACATGGGTCATCATTATTGCGGCCATTATCAGCTGGGTGAATCCGGACCCGTACAACCCGCTAGTTCGTTTCCTCGGCAGGGTGACGGCGCCGGTGCTCAATCCGGTCCGCCGCATGGTCGGAGGTCGCCTGGGTCCGATCGATATTTCACCGCTGCTCGTCATTTTTGCAATCTTTTTTCTTCAGAGGTTCTTCGTACGATCACTAATTGAATTCGGATACAGGCTAAAAGGAGGGGATTAGTATGAGAATTACTCCGCTGGATATTCAGTCAAAACAGTTCCCGGTCAAGTTTCGCGGGTTTGGTGTCGATGAAGTTTATTCTTTTCTTGAAGTTGTCCGCGAGGAACTTGAGGAACTGCTGCGGGAAAACGCATCGTACAAGGAGCAGCTGAACAGGGCAGACGCCCAGCTGCAGGAGTACCGCAACATGGAGGTTACGCTTCGCGAGACGCTTCTGACCGCACAGCAAATGGTTGACGAATACAAGAGCAACTCGCGGAAAGAGGCAGAGCTTATCATTCGCGAAGCCGAACTGAAGGCTGATACTACCATAAAGGAAGCGCAGGAAAGAGTCGTCAAGGTTCATGAAGACATTGTCGAGCTGAAAGGCATTCGCCGCCATTTCAAGGAAGAAGTGCGCCGGTTGATAGAAAGCCACCTGAGCATGCTCGAATTTGACAAGGAGCGGGAGGGCGCAGGCGCCAATGAAGCATAACGGCCTAAAGGGCATGGAGGATATCCTGCCGCCTGATATCGCTGTCTGGCAGTCGGTGGAATCATCGGCGCGGGAAATCTTCGGTCGCTACGGTTTTCAGGAGATTCGGGTTCCGATTCTGGAGTCGACAGACATTTTTATTCGCGGAATCGGCGAAGCGACCGATATCGTTGAAAAAGAGATGTACACGTTTATGGATAAGGGCAACCGCAGTGTCAGCATGAGGCCGGAAGGCACGGCTCCTGTTGTCCGCAGTTATGTCGAGAAGAATCTCCACACCATGCCGTCTCCGCAGAAGTACTTCTATTCAGGACCAATGTTCCGGTACGAACGTCCGCAGAAGGGCCGTTTCCGGCAGTTCTACCAGATTGGGGCTGAAGCATTCGGGATTGCTGCTGCTTCGATGGATGCCGAGCTGATCATCATGCTCAAGAACCTGCTCGAAGCAATCGGCCTGAGCGATCTTAATTTCGAGATCAATTCAATCGGGTGCGCTGCGTGCCGCCCCGCATACCGCAGTGCTCTGCTGGATTTTTTCGGTGACAGGCGTTCTGAGTATTGCCCGGACTGTCAGCGAAGATATGAGACGAATCCGCTGCGTATCCTCGATTGTAAGGTGCCGCAGTGCGGGCAGCTCAGGCAGGGCGCCCCGACAGTCGCGGGGTATCTCTGCGAAGACTGCAGGACTCACTTTGATGAAGTGCTCGCGATTCTCAATTCGTTCAGGATTCCCCATACGCTGAATCCGAATCTTGTGCGAGGGCTTGATTATTACACCAAAACGACCTTTGAAGTCACGAGCGAGCATCTCGGCGCTCAGAAGGCTGTTGCAGCTGGTGGTCGCTACGACAAACTTGTTGAAGACTTCGGCGGACCGGCAACGCCGGCAATCGGCTTTGCAATGGGAATGGAACGCATCGTCACGCTGCTGAAGGAGCGGAGCGAAATAAAGCAGCGTGCGCCGAAGGTTTTTGTCGCTACGCTCGGCAAGGAAGCTGAACTGGAAGGATTCAGGATCGTTGAAACGCTTCGTGCGCAGGGCGTCTGGGCAGAGCAGAGCTACGGCAGCGCTTCGCTGAAGAGTCAGCTCCGCCGCGCCGACCGTCTCAGCTCCGAATTTGCCCTTATCATCGGGGAGAATGAGCTCAGGTCCGGCAAACTACAGTGGAAGGATCTTAAGAAGAGCGAACAGGGAGAAGTTGCAGCAGCAGATGTTGTGTCTTTTTTTCAATCCGAATGAAAGCTTTTCCGGACGCGGGAAGCTGCAAACCCTCAGCTCTCCAAGCCCTTTCTCAAGCAGAATCATCGTGATGACATGGAGCGGTGTTTCTCTGTTTCTTCAGGGTTGTTTCTGCACGTGCTCCATGGCGGGTTAATGAGTGCAGGGGAAGTGCTTTCGGACACGTCGGCCTGCAGCTCAACAAGAATTATCTGGGATGTATCTGAATATATGAACAGAGGGAGTGTTTCAAGATGAGCAATGAGCTGAACAAGATTATCTATTCCATGATAGGCGTGTCGAAATACTACGACAAAAAGCCGGTGCTGAAGGATATCTACCTGTCTTACTTCTATGGCGCGAAGATTGGCGTCCTCGGCCTGAACGGATCGGGCAAGAGCTCGCTGCTGCGAATTCTTGCAGGTGTGGACAAAGACTTTGTGGGTGAAACGGTGCTTTCGCCGGGGCATACTGTCGGGCTTCTCGAGCAGGAGCCGCGGCTTGACGATACCAAAACAGTTCGGGAAATTGTCGAGCAGGGGGTTCAGGAGGTTGTCGATGCCCTGAACGAATACAACAAAATTAATGAGAAATTTGCCGAGCCGATGTCGGACGATGAAATGAACAGACTTATTGAGCGGCAGGGTGTCGTGCAGGAGAAGCTCGAAGCGCTTGATGCGTGGACGCTCGATTCCCGGCTCGAAATGGCGATGGATGCGCTCCGCTGTCCGGCCGGTGATACGCCGGTCAAGGTGCTCTCTGGCGGCGAGTGTCGCCGTGTTGCGCTGTGCAGGCTGCTGCTGCAGAAGCCTGATATTCTGCTGCTGGACGAACCGACCAATCATCTTGATGCTGAATCGGTCGCATGGCTTGAGCATCACCTGCAGAGCTACCCCGGAACCATCATCGCCGTAACCCACGACCGTTACTTCCTCGATAATGTAGCGGGCTGGATCCTTGAGCTTGACCGGGGGCAGGGGATTCCGTGGAAGGGGAATTATTCCTCCTGGCTTGAGCAGAAGAAGAACCGGCTTGCGCAGGAAGAGAAGACCGAGAGCGACCGGCAGAAGACGCTGCAGCGTGAGCTTGAGTGGATCAGCATGTCGCCAAAAGCCCGCCATGCAAAATCAAAGGCGCGCATCAAGGCATATGAGCAGATGGTCAGTCAGGAAAGCGAGCGCAGGGCTCAGGATCTCGAAATCTATATCCCGCCGGGGCCGCGACTCGGAAACGTTGTTATCGAAGCAAACGGCGTGTCAAAGTCGTATGGCGATCTTGTTCTATTTGAAGAGCTGACCTTTTCACTTCCTCCGGGTGGCATTGTCGGGGTTATCGGACCGAACGGCGCGGGCAAGACCACGCTCTTCCGTCTGATTACCGGACAGGAAACTCCGGATTCCGGCACGTTCAAAACCGGCGAGACGGTGAAGCTGGCCTATGTTGATCAAAGCCGCAATGTTCTTGACCCGGAGAAGACTGTCTGGGAGACTATCTCAGGCGGTGAAGACATGATTTTCCTCGGCAGGCGCGAGGTGCAGTCCCGCGCCTATGTCGCCCGATTCAACTTCTCGGGGTCGGATCAGCAGAAGAAAGTCAGCATGATTTCCGGCGGAGAACGCAATCGCGTGCATCTTGCGCGGATGCTGAAGGAAGGCGCCAACGTGCTGCTGCTGGACGAACCGACAAACGATCTTGATGTAAACACCATGCGCGCGCTGGAAGAGGCGCTCGAAAATTTTGCGGGCTGCGCGGTTGTTATCAGCCATGACCGCTGGTTTCTCGATCGCATTGCCACGCACATCCTCGCTTTCGAAGGCGACAGCAAGGTCTGCTGGTTTGACGGCAACTATACAGAATATGAGGCTGACAGAAAGACCCGTCTCGGCGCTGCGGCTGATCAGCCTCACCGCATCAAATACCGGCACCTGACAAGGTAGCATGAGAAAGGTTTATCTCGACTATGCTGCCACGACGCCCGCTGACCCTGAGGTCGTGCAGTCGATGCTGCCGTATTTTACCTATGTGTTTGCAAATCCACTCAGTGTGCATGATTTCGGAAGGTCGGCAGCAACGGCAGTGGATGGCGCCCGTGATACAGTTGCCCGTTTTCTGGGTGCGAAGCCGGACGAGATCGTCTTTACGAGCGGCGGCACCGAAAGCAACAATGCGGCAATAAAGGGGGCTGCATTTGCCGCCAGAGGTCGCGGCAATCACATTATCACAACGACCATTGAGCATCGTGCCATTCTCAGCCCCTGCGTCTTTCTGGAGCGGCAGGGTTTTTCCGTTACCCGCCTGCCGGTTGACGGAAGCGGCATGGTCGATCCCGATGCGGTGAGGAAGGCAATTACGCCGCAGACAATTCTCATATCTGTCATGCACGCCAATAACGAGATAGGCACTATTCTGCCGATTGCCGAGATTGGCGGTATTGCCCGGGAACGAGGCGTTCTCTTTCATACCGATGCGGTGCAGACCTTCGGTCATATCCCGGTCAATGCCGACGACCTCATGGTAGATCTCCTCAGCGCCTCAGCCCACAAGTTTTACGGTCCCAAGGGTGCAGGCTTGCTGTATATCCGGAAGGGATCGAAGATAGGCCGCTTCATGCATGGCGGATCGCAGGAGAAAAACCGGCGGGCGTCGACGCATAATGTTCCGGGCATCGTCGGCTTCGCCAAGGCTGTGGAGATTGCCGAGCGCGGGGAAGCGGCAGAAATGCAGCACCTGACGAGGTTGCGCACAAAGGTGATTGACGGAGTGCTTGGCAAGATCAGGCGTGCCCAGCTGAATGGCCATCCGACAGAGCGGCTGCCGGGCAACGTCAACCTGTCATTCCGCAATGTGCAGGGTGAGCGGTTGCTGCGCGGTTTAAACGCTGCAGGAATAGGCTGTTCGACCGGCTCCGCCTGCAGCGCTTCCAATACCGGTCCTTCTCATGTTCTTGACGCGATTTCCGGTTCTCTCCGGCTCTCGCTCGGCAAGCAGGTGACCGAAGAGGATATCGATTACGTGCTCGACATTCTGCCGCGCGAAGTCCGCATGCTCAGGGCAGTCGAGCAGGCGTAGAAAATACATGCTCTTGACTGAAGCCCTGCCGTATGTGACTTCAGGCTTTTTTCTGGGAGTAATCGCCGGTTTTATGCCGAGCCCGCTCACAACCCTTGTCATAACCGAAACGCTTCAGCATAACAAGCGGCAGGGCGCCATTGTCGCCGCGGTGCCGATAATTACGGATGTGCCTATCATTCTCGGCGTTCTCTTCGTGCTCGCGAAAATATCGGAGCTCACGATAGTGCTCGGCTTCATTTCTCTGCTGGGAGCGCTTTTTCTGGTGCGGCTTGCCTGTGGAATGCTTTCGATAAAGGGAGTTGAGCTGAATATTCAGTCCGTGAAGCCGGATTCGCTCAGGAAAGGCATCATAACAAATTTTCTGAACCCGAATCCCTACCTGTTCTGGGCAACGGTCGGCGGACCGACGGTGCTGAACGGATATGCCGTCAGCTGGCTTGCCGCGGCCGGATTTATCGGCACGTTCTTTTTCTTTCTTGTGGTGATAAAGATGTTGCTGGCAGTTATTGTCGAGCATTTCAAGACTTTCATGACAAGTAAAACATACATATATGCGCTGAGAGTCATGGGCATCATGCTTCTGGTTTTCGCAGCGCTGTTCCTGAAAGACGGGCTTGCGCTACTCGGCATGATTTAAGTTCGGCTCCAGCACAAGCCCGTGAGGAACCGGTATTTGTCAGCAGCCTTCTGCTGCTTTTTTCTTTGGAGCTATTCCAGCCTTTTCCGCAGCGCCTTTCATCTTTTCATCAGCCAGCTTTTTTGTCTCGTCAGCTTTCTCCATTACCTTGTCTTTCACTTCGGCCGCTTTTTCCGCGGCGCCTTTCATCTTTTCATCAGCCAGCTTGTCTCGTCAGCTTTCTCCATTACCTTGTCTTTCACTTCGGCCGCTTTTTCCGCGGCTTTCTGGCATCCGGCAACCATGAGCAGCAACAGCGCAACGAAAAAGGCCAGAGCAAGAAACAGATTTTTTTTCATGGTTTCCTCCTTCAGCAAAAAGCAACTGTTCAGACACCCTCTCACGAGTCAGGCGGGAAGCCTCCGACGAATCTATCCCACCACATCCAACTCGCGGACGCGCAGCGCAACTCCTAGTTCATAGGCTATCTGCTGGCACTGAGCGATGTCAACTCCTTCAGCGGTGACAACAGTAACCCGCACATCAGGAATATGGTTTTTTGCCTCGCGAATGAAATCGAGAACCCCTGCATAAGCATCGAGGAATGACGGCCTGCTGACGCGTTCATAGGTTTCAGCATCATGCGCGTTCAAGCTTACTGACACAACGTCGACAAGACCGCGAAGTTCAGGCAGGACGTTGCGCTTATGGATGAGGCTGCCCTGGCCGTTGGTGTTGATGCGCACATAACCTCCATTCTGTTTGACCCATGAGGCAACCTTTTTCACGACATCGAGTCGAAGCAACGGCTCGCCGTAGCCGCAAAAGACGATTTCACGATACTTCGAGGGATCCTCAATCTGCTCAATCAGTTCTTCAGCAGTCGGCTCCCTGTCGAGCATGAGATTGTGTCCCTTGACAAAGTCGCTGTGAAAGCGGACGCAGAAGGTGCAGGCGCTCGTGCAGCGATTCGTGACATTCAGATAGAGCGAATCGCGAATCGCATAGGTGAATTTTGCTTCGGGCAGCTTGCCGATACCGAAGAGTCGTTGTGCGTTCAGTGTCGTAAGGCGATCAAGGTCTTCAATGGTAATGCCGCGCAGTTCAGCAATATGCTTTGCAGTATGCACCAGGCAGGCCGGTTCATTCCGCTTGCCGCGCAGCGGCTCCGGAGAGAGGTATGGAGCATCGGTTTCAATGAGCAGTAAATCATCGGGAACCATCTTTGCAACTTCTTTGAGTGCAACGGCATTGCGGAACGTTACCGGCCCGGCGATGGAGATGTGAAACCCGAGGGCAAGTGCACGCTTTGCCATGGCAACATCGCCCGAAAAGCAGTGCATGACTCCTTTTCTCACCCCCGATACCTCCACGATGCGGAGCGTGTCTTCCTGAGCATCGCGGCTATGGACAATAGCGGGAAGAGCCTGCTCTTTTGCAAAGGCGAGCTGATCTGCAAAAACTGCGCGCTGTATTTCGCGGGTAGAATAATCATAGTAATAATCAAGGCCTATCTCCCCGATTGCTACAACTTTGGGGGAACGGGACAGTGCCCTGATTCTCTCAAAGGTCGCATCACTGAAGTCTTTTGCGTCATGGGGATGCAGGCCGACGGCGGCAAAAATACAATCGTGTTGTTCCGCAAGCCGGACAGCACGTTCGCATCCTTTGAGGTCGGAGGCAATGGTAATCATGTAGTCGATGCCGGCTGCCCGGGCGCGGTCGATAACCGCCTGGAGATCGGCATCAAATTGCTTCATTTCGAGATGGCAGTGCGAATCTATCATGCTTCTATCGTACCTTATTTATTATGCTTATGTTAATGAAGGGAGCATTCATTTTCTGTGAAATGTCGGCGAATAACGGGAAAATCTGTACGATTCGCTGGGAAATAATGGTAAAATGTTGCAGAGACGTCCGGACGCGATGACAATCTGTTACGGGAGAATAACACATATGGGAAACTATGTGATCGATGCAGAAATGCTTGCAAGGGCATTTGATTCATTGTCTGAGATGACCGGTCTCAGTTTTTCTCTGTATGACGACCGCCAGAGCTTGCTTATCCCGCCATCGCGTGAAGACGTCGTTCTTGAGGCAGTTCGCAGCCATTCGAAGGGTTCTCAACTGCTGAGCAGTTTTCTGTCCCGGATGCTTGCCAAGGTGTTGGCCACGAACGAGACCCTAGTTGAGCAAGGGCCTTCAGATCAGTATCACGTTTTTATTCCTATCCGCTCCAAAGGCATAAACGCTGTTGTTGTCGCCGATGCGTTTTACATTGCCGATAAAGATTATATCGATTTTTTTGTAAAAAAAGGGGTTCACTTCGGCATCTCCTATGAGAGCGTTGCCGAGCACCTCATGCGAGTGCGTGTTCTCCCCCTTCCTCGGGTGCAGGAAATCGTCAACAACGTTCGTCCTCTGCTGGACGGCATGCTTGCCACCGGACATGAAAAGAATGAGCTCAAGCGGCAATCGCACTGGATGAGGGTCATAAGCGGGCTCGTCGCGGGAGTGCGGTATGACATGCCGTTGAAGGATCTGTACAAGCGCATCATTGAAGCAGCAACATTTGTATTTGCCATTGAGAGTGCCGCGGTATTCATCAAGAAAGAGGACTCTTTCCCGGTGGAGAGCACGAGCGGCCGCAAACACGCTTTTGTCGACGAATTGCAGCTGAAGACCGACAACCAGCTTGTTGCCAGGGTGCTGAGTTCCAAAGAACCGCTCTCGGTTATGGATGCGCATGAATTATTGCATGCAGGCTTTGATGATGAGATACTGTCGATGTATCTCTTTCCGATATGCACGGACAAGTCGTTTTTCGGAATCATCGGAGTGTTCAATACGCTCCTTGAAAAATATGCTTTCGATTCTATTGCTGACCTCTGCAGGCTGCTTGCGAATGTTTTTGAGAGCAGATCGGCAACCTATGGCTATTACGCACGATATGAAATGGTGAAAAACATCTTTGAGAAGACCGCTCATATGGTGCAGCACTGTTCGACGCCCGAAGAACTGTATGAGCATATCGTAGATGAGGCAGCCCGTGTCATCAGGGTGGAAAAGTGCTCGCTTATGCTTCCGACAGACGACGGCCTTTCATTGTCTGTTGCCGCAGTGCGGGGTACCATGAAAGAGCTCATGACGGATGTTTTTGTCCGTGCCGGCGAGGGCATTGCCGGTAAGGCATATCAGTCAGGAAAGCACATCCTGATAAATACCGACGATGAATTGAAGCATTTTGCGGGTGGGGGCAAACCATCGTTTAAAACCCCGTCATGCCTCAGCCTGCCTATTGCCTGCGGGGACGATATCATTGGCGTTCTCAACATGGCAGACAAGGTCGGGGGCAAGACTTTTACCAATGATGATGTTACCGTTCTCGGATACTTTCTGTCCCAGATGTATATTCTTCTGAAGCTTGCCGCGCAGCATGAACAGGTGAGGAAAATGAAGGATGCTGCATTTGTAGATCCCGTTACGGAACTCTTTAACCGACGATATTTTGAGGTCAGGATTGAGGAGGAGTTCAAACGGTCCAAGCGCCACACACTCTCTTTTTCGCTTGCGCTCATGCGACTGGACGGCGTCAGGCAGATGACCGGCGGACGAGCGGCGCATGCACGCACTCTTGATGTTTTGCGGCAGGCTGCCATGTCTTTGAAGAATGCTGTTCGCATAAATGATGTGCTGGTAAGGTTCGGCGAAGATGAGTTTGCACTGATCATGCCTCAGGCCGGCATGGGTCAGGCGCTGGCTGTTATGGAGCGCGTGCGGACCGACATCCGGCAGATTTCTCCGCCATCTGTTGATAGCATAAAGTATGTGACCATGAGTATCGGGGTGGCAACATATCCGGTGTGCAATGAATCAGCAACCGCGCTTGTTCGCGCAGCTGACAAGGCCATGTATCAGGCGGTGAGCGAGGGATGCGACAGGGTTGTCCTCTGGCAGAGCCCTGATGCGGGAATTGATTCATCCCCACTCCGGCAAGACTCTTCAGCGGGCAAGCGCAGCGGTTTTGTGATTCCCGCGGATTAATTTGTGTATGCGGACTTCGTGCACTCAGAAACGGGGCTCGGCGAAAATGATCGTGAAGCCAGGCTTCCCCGGCAGTATTATTCATCACCTGCATCCATTCACCTGTTCGTGAAAACGTCAGAGTCCTCTCATTTTTCTATTCCGGACTTCTCATGAAGCGGCAGAGCATAGAAACTTTTTAAAGGGAGACACGACTGCATGCTGAAAACGCTGCTTGCCGATATGGTGGTCCTGCTCCATTTTGCATTTATCCTGTTCGTCATCTTTGGCGGGCTGCTGGTGCTCAGGTGGAAGATGCTTGCCTGGATTCATCTGCCTGCAGCTGTGTGGGGTGCCATGGTAGAGCTTGCCGGCTGGTTCTGTCCGCTCACGTCTCTTGAAAACGCGCTGCGGCATGCCGGCGGCGGTGGCTATTCCACCGGGTTTATTGAGCATTACCTCATGCCGATCATCTATCCTTCCGGGCTGACAAGAAGCATTCAGATTCTTCTCGGCGTCAGCGTTGTCCTCATAAATGCGGCGATATACGGAATTCTTTATATGAAGGGTAAAAGGCGGAAGGACTGGAAACGAGCATGACTCCGCAGAAGTCCACCATCATTCTCATCGGCATGCCGGGTGCCGGCAAAAGCACGGTCGGCATTATTCTGGCAAAGCAGCTTTCCAAGGACTTTGTGGACACAGACGTTCTTATTCAGGTGTCACAGGGCCGCGTTCTGCAGGATATTGTCGATAACGACGGGTATCTGGTTTTGCGCGAAATCGAAGAGCTGGTGCTTTTGGGGCTTGCATGCGACAACTGCATTATTTCAACCGGCGGAAGCGCAGTCTATAGCGACACTGCCATGAACCATCTCAAAACCAGCGGAATCTGCGTTTTCCTGGATGTTGACATAGAAACGCTCAGAGCCAGAGTAAATGATTATGAAGTGCGCGGTCTCGCAAAACGCCCTGACCAGACCTTCGCGGAACTGTTTGAAGAGCGGCTCATCTTGTACCGGAAATATGCCGATGTGACGGTGAACTGCATCGGCGTAACGCAGGAAGAGGTCTGCCGCAGCATCATTCAGGGAATTCAGGAGCAAACAGGCTTCTGATGCAGCGCGATTTTTGCATGCTGTCAGTATTTGATGGTCATTATGCTCCGAACTTCTTGAGCCTCATCGCATTCGCCATGGCTAGCGGCATGATATGTACAGACGGGAATATGCCAAGTTCACCCCTGTGGCATTCACGTTCAGAGAACTTTTCGCAGAATCCCCCATATACATAAGGCCCTTTCAGTATGATTGGCACCGGATGCCAGCTGTGGCCGCTCATTGCAACCGGAGTTGAGTGGTCGCCGGTGATAATCAGAACGTCCGGCTTGATCGCAAGGATATCCGGAAGCAGGGCATCGAACTCCTCAATGCGTTCTTTTTTGCCTTCGAAATTGCCGTCTTCGCCATAAGAATCGATTTTTTTCACATGAAGAAAGAAAAAGTCGTATTTGTCGTAATTTTTTTTCAGAAAGTTGATTTCATCCGCAACCCCGCCCTCGACAATGGGGGCATCCATTTCTATCAGGCGCGCCAGTCCCCGGTACATCGGATAGGTGGCAATCGCAAGAGCCTTCATGCCGTATGCTTCCCCGAACATGGGGATGTCGGGCATAGTAGAAAATCCGCGCATGAGAAGAAAATTGGCTTTTTCCTCGTTTTTGAGCACTGAAGAAGCTTGTTCTATGAATTTTTCTGCGACAGCGGCAACCCGCCCGGCATTTCCGGTGGCAGCTTTCGGCGGCAGCGGCATAAGACCTTCTTTTTGCGGGTCAGTATCGGCTATCAGGGCTGAATCAGGCGGCAATGCTTCAGGAAACCGGAAACGGACAGCGAACCGGTGTTCCATGCCTGCGGAAATCATCACATTGACATCATCAATTTTGGTGACGGCCTTTTGCAGTTTTGCAGTTAACAGTCTGTTCTGTTCTGTCGGAATACGTCCGGCCCGGCGGTCCTGAATGGCGCCGTCCCTGATAGTCGAGTAATTGCAGCGCACGGCAACGTCGGTTTTCCGAATCTCCATGCCGAGGCCGAGCGCTTCGAGAATGCCGCGGCCGATAGGACACGCTACCGGGTCATAGCCAAAGAGCGCGAGATGCCCAGGCCCGCTGCCGGGCGTTATGCCGGGCGCCACGGGAATATGGAGCCCACATGCCGAGGTGCGTGCAAGCGCGTCAAGATTCGGGGTGTCGGCAGCTTCGAGTTCCGTTTTTCCATTGACCGGGAGACCTCCCAAGCCATCCAGGACAACAAGGACGATTTTTGAGCTGTTTTTCTGGATCAATGAGTTGATAATCTGCTGCATGCACCTCTCCTTATGGGCGTAATATAATCCCTACATAATAAGGGGATAGCATGTTTTTTGCAATCGGGAGGCGGTTCGGCGTTTTTCTTGACAAGAAAACGCGGGGTGCCGTAATATACAAAGCTCAGGAGGGGATTATCCCCTGCCTAGACTGCGTTAAGGAGGGCAAGGAATTGTATGCTTTAGGTACCCATCTTTTAGTGGAGTTGAAGGACTGCAATCACGAGATTCTCAAAGACCTTGGCAAGGTAAAAGAGGCTATGGTCTCTGCCGCAAAGTACGCCAAGGCAACAATCATCGATGTATCCTTCCATGAGTTCAGCCCGTTCGGCATCAGTGGCATGGTCGTTATCGCTGAATCACACCTCTCTATCCACACCTGGCCTGAATATGGTTATGCAGCAGTCGACATATTTACCTGCGGAGATGTCATCAAGCCTGAGGATGCGGCTCAGTTCATCATCGAGCAGTTCCAATGCAAGCAGCCGTCGATAGTTGAGATGAAGCGCGGTATTCTTTCGTTGACCGAAAAGTTGCCGTTCAAAGCATGTGACAGCGGGGCTGAGAGCAAACTGCAGCTGGTTTCCTGACGAAGGTTTTTGAGAATGAAACGAGGGATGAGGCTAATAAGCCTCATCCCTCGTTTTTTATGCGCTTCTGTGTAGTTACGCCTGCGTATCCCGATCTGTCAATGCGGCAATTCCCGGCAGATCCTTTCCTTCCAACAGCTGCAGAGATGCGCCGCCGCCGGTGGAAATGAACGACATGGCATCGGTGACGCCGGCCTTATGCACCGCAAAATCAGTGTCTCCGCCCCCGATAATCGTCATTGCATACGCATCGGCAACAGAATGTGCAATCGCATAGGTGCCGCGTGAAAACGCATCGATCTCGAACACACCCATCGGCCCGTTCCAGATAATCGTCTTGGCATCCTGAAGCGCAGCAGAAAAGAGCTTTACTGAAGCAGGGCCGATATCAAGCGCCCTCCATCCCTTCGGTATTTCCTGAGTGGTCACGATTTTTGTCTCCGCGCCCGCCTCAACAGTCTGCGCGATGACACAGTCGACCGGCAGGTAGAACTTTACATTGTTCTGGCGAAGTTTCGTGACGATGTTGCCGGCAAGTTCAAGCATATCGGTCTCGCAGAGCGAATCGCCGACCTCGTATCCCATCGCCTTGATAAACGTGAACGCCATGCCGCCGCCGACTATGACCTTGTCGACCTTGTCGGCCAGATGCTCAAGAACGCCAATTTTGCCCGAAACCTTCGATCCGCCGAGTATTGCGACAAAGGGGCGGACGGGGGTTTCAACCGCGCCCTTCAGATACTCGATCTCCTTTTTCATGAGGAATCCGGCAGCAGAAGGAAGAAATTTTGTTATGCCGCCGGTTGAGGCGTGCAGGCGATGCGCCGCCCCGAAGGCGTCGTTGACATAAAAGTCAGCCAGCCTGGCGAGCGCTTTGGCAAATATTTCGTCGTTTTTCTCTTCTCCGGCATGATAGCGGAGATTTTCGAGCACTAGGACATCACCTGGCTTCATTTTTTCGACAAGGTTCTCAACCTGCGGACCGATGCAGTCGGAAGCGAAGACAACCTCCTTGTTCAGGAGGCGCTGAAGACGCTTTGCGACCGGTGCGAGCGAATACCGGGGGTCTGGTTTCCCCTTCGGCCGTCCGAGGTGAGAAGCGAGTATGACCTTCGCCCCTTCATCGATTGCATAATTAATTGTCGGAAGCGTAGAGCGGATGCGGCGGTCGTCGGTGATCATCATGTTGCCGTCAATCGGCACGTTGAAGTCGGCACGAATAAAGACCCGCTTGCCTTGGATGGGCAGTTCTTCAATGGTGAGCTTGTTCAGAATATCCTTGATCTCCGCAGGCACTCCGCTGCCGCGTGCCATGGCTACCTCCTGCCGTTGATGTACAGAATCAGGTCGCGGAGGCGCGAACTGTATCCCGACTCATTGTCGTACCATGAGATTATCTTCACCATGCGCTTCTCAATGACCTTGGTGCAGAGCGAATCAACGATAGAGGAGTGCTGATTGCCGTTAAAATCGACCGAAACGAGCGGCTCCTCGCAATACTGGAGAAACCCCTTCATCGGGCCTTCGGCATATTTTTTCAAGGTCGCATTCACTTCTTCGACCGTAACGTCTTTGCTCAGCTCCGCAACAAGATCGATAACAGAAACATTTGAGGTGGGGACACGAATCGACATGCCGTCGAGCTTGCCCTTCAGTTCCGGAAGAACGAGGCCGACCGCCTTTGCAGCGCCGGTGGTCGTCGGGATCATGGATACCGCAGCGGCCCGGGCCCTGCGCAGATCCTTGTGCGGCAGGTCCAGAATCCGCTGGTCGTTGGTATATGAGTGGACAGTTGTGACGAGGCCGCGGAGCATGCCGAACTCATTGTGCAGAACTTTGGCCACCGGAGAGAGGCAGTTGGTGGTGCAGGATGCGTTTGAAATGACCTTATGGACCGCGGGATCAAGCTTCTCTTCATTGACGCCCATGCATACGGTGATGTCTTCATTTTTTGCGGGAGCGGAGATGATAACCCATTTCGCGCCGGCTTCGAGATGCTTCGATGCGGATGCCTTGTCGGTAAAACGACCTGTCGATTCAACGACGATGTCCACTCCGAGCTCTTTCCAGGGGAGTTTTTCCGGAGCTGTTTCAGCGAGTATTTTTATCTCTTTGCCGTTGACGATAATGGAGCTGTCACCCGCCTTCACATCAGCACCGAAAATTCCGTGCACGGAGTCGTACTTGAGCAGGTGCGCGAGGTTTTTTGCATCGGTCAGATCATTGATAGCGACAATTTCCATGTCGCTGAATCCGTTGGAGACGCGAAAGAAAACTCGTCCAATGCGTCCGAATCCGTTAATTGCTACGCGTAAAGGCATATGTTCCTCCTCAGAACTGTTCTTGAGCGCATTCAGCGCACCGGCCGGCAGCAAAGCACCGGCGAGGGTTTATACGGTTACTCGCCGAATCTGTTTATGACAAGGCCGGTGAGCAGTTTCGGGTAAAAATAGGTCGACTTGGCGGGCATTCTGAGGCCTGCACCGGCGACACGTTCCAAGTCGTCAACTCCTGTTGCATTCAGGAAAAAAGCAGCGTTAAATTCACCGCTGTTCACACGGCTGACCGACTCCGTTACGCTCATCTCATAGGCTATTTCACTCACCATAAGGTCGCGATTGATGATGAGTTCGTGCATAATGACAACATCCAGGTCGCCGAGTGCGGCATGCACATCCATCAGCTTGCCGCCACGATAGCGGAGCAGGTTCCACCCTTTCTGGCTGCGCATATACAGACCGAACGAGTGCTTTCCCTCGGAACGCAGGGTTGAGCTGATGTCGGCGCTCTCCGGCATAGCGACAATCTCAAAGTCAGGCGTGAGCTTGTCGAGAACCGCCTGCGGCGATGGTATGCCTTTTACAAGGCGATGAGTCGGGAGAATCGTCAACCCCTCATCAGCCATGTTCGCAAAGAACATGAGCACATAGTCCCACGGGCGCGGGGCAGAATCATCAGCGGAGCGACCGGCCTTCTGATCCATCTCTTTTTTGAATGCCAGCGCTACTTCATACCGGTGGTGGCCGTCTGCGATGAATATCGGCTTGCCCGACAGGTCGGCCTGTATCAGGCGCATCTCTTCTGCTCCGGCGATTTTATGAAGGCGGTGTTCAGCTCCATCCTGGTCTGCAGCGGAAAGATACGGGGCTTCGGTGATACCGCTGATGAGCTTGTTGCTTACATTTGCCGGGCTGTTGTACAGACCGAAAATAGGGCTCGTGTTGGAGCGGGTCGCGTACATGAGATTCAGGCGATCTGCCTTCGCCTTCGGCCTGGTCTCTTCATGCGGGAACACCCCTGTGCCGAGCTCCTCGAGCTTCAGCAGGCCGAGCATCCCTCGCAATACAAGCCTTTCGCCGAAGAGCGGGTAGCTGATTTCGTAGCCATAAAAGGCGGGAGCGGCGTCCTGAACCAGAATTCCAGCCTCCAGCCACTCATCAAAGGCGGAGCGGGCGCGCGTGTATTTATTGTCAGCGGCGGAATCTTCCGGCAAGTCTTTCCCGAAGTCGATGCGGACAATATTGCAGGCGCTCTTCTCGTACAGTCGATCTTTCTGGGCAGGAGAAATAATGTCGTACGGCGGCGCTACTACGTCGTTTCCGGCTACTATTTTGGAATTAAAGAGGACCCCTCTGAAGGGAATGATTAGTGCCATGAGTGTGAGCGTCTCTCTTCCTGTGGTTTGGTCAACATAGCTCTCAAGAGATACCTGATTATCTTAGCATGTCATGGGTCGAAATTCAACTGACAGGCTAGGGGAGGGTAAATTATAACTCATTGTTAAATAATAAATTTAATCAATAAAACGGTTCGTGCTGACCTGATAACGCTGATCTTTCCGGAGACCTTTTCCCCGCTTTTGGTACGTCAGAGGTTCGGAACTGAGCGGCTGTGGTAAAATTGCACTATGTTAAAGCGCCTGGGGTACAGCCTCGGTTTCAAGTTCAGTCTTGCAATGGGCGGATTGCTGTTCGTGGTTTGTGCCGTGCTTTCGATTTCGCTCTATTTCTATCTCAAGCAGCAGGCAGTTCAGGACGCCAAGGACAAAACCCAGATAATCATGTCTCACACGAAAGCTCTCGGGGGGTACGTTCGGGATACCCTGCGTCCGAAAATGTATCAACTTCTCCGCGAGTCGAAATCTGAAGAGGAATTCGTCATCGAAGCGATGTCCACCACGCATGTTACCCAGCAGGTAATGCGGCGCTTTAACAAGGATCTTCCCGAATATCAGTTTCGCCGCACCTCGGACTCTCCGCTGAACCCTGCCAACAAGGCAAACGATTTTGAAAGCAGGATGATCCGGCATTTCAACGAGAACCCCAAGATTCTCCTGTGGCAGGGAATCGAAACGGCAGGCGGCCGGGACATGCTCATGTCGGTTCGCCCCGTCATATCCGATGTCAGCTGTCTCTGGTGCCACGGCAGTTCAGCCACTATCCCGAAGACCGTGCGGAAGCTCTACGGAGACGGCTCAATGTTCGGCTGGAAAGCTGATGCGGTCGTCGGCGTCGAGTCGGTCGCAATCCCTCTCGACGTTGCGTTCGCCCAGGTAAGGAAATTTGCTTTCGATACGTTTTTGTTCGGACTTCTGGCGCTTACGGCGCTGTTTTCAGGTCTGTATGTCACATTTCGTCTGCTGGTCAGCAAGCCGCTGTACAAACTTTCTCGCACCTTCAGAAATATTGCCGACGGGAAGGAGCCTTTGCGTGCGGAGCGTCCCGCGGACCGGCCTGACGAGATAGGCAACCTCACAGCGTCATTCAACATGCTTGCCCAGCACCTCCATGATGCGCAGGAAAAAGTGCGGGCCGCCGCAGCCCTTGAAAAACAGATGATGCAGACCGAGAAGCTGGCCGCACTTGGGCAGCTGTCGGCAGGAGTGGCTCACGAAATCAACAACCCGCTCGGCGGTATCAAGCTGTGCTTCAATAATCTGCTCAAGACGCCGATGGATGAGCAGACGCGCGAGGAGCACATTCGATTGGTGAACGACGGGCTGGACCGCATCCAGACAATTGTGCGGCAGTTGCTTGATTATTCAAAAAACTCACCGCTATTGATGCAGAACGTTTCACTGAAAGAGATTGTGCAGAACGTTCTGCAGCTCACTGATTTCATTATTGAGAAAAAGGGGATCCATTTAAAAGCTGAGCTTGCCGAAGATCTTCCCGGCATTCGGGCAGATGCAAACAAGCTGGAGCAGGTCTTTCTGAATCTTATTCTCAACGCAATCCACGCAGTGCCGCCAAGGGGGAGCATTACGGTTGCTTCGCTGCAGGAGGGATCTTTTTGCGTCGTGAGCGTCGCCGACACCGGTCCAGGCATCCGGCCCGATATCCTGGAACACATTTTCGATCCCTTTTTTACCACTAAAGATGTCGGGGAGGGAACGGGAATCGGCCTCACGGTCAGCAAGGCTATCATTGAACAGCATCGCGGGACTATTGAAGTAAAAACATCATCGGAAGGCACGGTTTTTCTGGTGAAATTCCCGACAGCTCCATGAAAATAAAGATACTGCTTATCGAGGATGAGCCTTCCATGCGGCTCGGCATGCAGCATTTCCTGACTTCTCAAGGGTTTGCCGTTTCTCCCTGCGCGGACGGGGATCACGGCATTGATGCGATCCTCCGGGAGCGCTTTGATCTCATTATTACCGATCTGAAATTGCCCCGGCGCAGCGGATTTGAAATCCTTGAGGTCGCGCGCGAAAAAGCCCCGAATGCTGGTGTCATCATAATTACCGCATATGCAGAGGTAAGGGATGCGGTTAAGGCCATCAAGGAAGGCGCATTCGACTACATCGCGAAACCGTTTTCAAATGACGAGCTGATTGTCGCGGTAGAACGGTATCTGAAATACCGGAAGCTGGAAGATGAGGTCTTTCGCCTCCGTGAAAGCCTGAAAGAGAGGCGAGGGTTTGCCGATTTTATCGGGGCAAGTCCGGCAATGATGGATGTGTTCGACCGGACAGCGGCCGTTGCAGCAACTGATGTTCCGGTTCTGATTCAGGGAGAGAGCGGCACCGGAAAAGAGCTGGTCGCAAATGCTGTCCACGGTCTGAGCGGCCGGAGCGATAAGCCGTTTATAAAAATCAATTGTGCTGCCATGCCGGAGAATCTGTTTGAGTCGGAGCTTTTCGGCGCGGAAAAAGGAGCGTTTACCGGGGCCCATGAAATGAGAAAAGGCAGGTTCGAATTTGCACATGGCGGGTCGATTTTTTTCGATGAGATTGCCGATATTCCGCCGGCGCTTCAGCCGAAGCTGCTGCGCGTGCTGGAAGAAAAAACGGTAACCCGGCTTGGAAGCAATGTGCCTATTCCGGTCGATGTTCGTACTATTTGCGCTTCGGGCAAGAACCTTAAAGAGTGCGTGGCTGCCGGAACCTTTCGAAGCGATCTGTTTTATCGCATCAATGTCGTTCCTATCAAGCTTCCGCCGCTGCGCGAACGTCCGGAGGATATCCCTTATTTTATCGACCATTTCGTCCGGGTCTTTTCAAAGCAGTTCAACAAGGGAAGCCTTGCGGTTACGCCGCAGGCATATGACATGCTGTTGTCGTATCGTTACCCCGGAAATGTCCGCGAGCTGAAACATGCCCTCGAGCGCGCCGTAATTTTCGCAAAAGACGGGGTTGTCGATGTGCGTGTTCTTCCTGATGAAATGCTGCAGGGAGCGCAGGAGTCGGCATGCGGTTCAGCGCCCCTTTCGCTTGAGGAGAGCGTCCGGTGTTTCGAAAAGAGGCGTATCCTGAAAGCCCTGCAGGACACGTCCGGAAAAAAGCAAGAGGCAGCGGAACTTCTCGGTATCAGCCGCAAGGTGCTCTGGAAAAAAATGAAAGATTACGGAATAGAGGATGTTCCCGATCGGGAACAGTAATCCTTTCCACCGTTCCCGATCGGGCTCAGATCTCCCGCGCTTTTTTTAAATTACCTTCAATAATCAACTGGTTAATTCCCTGGCACCTGATTTGCATTCTGCTCCATACAGCTGTAAATCAGCTGGCGTGCCGAAATGCATGTCCAACCAGAGGAGGCGCAGTCATGAAAAAAATCCTTGTTGCAACGGACGGGTCGCAGGAAGCAGGGAAGTCGCTTGACCGGGCAATAGAAGCAGCAAAGGCAGGTCCAGCCGAAATCATTGTTGTGAGCATTGCTGAAGAGTGGTGCCCTATAGGGCTCGCTGAGGTCGATTGTGATACCATCTCGACGCTTGTCATGAAGGAGGCAGAGGGGATCATGAAGGCCGCTCTCGCGAAAACGGCAGCCGCAGGGGTGGCGGCCCGCGGCATCATTGAAAAAGGAAGTCCGGCTGAGGCAATTATCGAGGTTGCCAGGCAGGAAAAGGCCGATGAAATCATCGTTGCCTCGCATGGCAAGCACGGTGTAAAGAAACTTGCAATGGGAAGCGTGTCTGCCCGACTCGTTGAGTGGGCGCCCTGTCCGGTAACGGTTGTCAAATAACGAAAGAAAGATGGAGGAAAGAATATGTCCGATCAGAACCAGGAGTGGAAAGACAAGGCGGCAAGCACCTTTTCGGCAGAACGGAAGGAAGATTTTGTCGTCCTGATCATTTCAACCATTACCGTACTGCTGGTGGTTGCCGGGATCATCGGCCCGAAATTCTATAAATCACTGTTTATTTAAAATATAGAAGAGGAGGAATACAATGGCAGGCGGAGGTATTGGCGTAGATTTCAGTCTCAAGTCGCTTCCCAAGATGTTGCCCGGTCTGTTGCTGTGCGTTATGCTCGGCTGGCTGGCACTTCAGTGGGATGAGATGACCAGTGTCTGGGCAAGCAACCAGAAAGAGGCAGCGGTAATACTAAAGGCGGAAAAAGAAGGGAAACCCATTCTGCCTTTTGCAGAATACATGGCAAAAAAGGATGAGAGCTTCAAGGCAAAAATGAAGGAATTCGAAGAGGGCAAGGCGAAGCAGAAGCCCCGCCGCTCAACGGTTCTTCCGAAAGAGGACTATGAACAGCTTGCCCTGACCAAGGAAATGCCCTTCAAATACACTGTTGGCGAACGGGTGCTGCAGTTTCAGCTGACCTACGTTGCCGTGCTTCTGCTCGGCGGCATGTTTGTACGGAATACCATCGGATTGCCGAAAATCTTCCAGGCAGGAACCATTGCGGCGCGGCCAATCATTAAACCCGGCATCGTTATTCTCGGGGCATTTTACTTGTGGTCCGATGTTCTGAAGGTCGGAGCCTTTGGGCTTGCTCTGGTTATCGCGTTTGTCATGGGAACCCAGATCCTCATTTCGTACTGGGGGCGAAAGTCGAATATCGATGATGGGTTGGCAGGTGTTATGGGTGCAGGCGTCGGCGTTTGCGGAGTGTCTGCAGCGGTGGCGGCGGCCCCGGTCGTCAATGCCAAGCCGCGTGACTTTTTTTACGCAATAGGCACGATTCTTCTCTTCGGCACGCTCTGTCTGTTTACCTTTCCGTATATCGGGCAGGCGCTCGGCATGTCGCAGCCGGTCTTCGGCGCATGGGTCGGGACGGCTATTCTGAATACCGCGCAGCTTGTCGCCGCGGCATCGTGGTACGGGCATGAAGCGCTGCTGACCGCCAATATCATCAACATTGTGCGCGTCGGGTTCATTCCGCTCGTCGTTATTTGGGCAATTTACTTCTACGTTATCAAGCCTGCAACTGCAGCAGGTAAAGCAGCCGGACAGAAACTGAACGCATGGCAGGTTATCAAGGACAAGTTCCCGGTCTTTATTCTCGGGTTCTTTGTGATGGTTACGCTTAACGAAATGGGCGTGTTCTCTACTGAACAGAAAAACATTCTCGGCAGAGAGCTTCTGAAGGTGTTCTTTGCAATCGGGTTTGCCGGCGTCGGTTTAAACATTGCGTTTGAAGACCTGCGCAAGGCCGGCGGCAAGGCATTCGTCATCGGCTTTACCGCGGCAACGGCAAAAGCGGTGCTTGCGGCAGTTGCGGTCATTCTGCTCGGCACTGAAGTGTTTCAGGTAAAGCAGTAACCCACCCTCCTTCTGGGTTTTGGGACATATCCCGTATAATGGGATATGTCCCGTTTTTTAGGAGCGATGAATGGAAATGAAAAAAATTCTGCTGTGCACGGACGGCGAGGAGCAGACAAAAAAAGCTGAAGAATATGCGCTGACTATCAGCCTCGGCATCGGAGCTTCCGTAACGGCGCTCCACGTTGTTGACCCTTTTCTGAAGAAATTCACCAATGAAATATACGCCGTCAATCGTGATGAGTGCCGCGAACATCTGGATAAAAGTCTTCAGGCCGAGGGGGAAGCTGCTGTTGCAGCATTTGCGGCACGCGCAGCAGAAACCGGGCTTCCTGTATCCGTTCTGCTGCGCTATGGCGACCCGACTGAGGAAATTCTGAAAGAGCTTGATGATAATTCCTATGATATGGTTGTCATGGGATCGAAGGTTCTGAAAGGATGGAAAGAGCGCTTCGAATCGTTCAAGCTTTCCGAGAAAGTCTTCAGGAAGTGCCCGATCCCCCTGCTGGTTGTCCGATAAAGGCATGAACTACTCGTATTCTCTCGTTTTGGCACTTCCTCCCCAAAGGGTGTTTGCCTTTTTTTCTGATCTGGAACGATGGTTTCGTCTCAATCCCCAGTGGGACGTCGAATCCTTCGGGAAGTATGTTTTCACGCAGGGCAGCACCTTTGCCGTGACGGTCAGGTACGACCGCAGTGAGGAACAGGTTGCGTATCAGGTCAGCATCACGGACCTCGTCGAAGGAGAGCGCCTCGCGCTGGCGCTTGAGGGAACGCAGAATCGAAAGTTCAGCATTGCCGTTCAGCCGCAAGGTTCTGCAACAAAACTTCTCTATGAGGAAGAATCAGAATCCGCGCTGTCTGATGACGACAAGACCGAGATTAACCTGTGGCTCAGGAGTGTCGGCAACTATCTTGTGGTGACAAGCCGCCGGACGCTGCGCAGCCGGCTCTGGAAATATTTTGTAGACCGCTTGTGGCTCAGAATGAGTCCTTTTGGCCGCCGCATCACTATTTTTATTTTGCTCGGAGAGGCATTCAGCCTTGCGCTGTTTCTTCTCTTTCTTGTCTGGCACTATTATTTCCGATAGTGGGGAGGCGGGATGCTCCCAATGCATAAATATTCTGCATTGAGCTTCATCCTTTGAAGAATTTTTCAGTAACCTGATACTTAGTTCTCTTAACCGGAAGTCCTCCTGTAAACGCTTTTGCTGCGCAGGACAGCTTTTTACACACTTATTGACAAGACCTCGATGCTGTTCTATTTCTTCGTAAAATAATCTCCGAGCAGTCCTCTGCTGTGCTCGTCCTCGTGGCAGTAAATGCAGAGATTCTCCCAGTTGGAGCCGTCGGGCGGATTGTTGCGGGAGTTGCTGTCCTTGTGGTGTACCGTGAGCAGATGACGATTCTTTTCGTCGAACTCACGGGCGCACTTGGCGCAAATAAGACCATGAATTCTGAGCGACTGTTCGCGATAGCTGTTCGCGGCCGGCGCGTTTTCACCGCGCAGCCGCCGGGCAATATCTGCGGCTGACTCGGTTGTCTGTTTGGCTGGTGATGATGACCGAAACGGTTTCCGGCTGCGCATAAAATCCTCCTACTGCAGAGCGGGGTCATGTATCCCCGCTTCCGCAAAACCTTTTTTCCGGAAAATGCAGCTGTCACAGCGGCCGCATGGACGATACCGGGCGCGGAAGGCATGAAGCTCGGAAGCCTGCAAGGCTTCGCAAGAAAGGGTCTGCCGGTCTGGTGCTTTATTATCAGCTTCCGGACTGTCGCTCTTCTGCTCTTTTGCGCTGTTCTCCTGCGGATCATAGCAGCTCCAGGTCAGTCCGTAATCCAGTCCGAGGGAAATCCCCCTGCGGATAATCTCTCCCTTGGTCATCTGCAAGAGAGGAGCCTTGATGCTGAATCTTACTGAGCCCTCGACGGCAACTTTTGTTGCAAGATTGGCCATGTCTTCAAATGCTTTCAGATATTCGGGCCGGCAATCAGGGTAGCCGCTGTAATCAACGGCATTGGCACCGATGAAAATGTCGGCGGCCTTCAGCACTTCGGCCCAGCCGAGTGCAAAGGAAAGAAAGATGGTGTTGCGGGCTGGAACATATGTGACAGGAATTGCTGAATTTTGATTGCAGATTACAGACTGGTCGGTCGAAAATTCCGGGTTCTGTGTTCCGGGTTCTGCATTCCGGATCGTATCTTTCGGAACGTCAATGGAACTGGTCAGTGCGGAGCCGCCAATCTCACGCAGATTAAAATCAATGACCAGATGCTGTGCTGCGCCGAGTTGCCGGGCAACGCGTTTTGCCGCTTCGAGTTCTATCGCATGACGCTGTCCGTAGTTGAAGCTCAGGGCATATACGCTGTATCCCCCGGACCGGGCAATCGCCATCGTTGTGGCGGAGTCGACACCGCCGCTCAGCAGAACAAGCCCCTTTTTCATTTCTTGAGAAACTTGCCTTCAGTGCCCTGAATAAGGCGCTTGATGTTGGGGATGTGCCGGATATACAGCAGGAGAGATATGACGCCTGCGATAGCAGTCTTTTCGATCGACGTATCATAAAAGTACATAATAATCGGCAACAATCCGAATGCCACAAGCGCACCCATTGACGAGATTCTGGTCTTTGAGAAAGTAAACATCCAGAGCGTAACAATCATCAGGCCGACATACGGCGCAAGTCCGAAGACTACACCGATACTTGTCGCAACTCCCTTGCCTCCCTTGAATGCAAGAAAGACAGAGAAGTTATGGCCAAGAATAGCTGCCAGTCCAATGAGGCCCTGCGCGACAAGCAGCGTATTGGAGGTGTAGTCAACAAAAATGCTCAGCACCGGTATCGGCAACTCGAGCCACCGGAAGAGCGGGCCGACCAGCAGCACCGGCAGCAGTCCCTTTGCTATATCGAATGCAAGAGTAAGAGCTGCTTCGGTTTTGCCGACACTGCGGAGGACGTTGGTCGTCCCGATGTTGCGGCTTCCAACATTCCTGATATCGACGCCCCTCAATCGTGCGATAACGAGACCGGGGGGGATGGAGCCAAGCAGAAAGGCGGCGCACCAGAAGAGTCCTAGGACTGTTGCATTGTCAAACACTATATTTGCCTCCAGAAAGAAATGGTATATTTGATTCCTGAGACAACTGCAAGTATCGCTGCAAGATAGATCGTTACAAGCCCCGCATCATAAAAATCGAGACCGGCAAAGCCGCCGGGCAGAAGAAGCAGGACAACAGCAATCATTTGCAGCACTGTTTTTGTCTTTCCGCTCTGCTCTGCAGGCATGACGATCCCCTTGGAAAGTGCGACGAAGCGAAACGTGGTGACAAGAAATTCGCGCAGGATGATGACTATTGCCACCCACGATGAAATCCGGACCATATCAACCAGGAGCACCAGGGCAGCGATGACGAGCAGCTTGTCCGCAATCGGATCGAGAATGATGCCGAGCTTGGTTACCTGACCTGTGCGTCGGGCAAGATATCCGTCGAAAAAATCAGTGACCGCCGCAACCAGAAAAAGAGCGACCCCCAATAAAGGCTTTTCCGGCGTGAAGAGCACAAAAACCGGGATGAGAGCAATTCTGCCGACGGTCAGCACCGTCGGAATATTAACCGTGGCGGTACGCATCGAAGAGATCTTCCCACTTTCCGTTTGCCTTCAGAATTATCTCGCACACCTCGCGCACCGCGCCGCGCCCGCCGCGCGCGTGCGTAACGTAAACGGCGGCAGCTTTTGTCTCCTCGGTCGCATCGGCAACAGCGACAGGCAGCGCAACGCGGCGAAGAATCGGGATGTCGACAATATCATCTCCGATGCATGCTATTTCATTGGCAGGTATGCCCGTCTTCACGCGCAACTCTTCATAGGCGACCGCTTTTTTCAGAGCTCCCTGATAAACATATTGAATGCCGAGTTCAGCCGCACGACGCCCGACCACCTCAGAGGTTCTGCCGGTAATAATTGCGATCTCGATGCCGGCCTTCTGGAGCATTTTAATTCCGTGGCCGTCACGGACGTGAAACGACTTCAATTCGTTGCCGTTGTTGTCGAGGGTAATGCTGCCGTCCGTCATGACCCCGTCAACATCGAGAATCAGCAGGCGAACATGTTTCGCCCGCTCGGAAAGGTGCGGCTCATTCATGGGGATACCTATATGATGCCTTTCTTTAGGATGTCGTGAAAATGGACGATGCCGAGCACAGCTCCGGCAGCATCAGGAACGACAAGAGCCGTAATCTGTTTTTCCTCCATGATGGCGAGCGCTCGTGCGGCAAGGTCGCCGGGTTCGATGCATCTGGGATTTCTCGTCATCACCTCGCCCGCAGTCATGTCGAAAAATGACTTCCCCCACTTCTCGATGCCGCGCCGGATATCTCCGTCAGTGACTACGCCGAGTATTTTCCGCTCTGCATCCGCGACGACAGCAAGGCCGAGACGCTTTGAGGATATCTCGACGACCGCCCGCATCATGGGCGTCTCCGGCCCGACAACAGGAACCGAATCAGCCGTGTGCATAAGATCCTTCACCGTGATGAACAGCTTTTTCCCGAGGCTGCCTCCGGGATGATATCGCGCGAAATCCTCTTCCAGAAAACCATTTTTGCTGAGCAGGGCGACGGCAAGGGCATCTCCCATGGCGAGCGCTGCGGTTGTGGAGGCTGTCGGCACAATCCCGAGCGGACAGGCTTCTTCACGAACTCCGACATCGAGATGAACGTCGGCAGCCCGCGCAAGCGTCGATTTGGGATTGCCGGTCAAAGCGATCAGCCGCACGGCAAAGCGCTTGAAAAACGGGATGAGATTTACGAGTTCCTCTGTTTCTCCGCTGTTGGACAGCGCGATGATTACATCGCGTCCGGTAATCATGCCGAGGTCGCCGTGGCTTGCCTCGGCAGAATGAACAAAGAACGACGGCGTGCCGGTTGATGCAAGCGTGGCGGCAATCTTTTTGCCAACGAGCCCCGACTTGCCCATGCCGGTCACCACAACGCGTCCCGGAGCCATTGCAATCACATTTACGGCTTCAGCAAAACTTTCCGTCAGCTTGCCGGAGAGCGCGGCAACCGCTTCCGACTCAATACGCAAAACGCGCCGGGCTATGTCGACAAGATCCTGCGGGGTATCCGGCATTATGCAAACGGCTCCCGCGTAAGTGAGTGAATCGCGGCAACCGCCTTGAGCAATGAACGGACCGCGCTGAGCGGAATCATGTTCGGACCATCGCACTTTGACTTGTCAGGGTCGGGATGCACTTCCATGAAAAGCCCGTCGACGCCCGCCGCTGCCGCCGCTTTCGCGAGCGGGAGCGCGAATTCCCGCTGACCTCCGGAGCATTCGCCCTGGCCTCCCGGCAACTGGAGACTATGGGTGACATCGAATATCGCCGGCACGCCGAAGGAGCGCATAATCGGAAACGAACGGAAGTCGACAACCAGATTGTTGTAGCCGAAGAGCGTTCCCCGTTCAGTCAGAAAAAGGTTTGCATTGCCGGTCGATTTGAATTTGTCGATGATGTTCTTGACGTCCCACGGCGCCAGGAACTGGCCTTTTTTGATATTGACCGGTTTGCCCGTTTGCGCCGCGGCTACGATCAGATCGGTCTGACGGCAGAGGAATGCCGGGAGCTGCAACATATCAAGCACTTCGGCTGCGGGAGCCACATCCTCAACCGAATGAATATCGGAAATGACCGGCATGCCGAACCGGCTTCGCACATCGGAAAGAATGCGGAGACCTTTCTCTCTGCCGGGTCCCCGGAAGGATGTCACGGAGGAGCGGTTCGCCTTGTCAAAAGAACTTTTGAAAACAAACGGCAACCCGAGCTCAACGGTCATCTCCTTCAACTGATGCGCTGTTTCAAATACCGTGTCTTCGTCTTCAATAACACATGGGCCGGCAATAATCAGCGGAAGTGTGTCCGTTTCAGCAGAGAGAGAGCCGATCTGGATTTTCATGGGGCTACTTCCTCATCCACTGGCCGTCGTCCTGCTGCACCCACCATCCCGGCCGCGCACGATCCCGCCAACTCGCGGCAAATGTCTTTTCAACACGGGGAACCGCATCGCGCCCGAGCCGGTTTGCTGCGACAATTTCTTCATACAGTGCTTTGCGATCCTTGTTCTGGGCATCAATAAGCGTGTTGACCTCAGCCCGCTCGCGGAGCGTCAGCGAGGAGGCGTCGCGAATAGCGATATACCCGTTATTGGTGCTGCCCAAAGCCCCTTTGTCGAAATAGGGACGCAGTTCCTGGAAGCGGTTAATCAGTGATTCTCTGAGTGCCCGAATGGTCGGGGTTGAGACGTTGACGTCGACTTCAGCCGCGTGCGCCGCTGCCGGGCCGAAGCTGAAGAGATTCATATGTTCGCGCACGCTGCTGCCCTGCTGGCTCTTCGGCTGCTGATCTGCAGGTTTTCCCTTCAATTCCTCGTCAACCATCCTGTCCGCAGCTTTTCTCATCTCTGATGCAGGGAAATAGAGGTTGACGGTAACGCATGAAACCAGAAAGAGCACAAGAAGCCCTGCTGCAAGTACTGCTTTTTTTGTCATGGAATCCTCCTTGATAAAAGATGTAAAACCCAAAAGCGCATCTCGAAACCATTTGAGGCTGACTATACTTCGCGCAATAGTTCAGAAGTTCCGCTTTTTATTGCTTCTGTACTGCCGTCTATTTTACCCTTTTCCGGTGCATTTTGCAGAGGGTGGGCGTGCCGGAAAAAGAACGGCCGGAAGCTCAAGAATCATTTCACCTCGGGAATGCCCGGAGAGACTCCTTCTGACTTCATGATGCGCTCAAGACGCTCCTGCATGTCCTGAAAGCTGATTCTGTTGTCCGGGTTCTGGTTGATGACGTCGACGCCGCGCAGCCATCCGCGTTTGACAATATATTCCTTTCCCCCGGACTGAACCGTTCCCCTTATGATGAACACGTCGTTGCGAAGTGAACACTTCAGCCCGATTTTGCTGTACGGAAAGTCCCGGAAAAGAGATGTCAGCCCTCCCTTCACGGAGGTCCTGACGCCGGTGCCGAGCACGGTGATGCTCTCTATAGCATCCATGCTGATCCTCTGCTTTACGCCTCTTGTATCAACCGACCGGACATCAAGATCAAAACTTGCCGGCTGGCCGTACTCCATCACAAAATTTCTGAGCGAGCCCTGAATGATCCCGGTCATATGTCCCACCGGAATTTTCTGTGTCACCTGCTCAAGGCTGATGGCAGAGAATACAACGGTTCCTCCATAGCTGCGCCCGGAGGAAAACATTTTATCGAAAAAGAAGTCCTCAAATGAAATTTCTCCTCCGAATACGCGGACAAGAAACTGACCGTCCCCTTCCAGCCGTTCGTTGCGATAGCGGAGAATGCCGGTGTCCGCAAAAATAGTTCCGGCATACTCGTTGTCGAAAAGTTCTGACGTAAGCTGCCCCAGATCAACACTCTCAATCCGGACGCCAAGGCGGAAGCCGACGGAAGGATGCGGAATATCGTCAACCCCCAGGCGATACAGTACGAAGGAGCCTCCAAAGAGCGGCACAGAAACCGGTTCTGCAATGCGAATATAATTCCGGCTGATGGTCAGGGGAACCGTGATGTTAGCTATCTTCAGTTTTCCCTTCTGAAATCCGGAAATCTCGACGGTTCCCTTTTCGCTTTCACCGGGGTGCTGAACCGTTTTGCCGTCAGGGGTCAGGAGCAGCCAGAGCGGCAGATGCATCGAAACCTTCTCAACCGACAACTCGCGTCCGGGGACCAGAACCGACGCGTCTCGCATATTCAGCATCCCTCTGACGGAGGTGCCGGCGGTTGATCGCTCAATCTGTGCAGAAATGGTTGCTGCGCCTGCCACAGAAAGACCCTTCAAAGTTGGGCTGGCAGTTTCCAGAAAATCCTTCAGCAGAAGGCTGACGGCGAGGTCGTTGCGAATTGCCGCATTGGTTATCTCTGCTTTCCAGCCGGAAGCGGTGCCGTCAAAGGAAAGTGCGGCGGTTGCTATCCCGAAAAAATCTGCAGTCGAAGAGAATTGGAGTCGTTTTTCGCTCAAAAAAAAAGAGCCCTCCGCGGTCAGACCTGCTCTTCTTCCTGCGAGATTGCTGTAAAATTTCCCCCAGAGGTATTCTCCCCCTGCAAGCTCAGCCTGGCCGGAAAAAGCAATTTTCTGCTCCTGCGGACCGTACTGCAGTTTCAGTACGACTTTGCCGCTGACCCCCTGGGCAGCCTTTGCCGCATCGGGCGAACTGAAGCCGGCTTCATTGAAATTAAAGGTGAGCGTTCCCTGCATTGCAAGCTGCTCCTTTGCATAGGTGCCGCTTAGGCTTGTCTCGACAGCGCCCTTGCCCTGCATGGTCCATGTTCGGTATTCCTCCGGCAGCACCGGTGAGGCGACGGCGAAGGCCTGGGAAAAATCTATGGACGTAACAGCGAGCGCAGCCGACCACGGGTTGTCGCCTCGCAGAACCGCGTGCGCTGTTCCCCCAATAGTGCCGAACTGCCTGCTTGTTCCTTTCAGCGAACGAAGCGTGAATGTTTCGGTTTTCCGATCAAATGTCATGTCGGCGGTCAGTTTCAGTGCGCTTACCGCCGATTTTTTTCCATCGAGCATATACGACGCATTGTCAATCATGAGGTCAGCCGTTCCCGTTCCGTACGGGGGGAATGCTCCGGCAAGCTTGAAGGCGGCTTTGAGTTGCCCCGAAGCGGAAAGCTCTTTTCTCGGGCTGTCGGCAAAAGAGAATGCTGAATCAAGCGCAAGTTCTCCGCCGCGCTTCGGCGAAAAGTTTTTGAGCGTGAAGCTGAAGGAGTTCAGCGTCACTTTCTGCTCATTGCCTTCAAATGTGAGCACTGCCTCGGCATTCCGGATATCAAGAAGGCGAATATCCGGCAGCTTGTTCAGAAAAGAGAAGTCGCTTTTTTTCTTGCCGATACGGAAGGAGAGTTTCGGTTTTTCGAGAATCAGCGCATCAATATTTCCTTTGAGCATAAGATCGAGCGCATTTTTTACATTCACATTCTCGCAAAGAAGCGTGAATTCATCGCCGCCCGCTTTTTTTACCGAGAGGTTTTTGATTTCTCCTGAGAACAGCGGTGAAAAAGAGGCGCTCTCGGCATGCACTTCATAACCGAATATGCCGGCGACCGCATTCAGCACGGTGGGACTGTTCAGAATCAGGAGTGCTGCAATGCAGAGGCAAATCGTGATCGCGAAGAGCGTTATTGCTATATGCGTCAGCCATGTTTTGACGGAGCGGATTGTCACGGTTCTTCTCCCTGAATCACTGCTACATTATAGCACCAGAACAGATAGCACCAGAACAGCAATGGCCGGCCACGGTTGAATATGCGTCAAGTCGCTATCTTGCCTCAACACGGTTGCGACCGTTGTGTTTGGCATCATACAGCGCAGCATCAACACGGGCAATCAGGGTTTCAACGGAATCGTCATGCTGAAGCGCTGTGACGCCCATGCTGATCGTTACGCGGTTAAAAAGCGGAAACTCGCAGTCCTCAGCATTCCGGCGGAGCTTTTCGGCCAGTGCGGTTGCATTGACGGCCGTAGTTTCCGGCGCAAGAATCATGAACTCTTCGCCGCCCCATCGGCCAAGCATGTCGGAGCGCCGAATGCTTTGCCTGATGATGTCCGCAACTGATTGCAGCACCTTGTCTCCGGTCTGATGCCCATGGGTATCGTTGATTTTTTTGAAATGATCGATGTCGGCCATAATCAGCGAGAGGGCTGATTTATGGCGTTGCGCGCGGGAGCGTTCCCGGTCGAGCAGATCCTCGAATGTGTGGCGATTGAAAGCGCCGGTCAGCTTGTCTATTGTTGCCGCCATCGTGAGCTGCTCCTCGAGCTGCCGGCGTTCGGTAACGTCACGCAGGATGAGGACATATCCGGCCAGAACGTGCTCAGGCGTCCTGATGCCCGAAACCCGGCACTCCAGCGAGCGGGAGCGAGCGTTGGCTGAGTGCTGAATCGAAAATTGATACTCTTCATTCCGCTTCACCGCATCAAACGCCAGGACGAGGCAATTATGGTCGATGCCCTTTTGCGCGATGTTCTGGATTCTCTCTCCAATCATGTCATTTGCCCTGATTTCGAGCATCTGTTCGGCCGCCGGATTGCAGTACTTAACGGTCATTTTGATGTCGGTAGCAATGATGGCGCTGTCAGTTGATGATCGCATGATACTGTCAAGGTAGGCGGACTTCTCGCGGAAGCTGCTGAGCGCAGCCTGAAGCTGCTCTTCTTTTTCCCGGACAATCTCCCGCAGCGACTCAGTATAACGCCCTTCCATACCCCTGACGATGTCGGATTGCGTAATCACTCCGGTCAGCATGCCGTCGCCGGCAGTAACTCCCAGTCGGCGAATCCTGTGCTGCTTCATCGCCTGAATGGCTTCGTGCAGGGGCGCATCGCTTGCAACAGTCCTTATCGGGCTGCTCATGACCTCCTCAACCACTGTCTTGTTCAAATCATGTTTTTCATAAATGAGACGGGTCATGTCCCGTTCCGTGAGGATGCCGAACGGAATATTCTTTTCAGCAATGAAGACGCAGCTCATTTTGCCGGCATGCATCCGCGCAAGCGCGTCACGAACAAGGCTGCCCGCAGGAATGCTCTGCACAGTACGGTTCATGATTTTGCCGACTTTTTTTGCTTCGACAAAATACTCGATGCCGAGATGCGCAATGAGATCAGACTGCGTAATAACGCCGGAAATATGCCCCTGCGCATTGACGACGACCAGGTGACGGATCTTTTTCAGTGAAAAAAGATTGAACGCGTCGTAAATAGTTGTCGAACTGGGCGCAGTAACAACCGGCGAACTCATGAGCGCCCGCATATTCGTGCCGGCGAAGTCGACCGCACGGTGTGCTGCATCGACCAGGTTTCGCTCCGTGAAGATGCCGACGGGCTGCTGCTGCTCCGTGACGACAATGCAGCTGATCCGTCGTTTGCGCATGATAGTAATTGCTTCATCCGCGCAGGCGTCGGGCGCAAGAGTAATGACATGCGGCGTAAGGATATCCCGGAGTGTCTTTACCGGCAGGTGGTGCCGGACAGTCTTCTTTCCCATACTGCCCAAAATAATACCACATGCAGTTATTCAGGCGGAAACTGCGGATGCGGAGCTTTGCTTATAGCGGACACAGTTAATTAATGTTAAGCAGTTAACAATTCTGCTCTGCTCAGCCTTGTTGATGATAGCAATTTCGCTTATGAATCAATGCAACAAGCCTCTGGCAGAAATGCATTTTCCAAGGCACAGCACTTGCTATACTATGCCTTAAATTATACAACCCTGCATTTTGCGGGTGGATTCTTGTATGGAGGTGCGGTATGAGCAAAGCTATGGCGATGCTTCTTTCTCTGTTCCTCCTGGCACCTGCCACGACGTGGGCAGCGGACCAGGCGGACCTGATGAAGAAGATCGAAGAACTTTCCCAGCAGCTGCAGCAGTTAAAGCAGCAGATGGGAGAGCTGCAGAAGAAAGAAACCGTAAAAGAAGAGCGGATTGGAAACGTCGAGAAGAAAACCGCAGCAGTGGAAAAGAAAACAGAGGAGTCGGCAGGGGGATGGCCTGCATGGTTTGAGATTGGGGGAGACTTCCGGACACGGTTTGACTACATGAGCGGCACATCAGCAGATTTCTTCACACCGAACCCGGTCAATCCCTTTGGTCTTCCCCCTGTTCTTGTTCCATCAGAGAAGTTCAAGAACGAGGCGCTTTTGACGAACCGGCTCGGGCTGAACATGAAGTTCAAGGCGACCGAGGACATTCAGGTGAAGACACGCCTGCTCATGTACAAGGTCTGGGGACATGAAACCGGTGGCCCTGTGTCGGGGGCAAATTCGTTTTTTGCGGACAAGCAGAGTATCTTTGACGGCAACGTAGCCCACACGCCGTCCGACAATGCCTTGCGGGTAGATCAGGCATATGCGACGTGGAGCAACATTGCAGACCAGCCGATCTGGTTCTCGGTGGGACGCCGTCCGTCGACCGGCGGGGTGCCGACGAATCTTCGGCTGAACAACCAGAAGACAGGCTCGGCAGGAGTGCCGGGGCTTCTGATCGACTATGCCTTCGATGGTGCTACGTTCGGTGTCGCCCCCGACATTGATGCACTGCCGGGCTTCTATGCGAAGCTGTGTTACGGCAAGGGTTTTGACAGCGGCTTCAGGAGTTCTGCAAATAGCATGAAGGATGTCAATTTTCTTGGCTTCAATGTTGTTCCTTACGAAACCGACAACTTCCGGGTAGAGGTTCAGTACAGCAGAGGGTTTGATATTTTTGCATTCCCGGAATTCTCTGCAATGACGTTCCCGGGCTTCGGCACGCTCAGCAACACGAACCTTGGCGACATCGATCAGTTCGGCGCGGTTGTTTCCGGGAAGATCGACAACCTTGGCCCCGGCAACCTGAATCTCTTTATGTCGTCCGCCATGAGCAAAACGCATCCGAATTCCAATATCATCGGGTTCCCCGGCATGCTTGAGTATGGGCTGATGTGGGACAACGTGGCCGGAAGAAACTCCAGAACCGGATATGCCCTGTATGCCGGCGCGCGGTATGATATTCCGTCAACCGGCACCAAGATTGGCGTTGAGTACAATCATGGCTCCAAAAACTGGATCACATTCACCCCTGCATCTGACGACATGTGGACCAGCAAGCTCGGAACCCGCGGCAGTGTATACGAGATTTATGCCATCCAGGAACTGCTGAAGAAGCCGGTATCGAAGCTCGGCAAGGCATTCTTCCGGGTAGGCTACCAGTACTATGATTTTGACTACACCGGCAGCAACAACTGGGTGGGGGCGCCTGTAAAGATTACGGACCTCACCACCACCATGTACGCTCCGCAGATGTTCCAGCCGCTGAAGAAAGCCCAGAATATTTACGCTACCTTTGACGTGCAGTTCTGAGAAGTAACCTGCGGGGAGGGCTTGCCCTCCCCGCAACAGTTCAGCTTATACCGCAACTTTCAATTCTTTAATGAGCTTCCACAGAGTAACGCGACTGATGCCAAGATGCCGGGCTGTCAGGGTGCGGCTCCCCCCGAAACGTTCAAGGGCTGCGACGAGCCTGGCTTTGCTGATGCGTTCTCTTCCGGCTTGAGCAGGAGATGCCTCCGGCCCTTTTTGTCTGAAGAGGTATTCCGGGAGGTCGCTCAGTTCGATGGAGTCTCCTTTTGCAGTCATGGTCGCATATTCGATCATGTTGATCAACTGGCGAACATTGCCGGGCCATGAATAGGATTCTATCGACTCAAGCGCCTTCGGACTGACATGATGAATGACTTTCCTGTTGATTTGATTGATCCGCTCCAGGTGGTGATTTATCAGGAGCGGAACGTCTTCGATGCGTTCACGGAGCGGCGGAACATGAATCGGAATAACATTGATGCGGTAGAAGAGATCTTCGCGGAATTTTCCTGCACCGAGCAACTCTTCCATGTTTCTGTTCGTTGCACTCATCAAACGGACATCGACCTTTATAGTCCGCTGATCGCCGACCCGCTCAATCTCCCGCTCCTGCAGCACGCGAAGCAGCTTTACCTGCATGGAGAGCGGCATGTCGCCCACTTCATCAAGGAACAAGCTGCCGTGCAGCGCCGCTTCGAACCGTCCCTGCCTGTCGCGCACTGCGCCGGTAAAAGCGCCTTTGACATGACCAAAAAGCTCGCTCTCCAGAAGAAATTCATTCAGCGCGGCACAGTTGATCGTCACAAACGGACCCGTCTGCCGACGGCTGAGACGATGCACGGCGCGAGCCACCAGTTCTTTGCCGGTACCGCTCTCGCCCGTGATTACGATGGGAGCCTCGCTCGCCGCGGCATTGCGAATCTGCTCAAACATGCGCTGCATGGGCAGGCTGGTGCCGATAAGTCCCATAAACCCGTATTCCTGCATCAGTTCACTCTTGAGCTGTTCGATTTCGCGATCTTTCTCGTAAACAGATGTAACGTCAGTCATTACTTCGACCGCACCGATGACTTCTCCGTCGGAGTTTTTCAGGAGCACGGCGTTCTTCAGGAGCTGTATTTCGCGCCCGTCACCGGCCCGAAGCTGACAGCGCATTTTAGTAATGCTGCCGCTTTCAAAAAGCGTGCACTTTGTCTGATTGCCGGAATTCACTTTTTTGCTGCATACGGCGCTGTCGATCATCGTGCATTTTTGACCGATAACGTCCTCACGACGAAAGCCCGTGATGTTTTCAGCGGCGCGGTTGAAAAAAAGAATGGTGCTGTCAGTGTCGATAATCATGAGTCCGTCGGACATTGCTTCGATGACGCTGTTCAAAAAACCGGCGTTGTTGAAGAGATCGGGCGCATTGTTCACCGTTAACTGCTTCATGCCAAATATTAACACATCAGTTAACATTTTAACGCTCCCTGTTATGAACATGTTCTGTTTTCTCACTGATATTTCCTTGTTCATCCGGTTATGTAATCAACTTCGATGCCACATTATGTTCGGCATAAGAATTGCTTATACATTTATTAATTTTGAAATGTGCTATAAATATAGATATTATCTATGCACAATGCAAAAAAGGAGGATTTAAGCCTATGAAAAGACCTTCCGTATTTCTCAAGGGGCTTTTGGCGTTTACAGCAGGCGCAGTGCTTTTTGCGGCGCCCGCGTTTGCCCAGCAACCGGTGCCGCAGAAGCCGACGCTTCTGAAGCCCTGCTCTCAGTGCCATCCGGCGGCAGACAAGGTGCTGCGCGGGATGATCGGGAGTATTTCCGGCAAAGCGGAGACATTCGCCGTGAACACCGGCGCAATCTGGACGGTGAAATTCGACGATGACACGAAACTGAGCGGTTGGGCCCAGCCGCTTGCCAAGATGCCGAAGGAAAAGGAAATCGCAGTCACCTATGTTGAGAAGAACGGGGAGCTGTATGCAAAAGCGGTGTCGGTCAAACAGCCCGCAGTCGTTCCGCCCGACAAGCTTGTATCAACGTCGCAAATGATCGATCTTGTGCAGAAAGGAAGCGCTCTGATTGTAGATTCCCGACCGGCATCCCGTTTTTATGAAGGTGCTATACCGGGAGCCATCAATATTTATGACGCAGACTTCGACAAACATATCGACAAACTGCCGGCCGACAAGAACAAAACTCTTGTCTTTTACTGCGCCGGCCCCACCTGAAGACTGAGCCCATCCTCTGCCAGGAAGGCGGAGAAACTCGGTTATACCAATGTAAAGGTCTATGTTGACGGTTTACCGGCGTGGAAACAGGCCGGGCAGCTTTCCATTGCGTGCGTTCCGTGCCTGACGGAGCGTGTCAAGTTCAACATCCCCACCATCATTGTCGATTTGAGACCGGCGAGTGAAGCAAAAGCCGCGCATATTCCCGGGGCAATATCGATTCCTCTCACCCACGTGAGTCATGCGGTGGACAAGTTCCCGAAAGACAAAAAAGCTCCGATAGTTCTCTATTCGTATGATACGCAGTCGGCCGTTCAGGCTTTTGAAGTGATCAGCTTCTGGGGCGGATTCACAAACATCGTTGTTCTTGACGGAGGATTCAAGGAGTGGAAGAAGGCCGGGTACACGATAGCTTCCGGCGATATGCCGACAAAAATCGTCTATGAACCGAAACCGCGGCCGGGCGAAATCGCGGTTGAGGAGTTCAAGAAAATTGCCGAAACTCAGCCGAAGAATGTCCTGATACTGGACGTCCGTGATTCGGAAGAGGCTGAGAACGGCATGCTGATTGGGGCGAAGAACATCGCGACGCAGGATGTGCCGAAGCGGCTGGCCGAGATTCCGAAAGACAAGAAAATCGTGGTGCATTGCCTGACCGGCGTGCGCGCGGAGCTCGCATACCATGCGTTGAAAAATGCCGGATACGATGCGTCATTCCTGAACGCCAATATCAAGATCGATCCGCACGGCCGGTACGAAATCAGCAAGGAGTAGCAAAACAGGCTTCAGGAAGCAGAGAGCAGAGTTTCAGCAGCACAGACGGGGCGCGGAGAAATCCGCGCCCTGCTTCTTTTTGTAGATACGAAATTAGTTCGGCGACCAGCTCGGGCTGGTTGCCTTGATGCCGCGGGGAGTAATTCTCATCTGCCCCTCACCATTGAAGCGCATCAGATAAATCCCTTTGGCACCGTCACGGTCAGACATGAAAGCAATGTATCTGCCGTCAGGAGAAAAAGAAGGCTCTTCATTATTGCCGCGGTCGGTGAGCTGTGTCACTCCCGAACCGTCAGTTTTCATCACGAAAATCTGGTGCCCTCCTCCGGCAAGTCCGGAATAGGCAATGAGGTCTCCGGCAGGCGACCACGCGGGGGCGGTGTTGTACCCTCCCTGATAGGTCACGCGGCGGACAGAATAGCCTGAAGCGTCAGAAAGAAAAACCTGCGGCCCGCCTGATCGGTTAGAGACAAAAGCAATGCTTTTCCCGTCCGGAGAAACTGCGGGCGATACATCAATCCACGGCGAAGACGCAATTTTCTGCACCTGACCGCTAACGCTGTCGCCCGTGTATATGCCTGAACTGCCGTCATGCGATATCGAAAAGACGAAGCGGCGGCTGTCGGGAAAGAAGTTGCCGGCAATAGTGAGGCCGCGGGCTGTGCGGATATGTTTTTCCCGCATGGTCTTGAGATCAAGCACAAAGAGATCCCACTGCCGGAAGCGCTCCGAGGAGTAAATGAGCTTTGAACCGTCCGGCGACCAGCGGGGCTTCAGCAGGACGCCGCCGGAAATGCCCGTCGAACCCGTCTTGTAGCCGTCCCAGTCGGCGATGTATATCTCTTTTCGCCCGCCGGACTCACCGACAAAGGCAATTTTTGAGCGGAAGATTCCCTGCCGTCCGGTCAGAACGCGATAGACATCATTCGATACAGCATGCGCCAGTTGGCGGAGTGCCCCCCGGGAGGATGCAGAGTATTCCTTGCGCAGCACCTCACGCCCGTCAACGGCATCATGAGCAGTAACAAGCATGTGCAATCCGCTTGTGATTCGTCCTTTTACAACCAGCTCAACGCCGAGACCCCGCCAGTTGCTCGAATTGAAAGGCTGACCTGCCTGCTCAATCTGTGCGGCATCGTCAAGGCACTCAAAAAGACCGGTAAACGTCAGGTCTGCTTTTACAACATCAGACACTTCGGTCGCACCGATAAATGGCTGAACAGCTATCGGCAGCTTTCTCATGCCGGGAGATGCAATGTCGATAAAAACCTTGTCGGCATGGGCATGGGGCGGTCTGTCCAGAAAAAGCCCGGCAAGGACGGCAATAAAGAGGAATGTTATAAAAACATGAAGACGCTGGAATAGTATCATTACGGGTAGAACCTCGCTTCTATTTCGATTTCCTGCGGCGGCGGCGGGAAGGGGCTCGCCTTGGCTATTGCGCGCAGGACCGAGCGGTCGAACAGTGGACTGCCCGAGTTTTTTATGACTTTATCGACTATGGCACTGCCGTCTTTGCGTACCCTGAGGAGGACGGTTGTTTCGAGCGCCTTGTCGCCTGATTCCGGATATATCCAGTTCTGACGGATTTTGGTCGTCACGAGGGAAACATAATCACCACCCGACGGCTTGCCTTTGCCGGCCTTTGCCGCAGGCGCGGCCGGGACCGTTTGCTTCGAGCCGCTCACTTCAGCCATGCGGCGTTGCGCGACCATGCTTTCGATTTTTCGTTTTGATTTCAGCGCCGCAACGCGGTCGCTGAGCAACTGCTCTTCCGCCATTTTTTCCTGCCTGGTTTTTTTCGGAACCTCGGGCGCCGGCTCAGCTTTTTTCTGCGGCGGCGCTTCAGGTTTTATCTGTGCGGCTGCCGGAGCCGGCGATGGGGCGGTTGTCGCCGCAGTGCCGCCGGGGGCATCGACCAGCGTGACGACATAATTTACAGAAAGCTTTCGCGAAGGGGACATGGCAACAAAGAGGACAGCGATGATGAGCAGCGAGAGATGCAGTGCCAGAGAAAAACCGAATGCCTGATAAAGTCCGGACTTCTTCATTGCATGGAGATGCTCGGTTCTGTAACCATCCCGAGCTTCTCGATACCCGCCTCCTTGATTTCGCCCATAATTTCAGCAACAACTCCGTACGGCACATCCCTGTCCGCCTTGAGAAAGACCTGCGGATTCTGTTTGCTGATGGCGGCGAGCTTCTTGACGAGGGCGTCACGCGACATGGCGGTTTCATTCAGAAAAAACTGATTGCCCTTCTTGATGACAATCGTGACACGCTCTTCAGCCGGCAATTCCCTGCCTTTTGCTTTGGGCAGGTTCACGTCGATGCCCTGCTGCAACAGCGGCGCAGTGACCATGAAGATGATGAGCAAAACAAGCATGACGTCAACCAGCGGCGTGACGTTGATTTCGGACATGACCGTTCTGTGGCGGGATGTTTTCATCGTTTCGTTAGGATGTAATCCACGAGTTCTTCGCGGAAGTCTTCAAGCGTTACCATCATGCGGTTTGCCCGGCTCAGGTAATAGTTGTACGCAACGACGGCGGGAATCGCCGCTACCAGGCCGATAGCCGTGGCGATGAGCGCTTCGGCGATGCCGGGCGCTACCACCGCGAGCGAAGCGGAACCGGCGCTGCCGATGCCGCGAAAAGCATTCATGATGCCCCATACCGTGCCGAAGAGTCCGATGAACGGCGTGGTTGAACCGGTCGTCGCAAGAAAATGCAGATACCGCTCAAGCTTCGCTTCTTCAAGAACATTGTACCGCTTGAGCATGCGGCGCAGTTCATCCTTGTCTGTATAGGTTTTTTCCGCATAGACATTTCTGAAGAGTACAGCCAGAGGGCTGGTCATGTATTTTTTTGAAGCCGAGAACAGGTCGGCAGGATCCCTGAGCGAATTGTACAGGCGGAGAAACTCGTTCGACTCAGCCTCAGCCTTGCTGAAATGGCGCCATTTGTAAAATATGATAGTCCACGAAATAACCGAAAAAAGCACCAGCGTAATCAGAACAGCCTTCACAACGTAGCCGGCCTGCGCTATAAGCTGAAACACCGAATGTTCCATGCATCCTCCCTCTGTGCAAACGCTTAAATGTAGCCAAAAAACGGCTCTTCTGTCAAACTGCGGCGGTGTTTTTTTGCGGACAGGGAAGGACGCCGAACGAGTCGGAGTAACGGCCGAGGGGGAAGGCCAGAGGCAGAAGGATTCCCGACGCGCTTTGCTTGCGGGAATGACAGATGATTTGAGTGGAGTTTTATGTCCTGTGTTTCCGGCCTTCGGCGCATGCTCCGTCGCCATTGTATCCGTCCCTCCACAGGTGCGCATATTCCAGAATCTAGTGCGACCTGCGGCATGGTGTCAATGCGATGAGTTGCCGTGGATTTGATTTTTGAAAAAACGGTCGGGTATGCTCAATTCATGCCCTACACGCAAATAATAAAAGCATTTCATGGCAAGAGGGTTCTGGTGGTGGGCGATCTCATTCTGGATCGCTATCTGTTCGGCAAGGTGAACCGCATTTCGCCGGAAGCGCCGGTTCCGATTGTCGATGTGGTCAGCGAATCGTTTTTGCTGGGCGGTGCCGCCAACGTTGCCAATAATGTCATTGCGCTCGGCGGCAGGGCGACGGTTGCGGGCATAATCGGCAAAGGCACTGCGGGCAAGGTTTTGCAGGATTTGCTGGCGGACAAAGCGATAGATACTGCGGGTGTGGCTGAGGACAAGCGTCCCACGACGGTCAAAACGCGCGTTATCGCACATAATCAGCAGGTGGTCCGGTTCGACAAGGAAGATCGCAGAAAGCTGGAAGGGAAGATCCTGACAGGTATGATGGCGTATCTGAAAAAGGCGGTGCCGGAGCATGATGCTGTTGTGATTTCGGACTATAAAAAAGGCTTCATTACCGCTTCTATCGTCAGCGCTGTTATGAAGTTTGCAAAACCCGGCGATACGTTTGTTGCGGTTGACCCGAAGGTCGGTCATTTCCATTTTTACAAAAACGTTTCGCTCATAACGCCGAACCTGATGGAAGCCGCGCAGGGGTCAGGCGTCGAAATTCGTGATGAAAAAAGCCTCATGAAGGCCGGCAAGGCGCTCATTTCGCGCCTCGGCTGCAAGTCGGTGCTTATCACGCGCAGTGAAGACGGCATGAGTCTTTTCAAGAAGGTGGCGGGCTCCCGCACGATAGCGGTTGAGCACTTCCCGACGGTCGCGAAAAAAGTGTACGACGTGACGGGCGCGGGCGATACCGTCATAGCGGCTTTTGCGCTTGCCGTGGCCGCAGGCGCTTCGCTTGAGCAGGCGGCCGTTATCGCAAATCATGCTGCCGGCATTGTGGTCGGCGAGGTCGGCACCGCGACTGCCTCTCCGGAGCGCCTGCTTGTAGCGTTGAAGGCGTCCGCCTCCTAAGCAGCTTTCTCGTCTCCGGTTTCCGAAACTTTCCGAAGGAGCATTCGTGGCAAAGGCATTGGCATTATACTCCGGCGGGCTTGACAGCATGCTTGCAATTCTCGTCATGCTCAGACTCGGCGTCAAGGTGACTGCGGTAACATTTCAGACAGGCTTCGGCTGCTATCAGTCGGACCCGGTTCGTCAGGCAGTGCGTCTGGCGGCCGATCGCTTTGGGTTTGATCTGCTTGTCCGCGATATAACGCCTCAGTTCATCGATATCGTAAAAACGCCGCAGTTCGGTTATGGCAAAAACATGAACCCGTGTCTGGATTGCAAAATCCTTATGCTCAGGGAAGCGAAAATGCTCATGCCGGAAGCAGGTGCCGAGTTCATCGTGACCGGCGAGGTTTTGTGGCAGCGACCTATGAGCCAGCGGAAGGATGTTCTGCCGATCATCGATCGCGAGTCGGGGCTCAAGGGATATGTGCTGCGCCCCCTCAGCGCAAAACTGATGAAACCCACAATCCCGGAAGAACTCGGCATGGTCAATCGGGAAAAACTCTACGCATTCAATGGACGTTCCCGAAAACCTCAGATTGCACTGGCGGAAGAGCTTGGGCTCGGCGACTATCCGCAGCCGGCCGGCGGCTGCCTGCTGACTGATCCGCTCTATGCCGAAAGGCTGCGACGGGTGATTCAGAAGAGCCCGGACGTGGAGGTCCGCGATGTTTTGATGGTGCGGGTCGGACGCCACTTTCAGGGTGCAGGCGGCGCGAGGATTGTTGTCGGGCGTGATGACCGGGACAACGCGGAACTGGACAAATTGCTGGGTGCCGACGACTATCGCCTTTTTGTGAAAGACTGCGGCAGTCCGCTCACCGCCGTCATCGGAAACCCGTCGGCAGCCGACCTGGAAACCGCCGCTGCCCTGACCGCCCGCTATTCAGCCGCCCGGGAGCTTTCGGCCGTTTCAGTTACTGTTGAAAAGGACGGCAGACAGAGCACGCTTGTTGTCTCACCTGCTGCGGACGAACGTATCGAGCGACTGCGGGCATAGCCGGACGAGCAATCTTTTTCCCCGAAACACCTTCGTTTTTTCAAATTATGCCTTGACATTTTTTCAAATTATGGCTATTGGTTGCATGTATTCTCAGCTATAATAGTGTCTATTCTCGTTACATTGGACAAGAACACTTTTCAGTGAGAAAGGAACGCGCACATGGCAAAGAAAAACGTTCTCGGCATTATCGTAGGAGGGGGGCCGGCGCCGGGCATTAACGGCGTCATCAGTTCCGCAACCATTGAGGCGGTGAACGAAGGGTTCAAAAGCCTGTTTGACGGTGATGTGAAGTGTGCGATGCCGCTGACTATAGGCGAAGTCAGCCGGCTTCATACCCAGGGCGGCTCGATTCTCCGGACTTCGCGCGACTATCCGGACAAGGCCCGAGAGAAGTTCAAGGTTCTCATGGCGACACTGAAACAGATCGGCGTCAGTCATCTCGTCACTATCGGCGGCGAAGGTACACTCTTCATGGCGAACTGGATTGAGAAGGAAGGGCGCGGCTCCATCAGCGTTGCCCACGTTCCAAAAACGATCGATAATGATATTCCTCTGCCGGGCGGGGTTTCGACGTTTGGCTACCAGACGGCGCGCCACTGGGGAGTCGAGATTGTGAAGAACATCATGGAAGACGCCAAGACAACGGGCCGGTGGTATTTCATCACGACCATGGGAAGGCATGCAGGGCATCTCGCGCTTGGCATCGGCAAAGCTGCGGGAACGACAGTGGCTCTCATTCCCGAAGAGTTTCAGGCCGATAAAATGCCGCTGCGGAGCATCGGAGACGTGCTGGCCGGGTCGATTATCAAGCGGCTTTCAATGGGTAAGGATCACGGGGTTGCGATACTCGCCGAAGGGCTGACCAATAAGCTGGACGAAGAAGAGTTGCGGCGCTATGAGCCGTGCCAGATGGATGAGACCGGGCGACTGCGCCTGTCCGAAATTCTGCTGGGACGCATTTTAAAGGTTTTTGTCAGCGAGACGCTCGAATCGTTCGGCATTAAGATGACGATTGTCGACAAGAACGTCGGGTACGAACTGCGCGCGGCGGCGCCGATTCCGTTTGATGTTGAGTATACCCGCAATCTCGGGTACGGCGCGGTCAGGTTCCTGTTGCGCGGCGGCACCGGAGCAACGATTGTGCTCGAGGAAGGGCATATGCGGCCGATTCCGTTTGTCGAAATGATGGACTATACGACGGGTCGCGTGAAGGTGCGCACGGTCGATATTCATTCCATAAACTATGAAGTCGCCAGGAAATACATGATTCGCCTTGAGCGTGATGATTTCGAGGGTAAGGCGCTTGCGCAGCTTGCAAAGACGGTGAAGCTAAAGCCTGAAGAGTTTCGTCAGCGTTTTGGGCATGTTTTATAGAAGCCGTTCATGAGAGAACTGCCTGCAGTACTGTTGTCAGGCTGTTTTAATGCATGAGCGAAAACAGGAAACATACCAGTCAGCGCGATGATAAGGAATTGCAGTTCAGGCATGCGGAGCATCTTCGAGATATCGGCATGCTGAGCCTTGATGTGCTGCGGGCAGACAAGCTGCGCGAGGTGCTTGAGCATCTTTATCATGTCAACGAGCAGGTGCCTATTGTTGTTGAGGGGAAGCGTGATATTGAAGCGCTCAGGATTCTCGGCTTTTCCGGAGAGATTCTTGCGCTGCATGGGCGCCTCGGCTTGTATGAGTTTGCTGAAGGAATTCACGAGCACTACAGCAATATCGTTCTGCTTCTTGATTGGGATGAGAAAGGCGAAGCTCTTCAGTCCCGGATGAGAGCATTGCTGCCCGGACTTTGGGAGGAGCACGCCCCGATTCGCGAATCGCTAATAAACCTCTGCCAGAAGGACATCCGGGATGTCCAGAGCCTGCCCTCGCTGCTTGACCGCCTGGCGGGAACCCGAGTGCTGTTTCCGGAAAGCGCGGAAGGCCGAGAGGCTTCAGAACAGTGACTACTGTCTCGTTTGGTGCCAGGGCGGAAGACGCCGCCGCAGAGCTTCTCAGTCAAAAAGGATACACGATACTCCACCGAAATTATCGCGCCCCGTATGGAGAGGCTGACATTATCGCACGGGACGGTCAAATGCTTGTTATCGTTGAAGTGAAGGCGCGCAGTTCAGCGCAATTTGGCCAGCCCTTTGAGGCGGTAACCAGTAAAAAACAGGAAAAGCTGCGCAAGGTGGCGCTCGGATATATGAAGCAGCATGGCGGGGAGTGCCCGGTGCGTTTCGATATTGTCAGCATTGTTGCACGGCAGGGAGCGTTGAGCCTGGAGCATATCGAGCACGCTTTCTGAGCTGCGTGCAGCCTTCCGTTCCGTTTAGCTATTCGGGGATGTGGTAAAAAAGGTACGCGGAAATGCCGGAGAAGGCTATCGGGACAATCCACGGCGCAATGACGGGCTGGATGCTTCCCGCATAGCCGAGCGAAAGGAAGAACGAATAGCCGAGCCAGTATGCCAGGCTGATCATCAGTCCAATACCTGCCGAGACGACGCCGGCATGGGTTTCGGTATTCTGAAAAATGCGGAGCGCGTAAACCTTCTGAAGTGTCCTCTGATCGCCGCCGACCGAGAGCGAAATTCCGAGCAGCAGCATGAAGAGATTGATGATTGGATACGCAATGCGTGAACTGATGTCGGTACTCAGTTTTGTGTTTCTGAAGCCGGCCTCCTGCAGGCGGTTCTTGAAGCGCAGCAGTTCCATAACCGACATCTCCTCGACCTTCCAGACATCGCTCTGAAAGGCTTTCGGCGATTCGATGCCGGGATATTCAAGTTCACTGACCACAGTCACTTTGCCGGTTTCCATCGATAGTGTCCGCGCATTTTTCAGTTTCCATGTTTCCTGCTCCCAAACCGCGGAATCAGCGTCTATGCGGGTCTGCAGTCCTTTATCTCCCATGCGGAAAATGGTTATGGCCTGATAGGCATCTCTGTCGGGCAGGTAGAGGCCAATGCGCGCTATGGAGCCGTCTTTCCCCCGAATGTAAAGGGTGCCTTCCCTGAAGGTGACTTTGCGCTCCTTTTTCGTGATCTGATTGGAAATAGCGCGCAGTCTCTTGGCAGTGTCCGGCACGATCACTTCGCCCAAGAGGAAGCTGATGAACATCAGTAAAATGCCCAGGGCGACGAATGGACGGAGAAGCGATTTGAGTTTGCCGCCGGCTGCCTTGATGACAACGATTTCCCGTCTGCGTATCGCTTGGGAAAAAACAAAGAGGCTGCTGAGGAGGATTGCCATCGGCATCAGGTATAGCATATATTTCGGTACGGTGTTCAGGGCGTATGAAACAAGCAGCTTCATCGGCGGATTGAAGGGCAGAAATTCATCGAGTTTGTCGACGAGGCCGATGATGCTGAAAATGACCGCAATGCCGAATGCGAGAACCATCAGGGTTTTCAGGAAATCAAGAATGTACATGCGCTGAATCAGATTCATCGCTTGTTCACCCGTTCGAATACGACAAAAGAAAAAATGCTCAATGCGATAAATGAGAGCCACGCTCCGAGATAATGCGGCAGGCTGCCGGAGCGTGCGAGCTTCTCGCCATAAATAAGGACTGTGTAGTAGACGGCGAAAACGGACAGTCCTATCGTCAGCCCCCCAAGACGGCCCGATTTCCCGGCAATGAGCGACAGTGCAGTTCCAAGGAGTATGACGATAATGCAGACCGCCGGCAGTGATAGCCTGCGGTGCAGCTCCAGCATAAAAGACATGCCCTGATCTGATGCGCCCTGAGCAAATTTGAATAATTCCCACGGGGTGAGCTCGCTATTTTTTCGGCTTGCCGGCTCCAGGGAAGGAGTCAGCTTGAAGTGGTAGGTGCCGAAGAAAAGTTCGGTCACAATGTCTTTTTTTGTAATATAAGCCTGTCCGTCCGTCAACAGGAAGCTTAATGCCTCATTTTCCTGCAGAATGTCACCTTTTTTCGCCACAATCACTTTTTGTTCGTCTTTATTGCGCTCATCAACTATAAAAATATCAATAAGGGTGTTCGGATCCGGCTTTTGGCGAACCAGCAGGGTGACATCCTTGAAGGCAGTATTGAATGTTCCTTCCTCAATAGTCATCGGAGCCCTGATGGTTAATATCTCGGTCACCTTCAGGCGAAGCGCTTCAGCTCCTCTGGGGCCAAGATAAAAGCTCATGAGAATGCTGAGAAAAAAACAGGCGATTCCAAGATAGACGGCAGGATAGACAATGCGCCGGAACGACATGCCGCAGCTTCTCATTATGATAAGCTCATTGTCGGCATTCATCCTGCCGTACGTGAGAAGGATTGCCAGAAGCAGCGCCATAGGTATTGTCAGAATGAGGATCTGCGGCTGCAAGTATAAGACAATTAATAACATATCATCCGGAGAGGCGCCGACTCCTGACAAAATGCGGGCAAGTCGGAGAAGTTTTTCCATCATCAGGGTAAAATTCAGGAAAAGAAGGGAAAGCGCAAATGAAATCGCGAGTTCTTTCAGAATGGAACGGTGAATCAGGAGCATGTGCATCAGTCCAGAATACGCAATTGTGTCGGAAAAAGTCAAAGTTCACAATGCGTTAAGTGAAAAATTCCTGAGGGGGGTTGACATTTTCTGCGATGGCTGGTACTCTTAAATCGTTAGTCGATCTTTGAAGTGAAGTGCTCTACAGTACCGGAAGGCTCCAGCCGAGCTGAGGTAGTTGACAAAAGGCCCCATGATGGGTCAGAATGATCAGCCAGCAACGAGCAGTATGGTGCTGTGGAATTTTTGTTCTTTGAAAACTACGGATAGAACATGCCAAGCAAGTTTTTTGCAGTTATGAGTTTAAAACAGGATTATAATGAGAGTTTGATCCTGGCTCAGAACGAACGCTGGCGGCGTGCTTAACACATGCAAGTCGAACGGG
>WSNO01000041.1 GCA_009773415.1 Nitrospirota bacterium | reverse complement strand
GGAGCTTGCTCCGTGGGCGTTTCATGTGAACCTTGGGTACATCAGAAACGAGAACAGGTTTGAGGATCGCAAGAACCTCTGGCACGCATCTGCGGCGGCGGAAGTTGAGGTCGTCAAGGATCTGAAGGTCGTTGCCAATGTGGGCATTGAGCGCAATCCGGATGCAACAACCAGCACGAATCCGGCGTTTGCGCTGGGGGGGCTCATGTATCAGCTATCGGAGAAATTCAGCGTTGACGGGGGCGTAAAGGTGGGACTGACAAAGCCGGAAGATGATGTGGCGTATCTGTTCGGCGTCACGATGAAGTTTTAATTATCGGGGTCATGTTCAGGGGCGGGATTGTCCCTGAACATGGCGCACAAGGGGGCTGAGTATGTGCATAGCGTTGATCGGCGGAATGGACAGACTGGAGCGGGTATATGAGCAGGAGGCAAAGCGTTTCGGTGTAAAGCTGAAGGTATTTACGAAGCCGACGAGGAACCTCGGCGAAAGAATCGGCGACTCTGACGCGGTGATCGTTTTTACGAACAAGGTGTCGCACACGTCAAAGCGTGAGGTGATGAATGAGGCGAAAAAGCAGAGCATTCCGGTCATGCTGTGTCATGCGTGCGGCGTCTGCTCACTGAGGAAGTGTCTTGAGCAGATCTGCCCAATAAAAACAAAAGGAGGAAATTCATGAGGAAGGTATTTGTTACAGCAATAGTGCTGGGGTTTCTGTCTGCCGGAGCAGCGCAGGCGGAGCAGGTGACGTATACGAAAGATATCAAGTCGGTGATGGAGAAGCAGTGTCTGGCCTGCCACGGCAGTGATTCAGCGCCTGAGTACGCTGCTTTCAAGAAGGAACAGGCTTTCTGGATGAAGCAGGGGAAGGGTCCCCGCATGGACACTTACAGCCATCTCGTGTTTTATACCGCATGGCAGGACACCGGTGCGCTCATGCGCAGACTTGATGATGGAAAAACATCAGGAAGCGGCAAACCGGGGAATATGTACCAGAACCTCGGCGCTGATGAGGCGGAGCGTCAGAAGAACCTTTCGCTCTTTAAGCAGTGGGTCGGCGGATGGATGCTGAAACGCCTGCCTGACATAACGAAAGAGGAAATCGCGGCGATAAAAGTTCCGTATTAGACCGAACTTGCCGGCTCGTTGCGTGCAATCCCGCAGCAGGTGCGCACTATCCATCCAGTGAGCCGTGGTTAAAGCGCAGCGCCCGAGCGTCGGTTGATGCGGGTCACTTCTTGCCGCCGGACCGGGCGCTACGATGAGACAGGGCTTTTTCATGAGGCACTCGTGCTTCGCCTGCTCTTGTGAAGGACCGCAGCCTTTATTTGTATCTCTCCGGCGTGCTCAGTATAATATGCAAATCATGAAACTTCTGAAAAGCATGCCTGAAGTCCGGACATTTCTCCAGCTCCTGAACCGCCGCGCGGCAGGCGTAAGTCCCGAGACTGAGGCGACGGTGAAGTCCGTTCTTGCCGACGTGCGCAAGCGAGGCGACAAGGCTGTCGCCTCCTATACCAAAAAATTCGATAAGCATACGTTGCCGTTGGAACTGCCGGCTGCCGACATCAGAAAGGCTGCGGCAAAGGCCGACAAGAACGTCGTCCGGGCGCTGGAGCTTTCCGCCCGGCGCATCTGGGATTTTCATGAGCAGCAGAAGGAAGAGTCCTGGGCGGTGAAAGTAGACGGAGCGCTGCTCGGGCAGATGGTCCGGCCGCTTGCCCGCGTGGGCGTCTACGTTCCCGGCGGGAAGGCGTCCTATCCGTCAACAGTGCTGATGAATGTTATCCCGGCTCAGGTTGCGGGAGTGCGTGAAATCGCGCTCTGTGTGCCGACACCGGGCGGCGAGATTAACCCCTATGTCATGGCGGCTATCCGCATGCTCGGCATTGCCGAGGCATACCGCATCGGCGGCGCTCAGGCGGTTGGTGCAATGGCTTACGGAACGGACACAATTCGCAGGGTTGATAAAATTGTCGGGCCGGGCAATATATATGTTGCACTTGCCAAGAAAATGGTGTTCGGAGAGGTCGATATCGACATGATTGCCGGGCCGAGCGAAATTCTTATCATCGCCGATAAAACCGCAAATCCTGCCTTTGTCGCCGCCGACATGCTGAGCCAGGCAGAGCATGACGAACTTGCCTCAAGCATACTTGTCACCGACTCGCCGGAGATTGCTGAGGCGGTCGCACAGGAGCTGGAAGCGCAGCTCAGAAAGCTGAAACGCCGCGCGATTGCCGAAAAGTCCCTGAAAGCATTCGGCGCCATAATCCTTGTTGAAAATAGTGCTGCTGCGGTGGCCGTTTCAAATGCGATTGCGCCTGAGCATCTTGAAGTGATGACCGAAAAGCCGCAGGATCTGCTCGATGTGCTGACGAACGCAGGGGCGATTTTCCTCGGGCAATGGACTCCGGAGCCGCTCGGCGACTATTCAGCCGGTCCGAATCATACGCTGCCTACCGGCGGTACCGCCCGATTCTCATCGCCTCTTGGCGTGTATGACTTCATGAAGCGATCGAGCGTTCTGCAGTTTGATGCAAAGAGCTTCGGCCTGCTTGCCGATACCGTCGAACGCATTGCCGACAGCGAAGGGCTGGAAGCCCATGCCAATACGATTCGCATCAGAAAAGCCGCTCTTTCTGACGCCGGCGGAGCGAAAAAAGCGAAAGCGCAGAGGAAAAAAATGAGCCTGCCTAAGGCGAAGTAAAAGACGCTGCATCGTCGACATCGTATTTTTACAAGGTGATTTTTTATTTTTGAAACAGAGGAGGGTGTAATGACAAAGGAAATGAAGGGCGCTGAGATTATGATCAAAAGCCTGGAGGACCTCGGCGTCTCGCGGGTCTTCGGATATACGGGCGCGACCATCCTGCCGGTGTATCATGCGCTCGGACAGAGCTCTATCTCGGTCAACATAAATGCAAATGAACAGTCGGCGGCATTCAGCGCCGCCGGATATTCCCGCTCGAGCGACAAGGTCGGGGTTGCCATAGTAACGTCGGGACCGGCTATTACCAATACCCTGACCGCTGTTGCCGACTCCAATGCCGATTCTGTTCCAATCCTCGTCTTTGCCGGACAGGTTCAGCAGAGCCGGATGGATACGGACGAGTTTCAGCATATCAACGTGAAAGAGGTCTTTGCCGCGGCGGCGAAGAAGGTCATTCTTGTCAACGACAGTTCCGACATTGAAGAGACGGTAAAAGACGCATACTTTTATGCGAAGTCGGGCAAGCCCGGACCTGTCGTCATCGACTTCCCGCTCGATGTGCAGCGGAAAACCGGCATGTACAAAGGGGTGGACATTGAGCGTTTCCGCCTGAAGTACGAACAGGAAACCCATCTGGGCGCCAACCAGTGCAAGCAGTTCTTCAATCTCCTCCAAAAGGCGAAGCGCCCGCTTCTATATATCGGCGGAGGGATGAACAATCAGGCGGCAAGCGCGAAGATCCGCGAGTTCAACCGCATGTTCAACATTCCTTCGATTAACAGCCTCATGGGCAAGGGCGTTCTCGATGAAAACAAGGAGACCGCGCTCGGCATGCTCGGCATGTTCGGCACCCCGTATGCGAACACCGCAATCCAGGAGACCGACCTGTTCGTTGCCTTCGGCGTAAGGTGGAATGACCGCGTGGTCCAAAAAGTCGGCGAGTCGGGACTAAAGGCCGATATCGCATATATTGATATCAATCCGCTTAAAGTGCAGGAAGTACGCGTGACGCGCATGCCGAAGTTCTCGTTTATCGGCGATGCGGCGACCGTGCTGGAAGATCTGCTGGAGTACGCCCGTCACAATCCGATCAAGCTGAATATCGAAGAGTGGCAGAAGCGGGCTGCTTCGCTGAAGCGTAACTTTTGCCTGAACTTCAACCGCGAGTCGGCTAAGATTCAGGCGGCAGAAGTGATGGAGCTGCTTTCCCGCAATATGACCGACAACACCAGGGTGACAACGGGTGTCGGCAACCACCAGATGCTCGCGGCACAGTGGCTCCTTCCGAAACGTCCGAAGTCGTTCATTACCTCCGGCGCATTCGGCACGATGGGCTTCTCGATGCCGGCATCCATAGGCGTGCACTTCGCGAATCCGGACGCACGGGTTATCGCGATAGACGGCGACGGCAGCCTGAAAATGAACATGGGTGAAATTCACACCATCGGGTCGCTCGGCATACCAATCAAAGTTATACTGCTGAACAACCATGCCGACGGCATGGTGCGAAACATTCAGCGGGTATTTTATGATGGCCAGTGCACCGGATCCGAACGCGGCTTTGATGCAAATTTCGCGAAGGTTGCGAAAGAGTGCGGATTTAAGTGGACCCGCAAGGTGCGGAAACGCGAAGAGCTTGAACCTGCGATGACGGAGTTTCTCGCTGCCGACGGCCCGTGTTTTCTCGAGGTGGTGACCGACCGCGATGAAGGGGTTTACCCCGTCATCCCGCAGGGCAAGGGCTACCATGACATGGTGCTGGGGCCTTATATCAAACAGGTCAAATAGAACAGCATTTCTTAAAAAAGGGAGCGCATGCCACAATGCGCTCCCTTTTTTATTGCTCAGCAGTGCGTTTGGCGCTGTCCGTCCTATCTCTCACCTTATGATAATGGTGGGGATGTAGAGCTATTTGCCCTTGAACGTCACCCGAAAATCATCCCGCTCGTCAGATACTCGTTTCAACATTGCTGCAATTTTGGTGTAGTCGCCCTTCAATGCTTTTTTCGAGAGGAGCGTATGCTCCCAGACGAGTTCGCAAGGGCCTTCAATGTCAGTCGTCAGCACGTCGGCCAATGCGTCAAGGTTGCGGCCAAAGTATTCGGGTAGCGGGAAAAGCCTTTCGATTTCATCATAGAATGCTTTCACCGAATGAACGGCGCGTCCGTCAAGAACATAGCGCTTCACCGGCATGCCGGCACCTCCGTAAACGTTGTATAGTGATCCACCGTAATCATTCTCTTTCCGTCCTTTGAAAACACAATCCGCTTGGCGCCGCGCTTGCCCCCTCTGTAATCAAGATCAGCCTCGCGCCATTTGCCCCGGGGAAGTTTTTTCTCAAAATTGCCGAAGGCGTCTCCGCCGATGCTCTTGCCCCTCAACTCCCGAACAGACCAGAGATTCTTCCCCGGCTTCCATCCGGCATCCTTCGCCTGTTTTTTTGTGAGAAACTTCGGCGGAAGTTCGCTGTTGCCGGAGGCATTGAGCGAATTCAGGACCTCGGCAAGTTCTGTTTCATTCACCGGCACGGGCAGTTGCCTGCTCACCTGCCGCGCAATGCTCTCGCAGGATGCGGCATGGAGAAGCGCCGGACTGAGGAAGGCAACCATCAGGCAGGCGGAGATCGCTGCATGGAGGACGGACAGTCGTTTCATTTCGCCTTCACTTTCTCACTACGACGCACTTCCCGCTCCATCCAGTCAAAGACTTCTGTCGCAAGCGGCCGATGCGCCCGAATGAGACCCTGTTCCATGAACTCCTTGTTGACGGTTGCCTGTGTCGAGAACGCGCGTTCGATGAATGATGTGCGGACACGAACTTCAATCGGCACGGGAATAATCTTCTCATCGATCGACTGCAGCCGGGCCAGCGCATCAGCGGACGGACGGATATCGAAGATGAAGGGATCGTGCTTCAGGGCGTCGGCAAATGCAGGATTGATGGACTGGCTTCTGGCTATGAAATAACCGTCCCACCTGGTGATCAGAACCCTGGAGCCAAAACGGTCGCGCGCCATTTTTGCATATTCCAGTCCCATGCTGGGCGGCACCGCAATTGCAAATTTCGGGTTTGGCGGGTTCCCTGCAAGCACTTCCTCCCAGCACTGTTCTTTTGTCAGGCAGGAAAGGCCGAGTTCCCCTTTCAGCGCAAGGCGATGTTTCTCCGCAATCTCAGCGGACTTGCATGCTATAATCAGCAGACATGCGACGCCGAGCAGAAGCAGCATGCCCGGGCGTTTCAATCGAATCATGAGGAGTCTCCTTTCCGTTCAGCGGCAGCGTCGGCGCATTGTGTCAATACCGTCAGAAAACCCCACGGCATCAGACCGGGAAGTGTTCACCGTCCTCTACTATGTGAGGAAAAAAGATCGGGTGTCAATAGGCCTGCATTTTTTGAGCGGCGGGAGAACGTGTGAGCCCGGATTTTTCCGGCTGCTCAGAGATTCATGCCCATGATCGAGCCGTATCATTTCCAGCATCGGAAGCATTTCCTTGCAACTTGTATTTTCTGAGGAAAAGCGGTAGCATAAAACTATACAGAGCGAGAGATAACCGCATCCTGTTTGTTCTGTGAGTATTTAACACCATGTGTCGGGCAACAAAGGAGGATTCCTCATGGCAGTCAGCGAAACCAGTGCATCCCAATCGATACAGACCTTGCAGCAGTTGATGCAGGCTCAGCAGGCAGAACAGCGCAAACAGCAGCAGGCTCAAAAAACTGCTCAGGCAGCAGAAGGTCAGGATCGAGTTACCATTCAGAGCCAAAAGCAGGCAAAAACCGAACGGCCGGCGGAGACCGAGACTGCCCCCCCGCAGCGGTCTGAAGCAGTAAATCGCCGGCAGGCGGTCGCTGCCTATGAAAATGCAAACCAGGTTGCCCGGCAGAGCGGCGGGCCGGAGCGACAGAAACAGAAAACGATCAGCGAAGTGGTCGGCCGATAGGAAGAGGCAGGATTCAGGCAGACAGCGAAGGGGAAAGCCGTGAGGCTTTCCCCTTCGCTGTCTCATCAGGCGGTATCGGCGAGACTGCTCCGGAGTCGATGCGCTATCCGATAGCCGCCGCAGGGCGGACCGGAACAGGTTTCGGCGAAATCGCAGCCGTCCACACGGAAATCGCATGCCCCGCAGAGCAGCCGTTCGATTTCCTCATGCTTCAGATAAGCATAACCGGCGACCAGTACTGCGCCGAGAGGTTTTGCAGCCGGCATTGTTTTGAGTTCTTTCAGGGTGAAGTGCCTTGAGAGGAAAATATAGCCACCGCACCGCAACTCCTTCTTGCCAGGCTTATAAAAAGAACAGGCATCTTTGCAGATAAGTCTTGTGTAGGGTGCTTTATTCATTGTGTTACTTCGCGAAGCCAATCCAGATACTTTTCGGAGCCCGCGATAATTGGCAGCGCAACGATTTCAGGAACCGTGTAAGGGTGCAGCTGAATGACACGTTCCTTGAGCGCATCGAAAAGGGATTTTTTTGTCTTGCAGATCATCAGCGCCTCGGAATCATCTTCTGTTTTTCCCTGCCAGCTGTATATTGAGCTGATACTGCGCACAATGTTGACGCAGCCGGCCAGTTTTTCTTCGACAAGCACACGCGCCATTTTCGCTGCCTCTTCTTCGTTCGGAGCCGTAATAAACACAACAATATAGTCCATTTCTCCTCCTTTTGCAGGTGGTTTCGTGCTGCCTCATTAGAGCACAAAAACAGCAATCCAGACCACGAGTCCCCCGAATATGGTTGCAATGACGGCACGCAGAGCCCGGTTCGTTTCCTGCTCATCAAGCGAGACGCCGTTTAGTTGTACGATCTGTTTTTTCAATACGGTCAACGATTTTCCGTTTATTGACAGGGTGACTGCCTCGCCGGATGCGCCGGTTGCAATGCCACTGATCTTTGCCCCTTCAGGTGTGAGTGCTGTGACCTGCATGTTGAGGAAATCCGGTTCCGGCGGAGCTTCAAAGAGCTGCAGTATCCCCAAAACATCAGAAGAATGCCGAAAAGAATAAGAATATCTTTCTTCAATCTGCGTGAAATCATGATTAAATCAAATATCCCCCGAAAGCATGCCTTTCGTCATCATGACCGACCGGGATCCATTATGCGCTATCAGGGTAACGGTCGGTTTGAAGAAGACGAAGTCCTGATGATAGGGTGTTTTTACGACACCTCCGAACGAGCTGTTGTCGCCCAGCGCGACATGGACAGTGCCAAGAATTTTTTCTGCCTCCAGAATATTGTCGGGCCTCTTTGCCCGATCGTTCGTGCCGATTCCGAGTTCCGCAATATTCCGGTTTTCATCCCGCTCGGCAAGTGTGGCTCTTAATACGTCAGCATACGGGTCGTTGCCGACGACATCGCGAACCTTGCCTTCTGAAATAATAAGCGTAATCGGGCTGCCAAGCACCTGAGTCGGCCCCCATCTGAGGACAAGCTTTCCTTCTGCACACCCCTCAACCGGCGCAAAAAAAACTTCACCTGCCGGAAGGTTGCTGAAAGCCCCCGGCTTTGTCAGCATTCCGGTATCAGGAAGTGCCTTGCGACCCTTCTTCGAAAGTTTCAGGTGCGAGCCGTCAGGAGTCGTTATCTCAACCAGTTCAGCGTTGTTTACCATCTTTGCGATTGCACGGGTTCTGCTGGCGAGAGCCTTCCAGTCAACGCTCATCGGCCCGCCGAACATCGAAACATCAAAAAGCGGCATGCTTGCGTATCGCGCCCCGCTCACCCTTGTCAGCAGCTCGCGAAACCGTGTATGGCTGGTCGAATAGTTGGCAAGCGCAATTACCGCATCTACTGCAACCCTGACATGTTTTTTCAATATGAACGAAGCTTTTAGAAGAATTGCATCGGTCGTTTCTTTCTGAAAAATTGGTTCTAACACCCCTGCCTTATCAAGCGCAGTTATGGCCTTTTTGCCGAATGCTGCCTCCCAGACCTCGGCCGGCGGCTCCACCCCGTGGCTGCGCATCGCCGGGTACTGAAGGTAATGAACCTTTTTTGCGAAGGCGCGGCCGACTTCAGCGGTGAGAAGAGCCACATCCTGTAACCGCAGGCGGCGGCACCGGTCCACTTCCGAAAGAGACTCGCCGGGCTCGATGGTATCGGTAAAAACAAGGACTGATTCATGCGATTTGATACCGAGATTTGTGGTGTAGATGGAGCGGATAACAGAGGTAAACACGCGCGTTGCCCCCTTTGTTTCGTGATGCCGTATGTTCAATTATAGCGCATCAGGAGTCAGAATTCAGAAGACAGGCGGCAGAAGAAGAAGGGCTGCCTCCCAGACCTCGGCCGGCGGCTCCCAAAAAAGAACGGGGAAATGGCTGAACCGCGCCTTCCTTATGTAAACGAAAGTTCCATCTGCTCTTTTTCCTCACCGGGGAAGGCAATCGGATAGTGGTTGTCAAAACAGGCAAAGCAATAATCCTCAGGCTTCGGCAGCATCAGCTTGATGCTCGGAATCGTCAGATACGCGAGGCTGTCTGCGGTGACATATTTGCGGGTTTCTTCGATTTGATGCGACGAGGCAATCAGCTCCTGGCGCGTCGGCGTGTCGATGCCGTAAAAACAGGGCGAAATCGTGGGCGGAGAGCTGATGCGCAGATGCACTTCCTTGGCCTCGCCAACCTCCCGAAGCATTTTGACGATTTTTTTTGAGGTCGTGCCGCGGACAATCGAATCGTCAACGACGACCACCCGCTTGCCGCGCAGGATATGCCTGACCGGATTGAGCTTGATCTTTACGCCGAAGTGGCGAATGCTCTGTTTCGGTTCGATAAAGGTGCGTCCGACATAGTGGTTGCGGATAAGCCCGAAGTCAAACGGCAGCCGGCTTGCTTCGGCATACCCGATAGCCGCAGGCACGCCGGAATCAGGCACCGGAATGACGATGTCTGCGTCGGCCGGGGCAATCCTCGCCAGTTCGTGACCGAATGCCTTGCGCAGTCTGTTGACGTTCAGCCGTCCGCAAATCTAACTGTCAGG